>NZ_JACHZP010000005.1:0-554630 GCF_014193605.1 Rhizobium sp. BK312 | reverse complement strand
TCATCACCGACGATGACGACCGCAAGTCCGGTCTTCACACCGGCCTCGGTCTCAAGTCCCGCCGCCGCAGCCTTCACGGCTTCGATCACCGAAGCTGCTGCCTTCTTCCCGTCGATCACTGTCGTCACGCTCGTCTCCCGATCATGAATTCGCTGGCAATCTACAAGCCATCCACTCCATGGAATGGCCTGCAAACGCCCTATGGTGTCTGAAAGCGGTAATTGCAAGGGAAAACGATGAGACGATCAGGCGCGGTCCGGATGTCTGCGTACAGCGTAGGTTTCGACCTTGGCACGCAGCGATGCAAGCTCTTGCCGGATAAGGCCCCACTCGTCCGCAATATCGAGCCGATCCACATCATGGACGAGAGCAGCCGACGGTTCAGGTGCGATCGCCGGCAATAACTGAGGCTCCAGATCATCCTCATGGCGAAAAGCGTAGGCTTCCGGCATGGTGCTTTCGTCAGCTGCCTGATCTTCTGCCGGCGCGGCACCAGCCAGCCATTTGCGCAGGAATACGACGCAAAGTGCCAGACCAAGACCTATGAGGAAACCGACAGCCTGATTGCTCACGAGCCGGTTATCCAACGGGGCGGCGGCCGCGACGGCCTGGGACAATACCGTCAACGGCGGCCGGACTTCGGAAATCGTCATGCCAGCATTCTGCTGATCGGCCTCGTAGCGGCTCTGCGCTGTCGTCACGGCATCCTGCAGCTGCTCGAGGCGAGCGAGGTCCACATCACTCCCCGTCTGACTGAAAGCCGTCATTTGCGCCGAGAGAGCGGTCTGCTTTTCCAGAGCCGCTTTCACGTCCGCCTCGCTGCTGACAGCGAGCCGCTGCAACTGACTGCGCATATTGGCCGCGAGATCATCGACCGTTGCCTGTTGCGCCAGCAGGCGGGGATGGCGCGGGCCGAGCTGCACAGAAAGCTGTGTCAATTGTGACTTTGCGGCGTTGTAGCGGCTGCGCAGGTCATCAAGACCTGGCGACGAAAGATCGCCCGACAATGCGCCACTCAGCACCGATGCCGGCGTCGCCGATTTGACAGCTACGAGACGGGCCTTGGCGGTGCGTACCGCCAGATCGGCTGCCTTTATCTGCACATCCAGCTGCTGACGCTGCCGCCGGAGTGTCTCGGCCGCGGCAATCCTGTCTTCGCCATAGCGCGTCTTGAATTCGGCAAGGGCGGCAGAGGCGCGATCGAGTTCCTTGCGGCTGCGATCGACCGCCGTTTCGACCCCGAGCGAGGCACCGGCTGCCTTCGCAACGCCCGGGTCATAGAGGGTTGCGATAACCAGCCGGTTGGCAATGTCGGCCGATCTGGCGGGATCGCCCGAGGTAACGATCAGGCGCAGCAGACCCGTCTGACTATCGATCTCGACGGCAACGTCTTTGCGCAGCGTGGCCTGCGCGCGCGACGGCGCATCGGATGCATTGCCGCTGCCGGAAAGCAACTCGACGGCAACGCCGAGGGCACCCGCCCGGCTGCCGGTAAATTCCGGATCGCGATCAAGCTTCATCCTGGCAACGACGTCGGACAATACGGACGGAGCGACGACCCGCTTTGCCGCAACATCCAACAGGGCCTGACGCGCGCGGCCATCGCCTTCCGCATGGAGCACTGCCTGCGAGACATAACGCGGCGGCGGCGCAAGCAAGATGGGAACGACCGCCCCCATGAGCGCGGTTGCGGCGACGAAACTGAGCGCACGGAGGCTGAGAGACCGGCGCCCAGTCCGCGACATGTGTTCAACGGCAACGGGAGCGGAGCCGATTTGCGGCGGAAGCTCCGGCATGCCCTCAAGCAGATCGGGCACGAATTCCAGCAAATCGGGCGCCGGTTCCGATACTCGTTCCGGCAACCGGCGGCGTTCCGCATAGTAGGCGTCGGAGATATTTCCGGCCTGTGCGGCTGCTAGCGCGCGCTCCTGCGATCTTCTATGGCCGGACACCGGATAGGGGTCGCCATTCAAACGTCTGCGCAGGATGGCACGCAGTTCCGCATCACGCGGATCGTCGGTGTTGGCAGCGCGCAGACCGACCGCACTACCCAAATCATCGTCTTCGCCATAAGGAGAGGCACGTGTTCCAGCGCGCTGCGAAACCTCAGAGGTTTGCGCGTCGTAGGGATAAAATCCGGTCCTGGCTTTGCTTTCAAACATGGCGGGCTATCTCGCGCACATGGTCGGAGACCAATGCAAATGGTTAACCCACTCTAAACTTTCATACCAAAGAAAGAGTTAACGCCAAGCCCGCAAATGCTAACTTGCTAATTTGTCCGGCGGCGCAATGTGCCGTTGCGGCAACGGATGCGGCTCCGCGCGAAGGACACGCTGCTTGCGGCCGAACTGATGCCTTACAATCTGATAGAAGAACAGCGGTATGCCCAGCATATAGCGCCGCCAGAGCCTGCCCGGCTCCAGCACGAGACGGAACAGCCACTCGCTGCGCATCGCGCGCACGAGGCTTGGCGCCCGCGGCACAGTCTCCGAAATGAAATCGAACAGGGCGCCAACGGTCAGGACAAGACGGGCGTGCTGCGGGCCGACATGCTCGGCGACCCATTTTTCCTGCAAGGGCGTGCCCATGCCGACGATCAGGACATCGATCTTCTGGCGGCTGATTTCCGCCGTCACTGCGCTGCTCCGGGCCGGATCGAAGAAGCCGTCCGATACGACGACGAACTGGTGCCAGGGAGCATGCCGGCGAAATCTCTCGGCTGCCTTTTCAACAACGGAGCGCTTGCCGCCCAAGAGACCGATCCGCCTCGGCCGCTCCATGAATGTCAGCAGCGCGGGCACGAAATCCGTGCCGTTCAGATTGGCCGGGAAAGGCTCGCCATGAGCGACGCGTGAGGCGATGTCGAGGCCGACGCCGTCGGGAAGCACCAGATTGCGCTCGAGAACACTGCGGTAGGTTTCATCGCGCAGCATGACGAGCATGTTATGCGCATTGACAAAGGAGATCGACGTCTGTCCGACCGGCAGGGAAGCGAGTTCGTTGACGAAGGTCAGCGCGTCATCCCAGTCGAGATCGCATACCGGCAGATCAAAGATCATGCGGCGTGACGCGGCGACGGCAAAATCGGCTACCTGGTTCAATCCAATACCCTCCTGCCCGGCATCGCTGACGCGCATGATGCCAGTACGCATAAAGCGCATGCCCCTCACCGTTCATCGGTGCGGCGACTGGGAGACATGGCTCGTAGGAGTTTATAGCAAGACAAATCCAACTTTCCGTTAGGAAGGAAGGTTGGATTTGCTGGAAGCTATCAGGAGTTTGTTAGGCATATCGATAGAATGTAAGAAATTACTTACGTTTATCGCTTTGCGGCCCAGAGATCTCACTCGACCGGCACTTTGTCCTTTGCCGCATCCTGCACGATCTTGACGGGCTTGACCGTCCTCTTGCCCACGGTTTCCCCGCCGTGGGTTTCTTCTTTGGAAAGATAGTCGAGCTGCTCTATCAGCACATCGGCGACGTAGTCGCCACCAAGTCGCTCGTTCATCCGCTTTTTCAAATCAGCGCGAAAGGCGGCAATATCGAAATTCTGCGCATGAGCGATGTCGATCGTCTTGTTGCCGATCAACAGCGAAAAAAGTTCGTCCGTCGTCAGTTCCGGCAGGGGGATCTGCAGAGCATTCGCCTTGCCCTTCTCCATCATGAAGGAGATGCGCGTCAGGAAATAGCCGGTTACCTGGCCGTTGGCGATAACGGGAACGTTGATCGATTCGCCCTTGACGAGCTCCTGCTGCGCCTTCTTGGCATCGTCAGGGCTGATCGCGGGCGCCGTCGCCATCTGCACCGAAAAATAGACCGAGGCCAATGTTACGGCGCAGACCCACAGGCCGGTGATAACAAGCTTGATCATCCAGCCTCACGGACGCGGAATTGCTCCTGCGAATAGGTGCCGTCCCCATCGGCATTCTGCACGGCATTCTTCAAGATGTCGGCGACTGCACGAACCGCCTCGAGATGTGCCTCGACCCGACGAGCGTTCAGAACCAGCTTCTTCTTTAGATCATGCAGCTGTTCGATGTGGGCGGCTGCAAGATCGGCTGGATCGGTATCGCGAAAGAGCATCGACAATTCGTAGAGGCAGCGGCTCTTGTGTGCGTTCGATACCTTGAGATCGAATTCCGGGTCGCTGCCGATCCGGTTGTTCTCATTGTCGATAATCATCTCCAGGCGGCCAAGGACAGACTTGATCCGATAGTCCTGCGACATCATTTCCATGTTTGTTACCTCGCTCATGCTTTCTGGGACGTCAACGAATTCTGGTTGGTGATGCTGGTGTTGCCGTCGTTATCGGCATTGGCAGCGGCCAGCGTCTTGCGCTGAAAATCGGTAATCGCGCTGAGCGCCATTTTCTTGTCGTTCTCGTCGGTCGCCGCATGGATGGCGCCGGTATTGCGCATCTTGTCGACCTGTTCCTTGTACATTTTTTCGGCGATGCCCACGCCTCCATTCTTGGAGATCGTATCGCCCAGCTGCTCGGCCATCATGCCCTTCCAGATCTCGCCGGCAGAACCTTTGCCGTAGAGCGTTTCGCTGCTCGGCAACATGTTCTTCACGAAGTTCTGCAGCACCATGGACTCGAACTTGCGATAGGCCTGCGGGACCTTGGTCCCGGCGACATGGGTATTGGCATTGGCAAGGCCCGCCTGGGTGGCGGCGCTGTTCATCGCATCCACCGTCGCGCCGAAGCCGTTGCCGTTTTCGGCAAGGCTGGTGGCAGCAAATGCGGCCCGGTTGGCGGCAAGCTTGGCCTGCGCGGCCTCGACATCGGCGGGATTGGCGGCCTTGACGACATCAAGGACCAAATCACTCGGAGGCGAAATAGCCATGTCACGTCTCCTTCTGCTCTCGCATGCACTGAAAACGAGCGGCTCAGCGCTCGTGTCAGGGCATGTCGAATCAAACTGTCAAAACGGATCGGCAACCCAACGCTGCGAATCCTGTTCCATGATCGCGATGATTATGGTTTTTGAACCTTGCTGGAGGCTGGCGTTACGCCGGCGAAGCGCTGATCGATGATGTCGTAGACGGCATTGTCATCCGCCTCCCGCGTTTCCAGCTCGCGGGCATCCTTCATGTGCTCTTCCAGCCTGTCGCCCTTGGTGCGCTCCTGCTGGACCTTCATCTGAATGAGCGTCTGGATGCTTTCCAGCTGCTGGTCCCGGATCATCAGGCGGCCATAGCGCTCGGCGTAATGGATCGAGAATGCCATGTGAACGGGATCAACGGAGCCGATGGCGACCATGACCCGCTCCATCGATTCGGTGACTTCCGACCGCTGTCGGGTGGTATCGGCCAGCTCGCTTTCCGCCATCCGTTCCAGATGGCGCTGCACCGCGACGAGGCGCTTCAGTTTTTCGGACCGGTTTTTCTCAGCCATCGCTACCTACCCGCCGGTCGCCTTGTTCCGGCTGCACTCCAATCGGTGTTCGCCCTTGTGTCATTACGGCTAATGCCCGTTGAAGACAGTCAGGAACGCATTGGAAAACTGACTGACCAACGCCGCAATACTGACATAGAGCATGAACAGCCCTCCCATCAGCAGATAGGGCGTGGAAATGAAATAGATCGGGATCTGCGGCGCCAGCTTGTTGATGAAACCGATCGAAATCTGAAACATCAGGCCGTAAAGCAGGAAAGGGCTTGCCAGCCGCAGCATGATGAAGAAGGTCGTCGCAAGCGTGTCGGTGATGGAAATCAGTGCCGCGCGCGGCTCGATATGTCCGCCGAAAGGAATGACCGAATAGGAATCGACCAGCGCCTGCAAAACATAATGGTGAAAGTCCAGAATGAAGAGGATCATCAGCCCGCAAAAACTAATGAGGCCGGTGAGCGATGTTTCATTCGATTCCTCGACGAGGTCGGCACCGCCGGGCGCATTGAAGCCGATCAGCATCGATATGACCGTGCCGGTAAACTGCAGGCCCAGCGTGTAGATGCGAGCCATCATCCCATACATCAATCCGATGACGGTTTCGGTGAAGATGAGGCCGATATAGTTCGCATCGCCCTTCGACACCTCAGGATAGATCGTGTTCCAGAGCAACGGCAGGATCGCCATCGTCAGGGCCGCGGAAAGCAACAGCCTGATCTGCGGGGGAACGCGGCCGGAGGAAAATCCCGGGAGGACCATCATGCAGCCGCCGATGCGGCAGAAGGCGACGAACAGCGCCAGAATGGTCCCCTGGGGATCTGATATCATGAAATCGAACCTAGAATCTTGATCTCGATCCCCTTGGCCAATTCCACATGCGACAGGACCGGAAGCGTCGCGAACAGGCGTTCGATGATCATGCGCACATAGGAGCGCGTTTCCGGCGACGTGACAAGAACGAAGGGCATGCCCCGGTCCATGTATTCACGGATAACTTTGCCCGCCTGCTCGCTGAACTCTTCCAGGCTGCGCGGATCGATATCGAATTCGACGACTTCGCCCTTCTGGTCGCGCTTCAGCGCCTGATGGAAGATGAGGTCCCATTTGCTGCCCAGGCGCAGGACACGCAGCACTCCGTTATCGGCCAGATCGCCGCAGAGCTGCTGTGCCATGCGGACACGCACATGCTCGACGATCTGCTCGGTCTTGCGGACATGCGGCGCCAGTTCCGCAACGGCTTCGAGGATGAGATGCAGGTTGCGGATCGAGACACGCTCGGCAAGCAGCAGCTTCAACACGGCCTGCAGGCCGGAATAGGACATATGCGACGAGCAGATTTCGTCGGCGAGCTTCTTGTATTCCGGATCGAGACGGTCGATCAGGACCTTCACGTCCTTATAGGACAGCAGCGCCGGCAGGTTGTTGCGGATGACTTCGCTCATATGGGTGAGCACGACGGAGACATTGTCGATTGGCTGGAAGCCCTCGCGCTTCAGATCCTCAGCAAAGGCTTCGAGGACAGAGAAGGCCGGCATGCCGAAAGCGGGTTCGCGGATCTCGTCGCCCGGGACGGTCGGCTTGCGACCGGAGCCGGTGACGACCAGCACTTCGCCGACGCGCAGCATGTTGGAGGCGATCGTCGTGCCATGGATACGGATCTGGTACGACTTGTCGGCAATCGCCATATCGTCGATCACCTTGATCTCCGGCACGACGAAGCCGTATTGCGTCGCGAACTTCTTGCGCATCTTGCCGACGCGGAAAGCCAGTTCCTGATGGGCGCCGAGCAGGCGGGTGGAGACGATCTTGCCGAGCGCCAGTTCGATCTCTGCGGTCTTCAGCACCGATTTGACCGAATCCTTTTCCATTTCCTTCGTCTGCATCACCTTCTGCTCTTCGGCGTCGCGGCGAAGCTTGTTCTCGGCTTCGATCTGGCGCGGGATGAACCAGGCGCCGGCGGCCATCAGACCGCCGAGGAAAACGAAGGGAAGGAAGGGCATGCCGGGCATGATGGCCAGGATGCCCATGAGGACCGCAGAGACGGCGAGAGCGCGGGGATAGCCGCTCAGCTGATTGACGACGGCCTGGTCGGTCGAGCCAGAGGTGCCACCGCGCGAAACGAGGAGGCCGGCAGCGAGCGAGACGATGAGGGCCGGCATCTGCGACACCAGACCGTCGCCGACGGAAAGCTTCACGAAAACGTCCGCAGCCTGGCCGATCTGCATGCCATGACGGAAATAGCCGATGATGATGCCGCCGAAGACGTTGATGCAGGTAATCAGAAGGCCGGCTACCGCGTCACCACGTACGAACTTGGATGCACCGTCCATCGCACCGAAGAAGGAGCTTTCCTCTTCCAGTTCGCGGCGGCGACGCTGCGCTTCCTTCTCGTCGATGAGACCGGCCGAAAGGTCGGCGTCGATCGCCATCTGCTTGCCGGGGATGGCATCCAGGGTAAAGCGGGCGCCGACTTCGGCGATACGCGTCGCACCCTTGGTGATAACGATGAAGTTGATGGTGATGAGGATGAGGAAGACGATCAGGCCGATGACGAAATCGCCCGACATGACAAGGCTGGAAAAACCGGCAATGACGCCGCCGGCGGCATCATGTCCTTCATAACCGTGCGAAAGGATGACGCGGGTCGTGGCGATGTTCAGCGCCAGGCGCGTCATCGTGGCGATCAGCAAGATCGTCGGAAAGGACGAGAATTCCAGCGGCTTCTTGATCCAGAGCGCCACCATGAGGATCAGCACGGAAAAGGCGATCGAGAAGGCCAATCCAAGGTCGATCAGAAACGGCGGAATCGGTAGGAACAGCACGCACAGGATGACCATGATGCCGAGGGCAAACCCGATATCGCGGACGCTAGGATTGGCTTTGGGGAGTGCTATTGCGGGTGGTTGTGCCATCGACCGGTTCCGTCTCTTCATGAGAGGAGGCAAGCGGCTGAACCGCCTGCCCTATTGGAACCGACCTCTAAAGGCCGAAGCTTGCGCGAGCATGGCCGATGCCGTCGATGCGCGCGATCCGGAGGCCGAAATGGCCTTCAGATTTATCCTAGAAACCCGATTGAATGCGGGAGAAGACGAGATTGGTGAAGATTGAAATCTGCGCACCGACGAATGGCGCCGAGATGCCGATCGTGACCATGACGGCGACGATCTTCGGAACGAAGGTCAAGGTCGCCTCCTGCACCTGGGTGAGCGCCTGAATCAGCGCGATGACCAGACCGACGACCATGGCGGCGATGACAGCCGGACCGGAAGCCACAAGCACTGTCCAGATTGCCGCCTGGAAAATATCCAATGCATCGGCTTCATTCATAACCTGTCCACTCCCGGTTCAGCGGCACGTCATGTGCCGCTGGTCTGATCCGTATTCGACGACGAATCACTGTTGCTACTATCGCTCGACGTGGGCGAGGTATCAATGGTCGTGCCCGCCGGAGCGATCGTCACGCCGGCCTGGATCAGAATCTTGTCGCCGGCATTGGTTTCGGCAATGATACCGTCCGTATAGACGCTTACCTGCTTGATCGTGCCGGTGGTCTTGCCGTCGGCGCTCATAATCTGCTTGCCGATGTAATCCGAGGCCTGCGAGATCCACTGGTTCTGCAGCACGGTTTCCAGATGCGAGTTCGTCTGGATCTGCTGCTCCACCTGGGAGAAGCTCGCCAGCTGGGAAATCTGCTGGCTGGCATCCATCGGACTGGTCGGATCCTGGTTCTTCATCTGCGCGATGAGGAGCTGCAGGAAATCGTTGTAGTTCAAAGTAGCCTTTGAGGATGCGGCGGCAGCATTGCTGGCAGTGTTCGGAGAGTTGGTGCTGCTGGCGACGCTATCTACCGCTGCCATGGAGCGATCTCCCGGCGGATGTGCTCGATCGTTGCCGCCGGCATTTCCTGGCTGTTCAGAATCTGATCCTCTATCGCGTACAGGCTGCGGATCGCCTTCAGCGCGTCAAAGGCGCGGCCGGTGGAGACAAGCCCGTCGATGCGCTTGAGTTCGGCCAGCACTTCCTCATTGTGGAAGCACGACAGCAGCATGACGATCGATTTGCGGAACATCGCCGTCGACTGCTCCTTGCCCTCAGGATTGATAAGGATCATCTGCGCGATGAAATAGAGCTGGCGCAGAGGCGTTGTCGCCTCCTCGGGCTGAAGCACGTGGTTTTCGAGCAGGAATGTCACATCATTCAGGAACTCCAGAGCAACCTTGCGATCGACACGCAGGACGGCCCCGTTGATAAAGATCTTTTCCCCGGCTTTGAGGGATATGCGAAGCGTACTTTTCATTTAAGTCCATCCCTGATGATGGTGGTGACATCTATGATGCCTTGATAATTTTCCGACTGGCGCAGCCGAATTCGATCGCATTCCTTCAAAATCCAGATGGCGATCGAGATAAGGTTGGCACGCAGTTCGACATTGAGCTGGTTCTCCGGGCTTTTAAGGTCGTCGACGAAGCTCACCCATACGCGACGCGTATAGAAGAGAGCCTCGATCGCTTCACGACCGTATTTTTCCGCATCGCGGGCCGCGGAGAGAAGAGCTATCGACCGGTCCAGAACTTGCCGTTCTCGTTCCTTGGCGTCGGCCACAGCGTCCTGCATGACTTCCGCATATGAGAACTGATACATTCATGCATCCTTCCTGGTCATTACATCCCTTTGATCATCAAAGGTAATTTACAAGGCTTAACTGCTGGATCTTGGAAACAATAGTGTAAGCCGTTTGGAGTTGCGTCTGGAGACTGTTGACCTTGGTCGACGCCTCATAGGGATCGACCCCGGTCAGGTCGCCAATGCTCGTGGTGAGAATGGTTTTCTGAGCGTTGAGCGTCGTATTCGCATCCGAAAGGCGCGACTGCGACAGGCCGAGCTGGCTTGCCTGGCTGTTCAGCCCGTCAACCGACTGACGCGTATAGCTGATGGCCTGCTTCGTGACCGCGTTCACGGCGCTCTGATTGAGGCCGGGAGGCGTGCCCATGAGCGCGTTGGTCACGCTGGTCGCCAGCGCCAGATACCGGATGCCGGACGAATTCGCATTCGTCGAGCTTTCGATGACTTCCGAATTGCTGATACGACTGGTCATATTCTGATCGGACGCACTCGACCAGCTCGACCAGCTGGGGTCGGACGTGAACATCGGCTCGACCTTGGTCTTGATGAAATCCGTTATCTGGTCTGCAGATATGGTCGCTGCGGTTACCGCCGGCGACTGGGCGGCCATGTAGGTCGTCAGTGCCGATTGAATAGCCGCGTTCGTTGTAGCGGATTGATCCGTCATCGGCTGAACGTCGGTGTTGGTTCCGGCAAAGAGATACTCGCCGTTGACCATCGTATTGGCGGAAGCGATGACGTTCGACAGGGTCGATGACGCCGCCTGCTGCGCCAGGGCGACGCTGCTGCCGTCGGTGTTGCCGCTCAGCGCCACCAGTTGATCCATCAGCTTCTGCGCCTGCGTGCCCATGCCGGTCAGGGCGGTCTGCGAGGTTGTCATCCGCTGGTTGGCAATGGAATTGCTGCTGAGGATCGAGTCGATGCGGGACACTTCCCGCGTCAGGTTCACATTGAGCGACGTGCTGCCGCCGAGCGAAACACCGATATCGGCGTAAACGCCAGTGGTCGCCTCCGTAGAGGCGCTCGTCATCTCATTTTGCGCCTGGCGGACGGTCTGCCGCATGGCATTCTGAATGGCTGTGCTCGAAATGAAAGAGAGTTTCATGGCTTAGCTCGCGAGGTCCAGTACAGCTTGAAGCATCTGGTTGACGGTGTTCAGTATCTTTGTTCCAGCCTTGTAGGACTGCTCAATATCCATCATCAGTGTCAGCTCTTCATCGAGACTGACACCGGTCGCATTCGAATAGGCGCCCGAAGAGCGCGAAAGAGCGGCGGACGTATTTTCCGCCGCGGTCGTCGCCGTGCTGCGCTGGCCTTCCAACCAGCCAATGGAGCTGGCTGAATAATCCATCAGGCTGGCATTGGTGCTGGAGCCTGCGGTAGGATCGAACGCCATCTTCGCATTCATTGCAGTAATGAAGGCATCAAGCTGCGTGGAATAGCCGCTGCCGCCGCTGGTATTCTTCGTATAACCGGTCTCAGTCGCGCTATTATTGATACCACCATCCCGCAGCAACGTGGGGTCGCCACCTTGGGATGTGATTAATTTCGAATTAACGGTGATCGAGCCGGCCAAGCCAGTGACCGCGGTCCCGCTGGCAGGAATAGTGCCGCCACTCCAGGTAAAAAGACCCGGCAATGTAGGCTTGGAAGGATTGCTGTTCGTTTCCGCAAAGACCGTAACCAACCCTCTGGCGATCTCATCGAGCTGCTTCTGGTAGGTCGGCGCAACATCGTCGCGGATCTGCAGCGCCGCCTGCAGAGTGCCCTGCGCCGTCGTATTCGCACTCTGGCCCGGGGTCAGAGCAACGCCGTCGATATAGACGCTGTTGCCGGGGACAGGAGTGGCCGCCGTATACGTATCCGTCGACTTGAACGTCACCGTGCGCGGAATGGTCTCGAACAGGGTCGTTCCGCTGCTAGTATAGAGCGCCATGTCGTTGTTGCCGCGCGTCACCGTCGTCACGCCAACGATCTTCGAGATCTGGTTCAGGATCGAATCGCGCTGATCCATCGCGTCGGCAAGCGCGCTCGACGTGGGATTGGCAGCCGCCGTGGCCGATTTTACCGCCTCGTTGGCCGTCTGGAACTGCTTGAGAAGGCTATTTAGCGTATCGACGTCGGACTTGATCTGCTTGTCGGCGTCGGCGCGGGCGCCCTGTACTGCCGTCGTGGCATTGTTGAGAGATGTGGCCAGGCTCTGGGCTGCATTGATCGCGGATTGGGCCGCCGTGGCATTGGACGGCGATCCGGCGTAATTTTGCATCGCATCCTGAAATGCAGACAGATAGGTCGCCGGCGCAATTTCGTTGTCGTTGCCGCCAATCGTTGCCGACTGAAGATTGCTGTAGGCGTTCAGGAGCAGTTGCTGCGCCGAATCCGACGACGCCGAGCTGAGATAGGCCTTCTGCAGCGCGGGTTCGCTGCTGCGCGAGATTTGCACCACCTGTGCGCCGGCCATGTCGGTGGTCAACATTGCCTGGCGCCGCGAGTAATTCGTATTGTTGGCGTTGGCGATGTTGTTCGACACCACGCTGCTCTGCGTGCCGGTATTATTGAATATTGCCTGCGCGTTGTTGAGAGCTGTTGTAAGCGACATGACTGACTCGATACCCTATTCGTTTAGCGCGGCAGATCGGCCGAGGACGCTGGAAATGTCGGAATAGCCTGTCGGAGCGAGGCCGGCGAAATAGACCAGATTGTCGTTGGCAACGGACGGACGGCTCCCCCAGAGAATCCGCGCACATTGATACGGCGGTCAGAAGCGGCGCTGAGGCGGACTGCCTCTGCACTTACTTCCGCAAACGCGGTCTCTCTGCTGCCGAAATTCCTCATCTGGAATCCTCGTTATCCTTCATACGACTGAGAGTAGGTGGCGGGCCTTGCGTGAAGCTGTCTGAGAAAACGAAAAAACGATCATCGCGAAAAGCGTCGTCGCAAGTCTCGTGCGAGAGATATCACCGCTCGTTATTACGCCGTTGATGGTAAGGGAAGGCGCACTTATTCTTGCCGTGATTGTCCCGCGCACTGCAAAAGAATAAGCCCGGAAATCAAGGGATTTCCGGGCTTATCAGCAGGCTTTAACATCTGGAATGCACGACTGGCAGTATCAGCTCCAGTCGATGCAGTAACCAAGGAAGCGTTTGGAATCGACCGGATCGAAACCGAGCTTCTTGCGCAGCTTCTTGCGCAGCTTGGAAATATGGCTTTCGACGACGTTCTCTTCGACTTCCTCGTCGAAGATGCCGTAAATGGCGTTGAAGATCTGGGTCTTCGTCACGCGGCGGCCGCGATTGGCGATCAAATATTCGAGGATGCGGCGCTCGCGGCGCGGCAGGGCAAATACGGAACCGTTTATTTCCGGATCGCGGCCATCGGCGAAGACGCGGATAGGGCCGATATCGGTATAGTTGTTGATCGCCTTCAACCGGCGGCGGATCGCCGCCGCCCTGGCCAGGATTTCGCGAGGATGGACCGGCTTGCGCACGACATCGTCCACGCCGCAATCAAAGAGTGCAAGCGTGGCCTCCAGCGAGGGCTGGTCGCTGACCGCGATGACAGGTGCCGCCGTCCGGTCGCGAATCGCCCTCGGAAGCTCGAGCACTTGCTGCCCCTGTCCGATCAGGAAGGCTTCGACCGCAGCAATGTCGCCCTCTGCTGCGGTCGAGACCCATTCGCTAAATTCACGCGGATCAAATCCCGTCGAAGGGATGCCCTCGCGCCCAAAGAGTGATGTATATCCGTCTTTAACGAGCTCTCGCTCATCAACCACTACGATCATTCGTCCGCCTCCGAATCAGTGTGGTGTTTCGATGACCTATGGGTACGAATCGGGCGAATCACGAACAACTGTCGGAAATGAGTGACGGAAATTAATAATTGATTAACCATAAGGGTGCGATTTGCACTAGATGTAGTATGCGCTTGGCGTTTTACACCGATAAAAAACCTGTTAGCAAGCGTATGATTAACATTTCCATTTTAGGCAAAACCACGGCAGTCAACCGCTTCGATTGGGTTAGCGCTGGCTAACCGGATACCGTACTCAACCTATGGATGCCTAATCCCGACAAAACGTCGCCGCGTTTGGCGTCCATTTTCCGTAACCGGTGGCGACCAGATTGGCGATCACGCGGCAGACATAGACCTTCTGGGCGGGGTCATTGTTCGGGCCAGCATGGTATCTTGCTACCGCCATAGTCCAGGTCTCATGCCTGTCATGCAGATTGCGGAGAAACTTTGCGGCATATTCGACATTGCTGCGCGGATCGAACATGGCGTCGACGGAAGCAAAGTTTTCGCCATGAAAATACTGATTGATCTGCATGCAGCCGACATCGATGAGCTTTGCCCCACTCTGCCGTGCAGCGGCAAATACCTGCAGGGCGGCGCCTTCCGACGGCGGGAAGATCGGCCGTCCCTCGACATTGAGCGCATAGGGATAAAGCGACCCTTTGCGACCGGTTTCCGTGAGGCCGACGGAATAAAGGATCCCTTCCGGTATTCCGTATTTTGCGGCAGCGGACTGGATTTCTCGTTCACAAAGACCCGCTGCACCGTTGTCCGGCGGCGCCGGATTGCCTGATGCCTGGACCTCAGAGGTAAACCGCACCAGAGCGAGAGCGCTGCAGGCCACCACTAGCGCCATCCTCAACGCTGCGCTCACCCGAACTGCGATTGCCATCGTTTCCATTTGCCTGCTGCCCTGAATAATTCTGGCCCCTGGAGCGCGCGTCGCCCCCCTGCCCCTGGTTCAACAGAGACTGCTGCTGCGGCTGATTCGATCCGGAGTTGCGGCCGCCGTCCGACTGCTGGTCGGCATTGGACGCCAGGGTGACGGTGATGTTATCGACCTGATAGCCTTGCGCGCGTAGCGCATCGACCATGCGGCTCTGATCGGCATGAAGCTGCCTGTAGGCTTCGCCGGTCTGCACCTTCAGATCGACGCTCAGCTGGTCTCCGGAAAGCCGCATGGTTGCCGTAACGTCGCCGAGATTGTCCGGACGTAGCTGGATCTTCAGCGTGTTGACGACCTTGCCGGTGCTCGTCAGGTTTGCGGCATTGGAAAGCGCCGAGCCCGGCTGCATCGCAGCCGACCATTCGCGGTCGCCCGCCAGGCTTCCGGCGACCAATGCCGAGTTGGTGGCAAGCCCGAGATAGCGACGCGAATCCAGTACGGTGACTGCCACCGCATCGCCGCCCGCAGCAGCGCCGACTTTGACATCGGCAACGTCATCACCGCTCTTGCTGATCGACAGGTCGAGCGCGCCGCCGCGGCCATCCGCCCGCGCCAGGCGGAATGTTTGCGCGACATCCGTTCCCTTACCGTCATCCGGCAACGTCACAGCCGTGTCTGCGGCATCATTCGCAAATGCTGCCTTGCCTGATGACAATGCCTGGACCTTGGCATCGTCTGCCGTCTTGCCTGACTGCACCGCGCTACCCTGTGCCGTACTAACCTGCGTCGCAACGACGGGCTGCGCAACGTTCAGCAGCGACAGGGTATCGGAAATCGTATTGGCCGGCAGGCTGCCTTGCGTCGACGCAGACTTACCGTCATCCGCCGCCTGGACATCCTTTCCATCCTTCGCACCAGACGTCTTGCCGTCGCTCTTGACCGGCGCCGTCTGACCGTCCGCGGTCGCGACATCGGCCAACTGCTGCGCGATCTCGGCAAGCTGGTCGAGTGCGGCAGACTGCACCGGCACTTTGGCCGTATCGGTCGTGGGCATGGCGGGGTCTGTGGCTGCCGTAGGCTGATCGGCTCCGGTGGATGTCGCGCCGGCCTCACCCGCCGCTGCAGCTGCATTCTGCAGCGCGATCAGCGATTTCGAGAGCGACGAGGCGCCGGCAGGCTGCGAAGCTTTCGCGCCTTTGGCCAGGCCGGCGAGATTGGAAAGGTTGGTTCCGGAGGTATCGATCATCCCAACTCCGGCCTTGGTGCTGTCGTCGAAGGAGAGAGCTGCCGCGGCGGAGTTTCCCACGACCGTCTGTGCCGCACTTGCATCCTTATCGGCAGTCGTGTCCGCATTGGCGGAGGTATCGGCACCGGCATCGGAGCTTGAAGATTTGCCGCCATTGCCGAGCGAGCTCGTCAGCGCATCAATAAAACCCTTGCCGTCATCCTGCTTCGCCGAGCGGCCGCCTTTGGCAACCGCACGAATATCCGCCCCCGACGGGGCGCCGGACACACCGATGTCGTTCATATCAATGACTTTCCTGCTTCAACAGGCCGTCGATGGCATCCAGCTTCGAGCGGCTCGTCGTGACGAATGCGTTGAACGAAGAGTCGGCCTCCTGCCGCCCTCCCTCCGGGGCGGGAGCCGCGTTTGCCGAGGCTCCCTGCTCAACACCCGCCGTGCCGGGAGATTGGCCTCCCGCTTGATTCGTCACAGCAGCATCGTGTTCAGTCTTCTGTTGGTTGGGCAGGTTAGGAAAACTGCCTTGCCCGAGGCTTGCAGCATCGGGTGTTCGCAATATCTCCGCCGCGACGGCCTTTGCAGCGTCGCGCAATGCGCGGTCGCGCGCATTCAGCTCGCCCGCCGGCATCTGGTTCACATCGTCGATCGCCGCCTTCAATTCGGGCGTGGATACGCCCGCCACGCCGCCATAGAAGTTAGCCAGCGCACCAAAGGCATCGCCGCCGTCATTGGAGATCGCCTGAGCACGATTGGCCGCCAGCGCGGCAAGATCGGCCTTGCCGGCGATCGCGGCCCGGCGCGCCATGCGCAGATAGATCTCCCGCTGTCTCGGCGGGTCCATGAAGGACAGGATGTCGACGATGTCCTGCTGCTTCACGCCGGAATCGTGGTCCACCACCAGCTGCACGAAAAGATCGGCAAACTGGCTGGCGTAAGGCGAATGCAGAAAGCGCCGCGTATAACGCCGTGCATAATCTAATCCTTGCGGCACCATGCCCGCGTCGGCGCACAAAGCCAGCGAGCGGCGCAATGCCGATTCCTCCACGATCGTGCCGGGTGCCATCAATCGCGCCCAGTCGTAGAGAGGCAAGGCTGCCTTGGCATTCTTGCCCGACATGACATTGCCCGCAACTAGCGAGAGGTAGGGGCCGATCGGCTTGCCGCGATACTCCTTGGAGATGTCGACAAGCGTGTTGACGACAAGCAGACCCTTGCCGTTCAGATATTTCCTGAGCATATCCGCAACGCGATTGTCGAAATTGCCGTTGACGTCGCGTGACATCAGATATTCGAGCGTTTCGGGGTTGCCGCCGCTCATGGCGTAGATAAGAGCCGCATCGACGTTACGACTGTCCTCGAAGACGGATTTGTCCGCGCTGCGCAGCCGCTCATCTATGGTTCCGAGCAGAAAGCGCTGCATCTCTGCGGCAGAACTGTCGCCCGCGACAACGGAATCCTGTACGAATTCGAGCGAGCGCAGCATCTTGTAGAGCGGCAGACCGTCCTGTCTCTCAGCACTCGCAACCCCAGACATCAGCATGCCGAGGGTGAGCGTGAGCGCAAGGCGATGACGATGCTGTTTGCGCGCCATGAACTATCCCTGCTTGCCTTGACCGGACTTGCCCTTGCCCGAAGCCGGCTTGACGGGAGCTTGCGTTCCCGAAGCTGCGGGATCCGTCGCCGCCTGAGTAGAGGGACTCGCGATCAGGATCTCGATACGGCGGTTCGCATCGTTGAATGGATCGTCGGGCAGCTTCAAACGTCGGTCCGCGAAGCCGGATACCTGCACAACCCGCTTCTCATCCAGTCCGCCGCTGGTCAGCATGTAATAGGCGCTCTGGGCGCGATCGAGCGACAGACGCCAATTGTCGTTGCGGCCGCCGACCATATAGGGGCGCCCATCGGTATGGCCGCGGATCAGGATCGATCCCTTACGCTCCGCGAGAAGCTTGCCGATCTTCTCCATCGCCAGCACCATCTCGCGCCGGGGGACCGCCGAACCGATATTGAACATCGGATCGTTGGTCTGGTCGGAAATCGTGACCAACACCCCGCCTTCAGCCGCAGTCACCTGCAGCCCTTCGGCCAGCTGGCCGGCAACGCCCTTGATCTCAGCCTGAATTGCCTGTTGCAGATCCTTGGCTTCCTGCTGCTGCGCTTTCGTCGGCTGAGCATCCCCGTTTGCAGGCAAAGCGGCATTGTCTTCAGGGGTGGATGAGCCGCTTTGCGTACCAGCCTTGGCAACCTGCTGAGCCTGCGTCTGTTTTTCCTGCGCCTTGCCGGCCGCTTGCTGCTCGCTCACCGTCGGCTGTTGTTCGGGCGTTTGCGGCTGATCGGCCGGCTGGCCGATGTCCGCAGCCGTTGCCTTCGACAAGGCGATGACTTCACCCTTGGGCGATTGATCCGACTTGGCGGACTGTTCCTCGTTCGCCTTCTTCGAAGCGCTGGAAACCTGCACCTGCTTGGTCCAGAAATCCGGATCGAACGGATCTCGATAGGCCTGGCCGCCATCCGCGCCCGTTGCCGGACCCGATTGAGCGGCACCGCCCTCACCCTTGGCGCTGACATTCGCCTGCTGACCGACTTCCTGTGCGATCTCGGCTAGCACCGAATAGGGATTCTCGAAGAAATCCGCCTCGGAGTAATTCGTCTGGTCGCCCGATGTCGAGGTCAGGTCCTCACCGGTTTTGGCTGATTTGCCGTCGTTCGGCTTTTCCTGCGGCTTGTCGGACTTCTGCTGGTTCTTTTCGCCCTGGGCCTGATCGACGGGCTTCTTGAGGCCCTTTTCCGTCGGCTTCTCGTCGGCGAGCTTGATGGGATTGAAATAAGAGGCCACCGAGGCCTTCGTTTCTTCGTTGGCGGCGTTCACCAGCCACATGACGAGGAAGAAGGCCATCATCGCGGTCATAAAGTCGGCATAGGCGATCTTCCAGGCCCCACCATGGCCGCCCTCGTGATCGCCGCCGCGGCGCTTGACGATGATAATCTCGTGCTTGCCGTGATTTTGATCGCCGTCGCTCATTTCAGGATCTCTTTCAGACTGGCGGCCCAGGCGGACATACGGGTCACGAGAACGCTCTCGCCGATGGTGACGGTGAGATCGACATCATTGGCCTCGATATGCCGCAACAGCGCGCCGTCGTCGCCGAGGCGGCTATGGAGAACCTCGAAGAGATAGCGCGGACCAGTGACCGAGATCGGCCCGACGCTGCCGTCGAGGATCGAAGCTTTGACCAGCTCGGCAAGATCGCCGACCGCCCTGGTCGTCAGCGTCTCGGTCATGATCGGCGCAAGGATGGCGGCGGCTTCCGTGCTGATCGCCTGCCCGAGCATTATGGCGACGCGGTTCATATCTGCCGCGATCTTTTCCGCCGCCTGCTCTTCGTAATATCTCCGCCGCGCATCCATTTCCGCGCGGAACGACTGGGCCATGGCATCGAGTTCGGCCTGATGCTTCTGCGTCAGTTCCTGCGTCGCCGCCTCATGCCCCTCCGCATAGGCAGCGCGACGCTCGGCCTCGACATCAACGGGCGGCTCGCCTGGAATTTCAGCAAACTCGATCGGCTCCGGAAAGGCCATATCCTCGACATGCGACGGAGGAACCTGTTCGGCGCTGAAATCCTTGAGATATCGAGATAGTGCCAAGCTCACGCGCGCATCTCCCCATTCGCGCCGCAGAGGCGCTGCAAGTCGATGCCGGCAGCCGGCCGATCCATTTCCATTCTCAAAACGTCGATCATCACGCTTCCGGTTTCCGTCATCAGGCAGCAGCGTCCGGGACCAATGTCACCGACACCTTACGCAACCAAGCCATTGCAAAGGACCGTAGGCAGTCAAACTTGTGCGAGGATGAATGCGATGCGGCATAGCCGATCCGAGTTCCGCCCGACGGTCATTTCGATTGAAGGATGATCAGAATCTTGCTCGCCATGCTGTTGGCGATCGACAATGTCTGAACACCCATCTGCTGCGCTGTCTGCAGGGCACTCTGCCGCACCGAGGCCTCTTCCATGTTGGTGTCGACCAGGTCACCGACGCTGCTCTTGATAGCGTCGCCAAGCTTGGAAATATAATCCGACTGGTCGGTGATGTTGGACGACATCAGACCCAAGGTCGAATCGGCAGACGTTGCCGATTTCAGAAGCGAATTGGTGACGTTGATCATGTCGGTCAACTCGTCGTCCGTCGTGCTGCTGGAGATCGAGATCTCCGTTCCACCTGATGGCGTCGAACCGCCGCTGGCGGCAAGGAGATAGTAGTTGCGAGCCGTCCCGCCGCTGGTTCCTGGAGCGCCGAGTGTGCTTGCGTCGACATTCTTCGTCAACAAACCTCGCGCCGGTTGCGCGGTATCGATCATCAGGGTTTGGGAGCTGTCATAATCGATCGTCGTAAAATTGATCTGTCCGCCTGTCCCCCGTGTGAAGTTGCTGATCACCGATTGCTGCGTATTGGCTTGCTGCTCGGTGTTGTAGAGCCAGTTCTCACCGGAGAAGGATGCTGATTGGGCAACGGATTGCAGCTGGCTCTTGAGCTGCTGAATATCGGCGTTGATCGCATTCTTGTTTGTGCCCGATTCCTTGGCCGAAACCAGTTTGGACTGGATCTGGGTCAGCAGGCTGACGACCGTATCCATGGCGGTGGATGCGGTATCGACCTTCGAGGCGCCGAGACCAAGCGCGTCCGTGATCGTGGAAAGGCTGCTTCGGTCCGAGCGCATGGTGGTCGCCATCGACCAATAGGTGGGATCGTCGCTCGCCGTTTGAATGCGGTAACCGGACGAGACCTGCTGCTGCACGACATCGAGATCTTTGTTGATACCGCGCAGCACGGTCAGCGCCGCCGACGTGGAAGGATTCGTCGTCACATTGCTCATCTGAAAATCCGTAATTCCATTGGAACTGGCAAGCCGGGCCGATCCGGCAGCAACGATTGGCCTCATGCCCACCAGCGGGAAACATCCCAGCACGGCCCGTCGCTGAAGCGCGGCCCGGCAACCGCTTAGTAGGAGAACGAACGCCGGACCTGCGCATAAACTGCAAATCAATTAGCGGCAACGTTAACAAAAGCTTATACGCGGCGACAAGAGGGAAATGCCGCCGCGCGATCGCAACGCAAGCTCCGGTCAAGGCTCACTTGAAGAGAGCGAGAACGTTTTGTGCGCTCGAATTGGCAATCTGCAGCGATTGGATTGCCAGTTGTTGCTGCGTCTGCAGCGCGGACAGCTTGCTCGACTCCTCTTCCATGTTCGCATCGACGAGCTTGCCGACACCGGAATCAATGGTGTCGTGCAGGGTGGAAACGAAGCTCGTCTGCAGGTCGATGCGCGTCGAAAGCGAACCAAGTTGCGAGGCCGTGCTCGTCATAGCATCGAGAGCGCCCTGAATGAGATTCATGGCCTTGCCGATGTCCCCGCCCGTCATGTTGGTGATATCGAGACTGAAGACGGAATAGGATGTGCCGCTGATATTCTGCTGAGTGCCCAGAATACCGGAACTGGTATCGATCGTACCGCCGCTTGCGCCGAACAGCACGTTGCCTTGCGAACCGGTGTCGAAGGCGTAACTGGTGCTGTTGACGGAAACCGTACCGTTATTATTGCGCACGAAGGAGGAAACGACGGAAGCCGAGGCGCCATTCGCCGCATACATCCAGTTTTGCCCGGAGAAGGATGCGGACTGTGCAATGCTTTCCAGCTGCTGCTGGAGCTGAGTAACCTCCTCCTGGATATCAGCCTTCGAAACACTGCTTTCGGTTGCCGCGACCAGTTTGTCCTTGATCTGTTGAACAACCGTGATGGCGTTGTCCATCGCGGCATATGCCGTATCGACCTTGGCCGCACCCAGGCCCAATGCATCGGACACGGCGGAAAGCGCGCCATTGTCGGAACGCATGGTTGTCGCGATCGACCAATAAGCGGCATTGTCGGCTGCCTTCGCAACCTTATAGCCCGAGGAAACGCGGCTCTGCGTATCCTGCAGATTCGTGTTGATGCCGCGCAGGGTCTGGAGAGCGGACATCGCCGCGTCGTTGGTGAGGATACTGGTCATCGAAAAGTGCCCCTTATGGCTGACTTTGGAAGGGACATTCCGGTCTGCGGCCGGGAACGGCAATCAGCCTCATGCTTGTTAACCGGCTCTTAGGAGAGGTTAACCAACCGTTGCGTTAGCCGCAACTGACAGCAATAGAGTTAATAAAAGGTTAATGCCGCCCGCAAAAGTTAACGGAAGTAGCTATTCCGCCGATGACCATCCTGCAGCGCTTGCCTTGCCATTCCTTGAACAGGAAAGGAGCTGATCCGCCCGGCATGCGCCGACATGCTATTTTCCATCCGCGCGGCCGTCTGAAGGAATGCAAGAAGCCACGTCAGCCTCGCGCCATCTTCGGCGTCGTAGATAGGCCAGCCCGGGCCGGGCAAAGAGGCCGGCATTTTATCGGTAGCACTCCGATGACGGTGGCCGCATGCGAGGTTCAGATGTTCAGTTTGCAAGAGACCGGAGGGGGGGCGGTCGATCGCCACGAGCGAACAAGTCTCGACCCCGGCGACTGGCAGGCCCTGCGCAAGCAAGGCCACCGGATGCTCGACGACATGTTCGATCATCTCCAGACACTCGCAACGAAGCCAGTCTGGCAGCGCGCTCCCTCTCCCGCTCGTGCCAACTTCGATGTTCCGTTGCCCACCGAAGGCAGCGATCTGGCTGACGTCCACGCCATTTTTCGGGAGTACATCCTCCCCTATGGCAGCGGCAACATTCACCCGGGCTTCATGGGCTGGGTCCAGGGCGGTGGCACCGTTACCGGCATGCTCGCCGAAATGCTCGCCGGCGGGCTGAATGCCAATCTCGGCGGACGCGATCATATGCCGATCGAGGTCGAGCGCCAGATCATCCGCTGGACGCGCGAGATCTTCTCGTTTCCGGAAACGGCAGGCGGTATATTCCTGACCGGCGCATCGCAGGCCAATTTCGTCGCGGTGCAGATCGCCAGATGCCGCAAGCTCGGCCGCGATGTTCGTGCAACCGGTCTGTCCGACGAATCCCGGCTCGTCGCCTATGCCTCGAGCGAAGTACATGGCTGCGTTCCCCGGGCCTTCGAAATGTCCGGCATCGGCAGCAATCAGCTTCGGCGCATTGCCGTCAACGAACTCGGCCAGATCGATATCGATGCGCTGGAACAAGCAATCCTCCGCGACGAACAGGAAGGCTTCACGCCGTTCCTCCTCATCGGCAGTGCTGGAACGGTAAACACCGGCGCGGTCGATGACCTCGTGGCCCTGCGCGGCATCGCCGACGCCCATGATCTTCATTTTCATGTCGACGGCGCACTCGGCGCTCTTGGCGTTCTCAGCGAGGAGCTCGCGCCTTTGTTTGCGGGGATCGAAGCCTGCGATTCGCTCGCTTTCGATTTTCACAAGTGGGGTCAGGTACCCTATGATGCCGGCTTCCTCCTGGTGCGGGACAGCGAGTGGCAACGGCAAACCTTTGCTTCGGATGCCGCCTATCTGAGCCGCGCAGCCACCGGACTTGCCGGTGGGGACTGGTGGCCCTGCGACTACGGTCCGGATCTTTCCCGTGGCTTCAGGGCGCTGAAGACCTGGTTCACGCTGAAAACCTATGGCGTTAAAGCGTTGGGGGACTCAATGAGCGCCAATTGCAGGCTAGCCCGCCGACTGGCCGAGCGCATCGAACAGGAACCTGCCCTCAAACTACTCGCGCCCGTCGCCCTCAACATCGTCTGCTTCGCCTATGTTGGTGCCGACGGATCGATGCCGGCATTGGTCAATTCCCACATTGTCGAGCGTCTCCACGCCGAAGGCCGCGTCGCCCCGTCCCTGACCCATCTGAACGGTCAACCCGCAATTCGCGCGGCGATCGTAAACCACCGTACCCGACAGACTGACATCGACGCGCTCGTTCGGAGCGTTTTGACAATCGGCTCCCAACAGGATCTTCCGCAATGCTGATGACCAAAGCCCCCATCGCCGATCCGGCACTATTGAACATACCGGTTGGCGCCCGAATTCTCGGCATGCGGAGAATAGTCTCCCTCGTCTATGCCGGTCACGACGTGACCCCGCTCTGGAACGAGCTCATGCAACGCGTAACGGCGGATCCGACGGCCGCCGCTGCATTTCTGGACATGGCCATCATCCTGCAGACGCTCGGCCGCAGTAATGAGGCTCGCCAGATTTTAAAGAATGCCGTGCAGATGCGCCGCGACTATTGCGTCGTCCATGGCAACGGGACTGGTCCGCGGATACTCGCTTTCGTGACCGAAGGCGATTTCATGGCCAATACGCCTATCGATTTTCTGCTGGCCGGCAGCGACTGCGTGCTGTGGCTGCATTACGTTGACCTGCAAACCTTCGCGCTCGTCGATCTGCCGGAGCACGACATCGCTTTCATGGCGATCGGGGAATCGACCGAAAACGCCCCTCTTCTCGCCCATATGCAGACATTGCTTGCCAAATTCGACGGTCCGGTGATGAACCGTAATCCGGGACTGATCGCGAGACTGACGCGCGACGGCGTCAGCGCTATGCTGGCGAATGAGCCCTCCATCCTTTCGCCCTTTACCTACCGCGTATCGCACGCCCATCTTATGGCCGTCGCCATGGGCGTGAAACGACTGGACGATTGCGCTCCGGGCCTTGACTACCCTTTGGTCGTGCGCCCGATCAGCACGCATGCCGGCAACGGCATGGAACGCATCACCGACTCCGTCGAGCTTGTCACCTTTCTGAAGGCTCAGCCCGCTCCGGAACTTTACGTCGCGCCCTTCATCGATTTTCGCGGTTCCGACGGCTTCTATAACAAGCAGCGCATCGTGTTCATCAACGGCAAGGCGTTCGCGAGCCACATGGCGCTCTCAGACCATTGGATCGTGCATTATCTAAGTGCCGGCATGGAGCAGAGCGCGGCAAAACGTGCCGCCGAACAGGCATGGATGGAAAATTTCGATCAGGATTTCGCCGTGCGCCATAAAGAGAGCTTCGCTGCCCTTTGCCGCCATATCCAGCTCGATTATTTCGGCATCGATTGCGCCGAACTTTCCGATGGACGCCTGCTGGTGTTCGAGCTCGATGTCGCCATGGTGGTCCATGACATGGATGATCCGGGCGTCTATCCCTACAAGCAAGGGGCAATGCGGAAGCTGTTTGATGGCTTCGTCAATGCCGCTAGGCAAAAGGCTGCCGCGGCCCTCGGAAAGGCGTCCTGAGCCGGTCGGCGCCGATGCGCCGAGCCAAAAACGAAAACCGCGCCTTCCGGAGAAGGCGCGGCGAAGGCTTGTCTGCTACCATCGACCAACGCGTTGCGTTGGTTCTTCCTATTAACGGAAGAGCGACAGGATCGACTGGCTCGAGGAGTTGGCGATCGAGAGCGACTGGACGGCCAGCTGCTGCTGCGTTTGCAGAGCGGACAGCTTGCTCGATTCCTGTTCCATATTGGCGTCAACCAGCTTGCCGACGCCCGATTCGATCGAGTCGGAAAGCGAGGAAGCAAAAGTCGTTTGCAGATCGATGCGAGCGGAGATCGAGCCGAGGCGGGAGTTCATGCTGGTCATGGAGTTCAGAGCGGTCTGAACCATGTTCAGGGCGCTGGAGATCTGGCCACCGGTCATGCTGGAGATGTCGAGGCTGAAGACCGAAGCGCCAACCGAGCCATCCGACGTACCCAGGATGCCCGAAGTCGTGTCGATCGTGCCGCCGCTCGAGCCGAACAGAACGTTGCCGGTTGCGCTGGAATCGAAGGCGTAGGCGGTCGTGCTGACGGAAACGGTGCCGTTGGTGCCGCGGATGAAGGAGGAGACGACCGAAGCGGAGTCGCCGTTCTGAGCCATGACCCAGTTTTCACCGTTGAACGAAGCCGACTGGGCGACGCTCTGCAGCTGCTGCTGCAGCTGGCCGATTTCTTCCTGAATGGACTTCTTGTCGACCGAACCTTCCATGGCGGTGACGAGCTTGCTCTTGATCTGGCTTACGATGTCGATGGCGCTCGTGACGGCGGTGGTTGCAGTATCGACCTTTGCGGCGCCGAGGCCGAGAGCGTCGGAAACCGCGCCGATGGCGCTGTTGTCGGACTTCATGCTGGTGGCGATCGACCAGTAAGCGGCGTTGTCGGAAGCCTTGGAGATACGCAGGCCCGAAGAAACGGCGCTCTGCGTCTGCTGCAGGTTGGAGCCGATGCTGCGCAGCGTCTGGAGAGCGGCCATTGCGGCGTTATTGGTAAGAATGCTCGTCATGATATTTGCCCCTTTGGCAGTGGTTAAATAAGGGACATTCCGGACCTAAAACCGGTAACGGCATTCAGCATCATGCCTGTTAACCAAAATCGTTAAGGTTAACTCGCCGCTTCGATGGTCCTAAGAAACAGCAATATAGTTAAGAAAAGCTGAACTGGCTTGAGGCAAAAAATATAAAAAAAACCGCGCCTTAGACAGGCGCGGTTAACTTGTTGTTTAGGATTTTCGACCAGCGCGGAGCGCTGGCGCTTCCTATTAACGGAAGAGCGACAGGATCGACTGGTTCGAGGAGTTGGCGATCGAGAGCGACTGGATAGCCAGCTGCTGCTGCGTTTGCAGAGCGGACAGCTTGCTCGATTCCTGTTCCATGTTGGCGTCAACCAGCTTGCCCACACCCGACTGGATCGAGTCGGAAAGCGAGGAAGCGAAGCTCGTCTGCAGATCGATGCGGCTGGAGACAGAGCCCAGCTTCGAGCCGAGGCTGGTCATGGAGTTGAGAGCGGTCTGAACCATGTTCAGGGCGCTGGAGATCTGGCCAGTCGTCATGCTGGAGATGTCGAGGCTGAAGACCGAAGCGCCAACCGAACCATCCGACGTACCCAGGATGCCCGAAGTCGTGTCGATCGTGCCGCCGCTCGAGCCGAACAGAACGTTGCCGGTCGCGCCGGTGTCGAAGGCGTAGGAGGTCGTGCTGACGGAAACGGTGCCGTTGGTGCCGCGGATGAAGGAGGAAACGACCGAAGCGGAGTCGCCGTTCTGAGCCATGACCCAGTTTTCGCCATTGAACGAAGCCGACTGGGCGACGCTCTGCAGCTGCTGCTGCAGCTGGCCGATTTCTTCCTGAACAGCCTTCTTGTCAACCGAGCCTTCCATGGCGGTAGCAAGCTTGCTCTTGATCTGGCCGACGATGTCGATAGCGCTGCTGACGGCCGTCGAAGCGGTGTCGACCTTTGCGGCGCCGAGGCCGAGAGCGTCGGAAACCGCGCCGATGGCGCTGTTGTCGGACTTCATGCTGGTGGCGATCGACCAGTAAGCGGCGTTGTCGGAAGCCTTGGAGATACGCAGGCCCGAAGAAACGGCGGCCTGGGTGTCCTGCAGGTTGCTGCTGATACCGCGCAGCGTCTGGAGAGCGGCCATTGCGGAATTGTTGGTGATAATGCTGGTCATAGGAGTGTCCCCTGGAAACTGGATACAAAAGGAGGACATACCGGACTGAGATACCGGCGATGACGGAGCAGCTTCATGCCCCTCGATCCGTTTTCCTAGAGGACCAAACCCGTCATGTCGCAAGGAAAGTCGCATCCATTGCTTGCCAATTTCTTAAATTCGATCCGCCGGTAAGCAGCTCTCCGGAACGTAGCTAAAAATGCGTAAAGGCATTTTCGGCCGCTGCTTCGGTTTCAGGCAAGCTACGTGCGCGAAGATCGGGCGGAATCCATGATTCCAGCACTCGGCCCTTGGCGAGTGCCAGTTCAACATTCCGCTTGGAGTTCTCGCTCGTGAATACGAAAAATGCTTTTTCGACAGCGTCCGGTTTCTATCAGAAGGGACAGTATACGCGCGCGCTCGAGACCCTGAACGAGCTGCTTAACGTCGACAGGTCGCCAAAGACCTATGCATTGCTGGCGAAAACATTGCTCAAGCTCGGCTTCAGATCGGATGCGGCGAGCGCGTATGAACTGGCCGGCCGGCAAAAGCCGCAGCGCGACGACTATCTTCGCGAGGCGCTGCTGCTTCATAGCGAATGTGGCAATGACGATCAGGCTCTTGCAGTCGGCAACCTGATCCTTCCAATGGCGTTTAAGGATCCGGAGATTGCCTTCATCCTCGCTCGCATTTTCCTCAGCCGACAGCAGAAAGAACTCCTGACCAGCTTCAAGACGATACTGGTCGAGGGACCGGAGCTCAAGCATCGGCTCATGGCAGCGAAACTGCTTACCGACGATCTCTATGACGCAAGCAACCGACACCTCGTTGCGACGCTGTTCAAGAAACACCCCGACAGCATTGTCACGCGCATACTCCATCTGATCTTTGCTCGAGAGATATCCGATCTCGCGGCTGTCGACAGACACATAGCGCCGATCACAGCGGCACTGGCAAAGGGCAATCTCGACTACGTGATCCCGGACAACCCCTTCTTCCACCTGCATTGGTGTGGCGACGAAGCAATCAATAAGCATGCGGTCCACGACACAAAACCCCTGCCCGCCGGCCATGCCGAGGCTCGTCGCAGGTTGCCACACACGTGGAGCAACAAGATCCGCGTCGGTTATCTCTCGTCCGATTTCTGGCCCGGCCACGCGACAATGAAGCTGATGCAGCGGACCCTGGAGTTGCACGACAGGGATCGGTTCGAGATCACTCTCTTCGACCATTCCGATCTCGCTTCCCAGAAGGAACAGGAGTTCGACCATCGGAAGTGGGGGACGATGGTCGACGTTCGCAGCCTGTCCGATCAGGGCACAGCAGAGGCGATCCGCGCTCGGAATATCGACATTCTTGTCGATCTCAAAGGGCACACCAAAGGAAGCCGCGCAGCTATCCTCAATCATATGGCCGCTCCGATCCAGGTTTCCTGGCTCGGTTTTCCGGGCTCCGTCGTCAATATCGATCTCGACTACATTATCGGTGATCCTTATGTGCTTCCGGATCATTCGAAGGCGCATTTCCACGAGAAATTCTGCCGGCTGCCCGAATGCTACCAGCCGAACGATCCGCTCAACCGTCCCAAGCCGCGGCCGACGACGCGCGCGCAACACGAACTGCCCGAAGACGCCTTCGTCTTCGCCTCCTTCAACGGCAACCGCAAGATCACCCCACAAATGGTCGATGTGTGGTGCAATATCCTCAAGCGCAGCAAGAACAGCGTCCTTTGGCTGCTCTGTAACGGCCCTCGCGCAGAAGCCAATCTCTGGGCACGCCTGGAAGCGCGTGGCATCAGCCGCAAGCGGGTCGTCTTTACCACTCGCATTCGCTACGAGGATCACATCGACCGTCAGCAGCTTGCCGATCTCGGCCTCGACACCTTCCCCGTCAACGGCCATACGACCACATCGGAGCAGCTGTGGGGCGGTCTGCCGGTCCTCACGGTGAAGGGCACCAACTTCGCCTCACGCGTCAGCGAAAGCCTGCTGAATGCGATCGGCCTGCCCGAATTGGTGGCCGGAGACATCCAGACCTACGAGGACATGGCCGTGCAGCTCGCCGAGCAGCCGGAGCGTATCGCTGAGTTCAAGCAAATTCTGGCCGCCAATCGCTCCATCAAGCCGCTCTTCGATGCTGAACGCTTCACGCACCATCTGGAGACGGCTTTCGAAATGATGGCGACCCGGGCCAAGCAGGGACTGGCACCCGATCACATCGACGTGCCGGCGCTGCCGGAGCGCTCGGAACCGTTCATGGAAGATGACCAGAACTCGGCTGCTATCGCGGCCGAATAAGCTTCAGCGATCATCGGGGCTGCGGCTCCGATGATCGCCTTGCGCTTTTCATATCAGTGGAAAGAGCGGACCAGGCTGCCGACCAAAAGGTTCCAGCCGTCGATCAGCACGAAGAAGAGAATCTTGAACGGCAGAGAGATCGAGGTCGGTGGCAGCATCATCATGCCCATCGCCATAACGATGGTCGACACGATCAGGTCGATGACGAGAAACGGCAGTACCACCAGGAAGCCGATTTCGAAGCCGCGGCGGATCTCCGAGATCATGAAGGCCGGGATCAGAACGCGGTAATCGATCTTGTTGTCGACGACCGTCGACTGGCCGCGTTCCTTCGCCAGATCGACGAAAAGCTTCAGGTCCTTGTCGCGCGTATTGTTCGACATGAAGGTGCGGAAAGGCTCGGCAATGCGCTGCACCGCGTCGGCTTCCGAAACCTGGTTGGCAAGCAGCGGCTGCACGCCATCCTTCCAGGCCTGATCGAAGGTCGGCGACATGACATAAAACGTCATGAACAGTGAAAGACTCAGCAGGATCATGTTCGACGGCGTCGTTGCGAGGCCCATGCCGGTGCGCAGGATCGAAAAGGCGATGATGAAGCGCGGAAAGCTCGTCACCATGATCAGGATACCCGGCGCGATCGACAGGATCGTCAGCAGCCCGAAGGTACGGATGATCCAGGCAGCAACCGAGCCGTTGACCGGCGCGTTCAGAAGATCGGTGGGAAGCTGCTGCGACAATTGCTGCGCCGCCGCCAGTTCAGGCGACAAGGCAGCAATCACGAATATAAATAGAGCAAGTGCTGGCCGACTCATTCGATCACGAAAGTTCTGAACATAACTTTCGATACTCGTCCTTCCGAGCGCAGGTCAACACGCTCCTGGATGTCATCCCGAAGATATTGCAGGCCACGGGCGCCTTCGATCTGCTGCAGGGAGACCGTGCGGATATAGGCGAGGATATCCTGATGGATCGCCTGGGCGAGCTGGGCGTCGGGCGGCCCTTTGAAAACGAGCGCAAGCTCCAGCCTGATCCAGTTCTGCGAGGGATAGGCGAGGTTGACGGTGATCGGATCCAGCGCGATGATGCCGTTTGCCTGGGCGGCGGCTGCAGCCTGCTTGCTGTCGCCGCCAGGCTTTGCCGTCGCCTGCACCGCAGCGGTGGCCTGCTTGATCCGCGGCGCCACCATGGTTCCCAATACCCAGCCTCCTCCGCCGCCGAGTGCGGTGAGTACCAGCAGCCCGGCGACCATCATGATCAGCGACGATCCCTTGCCCTTTGCCGATTCGTCTGCGACTGCTGCCATATCCCTATCCGTTCGCTATCAAATCAGAGCGGCGAGAGCAGGTCGACCGCCTGCTGCCCTCTCGGCGGCTGCTGTATTTCCGTCAGGCGGCCGCGGCCGCCATAGGAAATGCGCGCCTCGGCAATCTTGTCGTAGGAAATGGTATTGTCGGACGTCACGTCCTGCGGACGTACAATGCCGGCAACGTTGAGAATACGGATTTCCTGGTTCATGCGCACCTCCTGCGAGCCGCTGATCATCAGGTTGCCGTTTTCGAGAATGCCCGTCACGACAGCTGCGACCAGAAGATTGATCTGCTCGGAGCGCTGCATCTTGCCCTTGCTGTCGGTGCTGGTGTCGGAGCCCGAGGTGGCGTCGGCGTTGGTGGCAGGCCTCCAGCCAAAAATCTTGGCCGAAATATCCCAATTCATATCGCTCTTGTTCGTGCGATTGCGATTGGTCTCGTTGTCCCAGTTCGCCTTATCGTTGATCTGGATCGTGACGGTCAGGATGTCGCCGACATTGAGCGCGCGCGAATCCTTGAACAAGGCGGCCTGCGAATCGTTCCAGAGCGAATAGCCCTGCGCGACCTGGTGAGGCCGCTTCGGATATTGAGACATCTGCGGCGTCTGCGCATATTGCAGGCCGCTGCCGATCGGACTCATGGCAGGCGCCCTGCCGATTTCCCTGAGGGCCTGCGACTGGCAACCGGCGAGAAAGACGACGATTGCGCAGGCGGCCGTGAGACGCGTGTTCATGAGGGGTCCTTCGACTTCGATGTATTCGGGTCGGATGCGCTGGCGATGATATTGGTGATGACCGCCGCCTTTTTCGCATCCATCTCTGCAAGAATGAGGCTCGACTGGCGCGCGGAGAGCTTCATGATGATTGCAGCCGCCACGACGGTTCTGACATCATTGAGGCTGGCTGCGGCCGCATCCGGTTTCATGTTCTTGTAGATATCGACCAGGCCTAGATCCGCGGTCTTGAGGAAGTCATCGCGCTTTTTCAGCCAGTCTTCGTATTCGGCCTTGCGCTTGTCCATGGTGGCGATACGCTGATCGACGTCCGCCTGGAGTTTTTCCAGTTCCTGCTTCTGCAGCAGATAGCGTTGGTCTCGTGCCGGATCGGCGATATTGGTGCAGAACTGGCGGATCTCATCCTGGCTGGAAGCCGGATCGGCCGCGACCGGCTTCGGCGCTTCCTGCGCCAGAGCCGCACCGAGCGACAAGAGCAGGGCTGCCGTTGCGAGGCTGCAGCCGATCAGCATATTTCTGGCAATGGCGTTCGGGATCATTGCAGCACGAGCTCCGCTTGCAGGGCGCCGGCCGATTTGATGCCTTGCAGGATGGCGATGATACCGTCCGGCTTGACGCCGATATTGTTGAGGCCTGCGACCAGCGTCTTCAGGTCAGGCCCTTCCAGCACCGCCACACGGCCGCCGCTCTTGGTGGCGGTGATATCGGTCTGGTCCTGGATCGCCGTCTGGCCATCGGAGAAGGGTTCGGGCTGGATCACCTGCGGGTTCTCGCTGACCTGCACGGTCAGCGTCCCGTAGCTGACGGCGACCGGCGAGACGCGGACGTCGGCGCCAATGACGATCGTACCCGTGCGCTCATTGATGACGACCTTGGCTGGCGTGTCGGTCTGAACATTGAGATTTTCGATATCGGCCATCAACCGCGCCAGATCGGCCATCTTCGGCTTGGCAATCGTCACTTCCTGCGAATCCTTGGCTTCTGCGATCGGCGCACCAAACCGCGAGGTCGCCCAGGTGTTGACCGTGTCGGAAATGCGGATCGATGTCGAGAAATCCGGATTGCGCAGCTGCAGGACCAGATTGACGGAATCCTTGAAACGAGACGGCAGCTCACGCTCGATGATGGCACCGCCGGGCACGCGGCCAGCCGTGGTAACACCCTCGGTCACCGTGGCGGCGGCACCCTGCGCCTGGAAGCCGGATACGATGACGGAGCCCTGCGCCACGGCATAGATCTGTCCATCGGCGCCGCTCAGCGAGGTCATGATCAGCGTGCCGCCGCGCAGCGACGTCGCATCGCCGAGCGAGCTGACCGTCACGTCGATGCGGCTGCCCGGGCTTGCAAAGGGCGGCAAGTTCGCCGTCACCATGACGGCTGCCGTATTCTTGGCGGCGGACTGGCCGCCTTGCGTCGAGATGCCGAGGTTCTGCAGCATCGCGCGCATGGACTGCTCGGTGAAAGGCGAGGAACGCAGGCCGTCGCCGGTCCCCTGGAGACCGACGATCAGACCGTAGCCGATCAGCTGGTTGTCACGGCCGGATTGCAGCGATGCGATATCCTTGATGCGCGATTGCATCGCGAGCGCCGGATCGGCGGCGATCAGGCTCGGCAATGCGAATAAGACTGCGAGTAATTGACGAAGCCGTTTCATTTCGCGACCACGCGTATCGTGCCGTTTTGGAGGACCGTGCCGTTGACGATGATGCCGGAGTCCATGTTGCGGGCGCGGATATTGTCGCCGACGGCGCCGTCATCCAGCGGCGTGCCCGCCGCGGTGATCGTCATGCTGCCCATGCTCATCACCAGACGAACATTGGAGCCGCGCGTTACCGCATATGGCTGGCGCAGGGCGGAAATGGAAATGGTGCGGCCGGGAAGCAGCGTGCGCTTCGAGACCAAGCCGGTCACCTCGCGGAGCCGCTTGGCATAGTCACCGCTCAGATTGGGGTTGGTGACATCAACCTCTTCGAGCTGACCGCTGGTGATGATATCGCCCGGATAGATCGTCTCGGTCGGCACTACGGCAGTTCCGAAACGTCCTCCATCGGCGCTCTGCGCACCGGCGGGTGTAGGCGACGCAAATACGACGGAGAGGCTCGCTGCGGCGAACCATGCCATTGCCAAGCTTTTCATCCGGCGAAACCTCATGTTTGGCCCGTCCCTCTCGTTACTTCAGGTTCTTGCTGACGACCTGCGCCATTTCGTCGGCCGTGGTGATGACCTTCGAATTCATCTCATAGGCGCGCTGCGCGGTGATCAGATCGGTAATTTCCTTGACCGGATCGACGTTCGACGATTCGAGATAGAATTGCTTCATGTAGCCGAAGCCGTTCTGGTTGGGATCTGAGACAACCGGATCGCCGGAGGCCGGCGTCTGCGTGAAGAGGTTGCTGCCCATCGGCTGCAGGCCGGCTTCGTTGACGAAATTGGCAATCTGCAACTGGCCGAGTACCGTCGGCGTCGTCGCCGTGCCGATGATTGCAGAAACCTGGCCGGACTGGCTGACGGTGAGGCTGGTGGCATTGTTCGGAACGGTAATGCCCGGCGCCAATGTGTTGCCATCGGGCGTGACGATCTGGCCGGTATCACTTCTGTTGAAAGAGCCGGCGCGGGTGTAGGCGATCGTGCGGTCGGGCATCTGGATCTGGAACCAGCCGCGACCGACCAGAGCGATATCGAGATCGTTTTGCGTCTGCGAGAGTTGGCCCTGGACCTGGATGTTGCGTACGGCCACGGTCTGCACGCCGAGGCCGATATTGGCGCCTTCCGGCACCACCGCCTGGTTCGGCCTGTTGGCAATGCCCTTGGCGCGTTCCGTTTGATAAAGAAGGTCGGAAAACTCGGCGCGCGAGCGCTTGTAACCCGTCGTGTTGATATTCGCGATGTTGTTCGCGATCACTTCGAGATTGGTCTGCTGGGCGTCCATGCCCGTCGCGGCAATTGCGAGCGCTCTCATGCTGTCGTCCTTCGAGCCAGGGCGGGATCTCCGAAACCGCGAAGCGGCCTGCGAACAACTCACGCCAAATCAAATAATTAGAGCGGAAAACCCCGCACTAGATCTGCATCTTCGTAATATCGAGAAACGCCGAGACCACCTTGTCGCGCAGTGCGATCGCGGTCTGCAGGGTCTGATCGGCCTGCATGACCTTATCAACCACCTCGCGGGTGCTCATCGTGCCCTTGATACCGGCAAAGGAGGCTTTTTCAGCGTCCTTGAGCGAATTGATGGAATCTTTCGCGACATTCGACATGACGGACGCAAAGCTCATTCCGGCATCTACGCCCGCGGCAACGGCCGGCGAGGCGTTCAGCGCGCCGGAAGCGGCGGAGGTCATATCCGTGGCGATGCTGCCAAGGCCGCGTGTCGCCGAGAGGGAGGCTACATTCTTAATCGCGTCAATCATTGGTTCTTCAGCAAATCAATAGTGGAGGAGATGAGATCACGGGCCTGTCTGACCGTCTGCAGATTGGCCTCGTATGAACGATTGGCCTCCCGCATGTCGGCCATCTCGACCAGAACGTTGACGTTGGGCATCTTGACGTAGCCCTTCTGGTCGGCGGCAGGATTACTGGGATCGTATTCTTCGACGAACTTGCCGGTGTCCTCGCCGAGTTTCTTGACGCCGACGGTGGTCAGGCCATTGGCACGATCCATCTCGGCACCGAACGTCACGGTCTTGCGCCGATAAGGATCGGCACCCGGCGTGTCGCCCGTCGAGCGGGCATTGGCGATATTTTCGGAGACGATACGCAGGCGAGTCGATTGAGCCTCCAGGCCGGAGCCTGCAATTTTCAATGCGGCTGATAAGGGGTCCATGACATCTTCACTTCATCTATTGTTTTACGGCCATCAACATCATGCGATGAAAGGAGCCGACGAGGGCGGTGTTCAAGCTGTACTGGCGCTTGATGTCACCGGCCTTGGCGAGCTCGTCCTCCAGGCCGACGGTGTTACCCGACTCCTGGACACCAATTTCCTGGTTGAGCGGCGCCTCTTCGACGTTGACGTTGCCGCTCGTGCTGAATTCGTTGCCGGAAAGATGCGCAGGACTGGTCCGCACCATGTTGACGTTCTGGTTGTCCAGAACCGCCTGGAACGGCGTGACATCCTTGGCGTGAAACTTCGGGGTATTGGCATTGGCGATATTGCCGGCAACAACCTGCTGACGCACCTGGAGCCACTCCGCTTGCCGCGAGGCCAGGTCAAAGAGCTGAATGGGTTGCATGGGCTTCTCTCCGTTCTTACACTGTGAATCTAGCGGGATAATCTTGCGTGGGACTTGCGGGAAATGCGTTCCTGTAAAGTCTTCGAAGTGCCTGAAATCCAGGCGATTCCGTGCTTGCCTCAATTGCTGCCGTAGACATCGCCCGTCGAGGTGACGATGACCCATTTTCCTTCCCGTTGCTCGATCGAAGCCAGCCGGCTGCTGTCGGGCAGAAGCGATCCGACACGGACGACATACATGCCGGTGCCGTCCTCAATCAGAGCGCGGCCATTGGCGACATGCAGCAGCTGGAAGGCAGACTTGCCGGGGAACGGCTGCTGATCGGCCGGCGGCCCCTTGTCATCCTCACGGCCGGTATCGCTGACCGTTGCCGTCGTCAGCGGATCGGGGATGAGATCCTTCGGTTGCGAGGGATTCTTGTTGACCATGGCAAGCGGCGACACGCTGACAACGGTGCGGCCAGGCCAGTTGGGCAGATCGCGGGTGCGATCGCCTTCGGCCACCTGGATGCCGAACTTCTCCGGGTTCAGAAAGACATACCAGGGAAAGAAGGCCGAGGCACCGGCCAGCGCCAGCCCGGTAAAGGCCAGAGCTTTGTCCGCAACAGTTCGCCTTCTCGCCGATTTCGGCGGGGCGACCGGTTCGTCTGCTTCGGATTCTCTCACTTGCGGCCTCTTTCTCAGCATGACGTTCAGCAATCTTCGACAGGCTTGCGGACAGGAAAAAACGAGATCGTGCGACGGACGGCCATCACTTGGCCCTGGCGGGGACGCCGCCCGAAGCATTCCTGAGCGCCGTCGCGAGATCGGTAAAAGCATCCGCCGACGGCTCTTCGCCCGGCGTCTGCTTCAGTATGTCGTAGATAATCGGGACCTGGCGCACCGCGATATCGAGATCGGCGTCGGCGCCCTGGCGATAACCGCCGATCAGACGCAGATCGCGCGTTTCCTCGTAGCGATGCACCAACGCCTTCAGGCGCGAAACCAGCTTTTCCTGATCCGAAGTCCAGGCCTTGCGCGCCAGACGCGACACGGATGCCAGCGGGTCGATCGGCGGATAGCGTCCCTCTTCGGCGAGGCTACGCTGCAGCACGATGTGACCGTCGAGAATGCCACGGGTGGAATCGGCGATCGGGTCGTTATGATTGTCGCCATCGACCAGGATAGAGATGATGGCGGTGATGGTGCCGGTTCCCTCCGGTCCCGGGCCTGCCCGCTCGAGAAGGCGTGGCAACTCGGTAAAGACGGACGCCGGATATCCGCGTGCGATCGGCGGCTCGCCGGAGGCAGTCGCCACTTCGCGGATGGCATGAGCAAAACGGGTGACACTATCGACGATCAGGAGAACGTTATCGCCCCTGTCGCGGAAATGCTCGGCGATGGTGATGGCCGAAAGCGGCGCCATCTTGCGCAGCATCGGGCTCTCGTCGCTGGTCGCAACGACGGCGACCGACTTCTGCATGTGGGAACCCAGCGTATCCTCGATGAATTCGCGCACTTCGCGGCCGCGTTCGCCGACGAGCGCGATCACCACCTTGTCGAAAGCATCGGCCCTTGCCAGCATCGACAGCAGCGTCGATTTGCCGACGCCGGAGCCGGCGAAGATGCCGAGGCGCTGGCCAAGACAGAGCGGCGAAAAGATATCGATGGCGCGAACGCCGGTTTTGAAGCCGGTTTCGACGCGCTTGCGCATCATCGACGGCGGCGCCGTATTTGCGATCGAGCGCGCTTCCAGACCCGATGTCAGGGGACCAAGGCCATCGATCGGCTCGCCGAGCGAGTTGATCGTGCGGCCGCACCAGCTGTCATCGGGCGCGATACGGAAAGCACCCTTGCGGATGATGGTGTCCTGGATGCCGATCGGCTCGCCCGGCTCGATTGGACAGACATAGGCGAGTTCCGGTTCGACACGGACGACTTCGCCGAGATGGACACCGGTCGACGACCGATGCGCGACGAAATCGCCGAGGCGCACCTGCCTGGAAAGACCGGCAACCGTATAGTGTCCAGCGGCGATGGTGCGCACATGACCGCCATGGGCCACGGCATTCTCCGCCAGCGCATATTGGCCCGCCAGGACGGCCATATGCGAAAGCTTCGGCGACAGCGCGCCCTCCGGCAACCGATCCTCGACCATGACAAGCCCTCTTTACTGGCTGCCGCCGAGGGTTTTGATGGCGTCGGTGAGTGTGCCTTCGCTGCTACTGGTGAGCGTGCTGATATTGTCGAAGGCACGGCTGACCTCGATAAGATTGGTCATTTCCCGCATGCCGTTGACGTTGGAGTTTTCGAGGTAGCCCTGTGCAATCCCGATACTTGAGCGATCGATCACCGGCTGCGGCGTATCGGTCGGCAGGACGCCGCTGTTTTCGTAGCGCAGAAAGCCCTTGCTGACATCGGCGCTATAGAGGCCGATCTGGCCCATGCTCCGGCCATTCTGCGTGATCGTGCCGTTCGACGCGACGCTCGGCGGACCGCCCGCGGGGTCGAGCTGGATCGGCGCACCGCCCGGATCGAGGACCGGGAAGCCACGTGTGGAAACCAGCGCGCCGCTTTCGGTCATGGTGAAGCGGCCGTCGCGCGTCAGCACCAGGCCGGCCGGCGTATTCATGCCGAAATAGGCATCCCCCTTGACGGCAAAATCGAAGAGATTGCCGGTGTTTTGAAGTTCGCCATTGTCGGTGGAGAGATAATCGTTGCCCTGAGAGACGAAGGCGACCTTGGCGTTGAGCTTGTTTTCCGTATTGCTGAGGACCTGATCGAACTTGACCTCGGTGCCACGGAAGCCCGTCGTGTTCACGTTCGCCAGATTGTCGGCGATCGTCGTCAGACGCCGCTCGAGCGCCATCTGGGATGACAGCGCAACATAAATACCAGACTGCATTTTCAACGCCCTCCGGACATTGGAGAATAACGGGAAAGGAAACGCCGCAGGCGCTCCTACATTTCGTTAGCGGGGCATGGATGCCCTTACCCGCAATCCTGCAGGGCTTGGCTTGTGCGAAGCTGACAAGGCAAAAAGGATGTTCGGAGACCCATCGAACAGCCTCACGCAAGGCAGGTCCCCTAGTTCATCATATGAAGCAACGTTCAGGTGTGGACCGACGATGAATATTATTATCGGATTTGTAGTGACCTGCGGCTGCATCATAGGCAGCTTCATGGCTATGGGCGGAGATGTAGGCGCGCTGTTCCAGCCTTTCGAATTCGTCATTATCGCAGGCGCCGGTCTCGGCGGCTTCATCATGGCCAATCCGATGAAGGTGGTGAAGGATTCCGGCAAAGCGCTCGGAGAGGCCTTCCGCCACGCGGTTCCCAAGGAGCGTGACTATCTCGACACGCTCGGCGTACTCTATGCCCTGATGCGCGACCTGCGCACCAAGTCACGCAACGAGATCGAAGCCCATATCGACAACCCCGATGAATCGGCGATCTTCAAGGCCGCTCCGACGGTATTGAAGAACAAGGATCTGACGGCTTTCATCTGCGACTACGTCCGGCTCATCATCATCGGCAATGCCCGCTCGCACGAGATCGAGGCACTGATGGACGAAGAGCTCGAAACGATGCAGCACGACAAGATGAAGCCCTATCATTCGATCACGATCATGGGCGATTCCTTCCCGGCGATCGGTATCGTCGCTGCCGTTCTCGGCGTCATCAAGGCCATGAGCCACATCAACGAATCACCCGAGGTGCTCGGCCATCTCATCGGTTCGGCGCTGGTCGGCACCTTCCTCGGCATTATCCTGTCCTATTCCGTCTGCGCACCGCTGGTTTCCCAGATCAAGGTCGTGCGCAACAAGCAGCATCGCCTCTACGTCATCGTGAAGCAGACGCTGCTTGCCTACATGAACGGATCGGTGCCGCAGGTCGCCCTCGAATACGGCCGCAAGACCATCTCTTCCTACGAACGTCCATCGATCGATGCCGTCGAGCAGGAAATGATGAACCCCGGCGGTGAGAGCAAGGCAGCCTGACGAATATGAGCCAGCAATCCGCGCACAGAGCACAGACGATGGACCGCACCCTTTTTGCCAAGCTTACAGGCAATCTCGGCGATCAGGCGACGCTTGCGAAACTCGGCACCGCCTTCGCCCAGGTCTACGCCGAATTCCTGCCCGACATCATCAAGAGCGAGACGGGCCTGGACATCAACATCGCCTATGCCGACTGTCAGTCCGGCTCGATGAACGAGCTGATTGCCGGGCTCGGTGGCCATCATGCGCTGGTCAACGGTTCGCTGCGCAACTGGGCCCCTAACTTCATCCTCGGCTGCGGCGCCGGCTTTATCATGACGCTGATGGAGCATATGCTGGGCGCACGCGCTGAAGATATGGAAGCGCCGGTCGCGCGGCCACTTTCAGTGATCGAACTCGATCTTTCCGTCATGGTATTCGAAAAGATCGCCAAAGTGCTTCGCTCGGCGGTGAACGCAGCCGGCGGTTTCGAGCCCTATCTTGACCAGCCTTATAATGTCGAAGACCGCCCGGCGGCCATCGGTGACAACGGTAACGATTTTGCCGCTGCGATCACAATGACGATCTCGCTCGGCAAGTCGATTTCGCAGATCGTTATCATCGCACCGCAACGCGACCTGCTGCGCACCGTCGTCAGCACGCCTCGCGCCAAGAACCCAACGGCCGCTTCCCAGACATGGTCGGAGCAGCTCGGCGAGCAGGTGCGCCGCTCGCAGGTAACGCTCGAAGCGCGAGTTCGGCTCGAATCGCTGACGCTCGATACCATTTCCAAGCTCGCGGTCGGCGATGTCATTCCCTTCATGGATCATAGCGGCGACGTCCGGGTCGAGGTCAGCGCCAACAGCAAAGACCTCTACATTTGCGAATTCGGCCGCTCTGGCGAAAATTATACCGTGCGCGTCAAGGACAACGTCAACTCCGACGACGAGCTTCTTCGACACTTGATGAATTGATCTGCTGGCGTGTGAGCCCACTCACGGCAGCTTGAGGCAAGTTTCAACTGGAATAGTGATTTCATGGCTACGAAGACGACACAGCAAAGCAGCGAGGAATCGCTCGACATTTCGAACAGCGATGCCGCCTTGGACGAGGCCATCGATGGTCTGCGGGGCGTCCTGAAGAAAGACAATGACGGCAGCCTGCCCGACTTCGAGGCCGACGCATTCGGCGCCGAAACGGGCACGGACCTTTCCACCTTCGGCGATTTCGGCGACGACAATTCCACTCCGGCCTTCGATGACGGCGAATTCGGCGTCGCTTCGGCGGCGGCCGCACCGGTTGCTCCCGGCACCGCGCTGACCGCCAATATGGACCTGATCATGGACATCCCGATCGACGTCCAGATCATGCTCGGCAGCAGCCGCATGCCGGTATCCGGCCTGATGAACCTGACTGAAGGCGCAATCATCGCGCTCGACAAGAAGATCGGCGAGCCGGTCGAGATTACCGTGAACGGCCGCAAAATCGGCCGGGGCGAGATTACCGTTCTGGAACATGACGACACCAGATTCGGCATCAAGCTCACTGAAATTTATAACGCGAAGAAAAGCTGAACCCTGCTCATGACGAGCCCACTCCCCCTTGCGGGACGGAGACGAAGACCATGATGGACTTTGACGATTTCAGCGGCGCGATCGCCGAGAAACCGTTATCTCAGACTGAAAAGGCAGCCGCCGTCCTTCTCGCCATGGGCAAGCAAGTGGCTGGACGGCTGCTGAAATATTTCACGCAGAACGAGCTGCAGATGATCATCGCCTCGGCGCAATCACTGCGAGTTATTCCACCGGACGAGCTGGCGCAGCTCGTGGCGGAATTCGAGGACCTCTTCACCGAGGGCGCCGGCCTCATGGACAACGCCAAGGCCATCGAGAGCATCCTCGAAGAGGGCCTGACGCCCGACGAGGTCGACAGTCTGCTCGGCCGCCGTACCGCCTTCCAGGCTTACGAGACCTCCATCTGGGATCGCCTGGGCGAGGCTGATCCGGTCTTCGTTGCCAAGTTCTTCCTGCGCGAGCATCCTCAGACGATTGCCTATGTGCTCTCCATGATGCCTTCGGCCTTCGGTGCCAAGATCCTGCTGCAGCTTCCCGAGGCACAGCGCGCCGACATCATGAACCGCACGGTCAACATCAAGGATGTCAGCCCGAAGGCTGCCCAGATCATCGAAAACCGCGTGGTCGGGCTGATGGCGGAGATCGACACAGAGCGCAACGCCTCCGGTTCCACGAAGGTCGCCGACCTGATGAACGAACTCGACAAGCCGGTCGTCGATACCCTGCTGAGCTCGCTGGAATCGATCAACAAGGAATCGGTCGAGAAGGTTCGCCCGAAGATCTTCCTCTTCGACGATCTCACGCGCATGCCGCAGCCGAGCCGCGTCCTGCTGCTCAACGACATCGCCGCCGACATCCTGACGATGGCGCTGCGGGGATCCGGCAACGAGATCCGGGAGATCGTGCTGTCCTCGATCAGCCCGCGTCAGCGCCGCATGATCGAATCCGACCTGCAGATGGGCAATGCCGGCATCAATCCGCGCGAAATCGCAATTGCCCGGCGTGCCATCGCCCAAGAAGCCATTCGTCTGGCCAACTCCGGCCAGATCGAGCTCAAGGCCAAGGAAAATACGCCTGTGGAAGAAGCCGCATAAGCGCGGCGCGACTCAGCCAAAACATCGTAAACTGATGATCTGAGGGCCGCGTATCATGCGCGGCCTCTTTCCGTTTCGCAAAGGGCGGCTGCTTTGGCTGACGAAGACAAGGACAGTAAAACAGAAAAACCGACGGAGAAAAAACTCCGCGATACGATCGAGAAGGGCAATGTCCCTCACTCCAGGGAAGCGACGCTCTTTGCTTCCATGCTCGCGACGGTCATCTACGTCACCTTCTTTCTGCCAGAGCGCATGGGCCGCATGGGCGAGGTTCTACGCGACCTCTTCGAAAAGCCGGATCAATGGCAGCTGGAAGCAGGCCCGGACGCCATATCGCTGTTTACGCGCATAGGCTGGGAAGTCGGCAACATGGTGCTTCCGGCCGTGGTGCTCTTCTTCGTCTTCGGGATCGGCGCGTCGATCTTCCAGAACCTGCCGACCCCCGTTCTCGAGCGAATCAGGCCGCAGTTTTCGCGCATATCGCCGGCGAAAGGGTTCACGCGCATCTTCAGCGCCACCGGCCTGGTGGAATTCGGCAAATCCCTCGCAAAAATCGTGCTTGTCAGCATCGTCATGTTTTTTGTGCTGCGCAGCCAGTATTTCCACGCGATCGATTCGATGGTGTCCGACCCGCAGACCATCTTCGTGCGGCTATCGACGATCGTTCAGCGCATCCTGATCATCGTGCTGCTGGCGACCATCGTCGTTGGCATCGCCGACCTGCTGTGGAGCCGCCACCACTGGTTCGACCAATTGAAGATGACTAAGCAGGAGATCAAGGACGAACACAAGCAGTCACAGGGTGACCCGATCGTCAAGTCGCGCCAGCGCTCGATCGCGCGCGATCGAGCTCGCCGCCGTATGATGAAACAGGTGCCGCGCGCCACGCTCGTCATCGCCAACCCGACCCACTTTGCCGTCGCACTGCGCTATGTGCGCGAGGAAAACGACGCGCCCGTCGTCGTTGCCAAGGGCCAGGATCTTATTGCCTTGAAAATCAGGGAGATAGCTGAGGCTAACAATATTCCCGTTTTCGAAGATCCGCCGCTCGCACGCTCCATGTTTGCGCAAGTCTCGGTTGATAGCGTCATACCATCAGCATTTTACAAAGCTGTCGCAGAGCTCATCCATCGGGTCTATGCGGCGCAGACGAAAAAACGGGTACGATAAACCAAATGAAAAAATGCCCCTACTCTGCCCAACGCGAACAAATATTAGCCGAAGCCATTAGCCCGGTCGCAAGCGAACTGCGCCTTCTCGATGCCGCCGATCTGATCTCGCTGCTGCGCTTCGAACGATATGGCAATCTCGGTGATCTCGTGGCCTCGGCGGCTGAGCTTTATTTTCTTCCCGGGACGGTCAGCTTCGGGCTCGGCGGCGACTACAAGCTTGAGTGGGGCGGGCCGGCGGAAGTGACGCTCGATCTGGAGATCAAGCCGCGGGGCATCACCATCTATGCCAAGCTCGCACTGACGGAACATCATGCGGGCATTGAAATCAGCCACATCGCCTTCGACAAGGCCTCGTCCGACCCGGACGAAAATACGGCGCTGCTTGCACGCAGCCTGAGAGACGCACGTTATCTCGTCCGCGGCGAAGCGGCACACGCAGTCTGAAAAATCCAGCGTTGCAAGACTTGCGAGGATGATCCGTTTCGGTGCAGCGTCAGCTTATGTAGCCGAAGCGGATCGCCTTTGCGATTGCCTGGATGCGATTGACGCTATCGAGCTTGATCGTCGCCGATCCGAGATAGGCATTGACCGTATGTACCGACAATCCCAGTTTCTCGGCAATCTCCTCGCTGATGCGTCCATCGCCGGCAAGCTGCAGACAGGCAATTTCGCGCTCGCTCAGCGCTTCGGCAGCCTGCGACCGGCGTTCATCCAGTGACAGGAGCTCCATCATGAGCTGGCAGCTGCGACCGTGCAGCTCGACGATCATATCGCTCGAAAGGTCCATGAACTTGGCCGTGAAGACGGTGTAGCCATTGCCGACGGCACCGAGCCGCACGGGAAAGGCAACGCCGGCAAAGGGCAGGAGATGCGGCTTCAGGCGCTGCGTGAAGGCGGCAAAATCCGGCGTCTCGGCCGTGCTGTCGCTATCGCGCCCATTCCACATCAGCGGCAGCAGCGATTTGTCGACATGCTCGATCAGCGCTTCGCCATAGGCCTCAATGAAGGATTTGCCGACGACCGAGTTGGCCGAGCCCCAATTATCGAGCTCGCATACCAGGCGCTGCTTATGCGGGAGGCCTGAGCCGTGCAGCCGATAAACGGCAAAATGCTGTGCATCAATCAGCTTCTGCATCGACACGAGCTTCGGGAACAGATCGGACCGGCCGGAAATCCGCCCGGAACGGGTAAGCCGTGATTCGGTCGGCATACCCATTGTCCTGTCTGGCTGATAGCGCATCCGGTCGGCCCTTAAACGAGATTGTTGCGCACGGCGAAGGCGATCGCTTCCGAGCGGGTCTTGGTCGCGGTCTTGCGCATCACACTGGTGATGTAGTTATTGATGGTATTGCGCGAGATCCCGAGAATCATGGCGATCTCGTCGCTTGTCTTGCCTTCGGCGATCCAGAACAGGCATTCCAGTTCGCGCTCGGTCAGCTCGAAATCGCGCTCCAGCTTACCCGCGAAGCAACGCGTCGAGCTGGCGAGATAGCCGGCCAGGAGGCCGACGTCCCTCAGCCGCTCGGGCGACAGTACCGCCGCTTCGTTCGCCAGCAGCAGCAACGAGAAGCGTGTTCGGCCAACATTGAACGTCAAGGCATGATACTGACGGCCTATACCGTCAGGCAGCAAGACATCGTCTGGCAGAACCGCCTGGTTCGGCTGAAACAGCGCCATGCATTTTTCCAGCTCGCCGATACGGCCATAACCGCTCGTCAGTTCCGTCGCCAGACGCCGGACGAGATCGAAGGGCCAATCGGAGGCAATCACGAAGTCGAGGCCGCTTTCCTGGATGAGATCGGATCGGACCAGAAGATAATGAGAAGCACCGGCGTAGCTCGCCAAGCCATGAAGGCCGGCTTGCAGATAGGCAGGGCCGGAAACGGCACTCAGCTGCAGAACGAGTTGCTCGCGCGAGATGGCTCTGGCGGGCACGCTCGATCGCGCATCCCTATCGCCTTTGCTTACCTGCGATATCTGCATGTCCATACTTGCATTTCCTGCCGCTGTTGGACGATCGGCCGTCAACGAGAGCATTGTTTCGTCAGAACCCAATCCCTTCACCTCAGAGAACCGGCGATGTATCTCGATGAAACATCGAAGCCTGGTCTTTCTCGACCGCGGCACAGATACATCCCGGCGGGTTCGGGAAGGTGAGCATAGCTCGCCTCTGAATTCGACATCCGCAATCGTGTCGGCATACATCGCCGCAAACACAAACCGCGAACCATGGACTAAATCTTTCCGCTTTGAACTCTACGAACTTAGACATGCGAAACGCCGAAAAGCGGGCCGAATCGTTCCGTTTATTCATGTATTACGCAACAAGCACAGTATTTGTAAGTCGATTCTCCATACCCAACAACTGTATGTCCTTTGAATTCCATCTTACGAACACGTCAATTCGGCTTATAGCGACTAATTAATCACAGGTTCAAATCGACGGCGCTACAGGCTCCCATGCCACCTGCCTAGACAAAAAAAGACCGGGAGATTTCCCGGTCTTTTCATCAGGCTGCCTGGTCGACGGCCCATTTTCTGAGGATCTTTGCTGCGCGCTCTTCGCTGATTTCCACCATGCGGGACAGGCGGCGCTCCGGCCCTTCCTTGACGCGGCGGTTGAAGGTGCCGGCATCGTCGCCCATGGTCAGCAGATCGTCGGTGCTGTCGAAACCGAAGTCCGAGCCGAAGCCGTCCATGAGAGCCGCGCCAGGGCCACCCACTGCCGGTGCGAAGTCCGGCAACTCGAGGCCAGCCGCTTCCGGCAGCGCTACTCCGCCATTTGCACCACCAAGCGAGCGGATCAGCGGACGGAAGCCCATCCAGATGATCAGGACAGCGACAGCGACAAAGGCAAGCGAGTTGATGATGCCAGCCATGTTGCGGCTCAGCATGTCGGTGATGCTGAAGCTGGAGGACGTATCTTCAAGCAGCTGACTGTCGAGGAAATTCATGGCATTGACGGTGACGATGTCGCCGCGGGCCGGATCGACGCCCGCTGCCGTTGCGACGATCTTCTGCATCTCGGCGATATAGGCATCGACCTTCGCCTGGTCGGCACCTTCGCCGACCATTTGCGCGATGCGGCCCTTGTTGACCACTACGGCAACGGAGAGCTTTTCGATCTTGTAGCTGTTGCGAGTCGTGGCCGTCGTCTTGCTGTTGATTTCGTAGTTGGTCTGCTCCTCGCGCTTGTCGGACTGGTCGTTCGACGTCGGCGAGTTGCCACCGGATTTCGGAGCCGCCTGCGGGATATTCTGCTCCACGGTGGCTGCGGTGTCCGGCTGGCTTTGCTGCGACTTCTGCGCTTCCTTAACTGTGCGGACGGAGCGCTCGACCTTCGAGTCGGGATCGAAGGTGGTTTCCTGCACCTGCTGACTGTCAGTGTTCAACTGCGCCGTCACACTGGAACGGAAATTGTCCATGCCGAGGAAGGGCGCCAAGGCCTTATCGATGTTGGATTCGACTTCGCTCTGGACGTTCTGCACGATGCCAAGATTGCGGCTGAGCGCTCCGTTGCCAGGATCATCTCCCGATGCGAGGAGCTGGCCGGTGGAATCGAGGATAGTGACGTCGTCGACCTCCAGGCCGGGAACGGCAGAGGCGACAAGATGGCGGATAGCCGAAGCCGATTTGCGGGCAGCCTCCGCACTCGCGCGGATCATGACCGATGCCGTCGGCTTCTGATCCGCCTTCCGGAAATTGCCGACATCCTGCATGACGATGTGGACGCGGGCAGCGCTGATACCGGCGATAGAAGTGATGGTGCGGCTGATTTCACCCTCGAGAGCACGCACGCGGGTAACTTCCTGCATGAACGAAGTCAGACCGAGCGAACCGACATTGTCGAAGAGCTCATAGCCGGCCTTGCCGCTCGTCGGCAGGCCGCGCTCGGCGAGAAGCGCGCGGGCCTTGCCGGTCATGCCTGCCGGAACGGTCAGGCTGGAACCGTCCGTGCCGACCTGGAAATTGATCTTGGCTTCAGCAAGCGCGATGCTGATCTGATTGAGATCCGTCGCATCCAGGCCGACATACAGCGTCTCCTGAGCGGGCTTATTGACGTAGAGGGCCGCCAAAAGGATCAGCAGCACGGAGGCGGCGCCTACGCCTCCCATGATCATCAGCCGCGTTCTCCCGAGATTCTGCAGATTCCGAAACAGGGGAACTAATTGATTTAACAGATTCATTCTGTTCTCGCACGATTCGTCAAAGACCTGATGGCTTTGTAACCTGCTGCGAAAATAGAAATCGAAACTTGTGCGAGCGTTTCGTCCGGCCAGAAGAGCCCAGGAAAAAGCCGGAAATAATCGGAAGATTATATAAGAAAAACAGTATCTATCGTCGGCGGCAGCTAGAAGAAGTCGAAATCGCCCGCAGCCTTTGCCATGGGTTGGACCAGGGGCTGGGCCATGGACGGGGAATGTGCGTGAAAACTGCTGCCGCCAAGCGCCCTTTGCATTTCTGTGAGCTTGACGAGGCTCAGCGCTGTTGCCAAATCCACCGTCCAGGCCTCGGGCATCGCTCCGGCAATGGTATCGATGAATTCGGCGATGCCGCGCGTCTTCTGCACCGCAAGATCGATGCCCTGGACGACCTTCATGGCCTCCGGCGAGGCCAGTATATTGGCATCGCTGATGTCAAGCAGCTGAGGTTCGACGCGTTCGATCAGATAGGCGATGTCATGCAATTCGGAAACGATGCGCAGAAGGATAGCCGGAAGCGTCTCCTCGATGGCAGCCATCTCAACGTGCTGAAAGGGGGTCATGCACTTGCCTCGCTGATCAGAAAAATTCGATCGTGTTGTCGACTGGCTTGGGAGCCACGACCGGACGCTGCTCCAGCGCTACGGTCTTCTGTGTCTCGGCGCCGGTCAGCGGATATTGCCTGGCTCTTCCGGAAATCGGCCAATATTCGATCTTGCGCCCGTGCTCGCCGCCCGTGCTGGAACTGACGACCGGGATACCCTCGTCTTTCAGAAACTGCATGGCAAAGATCGCGTTCTGCTCGCCGACATTGGAGAAGGTCGCGATCGTCTTGGCGCCACCGAAGACTTTCGCCTCCAGCCGGTCGCGCCTTGCGCCCTTCTTCAGCAGACCGTTGATCAGAAGTTCCATCAGGTGCACACCGTAACGCGTCGCATCGCCACCGCTCACCGGCGAGTTCGCCATTCCAGGGAGAAGGAAATGGTTCATGCCGCCGACGCCGGCGATGGGATCGCGCAGGCAGGCCGCCACGCAGGAGCCGAGGATGGTCGTCAGCACCACTTCGGGATCACTGATGACCGTGTACTCGCCCTGAATGATATGCACGCGACGGGCAGCACCCTCGACGATCATTTCAGAGCTCCGAAGACGGCCTCAATGGCAGCTTTCATCTTTTCGATGGTGAAGGGCTTGGCGAGTACGTTGTTGGCCCCGAGCTGCGCCGCCTTCTGCACCAGCGCGCGGTCGCCCTGCGCCGTCAGGATGATGAAGGCCGCTTTCTTCGTCGTCGGATTCGTGCGGACGGCCTGCAGGAGGCCAAGCCCATCCATCTTCGGCATGTTGAAGTCGGAGATGACCAGATGATGGGGCTGCTGTTCCATGATCTTCATTCCCTGCTCGCCATCGCCGGCAGCCGTGATCTGCTTGAAGCCGAGCTGCGTCAGCGCATCGCTGAGCAGAAGACGGCTGGTGACCTGATCGTCAACGATCAGAACTTTGATTTTCTCCGCTAGAGACATTATTCGCTCCCTTCCTTTCGGGCGGCTGTGATTTTCAAAATTTCCTCGCCAATGGCGTTCAGCGGAAACTGCTGTTCGACTGCACCAAGCTCGTGGGCGACCCTCGGCATGCCGTAGACCACGCAGGTCTTCTCATTCTGGCCGATGGTGCGCGCCCCAGCGTGGCGCATCTTAAGAAGACCGGCGGCGCCGTCGCGCCCCATCCCGGTCAGGATCACGCCGACGGCATTGCGGCCGGCCAGTTCGGCAACCGAGTCAAAGAGCACGTCGACGGAAGGACGATGGCCGTTCACCGGCCCGCCGTCTACCAGACGACAATGAGGCGCGGACGCATTGGCGACCCTAAGGTGCCTCTCACCGCCAGGCGCCAGATAGATCTTGCCGATTTCCAGCCGCGCACCGTCGGTCGCCTCCTGGACGACCGGCGCACAGAGGCGGTTCAGCCGCTCGGCGAAGCTGCGCGTAAAGGTCGGCGGCATATGCTGCGTGATGACGGTCGGCGGGCAGTTAGCTGGGAATTTCTGCAGTACATTGATCAGGGCCTCGACGCCGCCCGTGGAAGAACCGATGGCGACGATCTTACGCCCCACGCGGAAGTCCGCGACGGCCGGCGGCGGCACACGCTGAGCGGTGGGCTTCACATACTGACGCTGCGAGCGGGCAGCGGCCTTCACCTTATCCGCCAGATCGCCGAAAGGATGTGGCTCGCCCGGCGAGGGCTTTCCGACGCAGTCGAATGCGCCGATTTCGAGGGCGGCAAGCGTTGCGTCGGCACCGCGATGGGTCATGGTGGAGACCATGATGACCGGCATGGGCCTAAGCGTCATGATCTTTTCCAGGAATTCGAGGCCGTTCATGTTCGGCATCTCGATATCGAGGGTGACGACATCCGGATTGAGCGCCTTGATGGCGGCGCGCGCTTCCAAGGCGTCGCCGGCCTGGCCGATGACGTCGACCTCCGGATCGGTACGCAGGACGGCGGTGATGAGACCCCGCATGGTCGGGGAGTCATCGACGACAAGAACACGAGCGGGAGAATTCATGGCTTCCTCGCTGCGGTCTTGCCGAGATAGCGATAGGTGGTGATACCGATATTGTCGAAGACGTGTTTGGCCTCCCCGGCTACGCGCTCGGAGTGGCCGATATAGAGATGGCCGGCATCCTGCAGCTGGCCGGCAAAGCGCGTCCAGATTTTCGTCTGGGTCGGCTCGTCGAAATAGATGACGACGTTGCGGCAGAAGATGACGTCGAACAGGCCCTTGAAGGGCCACTGCCCGAGCAGGTTCAGTTCGTTGAAGGTGATGAGCCGCTTGACGCGATCGTCGATCTGGAATTTGCGGCGACCCTGGACATTGACTTCCTGGAACCACTGCTTACGCATGGCAGGAGAAACCGTTTCGAGCGAAGATTCATCGTAGGCGCCGGCGCGGGCAAGCCCGAGGATCTTGGGATCGATATCCGTCGCCAGGATCCTGAAATCGAAATCGGCGACATTCGGCATCAAGGCAAGCACCGTCAGCGCGATCGAGTAAGGTTCCTGCCCGTCGGAGCAGGCGGCAGACCAGATGCGCACCCGGCCGCCGGCCTTGGCGCGCGCCAGGAGACCAGGCAGAACCTCGTCGCGCAAATGATCGAAATGATGGTTTTCGCGGAAGAAGCGGGTGAAGTTCGTCGTCAGATGCGACAGCATCTCGCGGCGCGCCGCACTTCCCGCCGGCGACGACACCAGCTGGCAGTAGTCGCGGAAGCCGGCGAGGCCCAGCGCGCGGATATGCTTCGACAGCCTGGAATAGACGAGCGACGCCTTGCTCTCGTTGAGAGAAATGCCGGCATCCGCATAGATCATTGCGGCGATTTCCGAGAGGTCGCGGCGCGTCAGCGGGTATTCGCCGCTCGCAAGCACCTCGTCCGGAGACGCCTTGAAATCCATTGCTCCCATCATGCTCATGCAGCCTCGCTTTCGCTTTCAGGGAACAGGGCTTCCAGCTCGATCAGGCAGATCATGCGGCGATCGATCGCCACGATGCCGCGGGCAAACTGCCGCTCGTGATCGGAGGAAACCTCCGGCGTCGGCTGTATGCTGTCGTCGGTAATGGTCAGGATATCCGAAACCGCATCGACCAGAAGACCGACCGCCTTGCGCTTGACCTGGGCCACGATGATTACATGCCGAACTGTCGGTTCCGCCCGCTTCATCCCGAGCCGGGCGGAGAGATCGATGATCGGCAGCACCGCGCCGCGCAGGTTGACGATCCCGAGCACATAGCCCGGCGCATGCGGCATGGCCGTTGCGGGCGTCCAGCCGCGGATTTCCCGAACCGACATGATGTTAACGCAGAATTCCTGGTCGCCGATGCGAAAGGCGATCAGCTCGCGATTGCCCTGGTTCAGGTTCTTGACGGCATAAGACATCAAGTCACCCCGCCGCCGCGTAAGACATTTCGGGCTTCAGCGCCTGGCCGCGCGAAGCGCCGACCACCGCATCGACATCCAGGATCAGCGCCACGCGGCCATCGCCGAGGATGGTCGCTGCAGCAATGCCCGGGACATGCGTGTAGTTGGCTTCGAGGCTCTTGATGACGACCTGGCGCTGGCCCTGGATGGCATCGACCATGAGAGCGCGCTGACCACCGCCTTCCGATTCCACCAACAGCGCGACGCCGTCGACCGGATTGGCCTGTGTGGCGCGGAAGTTCAGGATGCGGCCGACGTCAACCAGCGGGCAGAAGCTGTTGCGGATCGAGATCAGGCGGTGGTTGGCGCCGAAGGAGTGGATCGCGGAAGCCTCGGGCTGCAGCGTCTCGACGATCGCCGTCAGCGGCACGACCAGGGTCTGGCCGGCAACCGTGACCACCATACCGTCGAGAACGGCCAGCGTCAGCGGCAGGCTCATGGTGAAGACCGAGCCCTGCCCCGGCCTGGAGGTGATGTTGATGCGGCCGCCGAGCGCCTGGATGGAGCGCTTGACCACGTCCATGCCGACGCCGCGGCCGGAAATGTCCGAAATCTTGTCAGCGGTCGAGAAGCCCGGCAGGAAGATCAAGTTGTCGATTTCCTCATCCGACAGATTGGCGTCTGCCGCGATCAGGTCGTTGTCGATGGCCTTCTGGCGCACCCTCTCGCGGTTGATACCGGCGCCGTCGTCGGCAAGCTCGATCAGGATGCGGCCAGAACGATGCTTTGCCGTCAACCGGACGGTACCTTCCGGGTTCTTGCCCAGCGTAGAGCGCTTTTCCGGCGTTTCGATGCCATGATCGACGGCATTGCGGATCATGTGCGTCAGCGGTTCGGCAAGCTTGTCGATGACCGTCTTGTCGACCTCGGTGTTTTCGCCCTCGGTGATCAGACGGATCGACTTGCCGGTCATATCGGCGATTTCGCGGACGATGCGCGACATGCGCTGGAAGACGGGCTTTACCGGCTGTGCGCGGATTGCCATGACACTGTCCTGGATCTCGCGGGTGAGCTGCTGCAGCTCCTCGAGACCCATATTGATCGAGGACGCGCCGTTATTGTCATTCTCGATGACACTCTGAGAGAGCATCGCCTGGTTGATGACAAGCTCGCCGACGAGGTTGATCAGGCGATCGACACGATCGAGATCGACACGGATGGTCTGGCCGGCGGCTGCGGCGGCATTGTTCTGCGCGGCGGCGGCATTGGAAGCGGCAGCTGCGGCAAGGGCGGCTTCTTTCTTCTCGACGCGTGCAGCGGCCGAGGCGAGCTGCGTAACATTGCTTGCGGTTTCCGCAGCTGCAACGGCGGCGGCGACATCGTTTCTGGGCGCCGGTGTTTCCTTTCCGGCCTCTGCAGCCGCGGCGGCGCCGTCATTGTCAAGGATCGAAAGATCGAAGGGCACCGGTACCATCGGCAACTCTTCGCTGGTCGAAGACCCGCCGCTTGCGGCCGGCTGGACATCGAGATCGCAATCCCATTCGGCAAATTCAAAGACGGTACGAATGGCATCTTCGCCCTTGTCCGTCTTGATCGAGATTGCCCATTTGAAATAGGCGCCTTCTGGATCGATGTCGGGAAGGCCCGGCAATGCATCCATATCGCAGAAGATGTTCATCTCGCCGAGCCGCGAGAGGTCGCGCAGCAGCAGCGTCGCGTCGTTGCCCTTGGCGTAGAGATCGGACCGCGGCTTGAAGCTGACTTCATATTCCGGCCTGGCATCAACGGCCAGCTCGTCGCTGCCGAAATCATCGTCGAAGCTGAAGGGGATCGGCTGGAAACCACTTTCGTCGGTCGGCGCGGCCGCGACGGACTTCGGAGCAACTTCGGCAACCACCGCTGCCGACGGCGCGGGAACATCGCCATTTGCCAGCGCTTCCAGTTCCTTGACAAGGCCGCGGCTGCGCGCCGGATCGACGCTGCCGCCATCACGGGCGGCATTGGTGAGATCCGCCAGAACGTCGGCGGCCTTGAGCATGACCTTCAGGACATCCTGGGTCGGCTCCAGCTTGTTGGATCGAACGCAATCGAGCGTCGTCTCGAAGACATGAGCGAAGGCGACCAGATCATCCAGACCGAAGGCACCCGCCCCACCCTTGATGGAATGAACGGCGCGGAATACGGCATTGACGGTTTCCGGGTCACGGTCGCCATCATTCATTTTCAGGAGACCGGATTCCAGTTCGGCGAGCTGCTCTTCGCACTCCTGGAAGAAAATCTCTTTGATTTCGTTCATGTCCATGAGGGATGGATCCTGTCTAGGCGGTTACGCGCTCGATGGCATCGATGAGCTTGGCGGGATCGAACGGCTTGACGATCCAGCCGGTCGCACCGGCCTGGCGGGCACGGTTCTTCTTTTCCGCGTCGCTTTCCGTCGTCAGCACGAGGATCGGAACGGCGCGGTATCTGTCGTTGCGGCGAACGCCCTCGATAAAGCCGAAGCCGTCAAGACGCGGCATATTGATATCGGTGACGATGACGTCAGGATTGGCTTCTTCCAGAATTTCCAGGCCCTCGACACCGTCTTCGGCCTGAATGGTCTCGAAGCCTGCATTGTTGAGGGTCACGAGAAGCATGTTTCGGATGGTTCGAGAATCATCCACCGTCAGCACTTTTTTCTTCATTGCCGGATCTCCTTGGCAAGCAGATGGGAGATATCCACCCCGATCACCTGCATCGTTTTTTGAAATGCATCCGACACCTTGGAGAAGGTGAAGGAGAGTTTGTCCTCATCCCAGGTCTTGGCGGCAGCCATGATGACCTGCACGCACAAAGTCCCGATCCTTTCGACACCGGACGCATCGATCGCGACATTGCTGCCGCGCAACCCCATCAGCGTACCGCGAAGGCTCGAGGCCTCGTTGAGATCCAGCACTGCGGCCAGACTGATTGTCTTTTCGCCTTTCCTGCTCGGCATCGCGTCATTCCTCGTTGTCTGAAATCAGGCCCGTCGGCCCGCATGTGCATGAAACTGAAAGATCAATAGGCATTGCGATCGCCTCCTGCTGCGGCCCTGCGAAGCGGGAAGCCGAAATCAGCCATATCCTCTTCGTTCTGCGTGATGCCGAGCTCCTCGCGGGCTGGGAGCTGCGGTTGCTGCGCGGCCCTGACCGGGACGGCAGGGGCCGCATGCCGCCGCTCGCGCTCGATGCGGAATTCGCGGATGGTCCGGCCGAGTTCGACGACGACGGAATGAAGGTGATCGGCGCCTTCCTCGGAGCGGCTGGCCTCGCTGCCGGCAGCGGCCGCGCGCTCGCTATGGCCGCCGATATCTGATGTCAGTGCCTTGAGGCCGGCGACTTGTTCGTCGCTCGCCGCGACAATTCCGGAAATGGCTTCATTGATATCCGTCACCTGGCGGACAATGCTGCCGATCGCTTCCTGGGTGCGGCCGACCATCTGCACGCCGGCATCCACCTGCGCCTTGGTGCCCGTCACCAGAACCTTGATCTCGCGTGCGGCATCGGCGGAACGCTGGGCAAGCGCTCGGACTTCCTGCGCAACGACGGCAAAGCCGCGGCCGCTATCACCGGCGCGGGCGGCCTCGATGCCGGCATTCAGCGCAAGAAGATTGGTCTGGAAAGCGATCTCATCGATGACGCCGATGATCTGGCCGATCTTTTCAGCTGACGTTTCGATATCGGCCATGGCCGATATCGCCTGCCCGACGATCTTGCCGCTGTCTTCGGCCGCCACTCGGGTCGATGCGGTGACGCGCTCGGCCGCGCGGGTATTGGCTGCATTGCCGCGCACCTGTTCGGCCAGTTCCGCTAGCTGCTTTGCAGAGGCCGCAAGTCCTTGCGACTGTTCGGACGATTTTTCCGCCAGGGATTTCGAGGCGCGGGAAATGGCGTCGCTCGTCGCTTCGGCCGCCCGCACGCCACCGGACAGCGCCGAAAACTGCTGCTGAATATCAGTAAGCGCCGCGTTCAAGGCTTCCGCCACTTCGGTATAGGCCTCGGGACAATCCATCGGCATACGGGTCGTCAGATCGCGAGCGGTAAGGCCGTTGGCGAGATCGGCAATCAAGGCCGCTGCCTCGGCGCGGTCGGCAGCCCGCTGTTCGGCCAGCGCCCGCTGGTGACCGACCCGCAATTCGTTGAACCGCAACGATACGGCAATCTCGGCATCGACCATCACCAAGCGCACGACCGATGTCACGAGTTCGCTGAGCTCGCGGGCGCGGCGCTTGGCTCCCGGCAGAATGGCGCGGCCGCCCATATCTTCGAGAAGGCCGGCGAGAAGATGCTCCAACACCACGCCATGGCCCGCGACATGCCAGCGCGGATCGAGCCCCATCTTGCTTTCGCTATCGGACAGAACCTTGACGCGCTCGGCATAGAGGCTGTCGAAGCGCGCATCCGTCAGCACATCCCAGTGCGAGGAGTGCAGATCCTGGAGCCGTACGAGCTGGCTTTCGCTCGAAAAATTGCGCGCAGCGTCGGGATAGGTCTGGAAACGGAGGAAAAGATCGCGCAGGCCGGCTTTCAGATGCGCCTCGAGCATCGGCCGGTGACGGCGCAGCGTTTCGCATTGTCCGGCATCGAGACCAGCAAAGCGCAAGCGATCGCGAAGGCTGCCAGCCTGCGCCCTGCCTGCCTGATCTGAAGGCGTATCCTGCGCCAAAGTCGCCCCTGCCGAACTGCCGCGCATTGAAGCGCCGGCGAAACCGCTGATGATCCGCGCCAGGCGCAATGAGGAGGCGAGAAAAGGCAGCCGTAGCCGTCGATCGACTGATCGAGGCACCGAAGCTCGCTCGTTCATCAAAGTCTGTTGCGGACCTGTTTGATGACATGGATACCGGATCTGACCCGGTACGACGGGGCGGCTTCATGCCTGGTGAGAACGAGTCACAATTTTCCCATTCCGACGTTCAAGTTCAATATTTATGGTTAATTCCTTGCCCGAAGGTTAATGACGGACGAGACGCGGCTCGTAGTTATCCCTACTAAATTAGCGACTACTTTGTTGCCGGAAAAGAACATCGATCGTAAGTCACGAGCAAGCTTCATCCCTTACTACCCAAGGGATAGACAGTTTCGATGTCGTTACGGAGAGAGCAATGATTGTTCTTGGTTTGACAGCCTCGCTGATGGCCAGCCTGACGCTTACGGCCTTCATGCTTCTATATCGTCTCGAAGAGGCGCGCGGCAAAGCCACTAGCCGCATTCTCTAGACAAAGCTGTAACGGACGTCTCGGATCCAAGATCGGACATATGGCACCTCGTGGCCAAGACGGCGAGCGCTGCTGTTCTTACGGACGGCAGGGAGCTAGCTTTGGCCTCAATAGTTCCGTATTAAGCCCCACGATCAGGCACCGAGACCCATCTTTTAATGCTCGACACGACCCATTCCCGAACAAACGCCCAGAAACTTTCGCTGGGGCTCGCCCTCGCGATCATCTTCGGAGTGACGCTCTGGCGCGTGCTCATGTTGCTTCTCAACAAGACGGATCTCTTCGTCGATGAGGCGCAATATTGGTTCTGGGGTCAGAATCTGGATTTCGGCTATTATTCCAAGCCGCCGATGATTGCCTGGGTCATCCGCTTCTTCAATACGATCTCCGGCTCGGATTCGACCTTCTGGATCCGCATATCGGCGCCGCTCTTCCATCTTGCCACCGCCCTGATGCTGATGTGCACCACGCGGCGGCTGATCGACGACGAGACCGGACGCGAGATTGCGCCATGGGTCGGAGTCATCTTCATCACCCTGCCGGCTGCCTCGCTTTCCGCCGTGCTGGTATCGACCGATACGATCCAGATCCTGTTCGTGACGATCGCCATCTGGGCCTTTATCGGTCTGACCAGGCGCTCCTCGGTACCGGAAGCCGTCATCCTCGGCGCCAGCCTCGGTTGCGCTTTCCTGACGAAATATTCGGTGCTCTTCCTTCTGCCGGGCGTCGGCATTGCCATGCTGACGATGCGTTCGGCGCGGATCGCCTGGCGGGATATGGTGATTGCCGCCATCGTCGGCGCCATCGTCGTTTCCCCTAATCTCTGGTGGAACCTTACCCATGACGCTGCGACCATAAAGCACACGGAAAACATCGCCCAATGGAGCAAGAGCGGCGGCGGCAACACTCTGGCGAAGCACATACTCAACGGGCTCAGCTTCTTCGGCGCGCAGTTCGGCGTAGTTGGCCCGGTCGTCTTCTTTGCGCTCTTGTGGGCAACGTGGCGCCTGATCCGGGGACAGAGCGACGACCGCGAAAAGCTGCTGTTCTGGCTATCGGTGCCTGTCGTAGCGCTAATCACGCTGCAGGCACTTCTCGCCAAGGCTTATGCCAACTGGGCCGTCTCGGCCTATGCCGCCGGTACCATTCTTGCCGTCTGGCTGCTCTATCGGCTGACGAAAAAGGGGCTGAGCACCTCGTTGATCATAGGCGCCGTCGTCGCCGTCGTGATCCCGGTACTGACGGTCTTCGCCTATGACATCAAGCTGCCGAACGGCAATCTCGTCATGAAGCGCTATGTCGGCCGCAGCGTCATCAGTCAAGAAATCGCCGATATCGCCACGCAGGCGAAGATGACCGAAATCGTCGCGCAGGATCGCGATATCCTTGCCGATCTCTACTATACGCTGAAGGGCAAGCCGTTCCGTATCTATGCCCGCCCTTTCGGCGGCTTCCCCCACAACTATTATGAGCAGGATTTTTCCCTGCCGGCCAGTGTGACCGGTCCGGTATTGTTCGTCGACAACGATCCGATCGAGTGCCCGGAAGGCCAGGCCGAGCCCCTGAAGAGCTGGTCGCCGCCCTATGGCGAAATGAAGGGCAAGACGCTCTACGCCTATCGCGTGCCGGCATCCTGTCTGGCGCCCAAACCGTCAGTAACGGGTGCGGCGGAAAATTAAGAAATCGAGCCGGGACTGTTGACCGGCTCGTGCAACTGCATCATGACAGGCCGCTACTAGGAAGACGCTAGGCGTCCTGTTATCATGACCGAACCGCCGGAGTTCGCTCCGGCAAAGGAATGAAGGCATTTTGGACCGTTGAGCCCGCTCGAATTCGGCGCCGCCGACAGCGAAGATAGAGACGAGAGGACGCATCGCGCCGGAGCGCGCGTGATCGCCTCGCTGTTCGTCGCATTTTTCGCCTATATCGGACTGGCGCTCGGCGGCGGCATCAATCTTGCCACGCGCGCCGATGCCGAAGCCCTCTCCTCGGGCAAGGACAGTCAGCCCCTCTACCTTTCCCTGCGCGATCCGGTGCGCGGCATTGTCGTCGCCGACCGGCTGGTGACGCCGAAGGCCGCATGGCAAGACCTCGGACCTGCAACGCTTGCTGCCCTGCCCACCCTCGGATATCCGGCGACCTCCTGGCTGCCGAGCTGCCCGAAAGATGCCGCGCGGCTCGAATCCCTGGCGTTTCGCGCCTATCTCGCGCGCGCGCCTCCAGGCACGCTCACCTAAGCGTTTGGCGCCTACGCGCCGCATTTCCGATAAGACCTCAAGTCCGCCTGCGGCCAGGCCGTCGGCATAAGCCTATTTTCAAGGATAATACCCATGCGTACCTCACCATGGCTCGTGGCACTCTATACAGTGGTCATCGTCATCGGCTTTCTGATTGCAATGCCGAACGTGCTGCCGCAGTCGGTTCTCAGCAAGATCCCATCCTGGCTGCCTCATAGCCAGGTTTCGCTCGGCCTCGACCTTCGCGGCGGTTCTTATCTCGTTCTTGAAGTCGACGAGAAGGATCTAACGAACGGCCGGCTGCAATCGCTGCAGCAGGACGCCCGGCGCGTGCTGCGCGACAAGAACATCCAGACCCGCTCGATCATCCGCAACGGCGATCAGATCGTCGTGACGCTCACTGATCCCTCGCAGAGCAGCGATGCAGTGACGCAACTGCGCACGCTTGCCAATACGATCACATCCGGCCTCTCAGCCGGTCAGTCCGATCTCAACATCACGCCGAATGGCGCGACGATCGCGATGTCCTTCTCGCAGGCAGGTATTTCGGCCAACGTCGATTCCGCCGTCCAGCAGAGCCTTGAAGTCATCCGCAAGCGCGTCGACCAGGTGGGCGTTGCCGAGCCGACCATTCAGCGCGTCGGACCGAACCGCGTTCTCGTCCAGCTTCCGGGTGCGCAGGATCCCTCGCATCTGCGCGAGCTTCTCGGCTCGACCGCGAAGATGTCCTTCCACTTGCTCGCCGACAATGCCGATCCAAACAATCCGCCTCCCGGCGTCACCATCATGAAGGACGAGCGGGGCACCAGCTATCCGGTTCTCGACCGCATCGAACTGTCCGGCGACCGTCTGACGGACGCCCGCGTCAGCTTCGATCCGAACACGCACGAGCCGCTCGTCACCTTCCGCTTCGACAGCGCCGGCGCCAACCGCTTTGCCGAAATCACCCGCGAAAATGTCGGCAAGCCCTTCGCAATCGTTCTCGACAACAAGGTGCTGAGCGCACCGAATATCCGCGAGCCGATCACCGGGGGTTCAGGCCAGATCTCCGGCAACTTCACCGCAGACAGCGCCACCACGCTTGCAGCCCTGCTGCGCGCCGGCGCTCTGCCCGCCAAGCTCACCGTCATCGAAGAACGCACCGTCGGCGCCGATCTCGGTAGCGACGCGATCCAGAAGGGCATCTATAGCGGCCTCGTCGGCTTCGTCCTGGTTGCCGCCTTCATCTTCGTGCTCTATGGCGCCTGGGGCATTCTCGCCAATGTCGCGCTGCTCATCCACACGGTCCTGACCTTCTCAGCCCTGACGCTTGTCGGCGCCACGCTGACGCTGCCCGGCATCGCCGGTATCGTCCTTGGCATCGGCCTTGCGGTTGATGCCAACGTTCTCATCAACGAGCGCATCCGCGAAGAAACCCGCAAGGGCCGTGGCGCCTTCGCCGCCATCGATAATGGCTTCAAGAAGGCCTATTCGACGATCATCGACGGCAACATGACAGCCCTGATCGCGGCCGCGATCCTGTTCTACTTCGGCTCCGGCCCGGTTCGCGGCTTTGCCGTGACCATGGGTCTCGGCCTCATTATCTCGATGTTCACCTCCGTCGCCTTCGTGCGCGTCGTGATGATCGCCATCACCCGCCGCCGCAAGCTGAAGGTGATCAACATCAGACCGCTGATCCCCTTCAGCCCCTATGACAAGCACATCCAGTTCATGAAGGCCCGCTTCTTCGGCGTCACCGTCTCGGCGATCCTGTCGATCGCCTCGGTGGTTCTGTTCATCCATCCGGGCCTCAACTACGGCGTTGATTTCCGCGGCGGCATCCAGATGTCGGTCAAGACCAAGGACGCAGCCGATCTGTCTACGTTCCGCGAGGGCTTGAACACGCTCGGCCTCGGCGAAATCGCACTGCAGTCCTTCGGCGACAACAATAGCCTCCTTGTCCGCGCTCAGCGCCAGGACGGCGGCGAAGAGGCGCAGACGGCAGCTGTGACCAAGCTCAAGGCCGAAATCGTCAAGATCGACCCGAGCGCGACCATCGAAGGCACCGATGTCATCGGTCCGAAGGTCTCGGGCGAGCTTGCCTGGGCCGGCATCCTGTCAGTCGTAATCGCCAGCCTGGCGATGCTCGTCTATATCTGGGTGCGGTTCGAATGGCCGTTCGCTGTCGGCGCCATCGTCACGCTGGTGCTCGATGTGACCAAGGCGATCGGCTTCTTCGCGATCACCGGCCTCGATTTCAACCTGACGGCCATCGCCGCGATCCTGACGCTTGTGGGATATTCGGTGAACGACAAGGTCGTGGTCTATGACCGCATGCGTGAAAACATGCGGCTCTACAAGTCGATGCCGCTGCGCGACATCATCGACAAGTCGATCAACGAGACCCTGGCGCGAAGCCTTTATACCAACGCCACCGCCTTCCTGGCGCTGGTGCCGATGGCGATCTGGGGCGGCAGCGCCGTCTCCAGCTTCGCGATCCCCATGGTGTTCGGCATCCTCGTCGCCGGCGCCTCATCGGTCTTCATCGCCGCGCCGATCCTGCTGTTCCTCGGCGACTGGCGTCGCCGTCATGCCAAGCCGGTCGCCAATGACACGGCGTCGGCAGACGGCAAGTCCGGTAAGGACAACAAGCAGATTCCTGCTGCGTAACACATGAAAAGAGGACATGCCCGGCTTCCGGGCATGTCCATCGCCCCGTTACGAAATCGGCGGCATATGCAAGGGCAGGCCCGGACGCGGCGCCGTAATCTTTTCCACAACTCCGTTTTCCTGCTCGCTGACGAGCAGATGCTTGCCGTCCACGGTGAAGGCGATATTGGCCGGCCTTGTGCCGTCGGTGCGGATATGGCCGGCCATTTTTCCCTCGGTGTCCACCATGGAAATTTCACCCAGGCCGTACATGGCGCAATACAGCATGCCGCTGCGATCAAAAGCGAGGCCCGCCGGTCCGCGCAGCGCATTGACGGCAGGGGATGTCATCGACTGGACAAACATTTCCTGCCTGCCGCCCACGACCTGCCGATAGATTTTTCCGGTCAGCGTTTCGCTATAGTAGAGCAATCCGTCGGCATCGAAGGCAATACCGCTAGCAAAGAGCAAGCCGACCGCCAGGACCCGGATGACCCGGCCCTCCGCCGGATCGATCTGATAGACGCAGCCATTATAAGCCGCCTTGAAGAAATCGGGATGGATGTGGCCACCTTCGAGAAGATTGGCAAGGCGGATACCGGAATCGATCATATAAAGCAGGCCGTCAGGTCCGAAAGCGAGTGCATTCGGATGCAGAAACGGACCATCGGCGCTGCCTTCAATGACCTGCAGGACGCGGCCTTGCGCCGACAATCTGACAAGGGAATTCTCCGGGCCATTAGCTACCCAGAAACATCCGTCACCATCCGCCGCAACTCCCATCGGCCAGCCGCCGACGCGGCAAAGTCCCTGCGGTACGCCGCTTGCGTCGAAAAGTTTGAGACAGCGGCGACTGGCATCCATTTCTACGACCGCGAGGCGGCCGTCCGGCAAGGCCACGAGGCCGCTAGGCAGACGCAGCCCGGTGGCAATCGTTTCGTTCATGTTTCGAAACCTTCATTCTACGCACTACGAAGCCCCAAAAACTCAAAATGCTGCGCCGAAATGATACATAAGCACGAAGAAGATCCTTTTCGAGCCAGACGAATGCAAATCCCGATAAGATTCTTGCGCCAGAGGTCACATCCGCGTGCAGGCCCTGTTAATCTTGACAGGCTTTAGCGATTCGGAACATCCATAGAACGTTCCTATATCTTTCGCGTTTGCGATTCGCCGCATATCGCGCTCCGCGCCGGCCGCCGGAGGTAGTCAGGAGAGTTGATGACCGCCGCCTATCTGGAAAAGCTGAACCCGGAGCAACGGCTGGCGGTGGAACATGGCACGACTGCAGGTGACGGTCATATTGCCGGGCCTCTACTCGTCATCGCCGGAGCCGGCTCCGGCAAGACGAATACGCTTGCGCATCGTGTGGCGCATCTGATTGTTAGGGGTGCCGATCCGCGCCGCATCCTCCTGATGACCTTTTCGCGCCGCGCCGCCGCCGAAATGGGCCGCCGTGTCGAGCGCATCTGCCGCGAGGTACTGGGAGCGAATGCCGGCATCACCGCCGATGCACTTGCCTGGACAGGTACGTTCCATGGTATCGGCGCGCGCCTGCTACGGGATTATGCAGAACAGATCGGCATCGACCCGGCCTTCACGATCCACGACCGCGAAGACAGTGCCGACCTGATGAATCTTGCGCGTCATGACCTCGGTTTTTCCAAGACAGAAAACCGCTTCCCGACCAAGGCGACGTGTCTTGCCATCTATTCGCGCTCCGTCAATGCGGAAGCGCCGCTCGACGGCGTGCTGCGCGACTTCTTCCCATGGTGCGCCATGTGGGAACAGCAGCTACGCGATCTTTTCGCCTGTTATGTCGAGGCAAAGCAGGTGCAGAACGTGCTCGATTACGACGACCTGCTGCTCTATTGGGCGCATATGCTGCAGGAGCCTCTGATCGCCGAGGATATCGGCAGCCGCTTCGACCATGTGCTCGTCGACGAATATCAGGACACCAACCGGCTGCAATCCTCCATTCTACTTGCGCTCAAGCCCGATGGCCGGGGATTGACCGTCGTCGGCGACGATGCGCAATCGATCTATTCTTTCCGTGCCGCAACCGTGCGCAACATTCTCGATTTCCCCAAGGCTTTCACGCCATCGGCCGACATCGTGACGCTCGACCGAAATTACCGCTCGACCCAGCCGATCCTGGCCGCCGCCAACGCCGTGATCGATCTCGCCTCGGAGCGCTTCACCAAGAACCTGCGCACCGAGCGGCAGAGCATGGAGCGGCCGCGGCTGGTGACCGTGCGTGATGAGGCCGATCAGGCGCGCTACATCGCCGACCAGGTGCTGGAAAATCGCGAGGGCGGTGCAAGGCTGAAGCAGCAGGCAGTGCTCTTCCGCACCTCGAGCCATAGCGGCCCGCTGGAAGTGGAGCTCACCCGCCGCAACATCCCTTTCGTCAAATTCGGCGGGCTGAAATTCCTCGACAGCGCCCATGTCAAGGATATGCTGGCGGCGCTGCGTTTCGCCCAGAACCCGCGCGATCGCGTAGCGGGCTTTCGCCTGATGCAGCTCCTGCCCGGCGTCGGCCCTTCGACGGCACAGCGCGTACTCGACCAGATTGGCGAAGAGGCAAGCCCTATCACGGCACTCACAGAACTCCCGCCGCCACCGCGCACGGGAGACGACTGGACCGCCTTTGTCGAGACGATGCGGGAGGTCAAAAGCGGGAAGGCCGGCTGGCCATCGGAAATCGGCCTCGTTCGCCAATGGTACGAGCCACATCTGGAACGCGTACATGAGGATGCATCGACCCGCCAGGCGGATCTCGTCCAGCTCGAACAGATTGCCGCGGGCTACGGCTCGCGTGAGCGCTTCCTCACCGAGTTGACGCTCGATCCGCCCGACGCCATCAGCGACCAGGCGGGTGTGCCGCTACTTGATGAGGACTATCTGATCCTCTCCACTATTCATTCCGCCAAGGGCCAGGAGTGGACGAAGGTCTTCATCCTCAACGCCGTCGATGGCTGCATCCCCGCCGATCTCGCCGTCGGATCATCCGCCGAAATCGAGGAGGAACGACGGCTGCTCTATGTCGCGATGACGCGGGCTAAGGACAATCTCGATCTCGTCATTCCGCAGCGGTTCTTCGTGCACGGCCAGCATGCGCAGGGCGACAAGCATGTCTTCGCCTCGCGCACCCGCTTCATTCCGGCAACATTGCTGCAATTTTTCGAGGTCTGTGGCTGGCCGCAGGCACGGGCTGAAAGCGCTACCGCCATTCGGGCGCGCGAGGTGCGCGTCGATGTGGGTGCGCGCATGCGGGGCATGTGGCGGTGAGTTGGGGTTATCGAGGCCGGCAGGTCAGGCATGTTCTTTGATGCCGCATCATCGTGCGTGGCCCCTCACCCTAGCCCTCTCCCCGTGAACGGGGAGAGGGGACGACCTCACAAGGCAGCAGGCCTCCTCTTGAACGGAACTTGCTTAGGGCACAATTCCCCCTCTCCCCGCGAGCGGGGAGAGGGTTGAGGTGAGGGGCAATCCGAGCTCAATTCACTCGATCGCTGCGCGTTACACTCACTTCGCCTCGCGAAACATCTCGATGATCGCCGAAAAATCGCGGCCGCCGTTGCCGAGCTTTTCGAAGAGCGCGTAAAGCTGCGCGGCTTCAGCACCCAGAGGCGTCGACGCGCCGCTGGAGAGCGCCGCTTCCTGTGACAGGCGCAGATCCTTCAGCATCAAGGCGGCGGCAAAACCGGGCTTGTACTCGTTGTTGGCGGGCGACGTCGGCACAGGGCCGGGCACCGGGCAATAGGTATTGATCGACCAGCACTGCCCTGACGAGGTCGATGCGACGTCAAAGAGAGCCTGGTGCGAAAGGCCAAGCTTTTCGCCGAGCACGAAGGCCTCGCAGACGCCGATCATCGAGATACCGAGGATCATGTTGTTGCAGATCTTCGCGGCCTGGCCGGCGCCGGGATCGCCGCAATGGACGATCTTCTTGCCCATCACCTCGAGCAGCGGTTTGGCAGCGGCGAAGCTTTCCGCCGAGCCGCCGGCCATGAAGGTCAGCGTCCCGGCCGCGGCACCTCCGGTGCCGCCGGACACCGGCGCGTCGAGCGAGAGGCAGCCGGCATCGCCTGCCATGGCATGCGCCTTACGGGCGCTGTCGACGTCGATGGTCGAGCTGTCGATCAGTAAGGTTCCCTTGGGCACGGAGCGCAGCACGTCGGTCCAGACGGTCAGGACATGCTGGCCCTTCGGCAGCATGGTCACGACCACTTCGGCATCAGCCAAGGCCTCGGTCAGCACGCTGGCGGCTTTCACGCCCGCCGCCTCGGCCGCCTTCAGCACATCATGCGAGAGGTCGAATCCTGTGACAGCGTGGCCGGCCTTGACGAGATTGGCGGCCATCGGGCCTCCCATATTGCCGAGGCCGATGAATGCGATCCGCGTCATGATGTTTTCCTCCCATGATCGGTTATCTTGCGAAAAGCGGCGGCTGCGCCGGTATGAAGAAACGGTCGATGGCATCCGCCGTCACTTCGGAAAGGCTCGCCGGAGACCATTTCGGATTGCGGTCCTTGTCAATGACGGCGGCGCGCACGCCCTCGTAGAAATCGTGATTATACAATATGCCCTTGCAGGCGCCGAGTTCACGATCGAGGCATTCGGCCAAATCGGCGCTCGTTCGCCCTGCCCTGAGCAGCCGCAAGGTCAGCTTCAGGCTGGTCGGCGAGCGGCTGGCGACCACGCTTGCAGCTTCTGCGGCAAACTCTCCCGGTTCTCCGGCCAAAGCCTTCAGAATCTCCTCCACGGTGTCTGCCGAAAACGTCCGATCGATCACATCGCGGTTTGCCGCAAGCCGGCTTTCGCCGGCATCTACAGCCATCGTCCTTATGAGAGCGTGCACGTCTGCGGTAGAGGCCGCAGCGGGCAGCGCGGCTATCGCATCGATGAGGGCTGGCAATGCGGAAGACGCGACACAATGATCGGCAAAACCGGCGTGGATAACATCGGCTGCACCGACGGTCTGCCCGGTCAGACCCATCCAAGTGCCGGCTTCGCCCGGCGCGCGCGGCAGCAGCCAAGTGGCACCGACATCTGGGAAGTAGCCGATGCCGGTTTCGGGCATGGCAAGGCACGTGCGTTCGGTGACGACGCGATGGCTGCCGTGGGCCGAGAGGCCGACGCCGCCGCCCATGGTGATGCCGTCCATCAACACGACATAGGGTTTGGGATAGCGCGAGATGGCATGGTTGAGCAGAAACTCCTCGCGCCAGAAGGTTTCCGCTTCATCAGTGCCCTCCTTGCCGCTCCGATGCAGCACGCGGATATCACCGCCTGCGCAGAAGCCACGTCCCCCCTCGCCCAGGACGATGACGCTGGCGATCGCGGGATCTGCGGCGAAACCCTCCAGGGCCGGCGCAATGACCCGCACCATCGACAATGTCAGGCTATTCAGCGCCTTCGGGCGGTTAAGCTTGATAATGCCGGCCGATCCGCGCCGCTCAATGATGACTTCGTCCGTGCTATCCATGCAAATCTCCTATCCCTGCTGTCATCCATGAATAGGGCTTCATCTGTTGTCGGCAAGGATCATTTCGGCTGCCTTCTCGGCGATCATGATGGTTGGCGAATTGGTGTTTCCCGAGGTGATCGATGGCATGACGGAAGCATCTGCGATGCGCAGCCCTGTCAGCGCCCGCAGTCGCAGGCGGGGATCGACGACGCTTTGCGCGTCACCGCCCATGCGGCACGTGCCGACCGGATGGAAAATCGTCGTGCCGATATCGCCGGCGGCGCGCTCCAGATCGGCATCCGTCTCATAGGCCGGCCCCGGCTTAAATTCCTCCGGCCGGAACCGGGAAAAGGAGGGCTGGGCGACGATGCGCCGCGTCAGGCGAATGGAGCGCACGGCAATTTCCCGGTCGCGTGCGGCAGAGAGATAGTTCGGACTGATGGCCGGCTGCATCGCGAAATCGGGGCTGCGCACATGCACGGAACCGCGGCTTTCGGGACGGAGATTGCAGACACTCGCGGTGATCGCCGGAAAGGGATGAACGGGATCACCGAACCTGTCGAGCGAGACCGGCTGCACATGATATTGCAGGTCCGGTGTTTCCTTGTCCGGTCCGGAGCGGGTGAAGATGCCGAGCTGGCTCGGCGCCATCGCCATGGGGCCTGAACGGCGCACCAGATATTCGAGGCCAATCGCCGCCTTTCCGATCAGTTTCGTCGCCTTCTCGTTCAGCGTGGGCACGCCGGTCACCTTGTAGGCGAGGCGAAGCTGCAGATGATCCTGCAGGTTCTCGCCGACGGACCGAACCTCGCGCACGACCTCGATGCCCGCTTTGCTCAACACCTCGCCATGGCCGATGCCCGAAAGTTCCAGAATATGCGGTGAGCCGATGGAGCCGGCTGAGAGTACTGTCTCCTTGTTCGCATAAGCGCGCTTCGCCACACCGTCGTGCTGGAATTCGACGCCGGTGACGGCATCCCCCTCGACGATCAGCCGGCGGACCTGCGCCTTGGTATGGACTGTGAGATTGCCGCGCTTCATCGCCGGGCGCAGGAAGGCTTTCGTCGTGTTCCAGCGGATGCCGGAGCGCTGGTTGACGTCGAAATAGCCGGAACCTTCGTTGTTGCCGCGATTGAAATCCGCTGTCTCCGGGATGCCGGCCTCCTTGGCCGCGGCCTGGAAGGCATCGAGCACTGCCCAGCGCACGCGCGCCTTCTCGACCCGCCATTCGCCGCCGGCGCCATGCATCTCGTCCTTGCCGCGATAATGATCCTCGGACTTGATGAAGTAGGGCAGCACATCGTCCCAGCCCCAGCCGGCGCAGCCGAGCTGGCGCCAGAGATCGTAATCGCGGGCCTGGCCGCGCATATAGATCATGCCGTTGATCGAGGAGCAGCCGCCGAGCACCTTGCCGCGCGGATAGTTCAGCGACCGGCCGTTTAGCCCTGCTTCCGGCGATGTGGTGAAGCACCAGTCCGTGCGCGGGTTGTTGATGCAATAGAGATAGCCGACCGGGATATGGATCCAGTGGTAATTGTCGTTGCCGCCGGCTTCCAGAAGCAGCACCCTATTGTTGCGGTCGGCCGAAAGCCGGTTGGCCAGCACGCATCCGGCACTGCCGGCACCGATAATGATATAATCGAAGCGATCCATGTTCAAACTCAGTGATCCCCTCTCCCTGCCAGCGGAGAGAGGGTTAGGGTGAGGGGCCGGAAGGTTCGGCAGAACTCGGTTTTCAAACTACCCTCGGAATAGCCCCTCATCCCCCCTCCGGGCACCTTCTCCCCGTCAAAACGGGAGAAGGAAATCAAGCAGTCAGCGGCGATATTCAAATCCCAGCTTCCGTCCCAGCCTTGAGGCATAGAACTCGCCCACCACACCGCGGCGGAAGAGCAGGACGCAGACCATGAAGACGATGCCGGTGATGATGGTGACCGGGAATTCCGAGGTGGCGAGATAGTTTTCCAGCGTCGCCACGAATCCCGCACCGAAAATCGGGCCGATCAGCGTGCCGATGCCGCCAAGGAGCGTCATGAGAATGACTTCGCCGGACATCTGCCAGGCGACATCGGTGAGCGTCGCGAACTGGAAGACCAGTGCCTTGACCGCACCGGCAAGCCCCGCCAGCGCCGCCGACATGACGAATGCGCCGAGCTTGTAGTGAGCGACGGAATAGCCAAGCGAGATCGCCCGCTGCTCGTTCTCGCGGATCGATTTCAGGATCATACCGAAGGGTGAATTGATGAAGCGCCAGATGATCAGCACGCCAATCAGGAAGACGGCAAGGACGAAATAATACATGTTGAAGGAGTTGTTGAGATCGAGGACGCCGAAGAGATAGCCGCGCGGCACCGACTGAATGCCATCCTCGCCATGGGTAAATGCCGCCTGCAGGCAGAAGAAATAGAACATGTAGGAGAGCGCCAGCGTGATCATGGCGAAATAGATACCCTGCCGGCGGATGGCGACGAAGCCCATGATGAGACCGAGGAGCGAGGCACCTGCGACGCCGATCAGGATGCCGAGTTCGGGCGGGAGACCCCATTCCTTCACGGCGTGGGCGGTGAAATAGGCCGCGCCGCCGAAGAAGGTGGCATGGCCGAAGGAGAGCAGGCCGGCATAGCCGAGTAGCAGATTGAAGGCACAGGCGAACAGCGCGAAGCAGAGCACCTTCATGACGAAGATCGGATAGATGAAGAACGGCGCCCAGATCAATCCGACGAGGCCGACGACCAGAAGCAGCTTCTGCACGGAAAGCTTCGGACGCTCCTTGGAACTCAAGCTGATTAATCCAGCCATATCACGCCTCCCGACCGAAGAGGCCGGCAGGCCTCAGAAGCAGCACGATCGCCATGATCACGAAGATGACGATATTCGAGGCTTCGGGATAGAAAACCTTGGTGAGGCCCTCGGCAATCCCAAGCATATAGCCTGTGACGATCGCGCCCATGATCGAGCCCATGCCGCCGACGACAACGACGGCGAAGACGATGATGATCATGTTCGATCCCATCAGCGGCGAGACTTGATAGATCGGCGCGGCCAGCACCCCAGCAAACGCAGCAAGCGCCACGCCGAAACCATAGGTGAGCGTCAGAAGCACCGGCACGTTGACGCCGAAAACCTGCACAAGGGTGGAATTCTCGGTCGCGGCACGCAGATAGGCGCCGAGCTTGGTCTTCTCGATCAGCAGCCAGGTGCCGATGCAGACGACCAGCGAAGCGATGACCACCCAGCCGCGATAGACCGGCAGGAACATGAAGCCGATATTTTTCGCGCCCGCCAATTCCGTCGGGACGGCATAGGGCTGACCTGAGGAGCCGTAGAGATAGCGAAAGGTCCCCTCGATGGTCAGCGCCATGCCGAAGGTGAAGAGCAATCCGTAGAGCGGATCGATCTTGTAAAGCCGGCGCAGGCAGAGCCGCTCGACCAGCGCACCGAACAGGCCGACGATCAGAGGCGCTAGAACGAGGGCCGGCCAATAGCCGATGCCGGCATAGGCAAGCAGCAGATAGGCGGTGAAGGCGCCGAGCATATAGAGGGCGCCATGGGCGAAATTGATGACCCGCAGCATGCCGAAGATGATCGCGAGCCCAAGGCTCAAGAGCGCGTAGAAGGAACCGTTGATGAGCCCGATCAGCAATTGACCGAGAAGGGCCTGCGCGGGAATGCCGAATATCGTCGTCATGGCTCAGACCCCCAGGACCTTGTGGAGCATACCCATGCGTTCGGAGAGTTCGCCGACCGGGAATTCCGAGACCATCTGGCCGTGATCCATCACATAGAAGCGATCGGCGATGCGGCTGGCAAAGCGGAAATTCTGCTCGACCAGCAAGATGGTCATGCCGCGGCCTTTGAGCTTCTGCAGGACCTCGCCGATGCGCTGGACGATGACGGGAGCAAGGCCCTCGGTAGGCTCGTCGAGCAGCAGCATGCGGACACCGGTGCGCAGGATGCGGGCCATGGCGAGCATCTGCTGCTCGCCGCCGGAAAGCCTTGTGCCGACGCTGTTGCGCCGCTCATGCAGATTGGGAAACAGCTCGAAGATCTCGTCGAGCGTCATGCCGCCTGCTGCGACGACCGGCGGCAGCATCAGGTTTTCATAGACGCTGAGCGTCGAGAAGATGCCGCGCTCCTCCGGCACGAAGCCGATGCCCTGATGCGCCGTCTTGTGCAGCGGCACCTGCATCATGTCCTTGCCGGCGAATGTAATTCTGCCCTTGCGGGAGCGGACGATGCCGACGATCGTGCGCAGCGTCGTCGTCTTGCCGACGCCGTTGCGGCCGAGGATGGTAATGGTCTCCCCCTCGCCCACACGCATATCGACACCGTGCAGAATATGGCTTTCGCCATACCAGGCATTGAGACCCTGAACGTCGAGAAGCGTCGCCATCGTCAAGCCTCCTCCGTGCCCATATAGGCTTCGCGGACGCGCGGATCGCGGCTCACCGTCGCATAATCGCCCTGGGCCAGGATCTCACCGCGCTGCAGCACCGTGACATGATGGCAGATATCGGCAACGACCGAGAGATTGTGCTCCACCATGAGCACGGCCCTGTCGCGCGCGACGTCGCGGATGATCGCGGAGACCGTGTTTACGTCCTCCAGCCCCATGCCGGCCATCGGCTCATCGAGCAGCAACACCTTCGGATCGAGCGCAAGCGTGGTGGCAATCTCCAGCACGCGCTTGCGACCATAGGAAAGATCGGCGGCGACGGCATTGCGCTCTTTAGAAAGGCCGACGGAGGCAATGAGCTGTTCGGCGCGGGCGTTGAGGCTGTCGAGGGCCGATAGCGGCCGCCAGAACTGGTGGGCGAGATTGCTTGGCCGCTGTAAGGCGACCCGCACATTGTCCAGCACCGTCAGATGCGGGAAAACGGCGGAAATCTGGAAGGAGCGCACCAGGCCCATGCGCGCGACCTTGTCAGGTCTCGTCTTGGTAATATCGATGCCGAGCAGTGTGATGGTCCCATGCGTCGGCTGCAGGAACTTGGTGAGCAGGTTGAACACCGTCGTCTTGCCGGCGCCATTCGGGCCGATCAGCGCGTGGACCTGGGCATGATGTACGTCGAGATCGACATTCTTGACAGCGGTGAAGCCGCCGAAATCGCGGCGCAGTCCCCGGGCGGACAAAACCACCCGGGGCTCTTCATGCGAATGTGTCGCGGACATCGCCATGGGCCGGTCCGTGTCCTATTGCTTGACGAGGTCGCAGCCGCTCTTGGCCGGATCGATATAGGCTTCCTTGCCAGGGATCGTCGCCAGCACATTGAAGTAATCCCACGGCTCCTTGCTGTCAGCGGGCTTCTTCACCTGCAGCAGATACATGTCGTGTATCATGCGGCCATTGGCGCCGACCGTGCCGCCGCGGCCGAAGAAATCATCAACAGGCATCTCATGCAGCTGCTTGGCAACGGCATCGGTATCGTCCGTGCCGGCCTTCTGCACGGCCTTCAGATACTGCATCACGGCGGAATAAGTGCCGGCATGGATCATGTTCGGCATTTTGCCGGTGCGGGCAAAGAAGCGCTTACCGAACTCGCGGCTCTTGTCGTCGAGGTTCCAGTAATAGCCCTCCGTCAGCGTCAGGCCCTGCGCCGCCTGCAGGCCGAGGCCGTGCACTTCGGCGAGCGTGAAGAGCAATGCCGCCAGGTGCTGGCCGCCCTGGGTGATGCCGAATTCCGACGCCTGCTTGATGGCGTTCGAGGTATCGAGGCCGGCATTGGCAAGGCCAATGACCTTGGCGCCAGACGATTGCGCCTGCAGCAGGAAGGACGAGAAATCATTCGTCGATAGCGGGTGACGCACAGAGCCAAGCACCTTACCGCCGCTAGCCTTGACGAAATCGCTGGTCTGCTGCTCGAGCGAATAGCCAAAAGCGTAGTCCGCCGTCAGGAAGAACCAGGTGTCGCCGCCCTGCTTGACGAGCGCGCCGCCGGTGCCGACGGCGAGAGCATGCGTGTCATAGGCCCAATGGAAGCCATAGGGCGAGCATTGCTTGCCGGTGAGATCGGTCGTGGCAGCGCCGGTGACGATGTCGATCTTCTTCTTTTCCTTGCCGACCGCCTGAACGGCGAGCGCGACCGAGGAGGTCGTCAGCTCCATGATGGCATCGACCTTGTCCTGGTCGTACCATTGGCGGGCGATGTTGGAGGCGATATCAGGCTTGTTCTGGTGGTCGGCATCGACGATTTCGATCGGCACGCCGAGAACCTTGCCGCCGAAATCCTCCGCGGCCATCTTGGCGGCTGCTACCGATGATTTCCCGCCGAAATCCGCATAGACGCCGGACTGGTCGTTGAGGATGCCGATCTTGACGACACCATCGGACGGGCCGGCGGCGAAAGCCGCAGTGCTGGCTGCAAGCAGAAATGCAAGGGACGCAATAAGACTCTTTCGCATATCCTCTCCTCCCAGAGATTTGGCAAAAATGAATCTGTTCAAAATTGGCCAGCCGCTTTCCTCAAAACGGCTTTTCCCGACCGCCAAGATCACGGAATTCGCGCGTTGACGCAAGTCGCGATTGCAATTAATTCCAAACAAGGTCTGTTCATTTTTGAACAGAGGAGGATGCATGAAGCGTACGCCGCACTTTACCTGGGACGATTTGCAGTTTTTTCTCGCCGTTGCGCGAACCGGGCAGCTTTCTACCGCGGCGCGACAATTGCGCAGCAGCCATGCCACGGTCTCACGCCGTATTGACCGGCTGGAATTCGCCTTAAAGGTCAAGCTCTTCGAACGCAATCCACGCGGTTACATGCTGACCAGCATGGGGCAGCGCTTCGTCGATACGGCCGAGCACATGGAGCAGGAGACGGAACGTCTTCGCGCCGATCTATCTGCGGGATCGGCAGCACAACGGGGTGTCGTGCGCATCAGTGCGCCAGAGGGGTTTTCCAACTTCTTCTTCACCGGCGTCCTGCCGGAATTCACTGCGAAGCACCCAAACATTTCACTCGAGCTGATCACCATCCAGCAGATCATGTCGCTCTCGCGCAAGGAGGCCGATATCGTCGTGGTGCTCGACCCGCCGAAGGCCGGACCCTACTTCACCGAGAAGCTTACCGACTATCATCTCCAGGTCTATGGATCGCGCGACTACCTCGCCCGCCATCCGCCGATCGAAAGCCGCGATGACCTGCCTGACTTCGCCTTTATCGGCTATATCGAGGATATGATTTTTGCGCCGGGCCTGGACTATCTCGATGACGTCCATCCGCGCATCAGGCCGCAATTCCAGAGCTCAAGCATCTTTGCGCAGCTGACAGCGACCAAGAATGGCCAGGGGCTGTGCGTGCTGCCGTTCTTCATCGCCGGCAAGCACCCCGATCTGCAGGTGGTCCTGCCGCATGAGGTGGATCTCAGGCGCCACTACTGGATCACATGCCATCGCGATCTGCGCCAATCGCCGCGCGTGCGCACCGTCATCGATTTTCTCGCGGACGCCGTGCGCAAGAATGCGCCGGCCTTTCTTGGTCCCTGGAGACATCCGGAAAGTTGAGATCGTCAGTCGCGTTACAGCATGCTTGGAGCGGCGTAGACCCTGCTGACGCCCGCCGCGTCGAAGCCCGCACGTTCAGTAAGGCGAAGCTCCCAATCCAGCGACGAGCGCACGATCATTTCCAGATCATTGTATTTCGGCGTCCATCCCAATTCGCGACGAGCAAGCGTCGCATCCGCGACGATACTCGCCATATCGCCGGCGCGCCGGGGAGCGATGTGGATGCGGAAGGCGCGGCCATAGACGCGCATGATCATGTTGAGCACGTCCAAAACCGAATAGCCCTGGCCGTAGCCGCAATTGGCAACCAGTGAGCGGCCGTCTTCGCGCAGATGCCGCAATGCCATCAGATGCGCCTCGACGAGATCGCTGACGTGGATATAGTCGCGAACGCCGGTGCCGTCATGCGTCGCATAATCGGTGCCGTAGATATCGACCTGACCCCGGCGGCCGAGAGCCGCCTCGCAGGCGACCTTGATGAGGTGGGTGGCGCCGTTGGTCGATTGCCCCGCCCGCCCCTCGGGATCGGCGCCGGCCACGTTGAAATAACGCAGCGCCACATAGCGGAAATCATAGGCAGCAGCGGCATCGCGCAGCATCAGCTCGGACATCAGCTTGGATTGACCATAGGGGGATTCAGGCCGCAGCGGCGCATCTTCGCCGACCGGCCTGTCCGCCGGCTGCTGGCCATAAACAGCGGCGGTGGACGAAAAGACGAAATGGCGGATGCCAGCCCTGATGGCGGCACTCATGAGGATGCGGGTCTTGCCGGTGTTGTTCTCATAATAGGCAAGTGGATCCTCGATCGACACCGGGACGACCGCCGAACCGGCGAAATGGATGATGGCTTCTATATGGTTTTCAGCGAAAATCTGATGCAGGAGCGCTTCATCGGCGATATCACCGAGATAGAAGCGGGCAGCCGGCGGAACGGCCCAGCGAAAGCCCGTAGAGAGACGATCGAGGACAACCACGTCCTCTCCCGCGTCCAGCAATCTCCAGACCATGTGGCTGCCGATATAACCGGCCCCGCCCGTCACCAAGACAGTCATTCTTCGCGTCCCCGCCAAGTCTACTGGCTCCATATGAGGCCGCTTCCCCTGCGAAATTGATTAAAAGCGGGCGGCGTGGCGGGAAAGATTGCGGGGATGGTTAGGGTGGGCTTTCGAGGATTGATTGGATTTTATGGATTGGGTGCACGACGGCAATTTGTGTGAACTCGGAGAGTGTTCACCCCTCTCTGTCGCTGTCGCGGCAGAGAGGGGTATCAGGCCCAGCCAGGTCAAACGCTGCCAACCACAGCGCACATGCCGGCCCTCATAAACTCAAAATATACTGGCTCAACCGCTCCGCAGCATCCGCCACCTGCACCGGATCGCGCAGGAAGCAGGCGCGCATGAAGAGCTCGCCGCCTAGCCCGAAAGCCGTCCCGGGCGCGAGGCCGACACCGGTCTTGTCGACGATGTCGATGGCGGCCTTGCGACTGTCGGTCACGCCATCGATCTTCAGGAAGGAATAGAGCGCGCCATCCGGCTTCAGCGTCTGCACGCGATTGGTAGCAATCAGCGCGTCGCAGAGGATATCGCGCGAGCGAGTAGCCTTCTCGATATTGGAGCGGACGAAATCGTCGCCCTCGTTCAAGGCCGCAACCGCGCCTCTCTGCATGAACTGCGCGACGCCCGAGGTCGAGTACTGCACGAGATTTTCGATCACCTGGCCAAGCTCTGCGGGTGCGACGATCCAGCCGACGCGCCAGCCGGTCATCGACCAGTTCTTCGAGAAGGAGTTGACGAAGAGGATCTTGTCGTCGGCTTCCTTGACGTCGAGGAAGCTCGGCGCGCGGCCGCCGGCATAGTAGTAGAGCGCATAGATTTCGTCGGCCATGATCCAGAGATCGTGCTTGCGCGCTAAGGCGAGAATATCGCTGAGATCCTGATGGGTCGCCGTCCAGCCCGTCGGGTTGGACGGGGTATTGATGAACAGGCCCTTTGTCTTGGGCGTAATCGCCGCTTCCAACCGATCGAGATCGAGCGACCATTTACCATGGTCGAATTGTAAGGGTACGGCGACCGAGCGGGCGCCTGCGATCTCGAGCGCGGCAGCGATGTTCGGCCAGGCTGGGGAGAGATAAACCATCTCGTCGCCGGGAGCGGTGATGGCCTGCACGGACAGCTGAATCGCCTGCATGCCGGAGCCGACGACATAGAAGTTCTCCATCGGCAGCGAGGTGCCGAAATGCCGGCCATAATAATCGGCAAGCGCCTGGCGCAGTTCCGGAATGCCGCGCTGCCAGGTGTAGAAGGTTTCGCCGGCGTTGAGCGAGGCCATGGCGGCGCGATTGATGAAATCCGGCGTCGGCAGGTCGCCCTCGCCGACCCAAAGCGGCAGCAGGCCCTCACGGCCACGGGCATAATTGACCACTTCGACGATCCCGCTTTCAGGTGCTGCAAGCGCGCGCGGGCTGAGGCTATCTAGTATCGACATGCAAAGTCTCCGGTTTCCGCCTTCATAAAGCAGAGCGGCGGACAAATCCCATGACTTTGCCTTAGTGACCAATCGATTTTGGTGATGAATAAAGCCCCAGTCCTCGCATGGACCGGGGCTTGCAAAAAGAGTCGAGCAAAGCGAGTCAGCGCTTGGCGAGAAGGTCGCGGATTTCCGTCAGCAACTGGACATCAGCCGGCGGCGGTGCCGCTTCGGCGACCTTGTCATCCTTACGCTCGACTTGCGAGCGCAGCGCGTTCACGCCCTTGACCATGAGGAAGATGATCCAGGCGAGAATGAGGAAATTGATGAGGACAGTGATGAAGCTACCGTAGGCAAGAACCGCGCCCTGGGCACGGGCCGCAGCGAGAGTCGGTGCGTTGACACCCGAGGCGAGGCCGATGAAGTAGTTCGAAAAATCGAAGCCGCCGAAAATCGCGCCGACGATCGGCATGATGATATCGTCAACCAGCGATTTAACGATGCCGCCGAAAGCGCCGCCGATGATCACGCCGACTGCAAGGTCCATGACGTTGCCTTTAGCGATAAAGGCCTTGAATTCATTAAACATTGAGCAGTCCCCTTCGCGTCGCCGTTGAATTCACTAATGATAATTAGCACCATCTTTTTCCTTATTTTTCAACAGCAAATCGTCAACGAGCCTTGCTCAAGCATGCATATCCCATGATAATTCCACAACCAAAGCAACTTTACCGCGCATATGTTCGACTACTTGTTCGTCAGTTGCGAGCAACCAAGCCGAAGCGACGGAATGTGCTTGGGGAGTTCGAGTGAGTCGTTCGCAATCACCGATCGCGCATCAAGTCCTGGCTGTACTCTCCGGCATTACCTTCGTGACGAGCCCGCGAACGTAGTCGGAGTCGGGTGCCTGGTCGAAGAGGATGCGATAAATGATCGGCGAAATGACGTGATCCATCAGTTCCGTCAAGGTGGGAAAGGGCTCGCCGCACGCCTCTGCCCGTGCGATGAAGACGCTCAATTGACAGCGCATATAGGTGCCGCATTTCTCCGCGTTTGCACTGTCAGCTGCCGCAAGAACGTCGCGCAGCATTTGCCGGCCAAGCCCCGAGGCCATCTCATCGGCATATTGTTCGACCCATGCCGCCAAATCTTCACGCGCGCTGCCGATGCTCGCCGGCTCGCCCTCCGGCCGCAGGTGCGACGCGGCAACGTCGGCCAAAAGCGCCTGAAGGTCGCCCCAGCGGCGGTAGATCGTCGACGGCGTGACGTTGGCACGCTGCGCGATCAGGGGGATCGTTACATCGGCGCGATCCATGGTTGCCAGCATATCGCGGACGGATTGATGCACGGCCGCCTGCACTCTGGCGCTGCGCCCGCCGGGGCGGGGATTTTCTCTATAGCCCATAAGCCCTTGCCAATTTTCCCGTTTTGCGGATCGCGAATGACTAAGGGCATCCACTAACGCAAATTATTTGCTTTTATACGCCAGGCATCCTATATCCGCCTAACGCAATCTTTTAGCTTTAGGTAGGATATAGTCGATGACCGAACTCGATTCCACCGCCAGCGCTCCGATCTCAGCCGCCAGACGCCTGGCGCCGTTCTATTATGCCGCAACCAGCGCCTTGTTTTTGGCCGCCTCATCCGCACCGACGCCTCTCTACCGCCTTTATCAGCAGGCCTTCGCCTTCTCGCCGGTGCTGCTCACGGTGATCTTCGCCGTCTACGCCTTCTCCCTTCTCGCCGCGCTGCTCATCGTTGGCTCGATTTCGGACCATCTTGGGCGCCGACCGGTGATCTTCACATCGATCCTCCTCAATATGGTGGCCACAGCGCTGTTTTTAATGGCTCGAGGTCCGGATTGGCTGATTGCCGCTCGCATCGTGCAGGGCTTTGCGACGGGCACTGCCATCAGTTCGATCGGCGCCGCCCTTGTCGATCTCGATCCGATCACGGGATCGATCACCAACAGTCTTGCCCCGCTTGCCGGCATGGCGATCGGCGCGATCGGTACGAGCCTGCTGATACAGTTCGCGCCGGCTCCGACCGTGCTTGTCTATGTCGTGACACTTGCCCTGCTGACGCTGCAAGCCGCGCTGCTATGGATGGTGCCGGAAACAACGAGCCGACGGCCCGGCGTATTCGCATCGCTGAAGCCGGAAGTCGCCGTTCCCAAGCAGGCACGCCGGACGCTGCTGGCGCTGACGCCGATCAATATTGCCGTCTGGGCGCTTGCCGGCTTCTATCTATCGCTGGTGCCTTCGCTGGTCAGCGCGACGACCGGCAGCACGGCGCCACTGGTCGGCGGCTCCGTGGTCGCAGCCTTGACGATCAGCGGCGCTGCCGCCGTCTTCCTACTGCGCCGGAGATCCGCCACCATGATCATGAAGTTCGGCATACCGACCATGAGCCTCGGCATACTGACCATCATCGCCGGCATGCATGCGGCTGAAGTGTCGATCCTCGCGCTCGGAACTCTAATTGCCGGCTCGGGCTTCGGGGCAGCTTTTCTCGGCACGGTAAGAAGCATCATGCCGCTGGCCAAGCCCGACGAACGCGCCGGGCTGCTTTCGGCCTTCTACGTTCAGAGCTACCTCGCCTTCAGCGTCCCCGCTATCCTGGCCGGCTTTCTGTCGAAGGCTCTCGGCTTTGCCGAAGCCGCCGATATCTACGCGGCGGCGATCCTTCTGCTCATCGGTTGGGGTGTCGTTGCGTTGAGGGCGGGGCAAGAGAAAATGGTTGAGCGAGGTCAGGCCGGGCAACGCAGCCAATAGCGCTTGAAGACTTCGATACCAGTGCCGTACGGCTCACGCATCTTACCCCATGCGCTGGTCGCGCTTTCCACCAAAGTATCCTCATCAACAGGAACAAGGTTAACCGGCAACGCTGACGACAAAACCGCCCGACGATACCACGCAGTAGCCTCCTTTCGCTGCCGCTCAGCGATGACGCTTGTCCCATCGGCAGGCGGAACATGGAAACGTTCCGGATGCTGCTTCGCGTCCAGCATCGGATCGTGAAGCGGCACGCGCAGAAGCTCGCGGTCACCCGCAAGCCGCAGTTCAAATTCATCCTGCGCCGGTGGTACCGGGCGATCTTCTGAAGAGGAGGAATCTGCGACGTGCGCCGTCAGGATCGGCAAGGGCTGATGCTCCGCCCTCATTTCGATACGGCGGATATGGCAGAGATCCGCGACCGTCCTATTCCTGATATCGGAGCGAGAGAGTTCATCGACTATTGTCCAAGCACCTTGCATTTTCTGTACGAAGGGCACCAATCCATCCGCGCCATAGGATAGAAACGCGGCCTGTTCTGTCATTCTTTTCTTCATCGTATTCACGAGCTGAATATTCCGCGCGTTTCTCGCGCCATCTTCCGGGTCGCTAGGGCATCGCACCCCAAAACTCATCCTGGAAGGTTCAGCCGTATTTGTAATGGCGACGACGTCATCACTGAGAGGCAAGATGCCTCCCTCTTGAACGCTCCTTTGTATCAGCAGTCCGCGCTGGAGTGCCATCGCTGCGTCCGTGGATTTATCGAGACCGAGTCGTTGCATCTCATCTTGAACGTTGGATATCCAATAGAAATTGCCCCCACCTGTCAGACGCAGCTCAAACCGACTTGAGCCTTCCCGGCCGATCCAGCCGTCAAAGATCGGACTGCCCGAGCGAGGTTGGTTGAAATGCGTTCTTATACCCGCGCACAGCATCTTCGGACCGTCTGCGGGAACATCGCCGGGATAAAAATCCGGCGGTATGTTGGCCCAGTCGCCGGGCAGTATCTTGAAGAGGGTTTGCGGATTCAAATCCGGGCCGATATCGAATGCCTGCACCAGCCTATCGGTGATAGCTTGCACGCGCGCGCCGGCACTCAGCTCAGCGGGTTTGGACGGCACGACCGGTGCATCCTGAGCCAAGAGCGACGATGACAAGAACGTCCCGTAGGCTAGCCATATTAGCACGGCAAGGGCGACATGACCTCGCCGCCCAGTCAAAAACACCCAGACTGCTTTCAGCGCCATCTATCGACCTAATCATTATTGCGATGATGAAGACTACCAGCCGCAGAGCTTGACAATATAGCCTCTCCGCGCGGCGACTATGCCGATATCCACAACCATGAGCGGTCAGCGCGCGCTCAAGCATCACACTGGACGAGCTGACTTCTTATCTCGATTTTCCAGCGGTTCACGATATCGCCTGACTACAGCCGATCAGCTTCACGCAAATGGCAAACAGAAAGGGCCGCTCCCGACAGAAACGGCCCGTTATTTGTCGTCAATAACAACTTATTGTCTTACGCGGCTTTTGCGACGCGATACGGATCGAAGCGACCATAGAAAGTCTCACCCTTGGCGGCCATGTCCTTCAGCAGCGCCGTCGGCTGGAAATGCGGGCCGTAGGCGGTGGCCAGCTTTTCGCAGAGTTCGACGAAAGCTTTGACGCCCATGCCGTCGATATAGGACAGCGCGCCGCCGGTATAGGGGGCGAAGCCGAAGCCGAGGATGGAGCCAACATCGGCCTCGCGCGGATCGGTGACGATGCCTTCTTCAATGGTGCGGGCGGCTTCCAGTGCGATGGTCACGAGGAAGCGCTGCTTCAACACGTTGACATCAACCTCGTCGGCCTTCTTTTGCGGATAGAGATCCTTGAGACCCGGCCATAGCGACTTCTTCGCCGGCTTCGGCGGATAGTCGTAGAAACCCTTGGAGTTCTTCCGGCCCAGGCGTCCCTCGCCTTCCACAAGGCCGGTGACGAGCTGCATATGACGCGGGTCGACCGCTTTCTCGCCGAGATCGGCGATGGTCGCCTTCAGGATCTTGTAGGAGAGATCGATGGCGACTTCATCGTTGAGCGCCAGCGGCCCGACGGGCATGCCGGCCATCTTGGCGGCATTCTCGATCATCGCAGCGGGTACGCCCTCGATCAGCATGTCATAGGCTTCATGGATGTAGCGGAACACGCAGCGATTGACGAAGAAGCCGCGCGTGTCGTTGACAACGATCGGCGTCTTTTTTATCGCCGCGACGTAGTCGAGCGCGACGGCAATGGCACGGTCGCCCGTTTCCTTGCCGAGGATGACTTCGGTCAGCATCATCTTCTCGACAGGCGAGAAGAAGTGGACGCCGATGAAATCGGCCGGGCGCTTGGAATTCTTGGCAAGGCCTGTGATCGGCAGCGTCGAGGTGTTGGAGGCGAAGACGGCGCCGGCCGGTAGCACGGCTTCGACGGCCTCGATGACGGCCTTCTTGACTTCGCGATCCTCGAACACCGCCTCGATGACGAGATCGGCATCCTTCAGGTCGGCGTAATCGGCCGAAGGTGTGATGCGGGACAGAAGGGCCGCGCCCTCATCCTGCGTCAGCCTTCCCTTACCGACCGAGTCCTTGACCAGCCCTTCGCCGACGCCCTTGCCCTTGGTTGCAGCCTCGATGTCGCGGTCGATGAGGGTGACGGGAATGCCCGCGGCGGCCGTGACATAGGCGATGGACGCACCCATGAAGCCGGCGCCGACGACACCGACCTTCTTCAGCTCTGTCTTCGGCTGACCTGCCGGGCGGCGGGCGCCCTTGCCGAGTTCCTGCATGGAGATGAACAGCGAGCGGATCATCGAATAGGCTTCGGTGGTCTGCAGCACATGCGTGAAGTAGCGCTGCTCGATCTTCAGGCCGGTATCGAAGGGAACCTGCAAGCCTTCATAAACGCATTTGAGGATGGCGAGTGCTGCCGGATAATTGCCCGAGGTTTCGCGGCGCAGGATGGCGGGCGCTGCCGGCCAGAGCTGAGCTGCAGCAGGCGTCCAGATGCCGCCACCGGGTGCCTTGAAGCCCTTTTCATCCCAGGGTGCCACAGGCTTCAGGCCGTCCTTGATCATCTGCTTGGCAACCGGGATCAGTTGATCCGGCTCGACCACTTGATGCACGAGGTTCATCGCCTTGGCGCGTGCTGCCGTCAGCGACTGGCCCGTCGTCATCATCTGCAGGGCGGATTGCGCATCCGTCAGGCGCGCGATGCGCTGGGTGCCGCCAGCGCCGGGGAAGATGCCGACCTTGACCTCGGGCAGCGCGATCTTGACGCTCTTGGCGCTCGACGCGACGCGGCCGTGGCAGGCGAGCGACAGTTCGAAAGCGCCGCCCATGCAGGTACCGTTGATGGCCGAAACCCAGGGCTTGCCGCAGGTTTCGAGCTTACGGAACAGACCCGTCATGCGGCCGACGAGATCGAAGAGCTTCTTCGCGGCTGCTGCCGGGTCTTTGGCCTTCTCCTCCTGATAGAAGGAAAACATCGACTTGATCATCGAGAGATCGGCGCCGCCGGAGAAGGAAGACTTGCCCGAGGTGAAGACCACGCCCTTGACGGCGGCATCGGCAACCGTTGCATCGATGATGGCGTTCAGCTCTTCGAGGATCTCGGCGGTGAAGACGTTCATGGACTTGCCGGGCATGTCCCAGGTGACAAGCGCGATGCCGTCTGCGTCGGTCTCAACGGTGAAATTTGTGTAAGCCATTGGTTTCCCCTCCTCAGACGCGTTCGATGATCGTGGCGGTGCCCATGCCGGCGCCAATGCAGAGCGTTACGAGCGCTGTGTTGAGATCGCGGCGTTCCAGCTCGTCGAGTACGGTGCCGAGGATCATCGCGCCGGTTGCACCGAGCGGATGCCCCATGGCAATCGCGCCGCCATTGACGTTGATCTTGTCATGCGGAATGTCGAAAGCCTGCATATAGCGCAGCACGACGGCGGCGAAGGCTTCGTTGAGTTCGAAGAGGTCGATATCGGCAAGCGTCATGCCGGTGCGCTTCAGCAGCTTCTCGGTGACATCGACCGGGCCGGTCAGCATCAGCGCCGGGTCGGAGCCGATATTGGCGAAGGCCTTGATGCGGCCGCGCGGCTTCAGGCCCATGCTCTCACCGCCCGCCTTGGAGCCGAGCAGCACGGCGGCAGCACCATCGACGATGCCGGAGGAATTGCCGGCGTGATGCACGTAATTGATGCGCTCGACTTCCGGATGCGCCTGAATACCGACGGCCTCGAAGCCGCCCATTTCGCCCGGCAGCTGGAAGGACGGATTGAGCGAGGCGAGCGCCTGCATATCGGTACCGGGGCGCATGTGCTCGTCGCGGTCGAGAATTGTCAGGCCGTTGATATCCTTCACCGGAATGACGGAATTCTTGAAATAGCCCTTTTCCCAGGCGTGGGCAGCACGCTTCTGGCTCTCGACGGCATAGGCATCGACGTCATCGCGCGAGAAGCCGTATTTGGTGGCGATGAGATCGGCCGATACGCCCTGCGGCATGAAGTAGGCCGGGAAGTTGACCGAGGGGTCCATGAACCAGGCGCCGCCGGACATGCCCAAGCCGACACGCGACATGCTTTCGACGCCGCCGGCAATGACGATATCATCAGCCCCTTGAGCGATCTTCGCCGCACCAAAATTGACGGCATCGAGGCCGGAGGCGCAGAAACGCGAAATCTGCATGCCAGGCGCCTTGGTAGAATAGCCGGCCTCGAAGGCGGCACCCCTCGGGATAACCGCACCGGCTTCCATGACCGGATCGACGCAGCCCATAATGATGTCGTCAACCGTTGCGGTATCGAGACCGTTGCGATCGCGGATCGCCTCCAGCGTCTTGGCGGCAAGGCGAACGGAGGGCACTTCGTGCAGCGCACCATCCTTCTTGCCGCGCCCGCGCGGCGTGCGCACGTGGTCGTAAATGAAAACCTCGGTCATGTCTCATCTCCCTGCAGCAGCTAACGCCGCCTTGCTCAAAAGGCTTCCGCCGCCAGTTCCATCATCGTATCAGCGCCGGTTTCGATGCGGGCCTTGCGCAATGCCGTTTCCGGCATGATGCGCTCCATGTAGAACCGTGCCGTGACAAGCTTGTTCTTCAGATAATCCTCACGCGCGCTGTCGCCGCCCGCAAGGCCTGCTTGAGCCGCCTTGGCCATCTTCGCCCACATGTAGCCGAGGACGACGAGGCCGAAGAGGTGCATGTAGTCGATCGAGCCGGCGCCGGCATTGTCCGGCTTTGCCATGGCGTTCTGCATGAACCACATGGTCGCGGCCTGCACGTCATTCAAGCCCTTCTTCAGATGCTTGGTGAAGAAGGCCATCTGCTCGTCGTTGCGGTTTTCCTCGCAGAAATCGCCGATTTCCTTGAACAACGCCATGACGGCGCGGCCGCCGTTCAGCGCCAGCTTGCGGCCGACGAGATCAAGCGCCTGTATGCCGTTGGCACCCTCATAGATCATGGTGATGCGGGCATCGCGGACATACTGGCTCATGCCATGCTCTTCGATATAGCCATGGCCGCCGAAGACCTGCTGCGCCATCACGGCATGCTCGAAGCCCTTGTCGGTCAGGACACCCTTGAGGATCGGCGTCGCCAGACCGAGGATATCGTCGGCTGCCTGACGCTCCTTCTCATCGGGAGAGCGATGGGCGATATCGGACTTCAGCGCCGTCCAGAGCAGGAAGGCGCGGCCGGCCTCGTTGAAGGCACGGATTGTCATCAGCGAGCGGCGGATATCCGGATGGACGATGATCGGGTCAGCCTTCTTGTCCGGCGCCTTCGGGCCGGAGAGCGAGCGGCCCTGGATGCGTTCACGCGCATAGTTAGCGGCATTCTGATAGGCGATCTCGGCGATGGACAGACCCTGCAGGCCGACGCCGAGGCGCGCTTCATTCATCATGACGAACATGGCATTGAGACCCTTGTTCTCGGCGCCAATCAGGAAACCCGTAGCCTCGTCGTAATTCATGACGCAGGTGGCGTTGCCGTGGATGCCCATCTTGTGCTCGATCGCGCCGCAGGACACCGGGTTGCGCGCGCCAAGCGAACCGTCTTCCTTGACGAGGAATTTCGGCACGATAAAGAGCGAGATGCCCTTGGTTCCCTCAGGCGCACCTTCGATGCGAGCAAGGACGAGATGGACGATATTGTCCGTCATGTCGTGCTCGCCGGCCGAGATGAATATCTTCTGGCCTGAGATCTTGTAGCTGCCATCAGCCTGAGGCACCGCCTTGGTGCGCAAGAGGCCGAGATCGGTGCCGCAATGCGGTTCGGTGAGGTTCATGGTGCCAGACCAGCTGCCCTCGACCAATTTCGGCAAGTAAGTCTGCTTCTGCGCATCGGTGCCATGGACGAGGATCGCTGCGATCGCGCCCTGGGTCAGGCCCGGATACATCATCAGCGACATGTTGGCGGCCGAGGTATACTCGCCGACGGCGCAGTGCAGCACGTAGGGAAGGCCCTGCCCGCCGAACTCCTCCGGCACGGCGAGACCCAGCCAGCCACCTTCGCGATAGGCACGATAGGCCTCCTTGAAACCCTTCGGAGTCGAGACCGTGCCATCGTCATGGCGCACGCAGCCTTCCTGATCGCCGGAATAGTTAAGCGGGAAAAGCACCTCTTCCGACAGCTTGGCCGCCTCGCCGACGATCGCCTCGATCATGTCGGGCGTGGCATCGGCATAACCGGGAAGATTGTTGTAGCGCTCCAGCCCGAGCACATCGTTCAGGACGAAGAGCGTATCGTTCACCGGGGCCTTGTAGACTGGCATTTCTCGAATTCCTCCAATTCGCCGCCGGACCTTTAGATTCCGGCCACTGTCATACTCTTACAAAATATTGACGTTTGCGTAAACGTCAAATTCGTGTCTCGCGGTGAAATTTTGGTGAAGCCGGTGAGGAAGAGCATTCCGCATATCGCCGATACGCCCCTCCCCCTCGGCAACCGGGCACCGCCTGCGTGCAAGAATATCAGGCCGTGGGACAGCAGAACCGAAATAAAAGGTTAAGACTTCCCACAAACTTAACGAGTTGTTTACCACGTTTCGTAAATTGTAAGAGTTGAGCAGCAGTGCTTCGGGTTTCTTCAACTTATGCTTGGAAATCGCGCTGTCTTTGCCGCTCTGTTTGAGGAAAGCCAATACATTTATCCCTTTCCGAACGACGGATGCAGACAGCGCGGCGATATAGCAACGTCTTCTTCCATCAGCATGACGGCCCGGGGTGGTCCATAGTTCAAGGCGAGCAAAGATATGAGCGGATCGCGATCAAATCCTACCGGTACGGGCGACTGGACGTCGCTGGATGCTCTGAGCCGCACGATCGAGGGGCTGGAAGCACGCATCGAAGGGCTGATGGGAACCGCCGCCGCGCGCGATACGCGCCAGCGCGTCGCTGCGGGCTATGCGCCGGCCCCCGAACGAGCCGCCTCGGAGCGGATGCCGCCCCGCCCAGAACGCGAACAATATGCCAGCCGCGCATACGAGCGCCCGCTGCGTAATGAACGCCATGAGAGCGATCTCCGATCAGATCCGCTTGCCGAGATCCGTCAACGCCAGCGCACGCTGGAAGCAAACCGCGAACGTCTGCAGCCACGGCGCGAGGAAATCTCGCACGCAGAACCGCAGCCGGCCCGGCGGCCGATCGACAACCATGCGCAGCGCCAGCCGATGCGGGCTGCAGCCGCCGACGCACCGGTCGATATCGCCCAGGCGCTCGTTAACCTCCGCCAGGATCTGAAGCGCGACATCGCCGAAAGCGTCACTCGTGAAGTCACCGCTCTGCGCGCCGAAATCCGCGATATCCGCGAAAACGCCGAGGACAAGCATTTTGTCGCCGATGTCCGCCAGGACATGGCCAGGCTTGCCGACAGCATCAACCAGCTCGCCGGTCAGCCGGAAACCGCCGGGCTGAAAGCCGAATTCGACGAGCTGCGTTCGCTAATGGACGGCCTTGCCCGCGAGGAATCCCTGCATCACGTCGAGCGCCAGGTGAAGGCGATCGACACGTCCGGCCTGCAGGACGAGCTCGTCTCCCTTGCCTACCGCCTCGATGACATCAAACAACATCTCGGTGGCATGAATGACAGCCCGGCCGTGCATGCGCTGGAAAACAAGCTGCTGACGATCGCAACCGCGATGGAGTGCCTCGGCTCCATGATGCAGCCGCAGGACCAGGCCATGCAGCGGCTGGAAGGCCGCCTCAGCGGTCTCGCCGACCAGATCGACCTGATGAGCCGCGATGCTGCCGGCCGGCGTCAGCCTGCCGACGATCTTTCCGGCCGCCTCGAAGCGCTCGCTATGCGCATCGACGAGCTCGGCAGCGCCAAGGCCGTCGCCCGCCTCGAGGAGCGGCTGGACCAGCTTTCGCACTTAATGGAACGTGCGCAGAAGGCCGCGCCGCAGCCTGAACTCGTCACCTATCTCGCCGACATCTCCCACAAGATTGATGCGCTGGAACATGGGTCCGTCGGCAACGTATTGGCCGACCGGCTGGATTATCTTGCCCGCCGCATCGACGAGATCGATTTCCACCCGCCTGCGCCGGCAGCAAGCCTCGACGACAGCATGGCGCGCCGGCTCGAAGGCCGCCTCTCCGACATCGCAGCCCGCCTGGAAGCAAGCACCGCAGCACCGCCGACGGATACGCAGGCACTGCGCAGTCTCGAAGAGCAGATCGCCCATCTCTCGACATTGCTGACTGCCGAACCACGGGCCGTTGCGGATCATCTGCCCCCGGATTTCGATCGCCGCATGAGCGCGCTCGAAGACTATATGGCGACGAATGACGAATATATCATCGAAGCGGCCCGCCATGCGGCGGAAACCGTCGTCGAGGCCTATTCCCGCGAAGGCGGAATGATGAACGGTTCGCAAGCAGCCGACATGTCGGCTTTGGCGGCTCTTGCGGACGATCTTCGTCATCTCGAGGACCTCAGCCGCGCCACCGACGAGCGGACGCATCGCACCTTTGAGGCCCTGCATGACACGCTGCTGCAGATCGCCGACCGTCTCGATCATATGGAGCAGCGCAAGCCTGCGCCCGCCATGCCGGCCGCGACATTCGAAAGCGACGTTTTCGCCGAAGAGGATGCTCCGGGCCTGAAGCCGCCCATGGCGGCGCAGCAGAAGGCAGGTCCGATCATCCGCACGGTTGCGCCAGCAGAATCCTTGGTCTCCGGCGAAGTCGCCGTCGCACAGGCGATCGACGCCAATACGAAGGCCGAAATCAAGGCAGCCGTGAAGAAGAGCGGCAAGTCCAGCCTGTTCGCGAGCCTCGGCAAGCGTTTCTTTACGCCGGAAAAGGCCGAGCCGATCTTTCCACCGGACCGTCCGGTCATCGAACAGGCGCCGTCGATTGATCCCGCCGACGTGATGCCCGGCGAAGAGGCCAACGAACTGCTGGAGCCGGGTTCCGGCGCACCCGATATCAAGAAGATCCTAGAGCGCGTGCGCGCCAGCCAGAACACATCGCGCAGCGGAAACGCGCGTCAGCCTACCGAAAACGAGCGGGCCGACTATATCGCAGCCGCCCGCCGCGCCGCGCAGGCCGCTGCCATGGAAGTCGACCAGACGCAACGCTCTGCCCCTGCTTCCAGGAAAGACGCCAAGAAGGGCGGCGCGTTCTCGCGCTTTCGCCGGCCGATCCTCCTTGCATTGGGCGCCGTCATGCTCGCCATCATGGCCTATCCGCTGGCGAACACGCTGACCCGCGGCCAGAAGGCGCCGGCGCCAGCCCAAGTATCGACGATGGTCGCGCCCGCCGATAGCGCCACGACCAATACCGTCGCTGCCAATATGAACCCAGCCGCCAGCAATCAGCAGCCTGCCGCAAATCAGGCAGCCGCACCCTCGGTTTCCACGACGCAGACGGCAGAAGTCCGGCCCGCACCCACGGCCAGCGATCCCGTCGCCGCGCCTGCAAATGATCACCTGACGGCAGCGACCCCGCTCGACGGCAACCAGACGGCAAGCGAAGAGTTGGCACCTGCCGCCAGCGCACCTGCACAGCAGGCCGCCGCCTTCGTTCAGACCGAGAATACGGCGGCCGCAACTCCCGCCGCCACGCCGGCAGCGCCTGATATCACTGTGCCCGACGGCATCCAGCCGCCATCGCTCGTCGCTGCCGCAAAATCGGCCGATCCGGTCGCGCTCTTCGAAATCGGCGCGCGCTACACGGATGGCCGCGGCGTTGCTGCCGATATGAAGCAGGCTGCGAGCTGGTATCAGCTTTCGGCCGACAAAGGTTATGCCCCGGCACAGTACCGCCTCGCCAGCATGTATGAGAAGGGCAATGGCGTCGATCGCGATCTCGTCAAGGCCAAGCAATATTATGAGCAGGCCGCCAATCAGGGCAACGCCAGCGCCATGCACAATCTCGCGGTTCTCTATGCTTCCGGTACAGCCGGCCCGCAGGATTATGACAGCGCGGCGAACTGGTTTATCCGCGCCGCCGATCTCGGCGTCTCCGACAGCCAGTTCAACCTCGCGATCCTCTATGCACGCGGCAACGGTGTGAAACAGGACCTGCAGGAATCCTACAAGTGGTTTGCTATCGCCGCAAAGAGCGGCGACAAGGACGCCGCCCAGAAGCGCGATGAAGTCGCCAACGCCATGAAGCCGGCCGATCTGGAAAACGCCCGCGCCAAGGTCGACCTCTGGAAAGTGCAGCCGGCCGATCCGAAGGCCAACGGCACAAACATTCCTGACGAATGGACTACCGGCAAGGGTGTGAACACGGCCTCCATCGACATGAAGAAGGCAATCCGCAACATTCAGGCCATTCTCAACAAGAATGGCTTCGATGCCGGTTCGCCCGACGGCGCCATGGGTGACAAGACGGTAGCCGCCCTGAAGAGCTTCCAGAAATCCGTCGGCCTGCCGGCGGATGGACGGGTCACCGATCAAGTGGTCAAGGAACTGCTCGCCCGCAACAAGTAGCTCCGGGATTTCGTGCGAAAGCGATCTACCGACATGCCGGCGCCAGCGCGCCGGCATTTTGTTTAGGCGCTAAACGCTGCCGCATCCTCTGCAGAGGCTGGCCATTCCGCTATACAGCGTCACAGAAAAGTGGAAAAAACCGAGTTAGGGTGAAAGCGGCAATTCGAAAACTGTGGCGGCCCGGCCTTTCCTAAGGCTCTGGCAATGATTTCAGATTAGAATCCGCCGTTTAAGGGGAAATGGGCTTCGGTCACCGCGCCGAAAAGCCTGCAAATGGGAACAAGGCGTGACGATCTATCTGCCGATCGCAGAATTGTCGGTGAATATTTTCATTATTCTCGGCATGGGAGCAGCCGTAGGGTTTCTTTCCGGCATGTTCGGTGTCGGCGGTGGTTTTCTCATCACGCCTCTTCTGATTTTCTACAATATCCCGCCTGTTGTTGCCGTCGCCACCGGTTCCAATCAGGTCGTTGCCTCCTCTGTCTCGGGCGCACTCAGTCATTTTCGCCGCGGCTCGCTCGACCTGAAACTGGGCTCGATCCTGCTGGCCGGCGGTCTGGCGGGGGCGACCTTCGGTCTCTGGCTATTCGTGCTGTTGCGCAGGCTCGGCCAGATCGACCTGATCATCTCGCTGATCTACGTGATCCTCCTCGGCACGGTGGGCTCGCTGATGCTGTGGGAAAGCGTGCGGGCCATGCGTCGCGCCGCCGGCAAGCTGCCGCCAACAACCGGCAAGCCGCGCCATCACAACTGGGTGCAGCGGCTGCCGTTGAAACTGCGATTCAAGAAATCCAAGCTCTATCTCAGCGCCATTCCGGTCATCGGCCTCGGCTTCTTCGTCGGTATGCTGACGCCAATGGGTATCGGCGGCGGCTTCATCCTCGTGCCCGCCATGATCTATCTGCTGCGCGTGCCCACAAACGTCGTTGTCGGCACCTCGCTGTTCCAGGTCATTTTCGTGACGGCCTTCACGACAATCGTCCAGGCCGCCACGAACTATTCCGTCGATATCATCCTGGCCTTCCTCTTGATGGTGGCGGGCGTCATCGGCGCGCAATACGGCGTTCGCGTCGGCCAGAAACTGCGCGGCGAGCAACTGCGCGCGCTACTTGGCCTCCTCGTCCTGGCCGTCGGCCTTCGCCTCGTCGTTACTCTCCTGGTGACGCCGGCGGACGTTTACTCCGTCGTCATGGAAGGAGTGAGCCGATGAGGGGATTCGGACTGCTTCTTGCTACCGCTTTGCTGCTCGCTCCGTTCACCACGCAGGCGCAGGTGCTGCTCGATCAGCCGACGACCTCGACCACGGCGCGGGAGACGATGGAGATCGGCACGTCGACGAGCGAGATTGCCATTACCTCGGACTTCACCGGCGCCGATCTGACGATTTTCGGCGCGCTCTCCAATACCGACCAGCTGCTGCTGGCGATCGGCCAATACGATATCGTCGTCGTGCTCGAGGGCCCACGCGAGAATGCTACGGTACGCCGGAAAGAGCGCGTCTTCGGCATATGGGTCAACACCCGCTCCATGACGTTCGAGCATGTGCCGGAAGCCTATTCGCTCTCCAGCACGCGCGCGGTCGACAATATCACCACGCCGCTTGAACTCAGCGACCGCGGCATCGGCGTCGATCATATTCCGCTGACGCCGGTCGGCTTCGTCGGCAATGTCGGCGATGTTCCGGAATTCCGTAATGCCTTCCGGCGCCTGCAAAAGACAGGTGGGCTCTATGAAAGCGATCCTGCCGGCGTGCGCTTCGTCAGCTCCTCGCTCTTCAAGGCAACGCTCAGGGTTCCCGCCGATGTGCCGAACGGTGTGCATATGGTGCGCGCCTATCTCTTCAAGAGCGGCAAGTTCCTGAGTGAGAAATCGCTGCCGTTGCGGGTCATCAAGACAGGAATAGAGCAGACGATCACGGATGCAGCGCATCAGCGGCCGATCACCTATGGCATTCTTTCCGTGCTGCTGGCCCTTGTCACCGGCTGGAGCGCAAGTTTCATCTTCCGGAAGAACTGATCAGCCGGTTTTCCGGCGATTGGCGACTTCGAGATAGGCTTCGGTCAACCGGTCGAGCACCGAGGGCGTGCCCGGAGGCAGCACCTTGCCGAGATGCTTGGCACGCAGCTCGTCCATGAAATCATCCCAGAGCTTCCGGCCACCATCCTCCAGGAGCTCCGCCCGGATCGACAGCTCTTCGGACACCGGAAGATGCTTGCGGCCCCAGGCCCCCATATGAGCAAAGAGCGGCACGAGGTCTATCGCCATTTCCGTCAGGCTGTAGATAGCTTTCTGCTTATGCGTCGGATCATCTTCGCGGGTCAACAAGCCGCGCTCCACCAGCCGCTTCAGCCGGTCCGCAAGGATGTTGGAAGCAATCCCCTCCTGTGACTTCTGCAGCAGTTCACGAAAATGCCGGCGATTGCCGAACATGATGTCGCGGATGACGATCAGGCTCCAGCGGTCGCCGAGAATTTCCAGCGTCAGATTGATCGGGCAGCCAGAACGATGCAGCGCGTCCATAATGATCTCCAAAAAACTACTTGCATTTTGCCATCAGTCTAGCTAGCTTTCAACTACTTGCTTTTAACAACCAGTTTTGATTATGAGGCAGTTATCACAACGGAGGAAGTGATGAGAAAGCTCGTTATCTGGAATCTTATGACGCTCGACGGCTATTTCGAGGGAACCAAGCCCTGGGACCTCGATTTTCATATGCTCGCCTGGGGCGATGAGCTGGAGCACTATGCGACCGAGCTCGGCAAGGAAGGCGATCTGCTGATCTTTGGCCGCAAGACCTATGAAGGCATGGCCGCCTATTGGCCGACCGCGACGGAAACGTCTGACATCACCGCCTATATGAACGGCATCGCCAAGATCGCCGCCTCGCGGACGCTCGACAAAGCGGACTGGAATAATACCCGCGTCGTCGGCGACATTGTCGCTGAAGTGAAGAAGCTGAAGGAAGAACCAGGCAAGACCATGTTCGTCTTCGGCAGTGCTGAAGTGGCCGATGTATTGCTCAAGGCGGGGCTGGTGGATGAGCTCAGGATCTGCCTCGTTCCCGTCGTGCTTGGCAGCGGCAATCCGCACTTCAAACCGGCGGCCGAGCAACGGCCAATGAAGCTCATCGATTCATGCCCGTTGAAAACCGGCGCGGTGATCCTGCGCTATGAACCGGCGAATCCGGCCTAGGCCGAAAGATTGTCAAACCGGACGGAGTAGATGCGATCGCGGCCGAGCAGGTGCGCAATCAGGCTTTCCCGCGCGAAGAGGCCAGCCATGGCCTTGTGGCGCAGGTCGAGACCACCGGTCATCACGCCGAAGGCCGGCATCAGTAGGCGGCCGCCATCCGTTGCAAAGCACGGGCGGCGCACTGATTTCTCCCGACGCCGAACGGTGGCAGAGGGATGCAGATGGCCGGCGATCTCGCCGGCCTGCAATCCGGCCTTTGGCTCATGACGGAAGGTCAAACCACCGCAATGCATCTCGTCGACCGAGTGCCCCGGCAGGTCGACCGTGCCGTCCGGATCATGATTGCCATTGATCCAGATCCATTCGCGACCGCGGGCCATGTTGACGATCAGGCTGCGAAACTCGTCCGGCAAGTGCTGCGAACCGATGCGATCATGAAAATTGTCGCCCAGTGAAACGACGAGTTTCGGATCGTAGCGCGAGATGACGGCGGAAAGAACGGTCAGCGTCGCCAGCGTATCGTATGGCGGCAGCATCATGCCGCGGCGGGCGAAGGCCGCGCCCTTTTCCAGATGCAGGTCGGAGACGACGAGAATGCCGGCATCCGGCAGATAGAGCGCACCCAGCGGATCGCAGACGGCGGCGACACCATGAATGACGGCCTCCACACCCAGCGCGCTGGCTGTGCCATTGCCTTGAGCATTCATATCTCGCGCTAGCGCCAGGCGGTTCATCACTTTAACAATCTACCTTCGTCGTCTGCTTCGCAGCATCCCTATTCCATTGCCTCGCGGATCAGATCGTCGGCCGCTTCCGCAAGCAGAACGTCATGCGCCTCGCCCGGCACCGGCACCTTGCCGATTTCCAGCATCACCGGCACGGCGAGCGGCGAAATATGATCCAGCGCGCGATGGGTTATATGGCCCTTGATTCGCTTCAGCATATCCGCAAGTCGGCCAATATCCAAAAGTCCGGTCGCGGCGTCCTGCCTTGTGGCCTGCAGCAGGATATGATCGGGCTCATGGCTGCGCAGCACGTCGTAGATCAAATCGGCCGAAACCGTCACCTGCCGGCCGGTCTTTTCCTTGCCCGGATGCCGGCGCTCGATCAAGCCGGCAATCACGGCACAATTGCGGAAGGTGCGCTTTAAAAGAAAGGATTCGTCGAGCCAGGCCTCGAGATCGTCGCCGAGCATATCCTCGTCGAAGAGGTCGGAGAGGCTAAGACGGCCGTTGGCGATCATCAGCCCCATATCCTCCAGCCCCCAGATGCCGAGGGAATAATCGGTCGCGACGAAGCCCATGGGCTTGGCGCCGGCGCGCTCCAGCCTTCGGGTAAGCAGCATGCCGAGCGTCTGGTGCGCCAGCCTTCCCTCGAAAGGATAGGCGACCATGTAGGCGCGGCTGCCGCGCGGGAAAGTCTCGATCAGAAACTCATCGCGCTTCGGCAGCAGCGATTTCTCGTTTTGAATTTCCAGCCAGTCGCGCACCTGATCCGGCAGGCGGTGCCGCCGGTCGGGATCGGCAATCATCGCGCGCACCTGATCGGCGAGATAGGTCGAAAGCGGAAACTTGCCGCCGGCATAGGAGGGGATTTTCGGGTCCAGCGAGAAAGCCTGCGAGGCCAAGCATTCGCTTTCGCGGATGCCCTCGAAGCGCAGCACCTTACCGGAAAAGAGGAAGGTATCGCCGGGCGAGAGCTGCTCGACGAAATATTCCTCGACCTTGCCCAGCGGCGCGCCGCCTCTTCCAAGCGAGCCCAGCGCATTGCGCTTCACCAGCCGGATATTGAGCATCGCCTCTTCGACGATCGTGCCGAGATTCAAGCGATACTGCTGAGCGACCTGCGGATTGGAGACGCGCCAGCGGCCATCCGCCATCTTGCGGATGCGGGCATAGCGCTCATAGGTTCTGAGCGCATAGCCGCCAGTGGCGACGAAATCGACAATGCGCTCGAAGGTCTCCCAGGAAAGCTCGGCATAGGGAGCCGCGTTCTGCACCTCGTCATAGAGTTCGAGCATGTCGAAGGGTTCGGCGCAGGCCATGCCAAGCACATGCTGGGCGAGAACGTCGAGCGCTCCTGCGCCGATGGGCGGCGTGTCTTGGGCGCCCATATAGTTGGCATCAAGTGCTCCCTGGCATTCCATGACCTCGAAGCGGTTGGCCGGCACCAGGATCGCCTTGGAAGGTTCGTCCATGCGGTGGTTGGCGCGGCCGATGCGCTGGGCAAGGCGGCTTGCGCCTTTGGGCGCGCCGACATGGATGACGAGATCGACGTCGCCCCAGTCTATGCCGAGATCGAGTGTGGAGGTGGCGACGACAGCGCGCAAGCGGTTTTCCGCCATGGCCGCTTCCACTTTCCGGCGCTGGCCGACATCGAGCGAGCCGTGATGCAGGGCGATCGGCAGATTGTCGTCATTGGCCGACCACAGCTCCTGAAACAGCATTTCGGCCTGAGAGCGCGTGTTGACGAAGAGCAGCGTCGTGCGATGCGCCTTCAGCTCGCGATAGATATCGGGGATGGCATATTTGGCGGAGTGGCCGGACCAGGGGATGCGCTCTTCCGTCGCAAGGATCGAGATATCGGGCTTGGCGCCACCCTCGACGATGACGAGGCCGGCGTGGCGCTCTTCTCCCGGCCGCTGCGCCACCAGCCATTTCTGCAGGTCCATGGGATCGGCGACCGTCGCCGAAAGGCCGATGGTCTGCACGTGCGGCGCCAACTTGCGGATGCGGGCAAGGCCAAGCGACAGCATATGCCCTCGCTTGGAAGTGACGAGCGAATGCAGTTCGTCGAAGACGATGTATTTGAGGTCCTTGAAGAAGCGTTCGGCCTCGCGATTGGCGAGCAACAGCGCCACCTGCTCGGGCGTCGTCAGCAGGATATCGGGCGGATTGAGCTTCTGCCGCTGCCGCTTGCCAGCAGGCGTATCGCCGGTGCGGTTTTCGACCGATACGGGCAAGCCCATTTCCGAAACAGGCTTCATCAGGTTGCGCTCGATATCGACTGCGAGCGCTTTCAGCGGCGAGATGTAGAGCGTGTGGATGCCGGTGAAGGCCGAGCCGGGCGGAATCTTGCCGCGCCGGGTGAGGTCCGTCAGCGACGGCAGGAAGCCGGCGAGCGTCTTGCCGGCGCCTGTGGGAGCAATCAGCAGCGTGCTTTCGCCGGCCTCAGCGCGGGCCAGCAGCTCCAGCTGATGGGCGCGCGGCTGCCAGCCCTTTTCCGCGAACCAGCGGGTGAAGGGGGCGGGCAAGGCAAGGAGGCGGTCGGCGTCGATCTGGTCCACGGGCTGAATGTAGTTGAAATGTGGAGGATAGGAAGCGGGATGGCTGGAGAAGAGCAAGATGGGCCGCACGTTCTTTCACCAAGGCTGCTTAGGCCTGCTGGCTTCCACACGCACCGTCATCCTCGGGTCAAGCCCGATGATGACGAACCCTTCTTCTAGTAGCAGCTATAACCGGGCATTTCTCGCTCATTCGCCCAACAACAATTCTCTCGCATTCCTCGCTTGACTCCCACCATAATCATAGATAAAAAATATCCATGATTAGAAAGGCAAGAAAATGAAGCTCGGAGACGGCGTTGAACAATCCATTCATTGCGTCGGCATGCTGGCTGGCCTTTCCGATGGCGGCGTGCTGTCAGCAGCAGCGCTTGCCGAATTTCACGGTGTCTCTGTCAGCTATCTTCTGAAGCATCTTCAGGCGCTTTCGGGTGCCGGCATCCTCGATACCGTGCCGGGACCGAAGGGCGGATACCGGCTGGCGCGCAAGCCGGAGGAGATCACCCTGCTCGATATCGTGCTGGCCGCCGAAGGCCCCTCACCCGCCTTCCGCTGCGCCGAAATCCGCCAGCGCGGTCCGAACCCGCTGGAAGGGCGCTACTTCGCCAAGCCCTGCGGCATCAATGCCGCCATGCTGGCGGCCGAGCGCGTCTATCGGGCCGAACTAGCAAAGACAACGATCGCCGACGTGCTGACCGACCTCAGGCAGGCGGACACGGACGGTGGCATAGCCGCGAGAGGCTGCGCCTTTCTCGAGCTGCATGAACGCAAGACCAGAAACTGAACCTCAATTTAAACCCAAGGAGAAGACCCATGCATCCGCGTTTCAACTTCGCTAAAGCCTCCCCGGACTCCTACAAGGCCGTCGTCGCGCTGGAAAACTTCGTCCAGAGCAGCGGCCTCGAACGGCGCTTCATCCACCTGATCAAGCTCCGCGCCTCGCAGATCAATGGTTGCGCCTATTGCGTCGACATGCATGTGAAGGAAGCCCGCCATGATGGCTTGAGCGAACAGTGGATCAACCTGATGTGCGTCTGGTGGGAATCGCCTGTTTATGACGACCGCGAGCGTGCTTTGCTCCGCTGGGTCGATTCCGTCACCAAGATCGCCCAGACCGGTATTCCGGATGCCGATTTCGAGCCGTTGAAGCAGCATTTCAGCGAAGAAGAGATTGTGAAGATCACGGTCGCGATCGGCACAATCAACATATGGAACCGCCTTGCCGTCGGTTTCCGCTCGCAGCACCCGGTGGATGCGGCAAGCAAGGCTGCTTGAGCCTGCTTTCTCTGAGCGTGTTATGGCCGGAGCTCTCCCTTGAACGCCGTCATCCTCGGGTCAAGCCCGAGGATGACGGACCGTGGAGTTAGCAGCGAGGCCCAATAGGGTCTGAGCGACAGCCGCGGCCTGATAAAATTCCAAAACGAAAAACGCGGGACCAAAGCCCCGCGTCATTTATTGGCTCTCTCGTGCTTGGCAAGCAAGCGTGAAAGCTATCAAGCAGCAACCGAGCCGAAACCAGCCGTCGGAACTTCCGAGATGGTCTTCAGAACCTGGGAAGCGATCTGGTAGGGGTCGCCTTGCGAGTTCGGACGACGATCTTCGAGGTAGCCCTTGTAGTCGTTCTTGATGAACGAGTGCGGAACGCGGATCGAAGCGCCGCGGTCGGCAACGCCGTAGCTGAACTTGTTCCACGGAGCCGTTTCATGCTTGCCAGTCAGGCGCATGTGGTTGTCCGGGCCGTAGACAGCGATATGGGCTTCGAGGTTCTTGTCGAACTGAGCCATGAGCGCTTCGAAATAGGCCTTTCCGCCGACTTCGCGCATGAACTTGGTCGAGAAGTTGCAGTGCATACCCGAGCCGTTCCAGTCGGTATCGCCGAGCGGCTTGCAGTGGAACTCGATGTCGATGCCGTACTTTTCGCAAAGACGCAGCAGCAGGTAGCGAGCCATCCAGATCTGGTCGGCGGCCTTCTTGGAGCCCTTGCCGAAAATCTGGAATTCCCACTGGCCCTTGGCCACCTCGGCGTTGATGCCTTCGTGGTTGATGCCTGCTTCGAGGCAAAGGTCGAGGTGCTCTTCAACGATTTCGCGAGCGACATCGCCGACGTTCTTGTAGCCGACGCCGGTGTAGTACGGACCCTGCGGAGCCGGATAGCCCGCTTCCGGGAAGCCGAGCGGACGGCCGTCCTTGTAGAAGAAGTATTCCTGCTCGAAGCCGAACCATGCGTCTTCATCGTCAAGGATGGTCGCGCGGCTGTTGGATTCGTGCGGGGTGACGCCGTCGGGCATCATGACTTCGCACATGACGAGAGCGCCGTTGGTACGGGCCGGGTCCGGATAGATGGCGACGGGCTTCAGCACGCAATCGGAGCTGCGGCCTTCGGCCTGCATCGTCGACGAACCATCGAAGCCCCAAAGCGGAAGCTGCTCGAGCGTCGGAAATGCGTCGAATTCCTTGATCTGCGTTTTACCGCGCAGGTTCGGTACCGGGGTGTACCCGTCGAGCCAGATGTACTCGAGCTTAAACTTCGTCATTACGCACCTCATAACAGTTAATCAGGCGAAGTAGGAAAAACTTGGCCGGCGCGCCCGCCGGGAAATCCTCACTACGAACGGCTGGCAAGAGAGATGCATGTGCCGTGCCAGATCGCATCGACATCTTACCCATCAGGCGAGATTTTTATGAATCAGTCGCGTTCGGGCAAGATTTCCCGGTGCCAAGCATCAGATTCTTTTCAAATCGCCGCCATGGTTCCAATCGAGCTGCCAAAGTGTCGCAGGCCCGACCGGCCCTAAAATGGATTGGAAAATCGGCAGATCAAAGAAGCGGCATCCGCTGCACTATCATCGAATTGCCTATAATTTCATCATTTAGCATTTTTTTTAAGCGGAATGGTGATATTTGCCTTGGGCTTTGCTATATATGAGTTGTCTCTTGAAGCGCGCCCGCTTGAACACCAAAAAGGGAGAGACAGCGAATGGCAATCGGTACTCGGTACGAAACCGCAAAGATCTATCAGTTTCCCGTCACGGCCCGCCCCACGGCGCTCAGCCAGCGTCCGAAGGTGAACCTCACCCCGGATATCGGCCCGTCTATTGCGACGGCCGCATTCGACAGCTGGTATCACGAAGCCGCGATCGTCGAATCCGACGAGACCCGCAAGCAATAGATATAAGCTTTACAGCGCTATATAGCGGTCTGAGCGATGATTGATCGCAACGAAAAGGTTGAGGACAATTGCGCCGATGACGGAGCAGATGACCACTGGCGGCGTGGTCACGGCAAAAGCGACCGCGAGCACGCATAGGTCGATTGCAAGCTGCACCAGCCCTGCCCTGATGCCGAAACGCTCCTGCAGATAAATCCCCAGAATGCCGACGCCGCCGAGGCTTGCCCGATGGCGATAGAGTGCGAGCAGCCCGAAGCCGAGCAGAATGCCGCCGAGGAGCGCCGACCAAAGTGCATTGATATGTGCGACATTGAACAGCACCGGCTGCAGGTTGGTCAGCAGTGAGGTCAGCGCGATGGCGATGAAGGTCTTGATGGTGAAGGCCGCGCCGAGCTGTTTCAGCGATAGATAGAAGAACGGCAGATTGACCACAAAGAAAGCCAAGCCGAAATTCACGCCGATTGCGTAATGCAGCAGGAAAGCGATGCCGGCAGTACTACCGGTCAAAAGGCCGGCGCTCGAAAGGCAGAATAGCCCCAGCGACGAAATCAGGCTGCCGGAGACGATACCCTGAACATCCTCAATCCACGAATGCCGGGTCGCGGACGTCTTCCAGACACCAAATGCGCTCTTTGCGTTTGCCATGTGCTTTCCCCTGGGTTTCCAGGCTTTTTGCTGGAAGCTCAGGCGACAATCAAGCAAAAATACGTAAGCAATACTGACCTATTTTAAATTCGCAAGATTCGAAATCATCAAGCCGATTTCCGGGTAATGAACAGAATGCCGTGGACCGGTTTTCCGCCATCCATGCGAATGATGCTGCGGGTGAGATCCAGTACCGTAAAGCCGTGACCGGCCAATATCTCCCGAACATAGGCTTCGGAGTGCGCAAATCGGAGGGAATCGCGCAGCACATAACCATCCGGTTGCTGCGCGTCCTCGACTGAAAAGGCGAAGATCGCTCCATCGACCGAAAGCTTGCGGACGATCGCCATCACACCTTGCAGATCGCCGAGATACATCAGCACGTCGGCCGCAGTGACCAGATCCGCCCGGCTGGCGGCAGGCTCGGCATCGAAAACGCCTGACAGATCCGGCTCCAGCGAGAGGTCGGCCTGGCCGAGATGATCGTAGACGTGCTTTTCCGCCGCCTTGGCGAGCATGCCCTTTGACAGGTCGTAGCCCTCCAGCCGATCGACGCGAGCACGGATTTCCGGCCCGAGCAGGCCCGTGCCACAGCCGAGATCGACCGCGAGACGGAAATGTTTGGTGGCACCGGCCGTTTCGGCGATCAGGGCCGCAAGCTTGCCGGGCACGCTATAGCCGAGCTTCTCGACAAGCGAGCTTTCGAAGCGGTCGGCATAGTCATCGAACAGCCGCTCGACATAGAGGCTCGGCGGCCGGTCCGGCACTTCGGCACCGCCAAGCACCGCAAGCTTCAGGCGGGCGCCGAAGACATCCCCCGCATCGAGCGTCAGCACCTCGTTCAACGCTGCGATCGCGCCTGATACATCGCCGGCCTTTTCGCGATAGGTTGCGAGCGTGAACCAGCCCGCCGCCCAGCGCGGCGCCAGCTCCAACGCCTGCTCCATCAGCTCGGCAGCACTCGCGGGTTCGCCGCTCTCGGCAAGCATCTTCGCATAGTCGGCGCGGCGGTCGGCAATGACATCGCCGGAGGAAAGCTGGCTCGGCAGCATGGGTTTCATCCTGTTTGACGCTTGCCTTTGAATGCGGCCATAAAAAAACTCAAGTCCTATTTCAGGCAGACGCTGGTTTACGGTGTAAGCTGGGGCAAAAGTGCTTGCGAGTCGCAAGCGCCGGCCCTATCTCAACACCGACCGACTGCCATTATGGAGACGTCAGCATGTCCGATCAGGTGAACAGATTCCTTGGCGACTCGCCAGGTAGAACGCTGGTGAAGCTCGTCATCGTGTCGCTCATCGTCGGCGCCGTGATGAAGTTCTTCGGCTGGCGACCTCTCGATTTCCTCTATGGCGTCCGCCGCTTCCTGCTCGATCTCTGGCACAGCGGCTTTGCCGCGCTCGGCGAGTTCGGCGATTATGTGCTGCTCGGCGCATCCATCGTCATTCCGATCTTCATCATACTTCGTTTGTTCAATTACCGCAGCTGACATGACCTCCCAGACCCTGACCTTCACGCGCCGCGATGCGTTGCGCCTCGCCGCTCTTGCGCTTACCGCATCCGTTGCGAGCTGCGCCACGCCGCCCGCCCGCGTTTCCAATATCCCCGCGAGCGACCAGACCGCCTCCGCCCTGCCGCTCGTCAATGCACTGCGCGCCAAGAATGGCCTGCCACCGCTGAAGGTCGACGCGGCCGCCAGTGCCGCCGCAGTCTATCAGGCCAGGCGGATGGCGGATGCTGGTAAGATGGAGCATCTGATCGGTCTCGGCGACGATTTCGGCAAGCGGGTCAAGACAAGCGGCGTCAAGCTGCCGGCGGCAGAAAACATTGCCGAGGGCCAGCGCGACGTGAGCGCGGCGGTGACGGCCTGGATCAATTCGCCGAAGCATTTGCACAACATGCTCGGCAAATATGATGGGCTTGGCGTCGCTCTGGCCTACAACCCCTCTTCCGGCGACAGGCCCTATTGGTCCATGGTGCTGTCCTCGAACTGAGGAGGCGTAACGCAGCATGGATATTCAGCAGAGGAGCGTAAGGGTCCTACCCTTCGACGTGACGCATCGGCTGGTGCTGTCGATCGCGATTCCCATGACGCTCGGCTTCATGACCACGCCACTGCTCGGCCTTGTCGATACCGCCGTCGTCGGGCACATGGGCCAGCCGGACGCCCTGGCGGGGCTTGCGATCGGCGCCGTGCTCTTCGACCTTCTCTTTGCAAGCTTCAACTTCCTGCGTGCCTCGACGACGGGCCTGACAGCTCAGGCCTATGGCCGCCATGATCGACGCGAACAGCAAGCCGTCTTCTGGCGGGCACTGATATCGGCGCTCGGCTGCGGTATCCTGATCGTCATTCTTTCGCCGCTGCTGCTCTGGATCGGTATCAAGCTGATGGGGCCGGAAGGCGGCATTGCCGATGCGACGCGCACCTATTTCTCTATCCGTATGCTCTCCGGCCCGGCGGCGCTTGCCAATTACGCGCTGCTCGGCTTCGTGCTCGGCCGCGGCCAAGGCCGCATCGGGCTCTTGCTGCAGACCGTTATCAACGGCGTCAACATCGTGCTCGCCATCCTGCTCGGGCTCCATCTTGCCTGGGGTGTGGCCGGCGTTGCCTGGGGTACCCTGATCGGCGAGGCGAGCGGCATGTTGCTCGGGCTCTTGATCGTGCTGCGCAGCTTTGCCGGCGAGGAGCTGCCGCCGCGCACAGAATTGTTCTCGCGCGCCAAGCTCACGCAGCTCTTCGCGCTCAATCGCGATATCCTGATCCGCACCTTCGTTCTGATCGGCGCCTTCACGCTAATGACGCGCATCGGCAACAGTTTTGGTGCGGTCATGCTCGCCGCCAACGCCGTATTGATGAACTTCTTTTTGTTATCCGGCTACTATCTCGACGGGCTCGCCAATGCCGCCGAGCAGATCACCGGCCGCTCGATCGGCGCCAACTACCGGCCCGCCTTCGAGCGCGGCTTGAAGCTGACCGCACTCTGGTCCTTCGGGCTGGCGCTTGCCGCCGCAATTTTCTTCTTCACGGTCGGGCCGGCGCTGATCCGCCTACTGACAACATCCGAAGAGGTGCGCCTCGCTGCGGAGACCTATCTGCCCTGGGCGGCGATCACGGGCCTGACCGGCGCGCTCGCCTTCCTGATGGATGGCGTCTTCATCGGCGCCACATGGTCACGCGAGATGCGCAACAAGATGCTGCTTTCCTTCGGCGGCTATTTGCTCGCGCTTGGGGTCTTCGTACCGACGCTCGGCAATCACGGCCTATGGATGGCCATGAATGCCTTCCTGCTGTTTCGTGGCATCTTCCTGGCCATGGGCCTGAAGAAGCGGGCGGATCAGACGTTCCGGTTCGCCCAGTAATCCAGCTTGGCGTCGCGCAGGTCGCGGATCGAGCCGGCACGCTCGCGGTCAAGCAGCTTCGACAGGCCAGTGACGATCTGTCCCGGCAGGCCGGGGCCTTCGTAAACCATGCAGGAATAGAGCTGCACCAGATCGGCTCCGGCCTTGATCTTCTCCAGCGCCGTCTCTGCCGATGATACGCCACCGACGCCGATAATCGGCAATGCGGCACCCACGCGGCGGCGCATTTTGGCGAGCACCACGGTCGATTTTTCAAAGACCGGCTTGCCGGAAAGGCCGCCTGCCTCCTTGGCCTGGCGCTGATCCTTTAACCCATCGCGCGATAGCGTGGTGTTGGAGACGATCAGACCGTCAAGCACGTGAGACAAAGCTTCGGCGGCGATATCGTCCATGCCTTCCTCGGTCAGATCCGGAGCGATCTTGAGAAAGACGGGAATGCGCTTGCCGGCCTTTGCCGCTTCCTCGTCGCGGGCGGCAAGCACGGCCGACAGCAGGGCCGACAGGCTTTCGCGCGCCTGCAGATCGCGCAGGCCCGGCGTATTCGGCGAGGAGATATTAGCGGTGAAATAGCGCGCCACGGAGTAGAAGCGGCGGATGCCGGCGACATAATCGGCAATACGATCGGCGCTGTCCTTGTTGGCGCCGATGTTGACACCAATGATGCCATTGCCGCGAATAGTTTTGAGGCGCTGGAAAGCCGCTTCATGGCCCTCATTGTTGAAGCCGAGGCGGTTGATGACGCCTTCGTCTTCAATCAGGCGGAAGATACGCGGACGTGGGTTGCCCGACTGCGCCTTCGGCGTGACAGTGCCGATCTCGGTAAAACCGAAGCCGAGTTTCAGCAATGCCTCCGGCACCTCGGCATTCTTGTCGTAGCCGGCGGCCATGCCGATGGGATTGGCAAAATCGAGCCCGGCCACGGTCTGGCGCAGGCGAGGATCGGCGTTGATACGGCAGGTCGGAACCAGCCCTGATTTCAACGCCGCTATCGACATGCCGTGGGCGGTTTCCGGATCGAACAGGAACAGGCCGCGCCGGCCGAGATCGCGAAAGGCGCCGATCATTCCGACATCTCCGGAAAGACGTGAGCGCCATCATCGCCGATCGGCAGCGGCTTTTCCCAGAGCACGGCCGAAAGCGGCAGTGGCGCATAGAGATGCGGGAAGAGATCGCCGCCGCGCGAGGGTTCGAAAACCAGCTTCTCGCCAAGTGCATCGCCATCGATCGCGACGAGCAGCAGCCCGGTCTGACCTGCGAAATAGAGCTCGGCGGTTTTCTTTGCCTGCTTCGCGGTGGAGAGATGAATGTAGCCGTCGGTCAGATCGATCGCCGCGCCATGAAAAACGCCGGTTTGTCTGGCTTGCTGCCAGAGCGTGTCCGGCACGATCTTGTAAACCACTGGCATGGCGATCATCATCCCTCTGTAAAGCTGTGCTGATAGGGCTTTGCACGAAAACATCAGCCGATGTCCACGGTTTCCGTGATGGATTTGGGGTTTAACGCAGAAAATCCGGAGGATGACATGACGAAGGAACTGAAAATCGGCCTTGCGGCCATGCTTCTGCCCGCTGCTTTTCTTCTCTCCACACCGACTTTGTCGGCCGAACCGGATGCGGAACGCTTCCAGCTGGAGCGCAGCGGCGATCACTTCATCCGGCTCGACAAGCAGACCGGCGCGATGTCGATCTGCCAGGATCAGGGCGGCAATCTCGTCTGCCGCATGGCCGCCGACGAGCGCACAGCCTATGACGATGAGCTGGACCGGCTTTCCGACCGCGTAACGAAGCTGGAAAAAAACGTTGCCGCAAACAAGGGCTCAAGCCTGCCCGACGATGCCGAGATCGACCGCACGCTCGGCATCATGCAGAAATTCATGCGCGGCTTCATGGGCATGGCGAAGGAATTCCAGAACGAGCAGCCGGATGTCAAGCCGCAGCCACAGAAGACCTGACGCCGAAAAAGGCGCCGCCGCGAAAGCACGGGGATAAAGGACCCTATTCCTATGCCGGTCTTTACTCGCCAAAATGCCTCGGTTAACGTTTTCTAAAGAGCACAGCGCCGGGGAGCCGGCGCGCGGATACCGAGCGGCGATGCTGTCACACGAACAGATATGGGGTGCGATCGACCGGCTTGCGGAGCGGCATGCCTTGACCCCTTCCGGGCTTGCCCGCCGCGCCGGGCTTGACGCTACCTCCTTCAACAAATCGAAGCGGCTGAGCCAGGACGGACGTCTCCGCTGGCCATCGACGGAATCGATCGCCAAGATCCTCGATGCGACCGGAGCAAGCCTGGAACAATTCCTGAGCTTTATCCGCCCGGCCGAGCCACTGACCACAACAGTCGTGAACGGAATCCTGCCCTCCGGCACCTCCATCCCGCTGATCGGCTTCGCCCAGGCGGGGGCTGGCGGCTTCTTCGATGATGGCGGCTTTCCCGCCGGCCAGGGCTGGGACATGGTGGAGTTTCCGGTTGCCGCGGCACAGAGGGCCGGCGTCTATGCGCTGGAGGTGCAGGGCGAAAGCATGTTGCCGCTTTATCGCGACGGGGATATTCTGATCGTCGAGCCGGGAGCCCAGATCAGAAGGAACGACCGCGTCGTCGTGAAGACCCGAGAGGGCGAAGTCATGGCCAAGGTCCTGTTGCGGCAGAGCGCCAAGTCGATCGAGCTTTTGTCGCTCAATCCGGAACACCCCAACCGCAGCTTCGATCTTGCGGATGTGGAATGGATTGCCCGGATCATATGGGCCAGCCAATAGGAAAGTTTTCTCGTTATGCGTCGTGATATTTGGCTCGCAGGTGTGGCAGGCGCGGTCGTGGGTTCTTGGTTGACCCTGGTCGCGGTACAGTTCGCGGGACATGGCTTCGATTTGCACGGCCGTGGCAACTCGACTGCAGACAACAAACCAGCTGCGACGACGCAGAGCGACACCGCCAAGGCCGAAATCACGCTACCAAAGGCTATCGAGACACCCAAGCCTGCCGAAGCGACGAAGGATAAGGCAACAGTCCTGGCGACGGCGTCCCCTTCGACAAGCAGCTCCGACAGCAGCCCCGAGCTATCCGCCACCGTCATGGCGGCGGCTGCCGCGGCGAGTGCCGGCGACGATACGAAGGTCGAGGAAAACAAGACGGCGGCGGCGGAGCCAGTGAAGCAACAGGACACCAAGGTTCCAACTGATCCCGCGCGCTCCAACGACATGTCGACGAAGCCAGAGGAAGCACAAGCATCGCCGCCCGCAGCAGATACCGTCAACGGCAAGGGCGCTGCCGCCCCTGCATCGCAGCCAAATGAGGCCAAGCCGGACAAGACGGCTGTTACTTCATCGGACACAGCATCTTCCGGTGAAGCCAAGGCCGATCCTGCTCCGGACAACCGGATACCAGCCGATCAGATCGACAGGCAAACGGCGGCGGCCGAACATCGAACCCTATCGCCGGTATCGCCGCAGCAGCAGGCTCAGCCCATGCCTCAGTCTGAACCTCAGCCTCAATCCGAAGAGGCAGCGATTGATCCTGCATCCAAGCCGCAGGAGCAGACGACGACGATCGAACTCGTCCGTCCCTTCTCTGATCAGGCTGGTATATTGACTATCGGCGGTAGAAGCGTGCAGCTCACCGGTATCATTCCGACCGATGTCGACCGGATGTGTACCGGCCCGAGCGGAAAGGACTGGCCCTGCGGCCAGGCAGCACGCACGGCATTCCGCATGTATCTGCGCGGACGCTCCATCGATTGCGACGTGCCCGATGCCAATTGGAAAGGCACGGCCAAGGGCGCCTGCCGCTATGTCCGGGTCGATCTCAGCGCCTGGCTGGTCCGCTTCGGCTGGGCCGATCCGGAACCGGGTTCGCCGCTCACGGCTCTCGTCGATGAAGCCAAGGAAAAGAAGCGCGGCATCTACGGCGACGACCCACGCAAGAGCGGAAAATCGACGCTTGCACCGCCTCCGGTCAAGGAAGACCCGCTCAATCCCATCTGACGCCTTGCTTCCGCCACCAGCTTTTGCCATGAGATGCGCGACTTTTCAGTCTGCCAAATTCAAAGGACTTCGCCTGTCATGAACAAGCCGCTTTCTGCTCACGAGGCCCTGATCTACGTTATGGTACTGGCCTCGGCCGTCGACCGCACGATGAACGACCGGGAACTCAGCCGCATCGGAGAGCTCATTCACGCCCTGCCGGTCTTCAAGGGGTTCGACGACGAGAAGCTGATTTCCGTGTCCCGCGATTGCGCCAAGCTGCTTTCGAACAATGAGGGATTGGACATCGTGCTCGAAACCGTGCGCGATACGCTTCCTGCACGTCTGTACGACACGGCCTATGCGCTCGCTGTCGAAGTCGCTTCGGCCGACCTGTCGGTCAAGGCCGAGGAATTGCGCCTGCTCAGCCTGCTCCGCGACCGCCTGGGCCTCGACAAGCTGACCTGTGCGGCCATCGAGCGCAGCGCCATCGCCCGCTATCGCAAGGCCTGAGGCATTACGCATTCCGGACGGAAAACCGCTGCGCGGTTTCCTGAAACTGCTGAATCAGTAAAGCCCGTAAGGAAAATAGCGCAGATAGATTTCCTGGAGCCTGCCATCCCGCGACAGGGTGGCAAGCGCATGATTGATCGCCGCCGTCAGATCGGCATCCTGCTGGCGCAGCATAATGGTCATGCCTTCGCCGAGAAATTGCTGCGACAGGTAGGGGCCGTCAAACAGAGCGCAGCATTTTTCCGCCGCCGGCGACGATACCCAGAAGGAAAGCTGCAGGCCATCGGCAAATGCCGCATCGACCTTGCCGTCCTTAACGGCGGCCAGAAGCCCGTCCTTGTCATCGAAGGGCACGGGCTTGATTGCCGGGAAGAAGGCCGCCAGCATCGCGGCGTGCACCGTTCCCTTGACGACGCCGACCGGATGTCCCGAGAGCGAGGCGGCGGTCGTGCCGCTGATCGATGCCTTGAGATTGCGCACAAAACGGGCCGGCAACATCAGGAAAGGCCGTGAAAAGGCGAAAGTCTTGCGCAGCTCGGGCGTAACCGCCACGCCGGCGATGATGGCATCGCCTTGCGAAGCGGCAAGTGCGGCCTGCAATTCGCCGAAGGGCAAGGCCTGAATCTGGCATTTGTCCGATATTGCCAGCTCATCGCAGATCTTGCGCGCCAGCTCAACATGGAAGCCGGTGAGCTTGCCGTTCTGATCGAGGAAGTTGAAGGGCGGAAAGTCGATCGATGTCAGGAAGCGCAGCCTGACCAGTGAGGACAGATCCGGCTTCGGCAGGCGCTCACGCGCATCGAACAGGATCGGCAGGCTCTGCGGCTTCGTCTCCTGAGCGGCAAGCGGCACAGTGCAGAATAGAGCGATCAAGGCCGCAAGTGTCACGTGCTGGGCGACTGACATGATCGACGAAAGGCAAACACGCATGGTCTGGATACGGCCTCCGGTCGTGGATGCACATTCTGATTCACGAATCCGATGTAGCAGAGACAGGCCGCAGGGGGAATATCGCGCGATTAATGATGACCGAAGTGGCGCCGGGATGGGTGGCGTTGGAGCCTTTTACTTTTTCGGCAGAACGAGCCGTTCAATCTTTCCCGATTGGCTGCCTTCCGCCTCTCCGCGCCGTTTCAACAGCCTTGCAGGAGCGCCGACATAGATGCCGTAAGGCTTGGTCCGGCCCTTGACGACGGCGTTGGCGCCGATAACGCATCCCTTGGCGATATGGGAGCCACCGAGGATCTTGGCGCCCGCCCCTATCCAGACATCATCCTCAATGACGATCGGCTTCTTCGTCACGCCCTGAAGGCGGATCGGCTGCGAGATGTCATCGAAATTGTGATCGAAGGAGACGATCATTGCATGGGCGGCGATGCGCACATCATTGCCGATTACAATCCCGCCGCGGCCGAGCAGAATGCTGTAGTCGTTGAAGGAGACATGGTCGCCGATTTCGATGCTGCCTTCTTGCGCATCGATGATGACGCCCTTGCGGAAATGCACTCTTTCCCCGATGCCGACATCGCCTCGCTTCCAGATGATTTTGGTACCGAGGGGTACTTTGGTGCTGCGGGCAATCTTCAGCGCACCGCTTCGAAAGAGCGCTCTCAACCTGTAAAACCATGCAATGCCACGCATTTCGACGCTCCTGACAAGGAGCGCCCGTTCTTACACGCTTGTCTGACGCCCGCCTGAATGCGCTACAGATGGCGATGCGGCAGTGCATTCGCAAGTGCGGTCGCGTTGCCTGCGCTGTTCAGATGCGCGCGGCAAGGCCTGTGATCAAAGCAATCACGCCGAAGCCCGCGGCCCCTGCACAGACGGCAACCCAGCCGCCGAAATCCCAGGCGGTTCCGGCAAGAGCCGATCCCAGCGCGCCGCCGAGAAAGAATATGCCGACGAAGAGACCGTTGATGCGGCCGCGGGCTTCCGGCTTCAGGAGATTGACGGCACGACGACCCAGGGTCTGATCGCCCGTGACGCCGACATCGAGCAAGACCGCGCTGACGCCCAGAAGGATCAATAGCGCCACAGAGTCGCCAGACCGTATTCCACCCACCCAGGCAGCCAGCGCCATGGCGGCAAGTACGATCAGATGCGACGCCAATGTCGCCGTCCGCGTCCAGCCCCTGTCGCCCATGCGGCCGAAGACGGAAGTCGCGGCAGCCCCGCCGGCGCCCACGAGGGCAAACAGCGCGACGCCCGATTGGCCAAGCGAGAATGGCGGCTGTGCCAGACGCAGGGCAACGGATGTCCAGAACAGGCTGAAGCTCGCCATCATCAAGGCTGCCGTGAAGGCACGCAGCCGCAGCACCGGCTCCTCCCTCAAAAGCTCGAAAAGCGAACCGATCAAGGCCCCGTAACTCGCGTTGATCAGAGGGCGTCGCTCCGGCAGGCGTAAGGCAAGCACAGCGGCGAGCAGCGCAAGCGTTGCGGCACTCAAGGCATAGAAGCTTCTCCAGCCCCAGAAATCGGCAATCAGACTTGCCAGCGGTCGCGAGACAAGAATGCCGACCATGACGCCACTCATGACATTGCCGATAACCTGGCCACGATGTTCAGGCGGCGCCATCGCTGCCGCGATCGGCACGAGAATCTGGATGGCGGAACAAGCTGCTCCCAGCAGGAAGAGGAAGATCAGCAGGCTCCAGCCCGTCGGTGCGAAGGCGGCGGCAATAGCCATGACCAGAGCCGAGAGAAGCATGCGCAGCACCAGCTGCCGGTTTTCCATGAGATCTGCCAGCGGCACCAGAAAGAACAGGCCGGCGGCATAGCCGAGCAGCGAGGCCATGGCCACCAGGCCGGCACCGCTTTCGGAAAAGCCGAGCGACGGGCCGATGATGCCGACCAGCGTCTGAGGCGCAAAGAGATTGAGAATGATAACGCCGGTGGCGATGGCGAACAACAAGGTCGAAGGAGCAGCAGCCGTTGTGGAAACCTCTTCCTCCGGCTCGCTCGTCATGTGTTCGGGGACTTGCGACATGAGCTCTCCAATAATCCTTGATAATAAAGATAGCCATGTGTATCGCTTTGTCGCATAATGCGGCAATTGAAATGAACTAATAATGATTATGCGAGTTCAGCATGAACATTCATGATCTGGAAGCCTTCGTCGCTGTGGTGGAGACGGGTTCGATTGTTGCCGCCTCGGCGCGCATCAATCTGACCCAGCCGGGCATCACCCGACGCATACAGAACCTGGAAGACAGTCTCGGCATCGCCTTGCTTGACCGGCAGTCAAAGCCCCTGCGGCCGACCGCGGCAGGCCGCGAGGCCTACGAGCATGGGCGCCGGGTGCTGCGCTCGCTCGACGATCTCAAGGCCGGCGTTTCGCCCGGCGGCACGATCGGCGGCGAATTCCGTCTCGGGATCATGCCCTATCTCTCCGAAGCGGCTTTATCCGCTCCGCTTGATGAATTGCGCAGTCAGTTTCCGCAATTGACGCTGCGCATCGTCACTGGCTGGTCGCCGCAACTGATCGAGCAAGTCGCTCACAGCCAGCTCGATGCGGCAACCGTCTGCCTGCCGGAGGGGTTGCAGCCGCCGGATAATGTCGTCGGCGAGATGCTCGGAGTTCATGCCGTCATTCTCGTCGCAGCACCGTCGCTTGGCGTCCCCAAGCAACCGAGGCTTGAAGATCTTTCCCGTTTTCCCTGGATCATGAACCAGAGCGGCTGCGGCTTCCGCGCCTTCATTCAGCATCGCTTCGAAGCCGAGCGCCTGCCCTTCGACGTCGGGGTGGAGGCCATGAGTGCCGATCTGCGCATGTCGCTGGTTGCGCGCGGGCTCGGCATCGGCGTCTTGACGCCGGCGGCATTGGCGCACAGCCGCTGGCGCGATTTGGTCGAAATCGTCGAAGCACCGGATTTCAGCCCGAAAGTCGTCAACTGGCTGGTGCATCGTCCGCCAGCCGGGCGGCTGGCGCGACCGATCGCAATCTTTGGAGATACGCTAAAGAAAGCGCTGAAATCGAAGAGACCGCTTCTGGCGTGAAGATTATGGAGCGGGTGAAGGGAATCGAACCCTCGTATTCAGCTTGGGAAGCTGCTGCTCTACCATTGAGCTACACCCGCCTGACACCCTGAGATGTCCAACAGTTGGCGGCCTCTGTCAAGGCCGCCAAGGTGTCGATCACAGCCGGAAATGCTTCGAAAGCTTCAGGCCCTGTGCCTGATAGTTCGAGCCGAGGCCGGAGCCGTAGAGGCTGCTTGGCTGTTCCAGCATGTGTTCGTAGATCAGGCGGCCGACAATCTGGCCGTCCTCGAGGATGAACGGCACCTCGTGGCTACGCACTTCGAGCACGGCGCGGCTGCCACGGCCCCCGGCCGGTGCATGGCCGAAGCCCGGATCGAAGAAGCCAGCATAGTGGACGCGGAATTCGCCGACCAGCGGATCGAACGGCGTCATTTCGGCGGCGAAATGCGGGGGAACATGCACCGCCTCGCGCGAGACGAGGATGTAGAATTCATCGGGATCGAGGATCAGCTCGGTGCGGCCGCGGCTGTAGAGCGGCTCCCAGAAATCGAAGATATCGTGCTGGGCCTTCTTGTCGACATCGACGACAGCCGTGTGGTGCTTGCCGCGATAGCCGATCAGCCCCTCCTTGTCGCCGGCAAGATCGATCGACAGCGCAATGCCGCCGCCGGTGATGTTCGGCTTCTTGCTGGCGACCAGCGTCTCGGTTTCGTGCAGCGCCAGCAGTTCCGGCTCGGTGAGCAGGGCCTGGCCGACGCGGAAGCGGATCTGCGACAGGCGCGAGCCGCGACGTACGACGATCGGGAAGGTGCGCGGGCTGATTTCGAGATAGAGCGGCCCGGAATAACCGGCCGGGATCTTGTCGAACTCCTGCGCACGATCGGTGATGACGCGGGTGAAGATGTCGAGACGGCCGGTCGAGCTCTTCGGATTGGCCGATGCCGACATATCTTCGGGCAGGTCCAGGCGCTCCATCAACGGCACGATATAGACGCAGCCGGTTTCCAGCACCGCGCCTTCCGAGAGATCGACGACATGCAGCTTCAGCCGGTCGAGCTTGTCGGCGACCAGATGCGACGGGCCGGGCATGAAGCTGGCGCGAACGCGGAAAGCATGCGAGCCGAGCCTGAGGTCAAGGCTTGCCGGCTGGATCTGATCGACGTCCAGTTCTCTCTCGCTCGTCAGCCGCCCTGTTTCAAACAGCGCTGCAATGGCCCGGTCGGCCAGAATTCCAGTATTGCGAGCCATCATGCTTCTCTCATAATTTGCCGCAGACAAAACCAAACTCAGGGAATTGACGCAAGCCGTCAACGGCAGTATTGCAACTTATCCCGTGGTGATTTGGCCGGTCGGCTTGCAGCCACGTTAAACAAATGGCTAAAAAGACCGGGGTTGAACCGGTCTGCTTTTGCGACCGGTTTTTTTGTTTTGAAAGTGGTGATGGCATGAGCAAGACTTGGCGCCCCGCAACCCAGCTCGTTCACGGCGGAACACTCCGTTCGCAATTCGGCGAGACCTCCGAAGCAATCTATCTGACCCAGGGCTTCGTCTATGACACCTCGGAAGCGGCGGAAGCCCGCTTCAAGGGCGAAACGGATGGGTTCATCTACGCCCGCTACGGCAGCCCGACCAACGACATGTTCGAGAAGCGCATGTGCGCTCTGGAAGGCGCTGAAGACGCCCGCGCCACCGCTTCAGGCATGGCTGCTGTCTCGGCCGCCATCCTCTGCCAGCTGAAGGCCGGCGATCATATCGTTGCCGCCCGCGCGCTCTTCGGCTCCTGCCGCTGGGTGGTCGAGACGCTCGCGCCGAAATACGGCATCGAATGCACGCTGGTCGATGGCCGTTTCACCGAGAACTGGGAAAAGGCCATCCGCCCGAACACCAAGGTCTTCTTCCTGGAAAGCCCGACCAATCCGACGCTGGAAGTGGTCGATATCGCCGCTGTCGCCAACCTCGCCAACCAGATCGGCGCCAAGGTCGTGGTCGACAACGTCTTTGCAACGCCGCTCTTCCAGAAGCCGCTGGAACTCGGCGCTCATATCGTCGTCTATTCCGCCACCAAGCATATCGACGGCCAGGGCCGTTCGCTCGGCGGCGTCATCCTCTCCGACAAGCAGTGGATCGACGAGAACCTGCAGGACTATTTCCGCCATACCGGCCCGGCCATGTCGCCCTTTACCGCCTGGACGCTGCTGAAGGGCATCGAGACGCTGCCGCTGCGCGTTGCGCAGCAGACGGCAAATGCCTCCAAGGTTGCCGATTTCCTCGCCGAGCAGACGAACAAGGTCGCCCGCGTGATCTATCCCGGCCGAAAGGATCACCCGCAGGCCGATATCATCGCCAAGCAGATGAGCGGCGGCTCGACGCTGGTTGCCTTCGAGCTGAAGGGCGGCAAGGAAGCGGCCTTCAGGCTGCAGAACGCGTTGGAGATCGTGAAGATCTCCAACAATCTCGGCGACTCGAAGAGCCTGATCACGCATCCTGCCACGACAACGCACAAGAACCTCACCGACGAGGCCCGCGCCGAGCTCGGCATTTCGCCGGGCACCGTGCGCTTCTCCGCCGGCATCGAGGACAGCGCCGATCTGGTCGAGGATTTCGCTCGCGCGCTCGAGCAGGTTTCCGCCTGATATTCGTCGAGCCGCCCGGATTTTCTCCGGGCGGCTCGATTGCCTTTAGACAATTGGCAGCTCATCAGCTGGCGACCTTGAATTCGACCAGGCCGTTGTTCAGGAAGACCATCTTGTCGAACAGCTTGAGATCCAGCGGATTCGGCAGGCGAAGATCCGCAAGATCGGGCACGGGCTTCAACGCCGGATCGTAGGAGCGGTCGATCTGCGAGACAAAGACGACGATAACGCCTCTGGCGCGCGCAAACGTCTTCATTATCTGAACCTGGATCATTAATTCCGGATTCTCCCGCTTCTGATCCAGTAGTTGCAGATAATCGACCACGGCCAATGTACCGGGCGCCGCCGCAGTCAGCCTTTCGACGATATAGTCGGCGCTGATGGCATCCGAATTGTCGAATTCGAATAGATCGGCAAATTCCGCATGATCTGCACCGATCACCGGGAAACGCTCCAGAACGACCTTTTCCGTGTCCTCCAGCGTGAAGAAGACACCGCGATTGCCAGCCTTCATGGCTTCGACGGCGAGCCTCAGGCTCATCAGGGTCTTGCCGTGACCGCGCCGTGCGCCGATCAGCACCAGATCGCCCGGGCTTAAACGCGAATACAGCTCGCCGACGGGCACGGCCGAGTTCGTTTTGCTCGCAAGCAAACTCCAGCCTCCGAAACCCTCGACGGCCGCGACGCGATCCAGCGCGGCGTGCAAGGGGATGTTCTGCTGGCGGGACAGGAGCCTCGCCTTACGTTTCAAATGATAAACAGGGGCAGAAAGCCTCATATAAACCTCCTATTGCGAGCAATGACCGCAACCCCTCCTTATGCCAGGCGCTCAAACAGTCGGTTTGGATATCGACGGCCCTGCATGAAATATACTTTCCCGAATGGAGGGGGGAGGCATGGGCGATGCCAGAATCAGATGATAGCCGAAATCCTCCTGCATGGGAATCTCATGCAAGTCCTGCAAGAGGAACATATAAAAGGAATGAGGGTTATATGGCCCGGAGGTTTTGATGCCGGGCGATCAGGTTGACTACCAATCACAGAAGTCCACGGACAATCGTGGCAAGCGTTTCCTGAGTACGGAGGATACGCCTACCTCTACTCCGGCAGATAAGATCAAATCATGGCGACCTAGGATACTTGGAGACGACTTGGTTAACCTTCAACATGAACCGTAATAGCTGGAATCGAAACCGTCCCAACCGTTCACGCAAGATTTCATTACGTCGTTCCTTGACGGAAAGCATCGGTTATAGGATACCGCTAAATATCCTGCACTTTGCGGGAATGGTGGAAAGCGGATAATATGCCGCAAACTTGAAAATGCTGAAACGGCGATGCGGCTTCAACGAGCGCTCCGACGTTTCAGGGCAGTGGCAAGGTGTCAGGCATGTATCGCGCCCTAACACGCGACATCGAGGTGGTTGTAGAGCCGTTTTATCTGGAGGAGCAATCCGATCCGGATGATGACCGTTATGTCTGGGGATACCGCATCGTCATTTCCAACCATTCGAAGGAAGCCGTGAAGCTGGTAACGCGCTATTGGCACATCACCGACATGAACGGCATTGTGGATGAAGTGACAGGCCCCGGCGTGGTCGGGGAGCAGCCGCATCTGAAGCCCGGCGATACCTATGAATATTCCTCGGGCTGTCCACTGGATACACCGTCAGGCATGATGTTCGGTCATTACCAGATGGAAACGGACGGCGGGGAGCAATTCCATGTTAAGATCCCCGCCTTTTCACTGGATACGCCTAACCTGCTGCGTACGCTGAACTGAGCGACCTCAGGCCACCTCTATTTCCGACACTTCGAAGCGATAGGTCGTCGAGCAGAACTCGCAGGTGACGGCGATCTCGCCATTCTCCTGGCTGGCCTCGATCTCCTCGGCTGAGAAACCTTTCAAGACGCCCTTCAGCTTGTCGCGCGAGCACGAACAGCGGTCATAGACGGCCTTCGGTTCATAGACGCGGACGCCGCGCTCGTGGAAGAGGCGATAGAGAAGCCGCTCGGTGCCGACCTGCGGATCCGTCAGCTCATCTGCATCGATGGTTTCCACCAGGCTGCGCGCTTCCGCCCAAGCATCGTCCTCGGCATGATCGCGCCCGCCGGTATCGCCATCGCCGCCATGCAGGTCCGGCTGGCGCATGCGCTCGGGCGCTTCCGGCAAGAACTGCGCGATCAGGCCGCCGGCACGCCAGCGGTGACGCGGCTTGCCGTTCTCATCGCGATCGAAGAGCTCTGCAGCGCCCAGACGCACGCGCGTCGGGATCTGTTCCGACTGGCGGAAATAGGTGCCGGCGATCTCTTCGAGCGAGGCGCCATCAAGCGCGACGATGCCCTGATAAGGCTGACTGAAGCGGCCCTGATCGATGGTGAAGGCGAGCACGCCCTTGCCGAGCAGCTGCTCCGGCTCGGTTCTGCCTTCCGCAACTGCCTTTGCCAGCGCTTCTTCATTGAAACGCGCATAGGCCCGGACGTTTTCCGGCGTCGAGAAATCGGCGACCAGAAGGTCGACGGGACCGTCGCCCTTGGTCTGCACGGTGAACTTGCCTTCGAATTTCAGCGATGTACCGAGCAGCACGGTCAGGACGATGGCTTCGGCGAGCAGCCGCGCGACCGGCGTCGGATAATCGTGCCGGGCAAGGATCGCGTCCAGCAGCGGACCGAGCTGCACGGCACGGCCGCGCACGTCCAGACCTTCCACCTGGAAGGGAACGACGTGATCGTCACCGGCGAAATCAAACTGACCCAGCGAGGCTGCATTTTCGGCCATTGCTTTACTCCTACTGCGCCCGCGCCCTTAAAACGCGGCTTCATATCCTCAGATCGCGCCCAGGCACCAAGCAAGAATCGACTTTTGCGCATGAAGGCGGTTTTCCGCCTCATCGAAGACAACGGATTGCGGACCGTCGATCACCTCGTCCGTCACCTCTTCGCCGCGATGGGCTGGAAGGCAATGCATGAACAACGCGTCTTTGCCGGCCTGTGCCATCAAAGCCTTGTTGACCTGATAGGGCTGGAAGACGTTGTGACCGCGTGCCCGGTGCTCCTGATTCATGGAAACCCAGGTATCGGTTACCACGCAATCGGCGCCGGCGACCGCACGGTCTGCATCATGCGAGAGCATGATTTCGGCACCCTCATTGCGGGCCCAGTTCAGATAGTGATCCTTTGGCTCGGAACCAAGGGGTACCGCCATATTCATGCGGTAGCCGAAACGGGCGGCCCCTTCGATCAGCGAATGCAGCACGTTATTGCCGTCGCCCGTCCAGGCAAGCGTCTTGCCCTTGATCGGGCCGCGATGCTCTTCGAAGGTCATGATATCGGCCATGATCTGGCAGGGATGCGTGTCGTCGGTCAGCGCATTGATGACCGGAACGGTCGCATGCTCCGCCAGCTCCAGCAGGCGGGAATGATCGGTCGTGCGGATCATGATCGCATCGACATAGCGCGACAGCACCTTCGCCGTGTCGCCGATCGTCTCGGCGCGGCCAAGCTGCATTTCCGTGCCGGAGAGGAACAGCGTCTCGCCGCCGAGCTGCCGCATGCCGACGTCGAAGGAGACACGGGTTCGGGTGGACGGCTTCTCGAAGATCATCGCCAGCATCTTGCCGGCAAGCGGCTTGTCGGCCGTGCCGGCCTTCTGCGCGCTCTTTCGGACGATCGCGTCATCGATGATGTTGCGCAGATCGGCAGCCGGAACGGCAGAGAGATCGAGAAAGTGTTTCGGAGAAGCCATGTCCTTACCTGTGCTCCAGAAAAAACAATAACGCCCGCGTGGGGCAGGAACGCCCCATCTACGGGCGTTGAATTCAAGCCGACTTCTTGGTGCGGGCAGCGCGTGCACGCTCGGCGGCGCGCTCCAGGCGGGCGAGACCTTCGCGTGCTTCCTCGGCAGTGACGACCAGCGGCGGCAGCAGGCGGATGACGTTGTCGCCGGCCGGAACGCCGAGCAGATGCTCGGCACGGATCGCCTGCAGCAGCTCTCCCTGCGGAATGGCCGCCTTGATGCCGAGCATCAGGCCTTCACCGCGAACGTCCTCGATGATGTCAGGAAAACGATCCTTGAGCGAGGCGAGCCCCTGGCGGAAGACCAGCGAGACATCGCGCACATGCTGCAGGAAGCCTTCGGCAAGCACGATATCGAGAACCGCATTGCCGACTGCCATGGCAAGCGGATTGCCGCCATAGGTCGAGCCATGCGTGCCGGCCTTCATGCCGGAAGCGGCTTCCGCCGTCGCAAGGCACGCACCGAGCGGGAAACCGCCGCCGATACCCTTGGCGACCGCCATGATGTCAGGCTTGATACCGGACCATTCATGGGCAAAGAGCTTGCCGGTACGGCCGACGCCACACTGTACTTCGTCGAGGATCAAAAGCAGGCCGTGCTCATCGCAGATCTCCCGCAGCCCGCGCAGGAATTCGTTGGTTGCCGGGCGGATACCGCCCTCGCCCTGCACCGGCTCGATCAGGATCGCAGCCGTCGCATCCGTGATGGCGGCACGCACGGCGTCAAGATCGCCGAACTGCACCTGGTCGAAGCCCGGTGCCTTCGGGCCGAAGCCTTCGATATATTTTTCCTGGCCACCAGCGGCGATCGTTGCGATGGTGCGGCCGTGGAAGGCGCCTTCGAAGGTGATGATATGGAACTTCTCGGGATGCCCCTTGGCGAATTGATAGCGCCGCGCAGTCTTGATGGCGCACTCCAGCGCCTCCGCGCCCGAATTGGTGAAGAACACCTTGTCGGCGAAGGTCACTTCCGTCAGCCGCTTCGACAGCTTCTCCTGGCCGGGCACCTCATAGAGGTTGGACAGGTGCCAGACCTTGTCGGCCTGCGCCTTCAGCTCGGCGACAAGATGGGGATGAGCATGACCGAGCGAATTGACCGCGACGCCGGCTGCGAAATCGAGGTAGCGTTCGCCATTCTCAGTGACCAGCCAGACGCCCTCGCCTCGCTCGAACCGCAGCGGAGCGCGCAAGTAGGTGTCGTAAAGCGGCGTGGTCTCGGCCATGGCCATATCTCCTGATCACAACTTTAAGGACCGATCGCTTCCATTTGATGAAACGGGTCCGAAAAAATCAAAAATGCCGCCTTGCGGCGGCTCGGGCACTATTGATGTTTTGCACCGCGATGTCAACAAAACTGCCGTTTTAGCAGGTGCGAGAAAAGGCTTGCCGGCAAAAGAGATGCGTCGGGCGGCGCCTATGGCAGAAATGCCACGCCCGGACAGCAAGTTGGGGAAAACCTCGAAATCGATTCCTCAAGATTCCCGCGACTCTTGTCACGGAGTCAGCCTCACACTAGGTTAAAAACCAATTGCTAGACTGCATGCGGCGGAACTAGTCACCACAATTTTAGAGCGTTTCGCGCCTCGATACCATGCGAGGCAATGGTGAGGGATTCTGCCATCGGAAACGCGACAGCGGAGACAGGGCATGAATTGGACAGACGAACGCGTCGAGAAGCTGAAAAAGCTATGGTCCGAAGGATTGAGCGCCAGCCAGATCGCTGCGCAGCTCGGTGGCGTGAGCCGTAATGCCGTTATCGGCAAGGTACATCGCCTGAACCTCCCCGGCCGAGCGAAGGCGGGCGGCACGACAACCGCAGCGCGCACGCCGAAGCGCAGCGCAGCGGCACCTCGCGCTGCGACCTACGGATCGCGCGTTGCTACCCGCACGGTGGTTGCCCGCCAGCAGGGCGCAACCATGCTGAAGGAAGAGATCGAGATCGATTCCGTCAACGAAATCCAATATCGCCCGGCATCGAACGTCGTCGTTCCGATCTCCCGCCGCCTCGGCCTGACGGAACTGACGGAGCGCACCTGCAAGTGGCCGGTCGGCGATCCGCTGAAGGACGATTTCCATTTCTGCGGCAATGAGAGCCCAGATTCATCGCCTTACTGCACCTACCATCAGCGCCTGGCCTACCAGCCGGTGCATGAACGGCGTAGGCCGGCCCAGCCGCGTGGCTGAGAGGCTTGATGACTGAGATAAAGAAACGGGCCCTTGAGGCCCGTTTTCTGTTTCCGCCGCTATGTTGATGCCTGATCGGGTATCCCCGCTCAGGCCTCCATGGAATAGCCCGCGCCGCGAACGGTGCGAATGACATCCTGCATATTGGAGAAATTGAGCGCCTTGCGCAGGCGGCCGACATGGACGTCGACCGTGCGTTCGTCGACGTAGATATCGTGACCCCATACGCCGTCGAGCAGCTGCGAACGCGAGAAGACGCGGCCCGGCGAGGACATCAGGAACTCCAGCAGGCGGAATTCCGTCGGCCCCAGCCGCACTTCGCGGCTCTTGCGGTGGACGCGATGGGTTTCGCGATCCAGCTCGATATCGCCGCAGCGCAGCACCGTGGAGAGAACCTCCGGGCGGGCACGCCGCAGCATCGCCTTGACGCGAGCCATCAGCTCCGGCGTCGAGAACGGCTTGACGACATAATCGTCCGCGCCGGTCGAAAGCCCGCGCACGCGCTCGCTTTCCTCGCCGCGGGCCGTCAGCATGATGATCGGCAGGCGCTCCGTCTCCGGCCGCATACGCAGCCGGCGGCAGAGCTCGATGCCCGATACGCCGGGGAGCATCCAGTCGAGGATCAGGAGATCGGGGATGCGCTCCTGGAGACGCAGCTCGGCCTCATCGCCTCTGAGGATCGTGTCGACCTCGAAGCCTTCGGCCTCAAGATTGTAGCGCAGCAGAACGCTGAGCGCTTCCTCGTCTTCTACAACAGCAACTCTCGGAACCATGCGCCTATGGTCTCCTTTCTTCGCTTTCGGATTATTCGGTCACTGCGCCGACGGTATTGGCGGTATCGTCCTTCGGGCGCTCGCCTTCCGGCTGCGCGCCCGTCGCCATGTAATAGATCGTCTCGGCGATGTTGGTGGCATGGTCGCCGATGCGCTCAATGTTCTTGGCGCAGAAAAGAAGATGCGTGCAGGTGGTGATGTTGCGCGGATCTTCCATCATGTAGGTCAGCATCTCGCGAAAGAGCGAGGTGTACATGGCGTCGATTTCCTCGTCGCGTTCGCGGATCGACACGGCCTTGTCCGGCGAGCGGGTCGCGTAGACATCCAGAACTTCCTTGAGCTGGCTCAGCGCCAGTTCGGAGAGATGCTCGATGCCGCGGGCGAGACGGCGCGGGACACCGGTGCCCTGGACGGCGATGACGCGCTTTGCGGTGTTCTTGCCGAGATCGCCGACGCGCTCCAGATCGGATGCGATGCGGATCGAGCCCATGATTTCACGCAGATCCGCCGCCATCGGCTGACGGCGGGCGATGGTAACGATCGCCTTGTCGCCGACTTCGCGCTCGGCATGGTCGAGAACGACGTCGTCGGAGATGACCTTCTGGGCCAGGGCAGCGTCGCTGTTGACCAGCGCGCGTACGCTGTCGCTAACCATCTGCTCTGCCAGGCCGCCCATTTCAGCAATGCGGCGCGTCAGGAACTTCAGGTCTTCGTCATAGGCAGAGAGAATGTGAGTGGAGACCATTTTTCTATCCTCAAGGTGAACTGTGTGAAATGAGCCGCGCGCCTGATATCATCAACCAAAACGGCCCATGATGTAATCCTGCGTGCGGAAATCGTCGGGATTGGTGAACATCTTATCGGTGTCGTTCTCCTCGACCAGGTGGCCGAGATGGAACATTGCGGTACGCTGCGAGACGCGGGCTGCCTGCTGCATGGAATGCGTCACGATGACGATGGTGAAATTCTCCCGCAGTTCGTGGATGAGATCCTCGACCTTGGCGGTTGCGATCGGATCAAGCGCCGAGCATGGCTCGTCCATCAGGATGACCTCCGGGCTGACCGCGACGGCGCGGGCGATGCACAGACGCTGCTGCTGACCGCCCGATAGGCTCGTGCCGGCATCATGGAGCCGATCCTTGACCTCGCCCCAGAGACCGGCCTTCTGAAGACTGCTCTCGACGATATGCTCGAGATCGGCCTTTGAGCGATGCAGGCCATGGATGCGCGGGCCGTAGGCGACGTTCTCATAGATGGACTTCGGAAATGGGTTGGGCTTCTGGAAGACCATGCCGACGCGGGCGCGCAACTCCACCACGTCGATGCTGTCGTCGTAGACATCCTGATCGTCGAGCGTGATCTTGCCGGTGACCCGGCAGGTCTCGATCGTATCGTTCATGCGGTTGAGGCAGCGCAGGAAGGTGGACTTGCCGCAACCGGAAGGGCCGATCAAAGCCGTGACGGTATTGGCGCGGATCTTCAGATTGACGTCGAAGAGCGCCCGCTTGTCGCCGTAGAACACAGAAACGTCCTGGCCGATCATCTTGTAGGGGATCGTCATCATCTTCCTGGACAATGCTTTTTCGCTGGCGGCTTCCGTCATCATGTTCATTTCGTGCGCCCTCCCTTACCAGCGCCGCTCGAAGCGGCGGCGCAGCAGGATGGCGCCGATGTTCATCGCGACGAGGAAGAAGAGAAGCACGATGATGGCGCCGGACGTCCTTTCTACAAAGGCCCGCTCGGCTTCGCTCGCCCACATGTAGATCTGCACCGGCAGCGCCGTCGAAGGATCGAGCGGCGATGCCGGATAGTTGGCGACGAAGGCGACCATGCCGATTAGAAGCAGCGGCGCAGTCTCGCCAAGCGCGTGCGCAAGCCCCAGGATCGTGCCTGTCAGAATGCCGGGCATCGCAAGCGGCAACACGTGATGGAAGACCATCTGCATGCGCGATGCGCCAAGACCGAGCGCTGCGCTGCGGATCGACGGCGGCACGGCCCGCAACGCCGAGCGTGTGGCGATAATGATCATCGGCAGCGTCATCAGGCTCAGCACGAGACCGCCGACCAGCGAGGCCGAGCGCGGCAGTCCCATAATGTTGATGAAGACCGAGAGACCCAGCAAGCCATAGACGATCGAAGGGACGGCCGCGAGATTGTTGATGTTGACCTCGATCAGGTCCGTCAGCCGGTTCTTCGGTGCGAACTCCTCCAGATAGATCGAGGCGGCGACGCCGACCGGCAAGGCAAGCACGAGAACGGTCAGCATCAGGTAGAACGAGCCGATCAGAGCGACGCCGAGCCCGGCGGCTTCGGGCCGGCTCGAGTTGCCCGACAGGAAGAGACCGCTGTTGAAGGCCTTGTAAAGCGCACCGCTTTCGCTGAGTTGCTTCATCCAGGCGACCTGGCGGTCGGATATCTTGCGATCCCTCTCATCGACTGTCAGATCGATCTGGCCCTTGTTGGCTGAATCGATATTGGAGCTGGCAAGGAAGGTGACGTTCTCAGTCGTCCCTATGATCGAGGGATTGGCGACGACCTTGTCGCGCAATGCGATCCTGGCACTGTCCGACACCATGGCCGTCGCCTCGCGAACGAGCGCGCGATTGGCGGGATCGATGCTCAAGACTTTCACCAGCGCGTCCCGCACCAGTATCGGGTAGTTGGCTGATATCAGCACCTTCGGATCGCTGGCGCGCCTGGCTGCGGGGTCGATCACCTTCTCGGTGAATTCGATCGGTAAGGTGATCGAGGTCTGAACGAAGGCAGTATAGCCTGTGCGGACGACGGTCGAGACCAGGATGATGAGGAAGACGAGACCGAAAATGACAGCCGTGATCCCATAGGCGCGAAAGCGGCGCTCGGCGGCATAGCGTTTTTTGATACCGATATCACGGCGCACCGACGCACCCGGCGTCAGGCCACGCGGCATGTTGAGCTGAGAGGAGGATACGACGTCGCTCATTCGTATTGCTCCCTATATCGACGGACGATGTAGAGCGCATAGACGTTGAGGCACAGCGTCAGGAAGAACAGCGTGATCCCGAGTGCAAAGGCGACGAGCGTCTGCGGCGAGGTGAACTCCAGATCGCCGGTCAGCTGGTTGACGATCTTCACGGTGACAGTCGTCATCGGTTCGAAGGGATCGAGCTGCATGCGCGCGGCAACGCCGGCTGCCAGCACCACGATCATGGTTTCACCGATCGCCCGCGACGCGGTCATCAGCAGTGCGCCGACGATGCCCGGAAGGGCGGCGGGCAGCAGAACACGCTTGACCGTTTCCGACCGCGTGGCGCCGAGGCCAAGCGAACCATCGCGCAGCGACCGCGGCACGGCCATGATGATATCGTCCGACAGCGAGGAAACGTAAGGGATGAGCATGACGCCCATGACGAAGCCGGCCGTCAAAACGCTCTGTGCCTCGATAAAGCCTTTATAGTCGCCCGTCATCAAGCCATCGATCTCGGCTGAGATATCGCGCAGGAAGGGGCCGACGGTGACAAGGGCGAAGAAGCCGTAGACGATCGTCGGGATGCCGGCTAAGACCTCCAGCATGGGCTTGGCGACCGAGCGGACGCGGGCCGAGGCATATTCGGCCATGTAGATCGCCGCGAACAGGCCGATGGGCACAGCAAAGAGCATGGCGACGAGCCCGATATAGATCGTGCCCGCCAGCAGCGGGATCAGGCCGAAGGTGCCTGAAGTCTGCGTGCCGGCGCCGGCGAAGCGCGGGTCCCAGACCGTGCCGAAGAAGAACTCGCTGGCTGGCACCATGCTGAAGAAACGCGCCGCTTCCGAAAGCATTGAAACGACGATGCCAACCGTCGTCAGCACCGCGATGGAGGAAGCGACGATCAGGGCTCCGAGAATGACCTGTTCCACACGATTGCGGGCGCGAAAACGTGGGGCGATGGCACGAAGGCCGTGGGCTGCGCAAAGCAGCGATAGGGCGATTGCCGCTGCCGACATGACCATGCGGCTCGCTTCGCGCATGCCATTATATTTGTTGGCAGCGTCGATCATGTAGCCCGTGGGGCGAACGGCGAGCGGAACGCCCTTCTGCGCCAGCAGCAACTGAAGATCAGCCTTGCCGCCATCGACATCGGCGAGCTCCTGGCTCTCGAGCATGCGCATCCCGCGGGCGATGCTGCGCACCATGCCGTAGCTGAGATTGAGCTCCGCCTGCGGCAAAGACCTTACTTCCTCGGGAAAGGATTTCGTCACTACGCGATCGATCACAACGGGGCTGACGATCAGCCAGACGCAGACGAGCGCGAGAGCGGGAAGCACAGCCCATATAGCGGCATAGGCGCCGTGATAGCCGAGCCGGGAATGCATGGACGAGGACCTGCCGCCCGATAGCGCAGCCGCCCTCACCCGCCCCAGCACGAAAGCGGAGGCGCCGAAGACCGACAAGCAGAGCAGCAGCAGCGATACACTCATTCCCATTCCCCGGCGAACCCCGGCACAGCGGAAAGCCGCACCGGCGCTCGACCCTTCAGCATTCACATAATCTTCCCGACCGCGACATCCTTACGGATCTGGTCGCGCTCAGCATCCGGCGCCGGCACGAGGCCATATTCCGCCAGCGGGCCGTCCGGTCCGATCATCTGATCGCTCGTGAAGAAATCGACATATTCCTTGAGCCCCGGGATGACACCCAGATGGGCCTTCTTGACGTAGAAAAACAGCGGCCGCGATACCGGATAGGTGCCATCGGCAATCGTCTGACCCGAGGGCACGATGCCGCTGACGGTGGCAACCTTCAGCTTGTCGGCGTTGTTCTGGAAGAAATACAAGCCGAACACACCGATGCCGTGCTTGTTGGCATTGATGCGGGCCAGCGTCTCGGGATAGTCGCCGTCTATATCAACAGCGGCGCCGTCCTTGCGCACGGCAACACATTTTTTTGCCTGCTGAGCAGCATCGGAGACTGCGGCCTTGATGACATCGGCTGCGCCAGAAGCCTTGCAGCCGGCGGCAAGCACCTTCTCTTCGAAGACTTCGCGCGTGCCGTGCTTCTCACCCGGAATATACGTAGCGATTTCAAAATCCGGCAGCGATGGATTGATCTCAGACCACTTCTTGTAGGGATTGGCGACGAGCTTGCCATCGACGACCACTTCGGCGGCAATTGCCTTATAGAGATCGACGGGTTCGAACCTGATGTCTGGATTGCTCTTGTCGAAGGCAAAGACGATGCCGTCATAGCCGATCTTGATCTGCTGGATATCGGTTACGCCGGCGGCCTTGCAGGCTTGGACTTCGCTGTCCTTGATCGGGCGCGACGAATTGGCGATGTCGATGGAATCCGTTCCGACACCCTTGCAGAATTCCTTCAGGCCGGCTCCGGAGCCGCCGGACTCGACCACAGGAGTCTTGAAATCGGTAAAGGTCTCGCCGAAGGTTTCGGCAACGATCTTGGCATATGGAAATACGGTCGATGAGCCGGCGATCTGAATTTGATCGCGGGCGGTTGCAGTGCCGACAAGGGCAACCGATGCAACCAGCGCAAGAACGGACATTTTCAAAGCATTCACAACCAATCCCCCTGATGAGCTTTGAAGAGCGCCGAGGTGGAGGCCACATCCACTTTTTCAGCAGTCCATTCTTACTGGCGAAAACACCGCCCTTTTATGTCAGGCGAGTGAAACAATTATGACAGATTATGTGGCTGATATTATTTGGATAAATCGCCATCCGAATGAGGACGTGAGGAACCTCTCAGAAGCGGACCGTAAAATCGGTTCCTTTTCCGACTTCCGACTTTACGATCAGCCTGGCACGGTGGCGGGTCAGGATATGCTTGACGATGGCAAGCCCGAGACCGGTCCCCTTCTTGGACCGGCTGTCCTCAACGTTAACGCGATAGAAGCGCTCGGTCAGGCGCGGCACATGTTCTGCGGGTATGCCCGGCCCCTTGTCCGAGACGACCACTTCGACGGCCTGGCCGGCACCGCTGAGTAGCGAAACTTCCACCGACTTGCCTTCCTGGCCGTATTTGCAGGCGTTCTCGATCAGGTTCTCGAAGACCTGCACCAGCTCGTCTCGATCCCCCAATACCTCCACCTTGCCCACCGGCAAATGCAGATTGATGCTCACGTCGAGATCCCCCGCAAGCGGCAGCAGAGAGTCACGCACATGACCGAGCAAGGGGACGAGATCCACCTTCTGATCCGGCGCGATATGCGACTTCAACTCCAGACGCGACAGCGACAGGAGATCGTCCACCAGCCTGCTCATGCGGGTCGTCTGATCGAACATGATGCCGAGGAAACGCTGCTGCGCCTTCGGATCGGCTTTGGCAGGCCCCTGGATCGTCTCGATGAAGCCGCGCAGCGATGCCAAAGGCGTGCGCAATTCATGGCTGGCATTGGCGACAAAGTCCGAACGCATGCGATCGATGTGGCGCAACTCCGATATGTCGCGGAACGAGAGCAGAAAGAGCGCATCTTCCTGCCTGTCGATCTCAGGCAGATCGATCGGCGCGATACGCACGACATAGACCCGCTCCGAAGGCAGGCGCTCGGAATGCTCGATCTGGTTCGGCGCATTGGTGGCGATGGTCTCGCGTACCATATCGAGCAGACCCGGCGAGCGCAGCTTGGAGGAAATATGCGCGCCGATCGGAAAGGCACCGAAGGCTTTTTCGACGGCCATGTTCTGCACCAGCACCGACGCCTCGCGATCGATGATCAGCACCGGCATATCGAGCGCCGCAAGTCCCGCAAAAGCGGTGCGCAACAGGGTTTGCGCATCGGCAGGCGCAGGTTCGGCTTGCGACGGCACCTCCACCCGCTCGACCAGCGGCGGACGAATGAGCGTGACGATCATGACGATCACCCAGATCCAGAATACGGCGCCGGTGCTGATGCCTTCGACGAGGGCGAGCACGGCAATTAGCGTCGCCAGAACCAGGATGGCACTCTCCTGCCGCAGCCGCACCGCCAACTTCCTGACAAATGACCATTCGTCTTCCAACTGCGCCGTCCTTCGCCTGCCATCATGGAACGCTGGATTCCGCGTCTTATCTGCGATTCATGACAGAAGTATTCGGCTCTATCCACAGAAGCCAGTAACTGGCAAAAATAAATGTAGCCGGCAAAAGAGGGCGGCGGCAAAAGGCTTGAAACTATTGAATAAATGCCCCAGTTTTCTGGCCAAGCTTTTTGCCGCCGCTGGCGGCAGGGTTAACGCCATGTAAACAGCCGAGGAGCCGACATATGGGGGAGAAGACAGAAAGCCGGGCGGTGGAGCTGGATATCCACGGCATCAAGCGCATCTTCGATGTTGATGACCCCGTGCTTCCGAGCTGGATCGACGACGAGGCGCTGACCTCGGGCGGTTATCCCTACAAGAAGAAGCTGAAGGAAGAAGAATATCTCGATGAGCTGAAAACGCTGCAGATCGAGCTCATCAAGGTGCAGTTCTGGCTGCAGGCGACCGGCAAGCGGGTGATGGCGCTCTTCGAAGGCCGCGATGCCGCGGGCAAGGGAGGCTCGATCGCTGCGACCTCGGCCCATATGAACCCTCGTCTGGCGCGCGTGGTGGCGCTGACCAAGCCGACCGACCGCGAAAGCGGCCAATGGTATTTCCAGCGCTATGTCGCCCAGTTTCCGACGGCGGGCGAATTCGTGCTCTTCGACCGCTCCTGGTATAACCGCGCCGGGGTGGAGCCAGTCATGGGCTTCTGCACGCCGAAGCAATACGAGCAGTTCCTGAAGCAGGCGCCGCAGATGGAGAAACTCATCGTTCAGGACGGCATCCATTTCTTCAAATTCTACCTCGATATCGGCCGGGAGATGCAGCTGAAGCGTTTCCACGACCGGCGCCACGATCCACGCGCCGTCTGGAAGCTTTCCTCGATGGATATCGCCGCCCTGCCGAAATGGAAGGATTACAGCGAAAAGCGCGACCGCATGCTGAAGGACACGCATACGGACCACGCACCCTGGACCGTCCTCCGCGCCAACGACAAGCGGCGCGCGCGCCTGAACCTTATCCGTCACATTCTGCTGACGCTCGATTATGACGGCAAGGACAAGGAAGCCATCGGCAAGGTGGACGAAAAGATCCTCGGGATGGGATCGGATATCCTCGCCTGACGAGTTGCCCGGGCCTAAAGCACTTCCAGGAAAAATGCGCAGCGGTTTTCCGTCAGGAATGCGTTGGGAAATAAGAGCATAGAGCGTTTTCGCGATTCAAAGAAAAGTGGAAACGCTCTATTGCCCGGGCAGGACGCGGATGGCGTAGATATTGACGCCGCGGGCCTTGCCATCGACATCGCTGTTGATGATCAGGCGCCCTGAACTGGTCGGCGCTATGGCACGATCGAACTTGACCTGGAACAGCGAATCCGTCTTTTGCCGGCTGACGGTGAAACGATGCCGGCCGCAACGGCCGAGAGAACCGAAATCGCACTCCACCGTGATCTGCGTCGGTGCATCCGAGGTGGACTGCAATGTCAGAGCGACCGTCGAGGCCTTGCCGGCCATCTGCTGCAGTACATTGACGGGCACCTCGATCGAGCCGCTGCCGTCCGGGCCGCTGCTGAGCGAGGTCAGCCTTACGGCCGGCCCTTCATTCTCCGATACGTTTTCGGCCTTCGATTGCGGGCTGGTGGCAACCTTCGGCGCGTCGGTGGGCTTCAACACCTCCAGCCATTCCGCGGAGAAGCTGTTCTGTGGATCGATGGTGGCAAGACCCGGATTGACCGGACCGCTATTGTCGTCCTGATCCGATGTGTCGTCATCGTTGCTGTTGCCGCTGAAATCCTGCGAATCGACATGCGCCGGCGGATTGGGCACGCTCGTATCCCGCTGGGCGGCGGACATGAGCACGCCCGAGGTCTTGATCCACCAGGCACCGACGCCGAGGAAGGCAAGCAGAATGCAGAAGACGAGCAAGCGCGAGAAGAACTTGCGCGGCTTGCGGCGCACGGCCGCGCGCTCCGGCTTGAAGTTCATCGACCGCGCCGACCGCGCATCGGCCGTCGGACGCACATCGCTGTCCGCACCGAGATGATCGGCGGGTCCGGCGCGCATATCGCCGAAATCACCTTCGCGCCCCGCCCGCTCGGCCGACATCGGCTCCACCGGAACGGCGGGGCTTGCCGACATCGGCGGATCGCGTGTTTCCCCGCGCACGCTCATGACGGACTCCTGCGGCCGTGCGGCTGCTTGCCTTGTTTCGGGCCCTGCTTCAGAGCGCGGTGCGGATGGAGAAACATGCGGAGCGTCCGGCTCCGGTGAAACCGGTATCGCCTGCGCGGGGCGGGCGCGCTCCTCGGCCTCGATCTCGCGGATCGTCGCCTCCAGACGCTGGCGCTGGGCGGCTACGACATTGACGTCGGTAATGTCCTGCTTGCGAAGACCGGCTTCCAGCGCCTGCCGTGCCGACTGATAGATGCGAGCCCGAATTTCCGGATTGGCGCGATCAGACCGATCCAACGCGCTTCTGATGGCCGTTTCTAATCCGCTCACATCCGATCCTTTACGCTCACTCGCACCATATTTGCATAGCCCGCTGGCAAGGCAGCCATATTTTCATCAATCGTTAACCGGATTCGGTAACGCCCCGTTCTGCAATACGCAAGCCTCTGCCTTGGGTTAAGGGCACTCGGGCGGGGATAAATGGCAAAGACGACACAAATGGGGTGCCGGTAGGCAGCAGCAGTAGGCGAAGGTATCGGACCGGGACGGTCACAGGCACTATTGCCTATTGCCTCCTGCTCTTGCCTGCCTCCACCACCATCTTCCCCTCTCGGCAGACATCTGCTATCCCTTTTGACGTTTTCGTAAACGTCAAAAGGGATGATGTTCATGACCCTCCCCTTGATCCTGACCGAGCACCTGCGCCTGCCGGTCGTGGCTTCGCCGCTCTTCATCATCTCTCATCCCGCCTTGACGCTGGCGCAATGCAAGGCCGGTGTCGTCGGCTCATTTCCGGCGCTGAACGCGCGCCCGGAAAGCCAGCTCGACGAATGGCTCGCGATGATCACCGAGGATCTTGCCGCTTATAATGCCGCAAATCCGGATCGTCCGGCAGCTCCATTTGCAGTCAATCAGATCGTCCATACGTCAAACAAACGCCTGGAACACGATCTGATGCTCTGTGTGAAATACAAGGTGCCGATCGTCATTTCCTCGCTCGGCGCCGTGCCCGAGGTGAATGCGGCTGTGCATTCCTATGGCGGCATCGTGCTGCACGACATCATCAACAATCGGCATGCCAATTCGGCGATCCGCAAGGGTGCGGACGGGCTGATTGCCGTCGCTGCCGGGGCCGGCGGCCATGCCGGCCAGCTTTCGCCCTTTGCGCTCGTGCAGGAAATCCGCGAATGGTTCGATGGGCCGTTGCTGCTGGCCGGTGCCATCGCCACCGGCGGCGCGATCCTCGCGGCGCAAGCTGCCGGCGCTGATCTTGCTTATATCGGCTCGCCCTTCATCGCCACGGAGGAGGCCCGCGCGGCCGACGCCTACAAGCAGGCGATCGTCGAGGGCACCGCTGCCGATATCGTCTATTCCAATTATTTCACCGGTGTGCACGGCAACTATCTGAAACCCTCCATCCGCGCCGCGGGCCTCGATCCGGACAAGCTGCACGAGGCCGATCCTTCCAAAATGGATTTCGAAGCCGCCACGACCGGCGTAAAGGCTTGGAAGGATATCTGGGGTTCGGGCCAAGGCATCGGCGCCGTCAAATCCATCCAGCCCGTATCCGCTCTCATCGATCGGCTGGAGAGAGAATACCGACAGGCACGCGCCCGGCTGACGCTTTGACCGGCACTGAAAAGCGGGGCTATTTTCACAAGTCCCCTCGCTTTTTTGCCAAATGGTAATTTGAGCGCTTGAAATCTGACCGCATAGACTGTATCAGCGCCATGCAAATCACGGGGCCGAACCGAATGCTCTGTAGAATGCCGCTTTAGCTCAGTCGGTAGAGCACATCATTCGTAATGATGGGGTCACGTGTTCGAGTCACGTAAGCGGCACCATCCATTTTTCCTGTTTGCCAGTGATATTGAACCGCATATTCGAACGCGGATCGAGATCGTTCGCGGCACGAGGCTGCCGCTTGCTTGGAATGAGCACGGAACTTTGTGTCCAAGCCCGACTTTTCCCGCCTAGGGCCAGAGATTGATTGCGGAACGCCTAAAAGGGCGCCGGCGGATTAACAAAGTTAAATGCATCTCCAATGTCAGAAGGTCCAAAACGGCTGCGCCAAGGCGGAGTCTTCGACCATGAACATCGTGCCACACTTCCCTCCGATCCGCATCTTTCGCTGCGGATCTGGTGAAACGAAATCCGTCGGTACGGTGGAGGAAGTATGGAAGACGCTTCTCGATGACTGGCCGTCGGAGGAAGGTGACTGCTTTCTGTCGGCATTGCTCATCTGCATCGACGTCCAACGCGGCAGGCGAGCGCCCGAAGAAGCGCGCGTTGCCTTTATTGCCGCAGCGGCCGAAGCAGGAATTCCCTTATTGTCGTGACGGCGCGCCTCCGGGAACATTCCAGTCAACAATACGTTGACCGTGGAAGGAGAAATCTCATGGCCCAATGGTGGAGCAAGCCCGCAATCGTCGAGACCCGCAAGACAGGCGACCGGCTGGTGATATCGAATGCGGAACGCGCCATGGAATACATGGCAAAGGAGTGGCCGACGCTAGAGGACGGACAAGCCTACAGGGCCGCCAGAAAAGCGCTGTTGGACGCACATGAGGGTAAGCTTGACGCCGAGAAAGCCAGAGAGGCTTTCATCGCGGCTTTGCAGGAAGGCGACATATTCATCTTCGACGACTGAGCTTGTCGATTCCATGATCCGCGGGCCTTTAAAACCCACGGGAGCAACTGCTAAGCCGACGATGTCGGCCGATGCGGTCATTTCTCATCCGGCAACGAACGACGCGGCGACCTGTATCTGCGCTGGTATCAGCGATGACATGCCTGCATTTGGCGGCGGATACCTTGGATTGGGCTAGAGGGCGGATCGCGCGGACGACCTACGAGACGGATGCGCTCGTTCGAAACGCTCCGTCGACAGATGTAACGGACCGGCCGCTGACGACGAAACGCCTTTCGCGCGCGATCCGTTGAATGCACGCGATTAGCACAACCAAACATTCAGCTTTTGGTGGTTCCGTGCGCCTTGGGATCATATTCTGGGGGTGCATCATGAAAATTGCCGTTGGCGTGGCGACATGCGGTCGCAAGGCGATCCTCGCCTCAATGATCGACAGGCTCGCGACACAGGCGCGCAAGCCGGATCACCTCTTCCTGTGTCCGACCAAGGATGACGATATCGACATGGCGCGCTTAAGCTCTGCGCCGTTTCCGGTAACGATCCTCTCCTCGCCGCAGGGAAGCTGCCCGCAGCGCAATGCCATCATCGATGCGGCTGTAGGCATAGATGTCGTCGTCTTCTTCGATGACGATTTCTTCCCGGCAACGAACTATCTTGCCGAGACGGAAGCCCTATTCGAGGCGGATGAAGATATTGTCGTGGCGACAGGCGAAGTCGTTCGCGACGGTATCCTTGGGCCAGGCTTGACGCCGGACGAAGCGGATGCCGCACTCGCAGCCGATGCCACTCCCTTTCCGGCACCGACGATCGAGGCCACGCATAACGCTTATGGCTGCAACATGATCTTCCGTCGAAAAGCGATGCTGGCAAATGGTATCTATTTCGACGAGGATCTGCCGCTCTACGCCTGGCAGGAAGACGTCGATCTGTGCCGGCGGCTGCGTCCTTTCGGCAAGATCGTCAAGTTCAATCGCCTGCGTGGCGTCCATCTCGGCGTCAAAGCCGGCCGCACATCGGGCCTCCGCCTGGGGTACTCCCAGGTCGCCAATCCGCTCTATCTCGTCAAGAAGCGCTCGGTATCGCTGAAATGGGCGCTGAAGCTGATGGGCGGCAATATCGCCTCGAATGTCGTCGGCTCGGTCAGCCCACCGCCCTATATCGATCGGCGCGGTCGCCTGCAGGGCAATCTCCTTGCAGTCAGCCATCTACTGAGCGGATCGCTCGATCCGAAATACATCAATCGGATGTAAACCCGCCGGAAGCGGCGGGATTCGAAGCGCGATTAAAATGGACGTTCGGCGTTCGGCTCGCGTCTTTCCGTGATAATGGTGAACCGGCCGCGCATTCGGCAGCGTCCGCTCGTTTCATCCGTATAGCTATCTTGCCAAGGACATCTCCATGATTCACGTACTCGCCATCCTCACCGCCCATCCCGGCAAGCGCGCCGAAGTGCTTAAAGCATTCCAGGCGAATGTTCCGGCCGTTCACGCCGAAGACGGCTGCATCGAATATACCGCCGTTGTGGATGTCGAAGGGGCCGATCCAGCTTTTGGGCCTGACACCTTCGTCGTCGTCGAGAAGTGGGAGAGCCTGGCGGCGCTGAAGGCGCATGCCGCCTCCGCGCATATGGCCGCCTACGGCGAGAAGGTGAGGCATCTGATGGCCGATCGCGCCGTTCACGTCCTGAACCCGGTGTGAACCTGCACTGCCGGACAGCTTATAAACTCATCCCGACACGGCGCCAAAGGGCGCCGTTTTGCCATCGGACAGGCCCTCAGTTGTGCGAGAAATGCGGCTCGCTGTAATAGCGCCAATGGCCGCCGCCGCCATGCCATCCGTGATGACCGCCGGCATACCAGCCATTATGGTATCCGCGCCCGCCATACCAACCGTGGTGATGGTGATAGCCGCCATAGCCCCCGAAAACGCCGAATACCCCCAAGGGATAATAGGGCTGCTGGTAATAGCCGTAATAGGGTCGGTCATAGCCATAATACGGTGCGTAATAGCCGTAATATGGGCGATAGTAGTGATGGCGGTAATAGTAGTGGTGATGATAATACCGATGGACGATCATCCGATGGTGGTGTCCATGATGATGAGGACGCGCCTCGGCATAGGTTGCCGGCAACGCGACCATACCTAGCGCAATCAGCGCTGTTGCCAGAATTTTCATTTCCAGCCTCCTTGAATGCCGGACGTAAACGCTACTCGGATTACTTGCGTCCTCCGGACGATATAGTAAACGCAACAGCGCCTTCGAAAGTTCCGCTATCCCTTGAGGAGCAGGCGTTTTCGCGACATCGCCATCGGACCCACCTGATTGCGATCGCAGGCTCATCGGCGGGTGCGCTTCAACCGATATTAGCAGGACGGAAGAAGAAGGACGCAATTGGCCAGTGGCCAAAAAAAAACGGCGCCCGAAGACGCCGTTTTGATGCCTGTCCGCAGCCGTCAGGCATGCGAGAAATGCGGCTTGCTGTGCCAGCGATGATGGCCATGGCCATGCCGCCAGCCTTCATGGCGATGCCAGCCATGATGATGAGGGCGATAGTCGCGATGATGGTGCTGATGCCAGCGGTGATGGTGATGATCACGTGCCTCGGCATAGGTAGCGGGCAGAACAATAATGCCTAGTGCGACAAGCGCCATTGCAAGAATTTTCATGTATGGTCTCTCCTTGGGTGCCGAACGCGCCCCCCGGCTGCGTACGCCCGGACTAACCTAACCGACCTAAACGCGAAGATGCCGCATTTGTTCCGCTACCCGCGGGACGACAGGCGCCTTCGTGTCGTCCCCATCTCTCCAACCAGTTCGCGAACCGCCTGCTGGATCAGCCGGCACGCTTCAACCGAGGCTTTACGGCCATTATGGGCGAGGTGATAGGACAGCGGCAAAATCTCATCGGGATCGACGATGCGGACCTTGTCGGCGATCGGAAGCGCGCTGACGCGGCCGAGGAACGACACATAGCCGTGATTGGCGACGAGATCGACGATGACGGGCAGGGAATCGGCCGAGGTGATGTCGCGGCCGCGAAACCGGCGGCGGTCGCGGCTGTCGTAACCGAAGGCTGTCGCGGCATTGCCAATGCCGGTGCGCGGGCTCGGCACGCAGAGCGGATGGTTTTCCATGAGCGCGGCGAAGGTCTGCTCAGTGCTATCCGGCGGGGCGATCGCCACCATGTCCGTGGCGACCAGTTCCACATGTTCGAAGGCGTCGAGGCCGAAGACGGAATCGACAATAGCGACATCGATGCGGCCGGATCGAAGCGCCTCTCGCAGATCATCCGCCGTCATCAGCAGCAGCGACAGCATGTTGCTGTTACCGCCGATGTTCCAGCGCGATACCAGGCTTGCAAGCGAGCGCGCAACCCAGCTTTCCGAACCGGTTGGAATGATCGAGCCGATGCGCACGGCGCGGGCGGTTCGCTGGAAGCGCTCGTCCGCTGCCGCTTTCATCTCGTCCCAGGCCTGCGCGATGGCGGAGAGGATAGCATGAACCTCCTGTCCGGCCTCCGTCAGCACGGAACCCTGCGCCTGCCGAGCGAACAGGCGGCAGCCGAACAGTTCCTCCAGATTGGCAATCTGCAAGGAGAGTTGCGGCTGGCCCAGCCTAAGGCGGCGGGCGGCGCGATTGATGCTGCCTTGATCGGCAACCTCAAGGAAGCGTTCGATGGTGGCGATCTTCAGCGGCAGGCGTGCGGCCCATTGGTCGTAGTCCTTTGGAGCCGGCGGTTCCTTCATCAGGGTCGAAAGCTGGCGCATGCCACTGAGAATGGGCTGCAGCCCCTTCTGAACCTTGGAACTCGCCAGAAGGGTCGCAAGCTCACCGGAGGCACGCTCGACAAGCTTCATGGCAAGCTCCGTTTCGAGCCGGCGCAGGGCACCGGAGACGGTCGACGCGGAAAAAGACAGCCGCCGCGCGGTTTCCCTCACCGAGCCGACAGAGAACACCATATCGGCTACGAACAAAGCACCGAGATACAAAACCCATCCCCTTATCCGCGGCACGCATCCTGGCTCGGCCGCAAGAAGATCAATAATATCCTGACGATATGCCGTGTTCTCGAAAAAAGATATCCCTAAGCTGAAAGGCAACGACTATCGTTCCCTTGCCGCTCACCGATCCAACCGCAAAAATGAGATCGGAATAGCGTCAAACGGGTAAGGGGAACAAAAACAAACGCACTTGCCCCCGAAAAAAGAAATCCAATTTCGCGCGAATGTCGAGTACGCTCATCATAATCGCGCGACTGCAACGGGTATCCGAAGCGCATCGACTTTTCCGCGATGAGCGCTACGTCCCTGAAGCAGCCACGAATTCGCCGTGGGCCGCCGGCCCGCTCCAAGCGGCCTGTCCGGACTGCGGCCCTTTAAGGCGGCGCGGGCAAGCCGAAGAACGATTTAACGGGGTACGAAGGGAAACATCATGTTCAAGAAGCTTGCACTTGCCGCCACGCTGACGGCTCTCCTTGCCAGTGGCGCCAGCGCCGCCGACGTCGTCGTCTCCTCCAAGATCGATACCGAAGGCACTCTGCTCGGCAACATCATCCTCGCGGCACTCAATGCCAACGGCATCAAGGCGCAGGATCGCATCGCTCTCGGCACGACGCCGGTCGTGCGCAAGGCGATTGCCGCGGGCGAAATCGACATTTATGCCGAATATACCGGCAATGCCGGCTTCTTCTTCAACAAGGCCGACGATGCCGCCTGGAAGAACCTGCAGCAGGGCTACGATCTGGCCAAGAAGCTCGATTATGACGCCAACAAGATCGTCTGGCTGACACCCTCGCCCGCCAACAATACCTGGGCGATTGCTGTGCGCAACGATGTCGCCGGCCCAGCGAAGCTGAAGACCATGTCGGACTTCGGCAAGTGGGTCGCCGGCGGCGGCCCAATCAAGATCGCGGCTTCTTCGGAATTCGTCAATTCGCCGGCGGCCCTGCCTGCCTTCGAAACCACCTACAGCTTCAAGCTGAAGCCGGATCAGGAAGTCGTACTTTCGGGCGGCGATACGGCGGCGACCATCAAAGCTGCGGCCGACCAGACCAACGGCGTCAACACGGCGATGGTCTACGGTACCGACGGCGCCATCGAAGCCGCCGAACTGACTGTCCTTGAGGACGACAAGAGCGTGCAGCCAGTCTACGCGCCGACGCCGATCATCCGTGAGGCCGTGCTGAAGGCCAATCCGAAGATCGAAGAAGTATTGGCACCGATCTTCAAGGGCCTGACTGCCGACGTGCTGCGCAAGCTCAACGGCCGCATCCAGGTCGATGGTGAGCCGGCGAAGGCTGTTGCCGAATCCTACCTCAAGGACAATGGCTTTCTGAAGTAGGGCATTGACGCTGCTCTGGCGGCTCCATTTTGATAAAGTGGAGCCGCGGGGTTTCAATTGGGCATGATCTTGTCCGAACCCGCCTTGAATTCTGGGCTCATGCGCTGACGGAGCTTGCCTGATGGAAGATGCGCTAGCGGTCCGCAGAGTGGACCGTCTCGGAGTGGTATTGGTGGCCGGCGGCGGGCTGGCAACGGCCTGGATGCCGTTCATCATCGTCAAGGCAAACCGCATCGCCGCCGGCAAGCCACAACTGCTGACGCAGCTCATTGCCCAGCCGGCAGCATTGGTGCTGATCGCCCTTCTCGCTGCGGCGGCGCTTTCCGCACTCTTCCTCCACAATCAGCTCATTCGTCTCGGCGTGGCGACCCTTGCGATCGCTGCATTGATCGTCACACTTGGCCTCGTCTCGACCGCCGCGACGCCCGCAGGCAGCACTGTGGCACGAATTACGCCCGGCGGTTCCTTCTGGGTGCTGCTCGGGGTTGTCGGGTTGATGATTTCGGACGCGCTGGTCAAGCTGCGGCTGACGCCCTGGCTACGGGTGGCGGCGCTTGCTGCCTATGCCGTACTGCTCGTCCTCGTCCTCCGCTCTGGCCTGCTCAACAATCTCTCGATCATGAAGGAATACGCCAACAACGCCGACAAGTTCTGGCATGAAGCGCTGCGTCACGTCTTCCTTTCCCTCGGCTCCGTCGCCATCGCCATCGTGCTTGCGCTGCCGCTCGGTATCTTTTGTTACTGGCAACCGCGCCTCCGCGCCGTGGTGCTGCGGGCGCTGAGCCTGGTGCAGACCATTCCGAGCCTTGCCCTCTTCGGCATTCTCATGCTGCCGCTCGGCTATATCGCCGCCCACGTGCCGCTTGCTGCCGCGATCGGTATCCAGGGAATCGGCGTGGCGCCGGCGCTGGTGGCGCTTATCATCTATTCGCTGCTGCCGATCGTCGCCAATACCGTCGTCGGCCTTGCCGGCGTCGATCCTTCCGTGCGCGATTCCGCCGCCGGCATGGGGCTGACGCGCCGTCAGATCCTGACCGGCATCGACCTGCCGCTTGCCTTTCCAGTCATCCTCACCGGCATCCGGATCGTGCTGGTGCAGGCGATCGGGCTGGTGACGGTCGCAGCCCTCATCGGCGGCGGCGGCTTCGGCCTCTTCATCTTCCAGGGCATCGGCCAGACGGCCAATGACCTCGTTCTGCTCGGCGCCGTGCCGACGGTCTTTCTCGCCTTCTCATCGGCCGTCATCCTCGATGCGGTCATCGACAGCATCCGGGGACAACGCGCATGACCAGCATGATCGAGCTCAAGGGCGTCACCAAGCGGTATGGCAACGCCACCGTGGTCGATAATGTCAGTATGAACATAGAGAAGGGCACGATCACCGTCATCGTCGGTACGTCCGGCTCCGGCAAATCGACGCTGATGCGTATGATCAACCGGCTGGTGCCGATATCGGCAGGTCACATCTCCGTTGCCGGTGAGGACATCATGAATGTGCCGGCGACCGAGCTTCGCCGCCGCATCGGCTATGCCATCCAGGGGCACGGGCTCTTTCCGCATCGCACAGTCGCGCAGAATATCGCCACGGTCCCTGAGCTGCTGAGCTGGGAAAAGACGCGCATCGACAGCCGTGTCGAAGAACTCCTCAACCTCTTCCATCTCGACCCCGGCACCTTTGCCGGCAAATATCCAAGCCAGCTTTCCGGTGGCCAGCAGCAGCGCGTCGGCGTCGCGCGGGCTCTTGCTGCCGAACCGGAACTGCTGCTGATGGACGAGCCCTTCGGCGCGCTCGACCCCGTCATCCGCGGCAAGGCACAGGACGACCTGCTCGCCATTCAGAAGCAGTTCGGCACGACCATCGTCCTCGTCACCCACGATATGGACGAAGCCTTCCATCTCGGCGACCAGATCGCCGTCATGAGCGAAGGCAAGCTTCTGCAATGTTCCGAGCCCGAGAAGATCCTGACCGAGCCGGCCGATCCCTTCGTGCAGCAGCTGACCGGCACCTCCGACCGCGCCTTGAAGCTGATGTCGCTGCTGCCGCTGAAGGAAAGCATGCAGCCGCCACGGCCCGGCCTCGGTCACCGCCTGCCGCAGACCCTCAATCTGCGCGACGCCTTGGCGGAACTCATCTGGCAGGGCGCTGACGAGGCGACGGTTGAAGACGAACGCAAGGTGCCTGTCGGCTCGATCTCGATCCAGCACCTAATCGAGCTGGGCCGCAAGGCATGAGATTTCTCGCCGCCAATCTCTTTCGCTTCCTGGCGCTGGCGCTGCTGCTGGTGATGCTCTTCCGTCCGGAATGGCTGACGCCCATTCTGACGCCGCTGACCAAATTCGGAGCGTCGCCGATCTATACGCAGAACAGCCTGCCGAGCCTGGCGCTCAGCCATCTCGAGCTGATTCTCGTCTCGATCGCGGCAAGCGGCATACTGGCGGTGCTCGGCGGCATCTTCGTGACACGGCCGATCGGCGCCGACTTCCTGCCGCTGTCGCGGGCGATCGCCAATGCCGGCCAGACCTTTCCGCCGGTTGCCGTGCTGGCGCTTGCCATCTCGACTACGGGCTTCGGCGCTGTGCCGACGTTCATCGCGCTTTTCCTTTACGCCCTGTTGCCGATCTTCGAGAACACGGTTGCCGGCCTGCAGCAGGTGCCCGCCTCCGTGCTCGATGCCGCCGACGGCATGGGCATGAACGGCTGGCAGCGGCTCTTCCGCGTCGAGCTGCCGCTCGCCCTGCCGCTCATCATCGAAGGGCTGAAGATCGCAACCGTCATCAATATCGGTACGGCGACGATCGGCTCAACCGTCGCCGCCAAAGGGCTTGGTGAAGTCATCATCGCCGGGCTTATCAACGACAACACCGCTTTCATCCTCCAAGGCGGCCTGATCGTCGGCTTGATGGCGGTGCTGATCTATGACGGCATGGAGATAATCGAGCGGTCAGTCACCGGCAGGATCGGCCTCCAATCCCATGGAGATTGAGGCGATCACAGCCTGCCATCAATTGCCTTCGCCTGACGGCAAGGATGCACCGGGCAAGTAAAGCGAAATCGGCCTGACTTCATAAACGGCGGTAGGATTGACGCGACGCAATTCGCGCGCTGCCTCGACTGCCCCCTCAATCGTCGGAAAATCGACGACGTAGAAGCCGAGCAGCTGTTCCTTGGTTTCTGCAAATGGCCCGTCGATGACCATGCCCACCCCCGTCCCGCGCAAGGTGACGGCGTTTTGGGTCGAGCCTAGACGCGCAGCCGGCCCCAGCGATTTCTGCGCGACTAGGCGGTCATTGATCTCCAAAAGGTCCGTCATGAGTGCGGCATCCTCCTCCTTGCTCCAGGATTCGACGATATCTTCCTCGTGATAGGCCAGAATGGCGTAGTACATGGATTCTCCCCCTTGAGCCGTATACTTGAGCGCTGGGAAGTTAAGCAGACCGATCGCAATTCGGGAACCCTGGATCTATGCTCGACTGGAAATATGGCGAGTTTCCCCATGCTTGCCTTCACCGGCTGCCGATGGCATTGGCTGCAATGACATGCCCTGACGATTTATGGAGACGCCGATGGCCAAGATGATCCATTCGATGATCCGCGTGCTCGACGAAGCGCGCTCGATCGAATTCTACGACAAGGCTTTCGGCCTCAAGGTTGCCGACCGCATTGCCTTCGAGACCTTCACCCTGGTCTATCTCAGCAATGCCAAGACCGGATTCGAACTGGAATTGACCATTAATCAGGGCCGCATCGAGCCTTATGCGCAAGGGGATGCCTATGGCCACCTTGCAGTCTCCGTTGCGGAATTGAAGGACGAGCATGCACGCATGACTCAGCTCGGGCTCAACCCGGGCAAAATCATCGAACTCAATCGTGATGGGAAGCTTTTTGCATTGCTGTTCTTCGTCACCGACCCCGATGGTTACAAGATCGAGGTCGTGCAAAGGCTTGGGCGGTTCAAATAGCCCAAACAAGGCGCCAGCCCCGCCTCGGCGGGGCATCCGGCAGTTCCGCCAGCGCGTTCACATCCAATAGGGAGGCACGCCAAAATAATCGTGGCTCTTGTGGCCATGATTCTTATGGTCGTGATCGTCCTTGGCAGCGAAGCGGCACGCCTTTTCGATGTCGTTCTTGGTCATGCTGACGCGATAGCCGTCAATGCGGGCATCGTAGCGCAGCTTCTCCCACGGCAGCCGGTAGTGCTCCTGTCCGATGCCGAAGAAACCGCCGAAGCTCAGAATGACGAAAGCGATGCGTCCATCACTTTTTTCCATCATCAGCCGCTCGATATGACCAATCTGCTTGCCGTCCGAGCCGTATACCCTGGACCCTTCGACGCGATCGCAAGCGATCAGCATCGACATGTCCTTGATGTAAAGGTCACGACCCGAGAAATCGGCACTCTCTTTATGCATATGCGCACCTCCTTTTGGATACGCGTCACATAAACAATGGAGCGTCCGATCTGCTCTTTTAGGCAGCACGATGCTCCGATGGGTTTAAACCCATGGTGCTATTAACGCTCCGTTGTCATAAAAGTTCCAGTACTTTTTTCAGGATTGTAAAAAAACGTGAGCGCGGGACAAATGTTGACGTTTACGTCAAGGTTATTGTAGCTTCAGTTGCGCTCTGGTGATTTATCTGAGAGCAAGACTACGGCGATGCGAAAAGCGGGAGACTTTTTGATCGTCCAATGACACTCTGCATAGCCGCCGCATATGACGGCGGGGCGTGGTGATGGTGCGTAGAGGAGGAAATGCGCATGAATTCAGTCTCCGCTCCTTCGGATAAACCGCAGGTCAATAAAATATGGCTCGCTTCTTACCCGGATATCGTGCCGGCGGAGCTGCCGCCGCTGGAGCATGCCTCGCTCGCCGAACTGCTGGAGGAAAGCTGCGCGCGCTACGCCGACAGACCCGCCTTCACCAGCATGGGCAAATCCATCACCTATCGCGATCTCGACTTGCAGACGCGCAAGATCGCCGCCTGGCTGCAGAGCCTCGACCTGCAGAAGGGCGATCGCGTTGCCGTCATGATGCCGAACGTGCTGCAAAACCCGATCGCGGTTTACGGCATCCTTCGCGCGGGGCTCGTCGTGGTCAACGTCAACCCGCTCTACACGCCGCGCGAACTTGAGCATCAGTTGCGGGATTGTGGCGCCAAGGCAATTTTCGTTCTGGAAAACTTCGCCCACACGGTCGAGCAGGTGCTGGCGCATACGGATGTGCGCCATGTGGTCGTCACCGCGCTCGGAGACATGCTGGGCGTCAAGGGCCACATCGTCAACCTGATCGTCCGCAAGGTGAAGAAGCTCGTGCCGGCCTGGTCCATTCCCGACCACCGCAGCTTCAAGAGCGTGATCGCGGAGGGCTCGCGTCTGCCCCTGAAGCTATCGGAACTGACAGGCAGCGACATTGCCTTCCTGCAATATACCGGCGGCACGACCGGCGTTGCCAAGGGCGCGATCCTCACGCATTCCAATCTGCTCGCCAACCAGCTGCAATTGCTGCTCTGGCTGCAATCCGCCTATATCAATAAGCCGCGACCGGAACAGCTGACCTTCGTCTGCGCGCTGCCGCTCTATCATATCTTCGCGCTGACGGTGAATTCACTGATGGGCATGTCGCTAGGCGGCCATAATGTGCTCATCGCCAATCCGCGCGACATACCCGCCTTCATCAAGGAACTCGGCAAATACAAGTTCGACATGTTCCCCGGCCTGAACACGCTGTTCAACGCGCTGATGAACAACCCGGAGTTCACCAAGCTTGACCTGTCCAATACTGCAACGCTTGCCGGCGGCATGGCGGTGCAGCGGCCTGTCGCCGAGCGGTGGCAGAAGATGACTGGCGCCTGGATTACCGAAGGCTATGGCCTTTCCGAGACCTCGCCGGTCGCAAGCGCCAATCGTTTCGACAGTTCCGAATTCTCCGGCACGATCGGCCTGCCGATCACGGGCACCGATTTCGATATTCGCGACGAGAACGGCAATTCCCTGCCGCTCGGCGAAGTCGGCGAAATCTGCATCCGTGGACCCCAGGTCATGGCAGGCTATTGGAAGCAGCCGGTCGAAACCGCACGCGTCATGACGGAGGATGGCTTCTTCCGCAGCGGCGACATGGGTTTCATGGACGAGCGCGGCTACACCAAGATCGTCGACCGCAAGAAGGACATGATCCTGGTCTCGGGCTTCAACGTCTATCCGAACGAGATCGAGGAAGTCGCCGTCATGCATCCGGGCGTTCTGGAAGCAGCTGCGATCGGCATTCCTGATCCGCATTCCGGCGAGGCGGTAAAGCTCTTCATCGTCAAGAAGGACCCGGCTTTGACCGAGGCCGACGTCAAGGCTCACTGCGCGGAAAATCTTACCAATTACAAGCGCCCGCGCTTCATCGAATTCCGCACCGAACTGCCGAAATCGAATGTCGGCAAGATCCTGCGCAAGGAGTTGCGCGGCTGACATAATTCCGTGTCTTTCAGGAAGACGCTCGTGCTTGTTTCACGAGCGGCTTTTTTCGTTTTGGGCGATAGGTGAACTTGATTTACGCCCTACATAGGGAATAGTTTTCGCGACCAAACTCAAAGCGCTTGGCCCGGTTTTGAAGGCCAGCAGCGCGAACCGCAAGGAGCCCCCCATGAACGCCCTCGTCGATCAACTGAAGAGCACCGCATCGGCAACGAAGGCCACGGATATTCGCGCCGCCTTCGCCGCCGATCCGAAACGCTTTTCTCGTTTCAGCGCCTCGTTCGACGACCTGCTGATGGATTACTCCAAGACGGCTGTTAACGACGATATCCTCGCCCTTCTCGAGAAGCTCGCAGCCGAAGGCGGCGTCGCCGCCAAGCGCGAGGAAATGTTCTCCGGTGTAGCGATCAACTTCACCGAAAACCGAGCCGTACTGCACACCGCGCTGCGCAACCGCTCGAACAAGCCGGTGCTGGTCGACGGCAAGGATGTCATGCCTGACGTCAACGCTGTTCTCGCCGCCATGGGCAAATTTGCCGACGGCATCCGCTCGGGCGCGCTGAAGGGCTCGACGGGCAAGGCGATCACCGATGTCATCAACATCGGCATCGGCGGCTCCGATCTCGGCCCGGTCATGGCGACGCTGGCGCTGGCGCCTTTCCATGACGGCCCGCGCTCGCACTTCATCTCCAATATCGACGGCGCTCATATCGCCGATATCCTGAGGCTCGTTAAGCCGGAAACGACGCTCTTCATCGTCGCTTCGAAGACGTTCACGACGATCGAGACGATGACGAACGCTCAGACGGCGCGCAAGTTTATCGCCGATGCGCTCGGCGAAGCTGCCGTACAGCACCACTTCGCGGCCGTTTCGACGGCGCTCGACAAGGTCGCCGCCTTCGGTATCGACAGCGAGCGCGTCTTCGGCTTCTGGGATTGGGTCGGTGGCCGTTACTCGATCTGGTCGGCCATCGGCCTGCCGCTGATGATCGCGATCGGTCCGGAAAACTTCGGCAAATTCCTTGATGGCGCGCATGCGATGGACAACCATTTCCGCCAGGCGCCGTTCAAGGAAAACCTGCCGATGCTGCTCGGCCTCATCGGCTTCTATCATCGCAACGTGCTCGGCTATCCGACGCGCGCGATCCTGCCCTATGACCAGCGCCTGTCGCGCTTCCCGGCCTACCTGCAGCAGCTCGACATGGAATCGAACGGCAAGGGTGTCACCATCGACGGCACGCCGGTCGAGGGCAATTCCGGCCCGGTCGTCTGGGGCGAGCCCGGCACCAACGGCCAGCACGCCTTCTACCAGCTCATCCATCAGGGCACGAGCATCATCCCGGCCGAATTCATGATCGCCGCCAACGGCTTCGAACCGGAGCTGCGCCACCAGCACGACCTGCTGATGGCCAATTGCCTGGCGCAGTCGGAAGCACTGATGAAGGGCCGCACCTTCGAGGAAGCCAAGGCTCAGCTCACCTCCAAGGGCATGGACGACAAGAAGGCCGATTTCATCGCGCCGCACCGCGTCTTCACCGGCAATCGTCCGTCGATCACCTTCGTCTACGACAAGCTGACGCCTTTTGCGCTCGGCCGCCTGATCGCGCTCTACGAACACCGCGTCTTCGTCGAAGGCGTGCTCTTCCGCATCAACTCCTTCGACCAGTGGGGCGTCGAGCTCGGCAAGGAACTGGCAACGGGCCTACTTCCGGTCATCGAAGGCAAGGAAAGCGCTGCCGGCCACGATTCCTCGACGCAAGGGCTGGTGGCTGCGCTGGCAAGCCGCACGAAGTAACCGCTCATCCACCTCCCCCTTAAGGGAGGAGGTCGCCGCAAAGCGGCGGGTGGGGGTGACTGGACTTGCCCTCTCGCCCGAAGGATCACCCCACCCCGACACTACGTGCCGACCCTCCCCCTCAAGGGGAGGGTTTAAGCGTTGCGCGATCTCATCGCATCAGTAAATGGAGAGTGCGCACCCCCCTCTGTCACTATCGTGACATCTCCCCCACATGGGGGGAGATCGTTGGGAGGCCGCCGGCACCTTCTTCAGATGCAACAAATTCAGTCTCAGCAGATGCGATATCGGCTTGGGGCGATGGAGTGCCACAAGCTACCAATCTCCCCCACGTGGGGGAGATGTCCCGAAAGGGACAAAGGGGGTACAGCCCCTCCAAGTCCTCAAGATCAATGAAAGCCTAAAGCCCGATCTCATGCGCCCAGGGCGGATTGGCTCCAGCGCGGGAGACCGTGACGGCCGCAGCCTTCGCGCCCAGAGCCAGCGCATCCTGCAGCGCCTTTTCGTTCAGCGATGCCACCTGTGCCTTGGTCAGCAGGTTGTTCATCTTCAGCGATGCGAGAATGCCAGCATCGAAGGTATCGCCCGCGCCGACCGTATCGACAACCGTGACACGCTCGCTTGGCACCGAGACTTTCAGCGACTTGGTATAGCCGGTTGCGCCTTCCGCACCCTTGGTGATGACGACGAGTTTGGCACCCTGGTTCAGCCAATGAGTGGCGAGTTCGTCGTGATTGCCCGCAATGCCGAACCATTCCAGATCCTCATCGGAGAATTTGAGAATGTCGGACATGGCAGCCATCCGGCTGATGCGGCCCATGTGAGCTGTTTTGTCCTTGATGAATCCCGGGCGGATGTTCGGGTCGAGCGAGATGACCCGGCGCTGGTACTCGCGCTTCATCAGCGCCTCGTAGGTTCCGCCACACGGATTGGGGATCAGGCTGATCGCACCGAAATGAAGCGCCTCGCAATCATCGCCGAGCGTCGGGAGATCCGCTTCGGTGATCATGCGGCCAGCCGTGCCTTCGTCGTAGAAGGCATAGGTTGCCTGGCCGTTGACGAGCTTGACGAAAGCAATGGTGCTCGGACGGGGGGTGATGGCGCAATAGCTGAAATCGACCTTGGAGGCCGATAGCGTATCGCGCAGAATTTCCCCCATCATGTCGTCGGCGATGCCGGTGAAGAAGCCCGTGGGAATGCCGAGACGACCGAGCGCGATCGCTGTGTTGAAGATCGCGCCGCCGGCGTAAGGCGCAAAGCCTTTTTCACCCAGCGTCGTATCCCGCGGCAGCATGTCGATCAAAGCTTCGCCACAGCACAAAATCATTCCGGCCTCCCAAAGAGCGCGTCCATCGTGTCCATTACATAAATCGATTAGATAGATTCAGTGCAAAAGCAAAGCGTCAGTTTGTGGGCAGCTCCGAAATACCACCATTCCAGCCGGACCAGGCGAGCGGCGCGTTGAGAAAGGCTTCGACTTCCTCGAGCGTCTTGTCGTCGAACAACTTCTGCTCCTTGGCGACGGCGAGCACTTCGCGCCAGGTCGTGATGTATTGCAGGCTGACTTTCCGGTTGGCAAAGCGTTCGACCGCCTCGGGGAAAATGCCGTAATAGAACAGCGCCATGCCATGATCGACAATGCCGCCGGCTGCTCGGATCGCGTCGATGAAGGTGAACATGCTGCCGCCGGCCGTCGTCAGATCCTCGATGACGAGCACGCGGGCGCCGTCCTTCATATCGCCTTCGATCTGGGCGTTGCGGCCATGACCCTTCGGCTGCTTGCGCACATAGATCATCGGCAGGTTCAGGCGCTCGGCCAGGAAGGCGGCGAAAGGAATGCCCGCCGTCTCGCCGCCGGCGACGCAATCGAACTGCTCGAAGCCGACATTGCGCACGATGATGCTGGCTGCAAAATCCATGACCGTCGAGCGGATGCGCGGATAGGAGATTAGCTTTCGGCAATCGATATAGACCGGGCTCGCCATGCCGGACGCAAATTTGTAGGGCTTGTCGGCATTGAAGTGGACCGCCTTGATCTCCCAAAGCATCCTGGCCATCAGCTCAGCCATGACAGTGCGATCGGTGAATATCATCTGGGTCATGCAAGGCCTCCTTGGCGAGCGCTAATGTTCCAGCGGCAATAGCAGCAAGCGGGCCGAGTTTCCAGACATATGAAAGCTTTTGCGGATATCCCCTCGGTCGCCCTCTGCAGGGCGACCGGAAGCAATCAGTGCAGTGCTCCAAGATCGGCAGGGAGCATGGCCTTGAACAGTTCGATGACCTTGTCGCCCTCTTCCCGTTCGATCGAAATCGCATAGCGCACCGCAGCCGCGACAAGCTGCATGGTCAACCGGGCTGTTCTCGCAAGTTCGGAGTCGTCGCGTGCCGGCCATAGGCGTTTTAGAACGGTCAGAAACGCCTGCGAATGCCATTCCATATCCTCGGCATCGACCTGCTGCAGCAGTTTGTCGGCATGGGTCGCGTGCCATATGTCGCGCATGACAGGCTCTTCCAGAAACATAGCGTAGTAGCCATCGACAATGCGGCCGAGAGCGGACTGCAGCTGATCGCGGCTTTTGATCGCCACCAGTTCGTCTTCGACGCATTGCCGGCCCTGCTCGTTGAAGCGCTCGGCCAGCACACGGATGATCGCCGTCTTGTCGGGGAAATATTGGTAGAGCGAGCCGAAGGAAACGCCCGCCTTTTCAACGATCTCGCCCATGCGCAGCGCATCGCTGCCGTTTTTCGCAATCAGCTCGGATGCCACCGAAAGGATCAGATCCACGCGTTCGCGACCGCGTTGCTGACTGGGTATGCGCCGCGGCGTCCCCGCCTCATCCTTGCTGCGCCTGCGTCTCGCGATCGGTTCCCGTGCCATTCCATTCCCTGCCTACGCTTGTTGACAATCAATATAAGAGAGTTTATCACATTTGCAAATGAGAGAATTTATCACATTTTGTGCTGGAGGAGCCTGAAATGCAAATCTCGACAATTGCCGTCATCGGCGGATTGGGAAATACCGGCGGCCGCGTCGCCGAGCGTCTCGACGGCTGCAACTCGCCTGTCATGAACGGCATCGGCCGTACCCTCCGCAGGTAGCCGAAAGATTTTTTCGATTATGCCCGACAAACCGCCGCAACCGGCAGCTGGAGTGCTCAGTCATGACCTTTCCGATCACGAATATCGCTCTCATCATCGCCGCGCTCAGCAGCGGGCTTCTCGCCGGCGTCTATTTCGCCTTCTCGACGTTCATCATGCAGGCTTTCGCTCGCCTCCCCGTCGATCAGGGGATTGCCGCGATGCAATCGATCAACACGACGATCGTGCGCTCGCCCTTCATCGTGCTGTTCTTGCTGACGGCAGCGCTCTCGATCTTCATCGCAGTGATGGCCATCCTTTACTGGCGAGGCGGCACCAGCGTTCTGATGCTGACGGGGGCAGCGCTCTATATCGTCGCGAGCTTTCTTTCGACCATGGTCTTCAACGTGCCCCTGAATGATGCACTCGATAAAGTGGACGGCCATTCCGCTGAGTCGGTGCAGCTATGGTCCACCTACATTAGCGACTGGACGCGCTGGAACCATGTGCGCACGGTCGCCTCGCTACTCGCCGCATGCGCCTTCGTGAAGGCCCTGTTCTGACAGTCTGTGACGAGAGATGGTCAGCCGAAAACGGCCGGCTAGACAGCCCGCAGATAGGCCGCGACCTCTACACGGTTGCGGCCGTTTCGCTTTGCCTCATAAAGCGCTTTGTCGGCGGCGCGAAGCACATCATCGAAGCCGAGCCCTTTGGCAGTACCGGTCGCAATGCCGGCGCTGACGGTGCAGGCGAAAGATTTGCCTTCGATGCTGATCGCCCGTGCCGCGAAGGCATCACGCACCCGCTCTGCGACCTGCTCCGCGCGACCCGGCAGCGCGTTGTCGAGAACAAGCGCAAATTCCTCGCCTCCCAGACGCGCCACCGTGTCGGAAGGCCGCAAACCGAAGGCGAGTTCCTGGCCGAAAAGCTTGAGCACGAGATCGCCGGCGGCATGGCCGTGCTGATCGTTGATCGCCTTGAAACGGTCGATGTCGAAGATGATGACGGCCATCGAAGGGCCGAAGGACCGGCGGCCGTAAAGATCGAACAGCGCGCGGCGATTAAGCAGCCCGGTCAGGGCGTCGGTGATCGCCTCCTGACGATGAAATGCGGCTTGGCGCCACTGGTGCAAAGCAAGGGACAGTGCCCCGATCCCGGTCATTCCGGCGATGCAGACGGCGAGGCTGACATCCTCCGCCCAGTTGTCCGGCGCATGACCGAGTACGAGCTTGCCATCGGCGATCAGCACGGCCGCGCATAAGGCAAAGGAAATGGCCGTCAGCGTGTAAAGCGCCGTAATGCCATAGAGCGGCGTCGGTGCCTCGCGCCGACTGAGCCAATATTCGCGCGCCGTCAGAAGCAGGAGCACGCAGATGACAAGGTTATCGGCGATGAACGCCAGCCCGTCGTAGCCGGCAAGCATCGGTCCGATCGATGCTGACATGCCCGGCAAGCAACCGAGGGCAAAGCGGATCCTGGAAAGGCGACCCGTGCGAAACTGATAACCGGCCACCCAGATCGTCGCAAAGCCAAGGAAGAATAAGACGAACGTCAAAATGGCAAAAATCGGCTTGGGATGGTCGACATAGGCGCCGTAGACAAAGATGCCGCCGACGATAGGCACAAGACCGGCAGAACACGTCAGCAGGAAGGTATCGGGCCGGCGCGAAAACCAGCTTCCGACCAACGTGACCGCAAGGCATGATGCGGAAACACCGAGGGCGAGAAGCAGGGAGTTGTAATCGACCAGCATCATGCTCTTTCTACGGTTTGATTTCTACCGCAAGGTGTCTCCGGGCACACTAGGTCCTTAGGGGTATCGAATTAGTTACGGCAAATAATAAAGAAAATATATATCAACAAAATATACGTTTCATATTGCGGCAAACACCAATGGGTTGCCGCAATATGGTTTTTGTATTTGGCTTTACTTATGTATGATTCTGCTAAATCTCGACATCCCAATGCAAGGGGAACATGGGATCGAAAACAGTGACCGGGCCGGCGCCGGTCTCGATCTTGGCAGGGAAAGTTACGGCCTCAGCCCGGCGTACCAGGGTGATGCTATCCTCGTTGACGGGCAGGCCATACCAGGCCGGGCCGTTCAGCGACGCAAAAGCCTCAAGCCTGTCCAGTGCACCATCCTGCTCGAAGACATGGGCAAGGCAGCTCATGGTGTTGATCGACGTATAGATGCCGGCGCAGCCGCAGGCGCATTCCTTCAGCGGATCGACATGCGGAGCCGAATCCGTGCCGAGGAAGAACCTGGCATCGCCGCTGGTTGCGGCCCCACGCAAGGCAAGACGATGGTTTTCGCGCTTGGCGACCGGCAGGCAGTAATAATGCGGGCGAATACCGCCGACGAGGATGGCATTGCGATTGATGATCAGGTGATGCGTCGTGATCGAACCGGCGAGATTTGCCTTTGCCGATTTGATGTAGTCCACGCCATCCGCGGTGGTCACGTGCTCCATCGAGACCTTCAGTTCAGGCAGGCGTTGGCGCAACGGATCAAGTACGGTTTCGATGAACACGGCCTCGCGATCGAAAATATCCACCTCGGGCGTCGTGACCTCGCCATGAACGCAGAGCGGCAGGCCGATCTTCGCCATGCGTTCCAGCACCGGCATTGCCTTGTTCAGATCGCGCACGCCGCCATGCGAGTTGGTTGTCGCACCCGCTGGGTAGAGTTTGACAGCGGTGATGAGGCCGCTCTTCTTGCCTTCTTCGACGTCGTCAGGATTGGTGTGTTCGGTGAGATAAAGCGTCATCAGCGGCTGGAAGCGATCACCCGCCGGCAGCGCTTTCAGGATGCGCTCGCGATAGGCGGTCGCATCCGCCGTTGTTACCACAGGCGGCACGAGATTGGGCATGATGATGGCGCGGGCGAAATGCCTGGAGGTATCGGCTATCACGCCTTCCAACATGGCTCCGTCCCGCAAATGCAGATGCCAGTCGTCAGGACGGCGGATGGTGAGCTTTTGCATGGGCGCGACCTCTGGAAATCTGAGCGCGATCCTACCCGAAAGCTGCTTCAGCCTTTTCGGGATCGCACTTTCTGCTATCGCGCTTCGATAGCACCATCCGCCCTCGCAAAACAATCCGCGACGGCGGTTAAATGATGGGCGAGGTCAATCCTGCACGATATCTATGGTGACGTCCGCGCGGCGCCGGTTCTCCAGAATCAGCCGGCCGTTCGGCAGATCGTTGCCGTAAACCTTGGCCTGGGCGGCTTCTTCATCGAGATCGTAGCCCCTCCAGCGCGCCCAAAGCCGCTCTTCCAGCACTTCCATCGGTGGCGCGAGCATGATCGAATAGTCGAACATGCCTTCCAACTCCGCCCATTTTCCCTGGTTGAACAACAGATAATTGCCTTCGATGACGATGAAGCGATGATCTGCCGAGACGATGCGGGCCGAGGCGATGGCAATCTCCCGCGAACGGTCGAAGACCGGCACCAGAACCTCCTGGTCGGCGGCGCGCACGGCCTTGACGATATCGAGGAAGGCGCGCACATCGAAACTGTCAGGCACGCCCTTCCGTTTCAGAAGTCCCTTCTCGATGAGGACGGCGTTATCCATGTGGAAGCCGTCCATGGGCAGGACTTCGGCACTTTCGCCCCTCGCCTTCAACGCCTTGGCGACATTATCGGCCAGAGTGGATTTGCCGGCACCGGGCGGCCCGGCAATTGCCACCAGGAAGCGTTTCGCGTTGCCGGCGCGCGCGATGATCTCGCCGGCAACATCGTCAAGAGAAGCACTCATGCAGCGACGTTCTCGACCGGCGGAGCCTTGGCGCCGGTCATGAAGGCAACCGCGTCGGACATGGTGTATTCCTTCGGATTGATGACGGTCAGGCGTCGTCCAAGGCGGTGGATATGGATACGGTCCGCAACCTCGAAGACGTGTGGCATATTGTGCGAGATCAGAACGATCGGCAAGCCGCGCGCACGCACGTCGAGGATGAGTTCAAGGACCTTGCGGCTTTCCTTGACGCCTAAGGCTGCCGTCGGCTCGTCCATGATGACGACCTTGGAACCGAAGGCGGCGGCGCGTGCCACGGCAACGCCCTGGCGCTGACCGCCGGAGAGCGTTTCCACCGCCTGGTTGATGTTCTGGATCGTCATCAGGCCGAGCTCGCTGAGCTTGTCGCGGGCGCGCTTTTCCATGGCCGGCCGATCGAGCATGCGGAAGACGGAACCGAGGAAACCGGGCTTGCGGATCTCGCGACCGAGAAACATGTTGTCAGCGATTGAGAGCGCCGGCGACAGCGCCAGGTTCTGGTAGACCGTTTCGATGCCGGCATCGCGCGCTTCCATCGGCGACCTGAAATGAACAGGTTTGCCTTCCAGCTTGATCTCGCCTTCATCGGGTGTCACCGCGCCGGAAATCGCCTTGATCAGCGAGGATTTTCCGGCGCCGTTGTCGCCGATGACCGCAAGGATTTCGCCGGGATAGAGATCGAAATCGGCGTTGTCGAGCGCGGTGACGCGTCCATAGCGCTTGACGAGACCGCGGGCAGTGAGGATGGGTTCGACGGTCGTGGTCATGCCGATACCTTTCTGATCCATTGATCGATCGCGACGGCGCCGATGATGAGCACGCCGGTCAGAAGCACCTTCCATTGCGGATCGGCGCCGAGCATGTTGAGGCCCATGGAGACGACGCCGACGATCATGGCGCCAAAGAGCGTGCCGAGGATGGAGCCGCGGCCGCCGAAGAGCGAGATGCCGCCAATCACGGTTGCGGTAATCGCCTGAAGATTGAAGTCCGTCACGGCCGAAGACGGTGAGACCGAGCCGTTGCGGCCGATCGAAACCCAGGCGGCAAAGGCCGCGATCAGTCCCGAAACGCCATAGACGGCAAGCAGTACCTTCTTGGTCTGGATGCCCGACAATTTCGCCGCTTCCGGATCATCGCCGACGGCATAGACATGCCGGCCCCAGGCGGTATGATTGAGAATGTACCATAGGCCCAGCACCAGCAGCACCATGGCGATGACGCCGAGGGTCAGCACAGCACCGCCAAGCCGGAAGCTGATCGCGAAGAGATGCAGGAGCGGCGCCTTTTCATCGACATCGGTATCGCGGATGGTTTCATTGGCGGAATAGATGAAGTTCGTCGCCATGACGATGTTCCACGTGCCGAGCGTCACGATGAACGGCGGCAGCTTCATGTTGGCGACGAGGAAACCGTTGAGCAGCCCACAGAGGCCGCCAGCGGCCATGCCGGCGATGATGGCGACCGGCGCCGGCAGACCGTAAGTGACGGCGACGTTGCCCATGACGACGGAAGAAATGACCATGATCACGCCGATCGAAAGATCGATGCCGGCGGTCAGGATGACCAGCGTCTGGGCAGCACCGAGAATGCCGACGATCGCGATCTGCTGCAGGATCAGTGTCAGCGTATAGGCGGAAAAGAACCGCCCACCGATCGCGATGCCGAAGATCACGATCGCCATTACCAATACGATCAACGGCACGGCGGCCGGCGTCGAATGCAGAAAGTGCTGCACGCGCTTGAGAAAAGAGACATCGTGCTGCTCGAACGACGCGACGTTCTTGTCGCTGCCGTCGAGAACACGTTCGAATTCCTGTGCTCCGGACATAATTATTCCTCCGCCACCGCGCTCATGCGCGGAAACCGCCGGCTGTTAAGGGGTCCGCCGAGGGGATGAACCCCGGCCGACGTGACTGTTGCGATGGTCTGCTCCCTTATAAGGAGAGCCGCGCCAGCAGGCGCATGACGCGGCTCCCGAAGGGATTATATCACATTTCGTAAGGGACTTAGCCCCAGCACTTTGCCGTGCCTTCCTTGGTATCGATCGACTTCAGGCCGGAAACCGGCTTGTCGGTGACCAGGGAGACGCCGGTGTCGAAGAAGGACTTGCCTTCGGTCGGCTTCGGCTTCTCGCCGCTATCGGCGAACTTCTTGATCGCCTCGACGCCGAGGGCAGCCATCATCAGCGGATACTGCTGCGACGTAGCGCCGATCACGCCTTCCTTGACGGATTTGACGCCCGGGCAACCGCCGTCAACAGACACGATCAGAACCTGCTTTTCCAAGCCGACGGCCTTCAGGGCCTGATAGGCGCCGACAGCGGCCGGTTCGTTGATCGTGTGGATGACGTTGATGCTGGAATCCTTCTGCAGGAGGTTTTCCATGGCCTTGCGGCCACCTTCCTCGTTGCCGTTGGTGACATCATGGCCGACGATGCGCGGATCGGTTTCGTCGCCGATCTTGTTCGGATCCTTCGGGTCGATGCCGAAGCCGATCATGAAGCCCTGGTCGCGCAGGACGTCGACGGAAGGCTGCGACGGCGTCAGGTCGAGGAAGCCGATCTTGGCATCCTTGGCCTTATCGCCCAGCGTCTTGTTGGCCCATTCGCCGATCAGCTTGCCGGCAAGAAGGTTGTCGGTGGCGAAGGTCGCGTCGGCGGCGTCAGCCGGCTCCAGAGGCGTGTCGAGCGCGATGACCAGCAGGCCGGCATCGCGTGCCTTCTTGACGGAGGAAACAATGCCCTTCGTGTCGGAAGCGGTGATCAGAATACCCTTGGCGCCGCTGGCGATGCAGCTTTCGATCGCGGCAACCTGGCTTTCGCTGTCGCCGTCGATCTTGCCGGCATAGGACTTCAGCGTGACGCCGAGTTCCTTGGCCTTGGCAGTGGCGCCTTCCTTCATCTTGACGAAGAAGGGATTGGTATCGGTCTTGGTGATGAGGCAGGCGGATACGCCGGCGGCCTTGGCCGGAGCGGCAAATGCAACGCCGAGCGCCAGGGCGGCAACGGCTGCGGAAATAACGGATTTCTTCATTCAATCCTCCCGATGTTTAAAAGCCGGACCCTCCGGCTGTCGCGGGCTCACTTCGAACCCGGTTAAAGATGCGTCAAGCCTGTCGGATTGTTTTCGGTGGACCTCCTCCAAGGCTATGCGCGCATCCTCGACGGTCAATATCAGACCCTAAAGAAATCCACCTGTCAATAAATAAATCGGATTGAATTATTAATTCGATGTGGCATTCTGGAAAAAAATAGGGCATGGCCATGATGGAAGGAGCAGGCCCATGTCTCTCGTGCATGACCCGGAGGACACACCGACAACACCGGCGATTCTCGACCCCTCCGGGGGCGCGAACCAGCTTGGCGTGCGCGCCCACAACGAACGGCTTGTGCTTTCGCTCGTGCGCCGTCACGGCGCGCTTTCGAAGGCCGATATTGCGCGGCGAAGCGGGCTTTCGGCACAGACGGTGTCCGTCATCATGCGGGAGCTGGAAAAGGACGGGTTGCTGTCCCGCGATGCGCCGGTCCGCGGGCGCGTCGGTCAGCCTTCCACTCCAATGCGGCTCAATCCGGACGCCGTACTCTCCTTTGGCGTCAAGATAGGCCGGCGCAGCGCCGATCTCGTGCTGATGGATTTCGTCGGCGGCATCCGGATGCAGCTCCATCAGATCTACCCCTACCCGCTGCCGCAGGACATCATCACCTTCGTCGCAGCCGGCATCAAGGAACTGGAAGGACGCCTCAGCGAAGAGCAGCGCCGCAAGATCGCGGGAATGGGCGTTGCCGCACCGTTCGAGCTCTGGAATTGGGCCGAGCAAGTGGGCGCGCCGCCGGGAGCGATGGATGCCTGGCGAGGCTTCGATCTACGAGCCGAAATTGCCTCGCGTGTGTCTTACCCGGTCTTTCTGCAAAACGACGCTACCAGCGCCTGCGGTGCCGAACTGGTCTTCGGGATCGGCCCGCATTATCCGGATTTCGTCTATTTCTTCATAGGCTCGTTCCTCGGCGGCGGCATCGTCCTGAATTCGTCCGTCTTCGTTGGCCGAACGGGCACCGCCGGCGCACTCGGCCCCCTGCCCGTGCGCGGCCGCAACGGCGAGAATCGCCAGCTTCTCGAGATCGCCTCGATCTTCGTGTTGGAAAATCTATTGCGGGATCATGGTTTCGATCCACGCCCTCTTTGGTATTCGGCGGATAATTGGATCGATTTCGGCGAGCCGCTGGAGATCTGGATCCAGGATACGGCCAAGGCACTGGCACAAGCGATCGTCGCCTCCGCCTCCGTTCTTGATTTCAGCGCCGCCGTCATCGATGGCGGCTTTCCCGGCTGGGTGCGAGAACGCGTGGTGCGCGCAACCATCAAGGCAGCGGCGGAACTGGATCTTCAGGGCGTCGTCATGCCCGAGATCATCGAGGGTGCCGTCGGGCCGCAGGCACGCGCCATCGGCGGCGCCAGCCTGCCGATCTTCGCGCGTTACCTCATCGACCAGAACGTTCTTTTCAAGGAGATAGAGCATGCTGAAGGGCATTGACCCACTGTTGAGCCCGGAGCTTCTGGCGACGCTACGCGCCATGGGCCATGGCGACGAGATCGCCCTCGTAGACGGCAATTATCCCGGTCTCGAACATGGACGCCGCCTCATCCGCCTCGACGGCCATGGCGTCATTCGCGTCCTCGATGCCGTGCTGAGCGTGCTGCCGATCGACGATTTCGTGCCGCAGGCGATATTCCGGGCGACCGTCAAGCAGGACCGCGATGCCATCGACCCCGTTCATGCGGAGATGATCGAATGCTGCGCCCGGCATGTGCCCGAGATCAAGGTCGTGCCGTTACTGCCGGCGGAATTCTACGAGCGGGTGCAGCGTGCGCATGCGCTGATACAGACCAGCGAGCCGCGGCTCTATGGGAACATCATTTTGCGCAAGGGTGTGATTTATCCCAAGGGGTAGTGAGGACGGCTTGCCCCAAAGCCCCTCATCCGGCCTTCGGCCACCTTCTCCCCGCAAGCGGGGAGAAGGAGCTAGATGCGACCACAGCCTCCCATCCAGCCAATTGCTCAGACGAAAATGAGAGGGAAGTCCCTCTCCCCGTATGCGGGGAGAGGGTTAGAGTGAGGGGCAAGACTCTCAAAGCAGTGGGAGCTCGCACTGCGCCCTCAAATATCCCCAGCCGACGGCCCCCAGACATCCGTCATGGCAAAACCTTCCGCCATCGGGTCGAACGGATCCAGCGCCACCTGGCTCAAGCCGAAAGTGAAACCGCGGCCGGTGATCGTCGGGATGATGGCCGGCTTTCCGGCAACTTCGGTCTCCGCTTGCAGGCCGACTTCGAACTCCGAACCGATGATCGAGCGGGATTTGAAGATATCGCCGACCTTGGCCTTGCCGCGAGCATGCAGCGTCGCCAGATTGGCCGAATTGCCGGTGCCGCAGGGCGAGCGGTCGGCGCGGCCGGGCCACATGGTCGTGCAGGTGCGGATGGCGCCATCGGCGTCGATATCGCGGAACATCACATAGGCAACGCCGGAGATAGCCGGGATTTCCGGATGAACTACGGTCATCGCACGGTTGATCGCTTCCTTGATGACCATGCCGGCATGGACGAGGGCGGCCGCATTGGCCTTTTCGATCTTCAAGCCGATCTGGCCGACATCGACGAGCGCGTAGAAGATGCCGCCATAGCAGAGGTCGAGCTTGATCCTGCCCCATTGCGGTGTGTCGAGCCCGACATCCAGCTCATGCACGAAGGACGGCACCATGGTCAGCCGCACTTTTTCGCAGCGGCCGCCGCGGCAGGTCGCAGTGGCGCGCACGAGGCCGGCGGCGGTATCGAGCGTGACGATGGTTTCCGGCTCCTTCATCTCGACGATACCGGATTCGAGCAGCGCCGTGGTCACGCAGATGGAGTTCGAGCCGGAGCTTGCATGCGCCTGATCGGGCTGCAGAATGATGAAACCGGCATCAGCCTCAGGATGCTTGGCCGGCAACAGCAGGTTCACCGATCCGATCGGCGCGCCGCGCGGCTCCAGCACGAGGAAACGGCGCAGCTCCTGGCCCTTTGGATCCGTGTTCAGCCAATGGAGCTGCTCGGCAATGCTGTTGCCGGGGATCTTCGGCACGCCGCCGATGGCAACCTTGCCGATCTCACCCTCGCAGTGAACGTCCAGCAACTGGATCGTGCGCTTCCATCTCATCTCATCCACTCCAATCACACACGGCAGATCATGCAGCCGTCGACACCGATATCGGGCCAACGAATTGGCCGGTGCCATCTGACTGCTTGCATCTCTGATATATCAGACGGCGAGACATGACTATCGCGTTTCGCAGCGACGATGAATGCGGCCGCTCCGGATCGGATCATGATAGCATCATTGACGCAATGCTTCGCCGACATTGCTGCCGGTCGCCTCGACGCTATCGCCCAGAGATCCCACCGTATTGCCGGCCGATGCGCCGACGCGACGCCATTGCTCGCCGTAATTCGCGCGGGTGCGAGGATCGAAAATGGCAATCGGAGCGCTGACGGCAGCACCCGCCACGCTACCGACCGTCTGGGCTGCGCCCATGGCAACCGCGCCGACGGCATCGCCGATGCCGACATCGGAATCGGTGATCGTCTGGCCGGCAATCAACCGCGCACCGATCAGTTTCACCACTTCCGGGCTTTCAGCGAACTTGCCGTGATTGAGACCATCGCCGGTTTTGAGCTTCGTGAGATCGAGCACGGTAATCCCCTGCTTTTCCAGCTCACTGCGATAGGGCTCGGCTGTCGGGTCGATCTGACCGAGCCGGTCGATATTGCCGGAAATGCGACGTGAGAGTGAAAGCGCGCGATCGTCCCGTGAGACAAATAGCGTGAAATGCGGCTTGTCCTTGCCGAGTGCTGCGAACTGCCGTCCGAAGACATCGACGTCGAGATCAGGCGAGGCCAGGATGACATTCTTGATCTTCGGCGCAACGCGACCGTTGCGGATCGCCATCTGTCGCAGCGATTCGACTGCGAGCCAGCTGCCCATCGAATGCGCCATGACGGTGATATCGCCGACGGCCGGATCAGCGGCGACGCGCCGCAGCAATTCCTCGAGCGAGTCACGGGAATAGTTCGTGCTCTCCTTGTCATAGGCATAGTCGAAGATGCTGGCGCGCGACGGCCAGGTAAACACGATCGGTGCGACGTCGGCATGCGAATCGTGAACGATCTGCGCAAAGCGGTAGACGGCATCCTCATAGCGGTTGTTGAACCCATGCACGAAGATCAGCACCCGCCTGTTCTTTGGCAATTCCGCATGCACCCAGGCTCGCCCATTCGCCTCCGTCGCCAAAGGCTTGACGGCGGTGGTGACGAAATTTTTCAGCGGATCGCCTGGCAAGCGGCTCGGCCACTGCACCTGGCCGACCTTGCGATTGGCCTCCGGCGGAATAGAGACGCTGACGGCATCCACCTTGAGCCCCGGCCCGCGCTCACCCGAAAACAGGATGGCCGGATCTTTGTCCGGCAGCCGTGTCGTCGCGACGAGGAGATCGACCTTGGATGTGCCAGGCACGTTTTCACTGATGGGCTGCATAACCCCGATAGGGCGGCCGCAAGCGGCGAGCGACAATGTCGCAACCACGGCCATAGTTCGGAGAAACAGCTTTCCCCACCGGCCCGAACCCGCCATGCGCTGCATCATGCAACCCTTCCTTACTGCCGTAACGTCGCGCCACTCTACGCATGCATGTCCACGGCGCAAGCTGCTCCCGCGGTTCTTTGGCTCATGACGCAATGCTAATTCGCGACAGCATTGCAAAGGCGCAACGCAATCGTCCAACACCGCTAACCGATGATCTGGCTGAAAATAAAAAAAGAGCCCGATGCGGGAGGAGGATGCATCGGGCTCTTGATCCGGATTGGCAACTGGGAGGAGGAGGAGTGTTGCCAATCATTGAAGGAGCGCTGGGAGGAGGAGTGCGCTGCCTTCGAGGGATTAGATATAACGCCTGCGACAGCATGAACAGATCGACTTTCGCAATGCAGCAATGCACAAAGCGCATTGCTTTCTTTGCAAATGCCGGAAATATCGCATAACACGGGCATTTGAGGGCTTGCCAGCGCCTATTTTGCAGTCGTTATTGACCCAAATCCCGGGATTCACATGATCGTGATCGGCGTTTCTGCATGGGAAAGGGCCTTCGCCGACGCTTGTCCGGTCAGCAACCGCCCACCGGACAAACGAATTTCGACTTATGCAGCCTTGAAGGCCTTTTTGCCTTCCGCATCCAATGCTGCGAACTCCTCGTCGGAGAGGACGATGTTCACGGCGGCGATGTTTTCCTCGAGATGCTTGACCTTGCCCGTTCCGGGGATCGGCAGCATTACTGGACTGCGCTTCAGCACCCATGCAAGCGCGATCTGGCTCGGAGCGGCATTGTGCTTTTTCGCGATAGTATCGAGCAGCGAGCCTTCCTTGGCGAGATCACCGGCGGCAAGCGGAAACCACGGGATGAAGCCGATGCCATGCTTTTCGCAATAGTCGAGTACATCTTCGCTGGTACGATCGACCAGATTGTAGCGGTTCTGCACCGTCACCACCTTGAAATGCTTCGAAGCCGCCTCGATGTCGGCAACAGAGACTTCGCTCAAGCCCGCATGACGGATGATGCCGTCGCTCTGCAGCGACTTCACGGCATCGAACTGCTCGGCCGCCGGCACCTTGGAATCGATGCGATGCAACTGCCAGAGATCGATGCGATCGACGCCGAGATTGCGCAGGCTCTTGTGCGCCTGCTGGATCAGATATTCGGGGCGACCCACTGGCACCCAGACATTCGGTCCGGTTCGAGTAAGACCACCCTTGGTCGCTACCACAAGACCGTGGCCATAGGGATGGAGCGCTTCCTTGATAAGACGTTCGGAAACGTCCGGGCCATAGGAATCGGCGGTATCGATGAAATTGATGCCAAGTTCCGGAAGGCGCCTCAGCGTGCGGACGGCTTCGTCACGGTCCTCTGGCTCACCCCATATACCGGCACCGGTAATGCGCATGGCACCGAAACCGAGACGATGAACGGGGAGATCACCGCCGATCTTGAACTGGCCGGACTTGGCTGCGTCGAGTTCTGACATGATTATAGTCCCTTTTGCTGATCTGAAACATATCTGGCATGAGCGGCATCGGGAGGGATGCCGAGATTTTAAGGGCAAATCTGGGTTTCGCGAGGGAGAATGCGGTCGCGACCCGGTACTAGATGGGTCTGCATCGCGGCATATGCAATGCGTCGGGGCCGATCAGGCGGCTTCCCCTGCTCTAATCTGGCGCCGTCATGTGTGCCGCTGCGCCTGCTTCCCGAGATCGGCAAGCGCGGCCCAAAGCTCGTCGAACAGATTGCGGGCGAACTGCTCTACCGAGATATCCTGTGGAGATCGCATCCATCGCTCGCTGCCGATGCGCAGCATCGTCACGACGGCGGCCGCAAGCATGCCAAAGCGGAGACGCTCCTCCTCGCCGCCGCTGCCACGGGCAGACAGCGCGTCCGCGAGCTTCTTCTCCAGCTTGGCATATTTCAGCTGATCGCGAGCCTGAAGCGTCGGCGTATTGTGAATGAGGGCGGCCAGAGCAAGGCTTTGCGGATCTGCTACCGCCGTACGAAGGGCAGAATTGACAGCCGCCTCGATGACGTCGACGACCGAAGCATCCTCGGGCTGCGCGGCAACAGCACCGATCAGCTCGCGGGCAAAACCATCCTGCCAGGCGGCGACCACTTCTTCCTTGCTGGGGAAGTAATCGAAGAAGCTGCGCTTGGAAACATCGGCAGCTTCCGTGATGTCCTCGATGGTGGTGGCCTCGAAGCCACGTTCGAGGAACAGCCGCAAGGCGGCGGATTCAATGCGTTCGCGGGTTTGACGACGCTTGCGCTCGCGCCGGCCTTCCTTTACCGCGCTATCGACATCCGGCCTTTTTGCCATCCGCTACCCCCGGCACTCGCTTCGGCCGCCCCAAATCGGCCTTGCCGGCATTCGCTCCTAAGCGCTGATTCCGGCTTTCCCTCCGGTGCTACGATATTTGGCGCCGATGATCGAGAGCTCCAGAGGATTTTGCCGCGATATCCTGTAAACGCAGGCCGGCGGAATGTTGCGCACTGTGCCGCCAATGCGCTTTGCAGTGAGACCAAGGCTTTCAAGGATAGTTTTCTGCACGGGACAGCGCGGACCGTAGGTGAACTGATAGAAAGCCCCGCCCGGCTTCATCGTTTCAAAGGCGCCGCCAACAATGGCCGCGACCTTCGAGGGCGGCATGGAGAGTAGCGGCAGGCCGCTGATGACAGCACCGAAAGGCGCGTCATCGAAAAGACCGCATTGGCCGAGCTTGGCGGCATCCATATGCACGACCCTTGCCGCCGGAAAACGCTCACGCAGACGGACGGCAAACTCCTCGCCGAATTCGACGAGCGTCAGCGCGCTCTCGGGAATGCCTCGCGCCAGCAGCGCCCGGGTGAATACGCCGGTGCCTGGACCGAGCTCAAGGATCGGACCATCGACCGGCCCGATCTCCTGAGTCATCAGCCTTGCCAGCCGCTCGCCCGAGGGCGCGACCGCCGCAACGCGCATCGGATTGCTCACCCAGGAGCGGAAGAACTGCACAAAATCAGCGCACGAGGTCTTTGTCGTCATTCCGCAAATCCAATCTTCGGCCATAAGGCATGATGAGTGCCGAACAGCATGGCAATTCAAAGGCATGCCGCGCCATCCGGCTGCTGAAAGTCCCTGATACGCAAGTGTTGTCGCGCATTTTTCGCTTCTATATTTTCATTCAATGCAAACTTGCATTTAGTATATGAATTACCAGATACAACGGGCAATGCCAAATCTCTTCACAGGAGCCCGCAATGCCAGACTGGACAGTGAAAGATATTCCGCCGCAGACAGGTCGTATCGCAGTCGTTACCGGTGCCACCAGCGGTATCGGCTACGAGGCGGCAGAGGCTCTGGCAGCGGCCGGCGCCAAGGTCGTCATCGCATCACGCAACGAGGTCAGGGCCCAAGAGGCGATCGCCAAGATCCGTGCAGCAACACCGGGAGCAGACGTGACCTTCGAGGCGCTCGATCTTTCCAGCCTCGATTCCGTCGCGCGCACCGCGACCCGCATCGCCGATAGGCTGCCGCATATCGATCTGCTTATCAACAATGCCGGCGTCATGGCCATTCCGGACCGGCATGAGACCGAAGATGGTTTCGAGATGCAGATGGGCGCCAATTATATCGGCCATTTCGCCTGGACGATGCGGCTGTTGCCAAAGGTTTCTGCGGCCGAAAATCCGCGCGTGGTGACTGTCAGCAGCCTGGCGCATCGCAGCGGCAGGATCAATTTCGACGATCTGCAGTGGCGCAACCGCTATCGGCCCTGGCCCGCCTATTGCCAATCGAAGCTGGCAACGCTGCTCTTCAGTCTGGAGCTCGACCGCATCGCACGCGCCGAAGGCTGGAAGCTTAAAAGCATTGCCGCCCATCCCGGCTATGCCGTCACCGGTCTGCAAACCACGGGTCCCCGCATGGGCAGAGACCGGCCAAGCCTGTTTGAAATTACCATGAAGTGGATGGAGCCGCTTGCTTCGCAATCGGCAGCAGCCGGCGCCCTGCCGACGCTCTTCGCCGCTACCGCGCCGGAGGCGGAAGGCGGCGCCATGTATGGCCCGAACGGTTTCTATGAACTCAAAGGTCCGCCGGTGCGGGCCAAGATTGCCGCTCACGCCCGTGATCAGGCGATCTGGCGACGGCTGTGGGACATTTCCGAGCAACTGACCGGTTGAAGGCACTCCTTCCCGCAACGGTCTGAAAGAAATCCCCCTCCGCGGAACGGAGAGGGATTTCGATCTGTTTCACATTACGGGCTGATGCACTGGCGCCGCGGACCATTGGTCGGCTGATAAGTATTATCCGACGCACGATAGGTCTTGTAGCGGCTTGCACACCAGCGGACATGCGCGCTGCCGCGCGGCGGTTGTGATACGGCCCCGCCGATGATTGCTCCGGCTGTGAATGCAGCCATCGGATACCACCAGCCGTCATGACGCCGATAGCCAGGGCGATGATAGCGATAGCCGCGATGGCCGTGCCAGTAGCCGGGGCGATGATGCGGACGGTAGTGCGGACGATAATGGGGGCGATGCCGCCCGCGATAGTGTCTGTTGTGATGACGATATTGAACTTCCGTCAGGCCAGCGGGCTGCTCACCCGTCTGCTGGATGGCCGGCTGGGTCAGCGGCTGGATTGGGGCGGCTGCCACCGGATCGAAAGACGTAACGGCAAGCAGGGCACTCAAGGTAGTTACCGTTACGGTTGTCAGAAATCGTTTCACAGCTCTTCTCCTCCCGTCGAGTCGTAATACTGATGAACAACGCGCAATGATTGAAAATCTTTCACAATATTATTGCTTGCGCAAGTACGTGCCACGCGATAGGCATATAGATAGGAAGCCTATCTATCTATCAGTGAGAGACGTAATGGGTAAAGCCGACCGCCGTCAGGGCCGCGAGGACGCCTACGCGCTGGCCGAGGCTTTGCGCCCTGCACTCCATCGACTCTATCGACAATTGCGGCGCGAGAGCGACGAGGCCGACCTGTCGCCGCTGCATGCCCTGCTGCTCGTCGCCATCATCCAACAGCCAGGCATCGGCGTTGCCGAACTTGCTCGGCTGGAGAGACTGAGAGGACCGACGATTTCAGGCCATGTGAAGGCGATGGAGCGGGATGGCCTCATTACCCGCTCGGAACCGGACCCGAGCGACCGTCGCCGCAATGGCCTGGTGGCGACCGAGAAAGGTGAGGAAATCATCCGCAGCCTGAAACGACGGAGAACCGACTGGCTCGCCTCAGAACTCGCCAAACTGTCGCCGCAGCAGCGCGACGCCATTCGCGCCGCCATCGAACCGCTCATGGAGATCGGGCAATGAATGCGACCCTTCCGGCTAGTGCCACGCCATTGGCTTCGGCAGCAGACGTCCCGCCCGATCGCCGCGAGATCCGCGCCGTCATCCTCGGGTTGATGATCGTTCTCGGCCTCGGCGCCATTGACCAGAGCATCGTAGCGACGGCGCTGCCACGCATCGTCAGCGATCTCGGGGGCCTGACGCATCTCTCCTGGGTGGTCAGCGCCTATGTGCTCGCCTCGACCAGTACCATGCCGCTCTACGGCAAGCTCAGCGACCAGTACGGACGCAAGCCGATGATCTATGCAGCAATCCTCATCTTTCTTCTCGGCTCCGTGCTGAGCGGCATGGCGCAGACGCTGATGCAGCTCATCATCTTCCGAGCGATCCAGGGGATCGGCGCAGGCGGATTGCTGCCGCTGGCGCAGATCATCATCGGCGACATCGTGCCGCCGGCGAGACGCGGGCGCAATCAAGGCTCGATCGCGGCCGTCTTCGCCGTCTGCAGCGTCATCGGCCCGATCGCTGGCGGGGTCATCACCGATCTCCTGTCATGGCACTGGATCTTCTACGTCAACCTGCCGATCGGCGCCGTTGCGCTCGTCATGATCGGCCGTGCACTTAAGCGCCCGCATCAGGCGCGCAGCCGCCGCATCGACTATCTCGGCGCGGCGCTGTTGACGAGCTGTACGACGAGCTTCCTGCTGGTGCTCGCGCTCGGCGGCAATGAATGGGCCTGGAACTCGCCCGAGATTTTCGGGCTTTCTGCGCTTGCACTCGTTCTCTTCGTCTTTTTCATCCTGCATATCCGGCGTGAGCCTGAGCCTGTGCTGCCGCCCGATCTCTTCCGCAACCGGCTCTTCGTCGTCGCCTGCATCGTGCTCGCCCTCACCTTCATGGGCATGCTGGGAGCAAGCCTCTTCTTTCCGCTGTTCTTCCAGATGGTCATGGGGGTCAGCGCCTCGCATTCCGGCCTGCTCACCGGCCCACTGATGATCGGCGTCGTCATCTCCTCCATGGTCAACGGGCGTGTGCTGCTGCATCGCTTCGGGCGCTACAAGCCGGCGCAGCTCTGCGGCCTGAGCCTCGCAACCGTCGCCTTTGCCGTGCTCGCCTGGGCTGCCGCCACCAGCCAGGGCTTCTGGATCATCGAGCCGACGGTCTTTGCGCTCGGCCTCGGCCTTGGCCTCGTCATGCCCACAATGACCATCGCGGTACAGAATGCCCTCCCCCCGGTCCATCGTGGCGTGGGGACGGCGACGCTCGCCTTCTTCCGCTCGCTCGGCGGCCTCATCGGCGTCACCGGCTCGGGGGCCATTCTCGCCTATCGCGTTCAGAAAGCCGGCGGCGTCCTCCACGCGATGCATGGTTCCTCACTGACCGAAGCCGGCATGAAACAGCTCGCCACCGCCTCCCCTGAAGCGCATGACGCCGCGATAGCGCTCTATCGTCACGCTATCGCCATGACCTTCGCGACGGGCACGGCGATTGTAGCCCTGGCGCTGATCGTGCTGTTGTTCTTGCCGGAATTGCCGCTGGCGACGGATCACAGGCCGGGGGCCACGCAATGAAACTGAATCGGCGGGAAAATAGCCCGGTGTTCAGACCGCTTACATTAGCCGAGGAACCGAAGCTTCTTCGGCAATCGCGGACTGGACCACTTCAAAGCGCTCGGTGAAGCGGCTATCGGGTTTGATATTCTCTGTGGAAAATTGTGCATAAGCCGCGAAGCTCAGTTCTATAAAATGCTCGAGCGAAATTAGACGATATTGCTGATATCGCTTGAACATGTAAGAGCCCTCGACGCCTAATACTTCGCCGATTTCGGGATAGACCGGAAAGCAAGAGCCGGTCATGATCGTATCCGCCGGCACGATATCGGTTTGGTGGGGCTCGATCCCGCATGCCTGCAGAAAAACATGCGCAATATCATGGATCGGGCGCGCTTTTGAATGGTCGATGCCATACATGAAGCACTCGCGGCGCGACCAGGCCCTGAACCGCGCGGTTATATCCAGTCCGTATTCGGCAAAATGATCCAGCAACTGCTGACGTTCACCTTCCCAGCGATCAAGGAATCCGCACCGCTCGAAAATCTCGCGGCGAAATAAAGCCCTCGTCTTCTCAATGTTCAAGCCTGCCTTATATGCCGCCAAGACAAGCATCGAGTGGTAGGCACCCATAGCGCCGTCGAACGGGAGATCATTTGCGAGCACGAAGCAAATATCTGGATGATAAGCGTCGAACTTGATCGAGGGAATTCTACTCAATTGCCTGACTGCAGAGAAATCACAATAACCACGCTCTACGTGGGGATGGATGATTACCCTGTCATAATTGGGAAGCAGTTCGCGGTATTGGGCCATATTAGCGCCAAACGTCCATACATCGGCGTGATCGATGCGAATGTCATTGCTCAGCAGACGAAGCGAATTCGCCAAATTATGCGTCTGCGCGTTCGAAATGACCAACCATGCTTCCACAGAGAAACTCCCACTCTATTCGGCCGAATCCAGAGAACTCCACTCAAACGCATTCGATGATCCGCAGGCTTGGGATCACCGCAATTCGGATCAACAACGCAATTATGGGCGAAGCATTTCGATTTCGCGTTCGTCGCAGACCACGTGCTGATATTCCTCCTGAGGCGGAGCCAATGGCGCAAATTTCTCGGTCGGCGCCTCAACATGGGCCACATAGTTTCTTACGAAGCAGCGCATCACATGGGCGACGCCGAGATGATTGACCTCTCGATAGTCGTCTTCATAGTAAAGGCCGCCGGCATAGCTGCCGGTAATGATTTCATAGGACGGAAAGTAATCGACCCAGTCAAAGCGGGGTAGCATCTGCTCAGCTACAACTCGCAGGACAGATTTACTATAGGTTGTCGAAACCAAAACACTCCTGTCCTCATATGTAGCCACCAGCGGCACAGGCGAGACGGTTAACAACACCTTGACGTGAGGATTGATCTCTTTCAGCCTGCGCAAGACAAAAGTGAGGTCGCGCTCGATTTCCTCAACGTTGAAATTGACGAACTCATGCGCGTCGGGATCGAATGAACCGGCGCTCACGCCAGGCGCAAGCGGAAAGACCGATCCATCGACCTTCGATCTCCAGGCTTCGGTTAAGCCCAGGGTGAACACTAGGACGTCACATCCGAGAAAGACGGAGCGCACCGCCGCAAGATGTGCCCGCCGCGCTTCTATAACGTCCTCCTCGGTGTCGTAGCCGTCGGGCTCTACCTGCGGACGATAAGGATCTACGAACTTGCCATCCTTTCGCCGCCATGCCTTTTCGACGGGACGACGCGCATCGAAGACTTCCTCGAACAGCTGTCGCAATTGCCGTGCGGTATAAATATTCCCGTAGCGAGCCGAAAAGACACCGAAATTGCGCCTGGCTTTTTCCGCGTCGTTCAAATGATCCGCCCGCTCGGTGATAAAATAATGAAAGCCGATGCGCTGAATCTGGCGCGAGATATGCTGCGCAAAACAACTGCCAGCGGTTGCGACCTTTGAATTTCTGTCGATCTTAAACCGCGGCTTGACCACCGGATCAAATAGATGCGTTTCGACTCGAGCGACCGATCGACGCCATAGTTGGTAGTCCTTGATCCCAGAATATGGATTGGTCATGCTTCTGCCTCCGATATAACTTGTTTCACGCGATCGAAGCGACTGCGAAAGCCAGGCTCAACCAAGATCTCATTCGGATTGTAGGGCTGATAGACCTCGAAGCTCATCTCGATAAATCTCTCCAGCGAGATCAACTTATATTCTCCTGGCAACTTGAACGCGTAAGAACCACGGACGCCTATCGTCTCGCCGATCTCCGGATAGACGGGCAAACACGCACCATCTACAATCGTGTCGGAAGGCACCAGATCCGTCGCATTGGTTTCGCCGACGTGATTTTTGAGAAAAATGCGCGCAATGTCGAAAATTGGACGCGCCTTGGGGTGTCCCAAGCCGTGCATGAAGCATTCGCCGCGCGTCCAACGCCGAAAGGCGTTTGATAAATCCATTCCCATTGCTGCAAAGGACGAGATGAGCCTGTCCCTTGCCAATTCCCAACGCGCAAAGAAGCCGCATTGCTCGTAAATATCGCGCCGAAACAGCTTTCGAGTTTTCTCAGGAGTCCACCCTGCCTGGAACGCGGCGAGGACAATCATGGAATGACAAGCTGCAAGGGGCTTGTAGAGACGCACACCATCCACGCCGACAAAACAAAAGTCCGGATGATATGCATCGAACTCGACATTCGGAATTTCATTTACATTCTTCAAGCTCCGAAAATCATAACTAGTAAGTCTGACTTCTGGATTTATGATCACTCGATCGTAGGTGGGGATTTCGTTCTCATAATCCTGCATGTTCTTCTTGAAATGCCATACGTCGATGCAATCGAGATGAAAGCTATTGCCTTGCAACTGCAAAGAGCGGGCGAGGCCATAGGTATTGCAATTAGAAATCAACAACCAACGATCCATGGCACACCCTGACATAAGCGCATTGCTACCAAAATCGCCCACGAACCAACGAACAGAAAGCATTCCTCCGTTCCGATTGTGTGATTTCGGTTATATGGTTTGTCTATCTTCGGAAATGAGGAAGTATTTATTATACAACCGAGCAAAAAACGGAGCTATAAGACCTTACCGACGCCCCCAAGACGACTAAATGATGCATCAAGTAAACTTGCTGTATCCTCCCAATTCTATACCCATAGCGTCAAATCCGATCGAATCGCGCCAGACGTCTAAAATGGTTAGGATTTGGGGGTCGTAATCGGAGGATCGGGGCGCGTAAAGAAGGCGCATGGTCGCGCCTTTCAGATGGACATCCAAACTTTATTGATCATTGGCGCGAACGGCCCGCCACATCACGCAAATGCCGTTCGGTCGATGGCGTAAGCTCTCGATAGACGGCTGACTACACGCTGCTCGAGCTAAGCCGGTCCGCTCAACGAGCCTTCAACCTACACATAACAGAGAAAAATGGCGCACCCGAAGAGATTCGAACTCCTGACCCCCAGATTCGTAGTCTGGTGCTCTATCCAGCTGAGCTACGGGTGCGTGGCCGAAACGGAAGAAACCGTTGGCGTGGGCGGTTCTCTAAAGCCTCCCTTGAGGGAATGCAAGTGGATTTCTGAAAAAGATCGCAATTTTCGTGCATAGCGACGTCAAATAACTGAAAACAATCAGTTTTCTTGCAGGCTTCTGCTGCGGTAATCATCGAGGGATACCGGGCGGTCGGGAATTTCGATGCGGAACTGCGTGCCGGCCGCCGGTTTTTCGACGAGCGCAATCGTGCCGCCATGGGCAAGGACGAGTTCACGGGCGATCGCGAGGCCAAGGCCGGTGCCACCCGAGCGCGCCGAACCGCGAAAGGCCGTAAACAGGTTCTCCCTCGCCTTTTGCGGCATGCCCGGCCCGGTATCGTCGACGGTGATGCTGACGACGCTGCCAATCCGATGCGCCGAAACCGTGATTCGCCTCACGCTATCGGGTTCCGCCTCGCCGAAAGCGATCAGCGCCTGATAGGCATTGCGGCAGAGATTATGAATGACGCGGAAGAGCTGCTCGCTGTCGGCATCGACCTCCAGATCCGGGCTGAGCTGCACGATGAACTCGATGCCGCTGTCCGGATCGATCGCCAGGATATCACGCACCTCTTCAATGAGTTCGAATATGCGAATCTTGCGCCGGCGTGGGGCCGACTCGGAGGTCTGGCCAAAGGAGAGAACCTCGGTCGTGTAGCCGACGGCGCGATCGATGGTGCGCAACAGCTTCGGAGCAAAGCGCTTGACCATAGGGTCGTCGACATCGACCAGACGGTCCGACATAAGCTGCGCGGCCGAGAGGATATTGCGCATGTCGTGATTGATCTTCGACACGGCCAATCCGAGCGCAGCGAGGTTCTTCTGCTGCTTCAGGGTCTTCTGCAGTTGCGACTGCATGGAGGCGAGATGGCGGCCGGCCACGGCAAGCTCGTCGCCTCCCCTGTCGGGAACAAGGATGCGGCCCGGATCCTCCGGATCATCGGAATAGGCCTGCATGCTGTCCGTCAGGCGGCGGATGGGGCGGATCATCATGCGGTTGATCGCAAAGAAGATCAGCGTTGCGGTGAACAGCGAGATTAGGATGGAGACGAAGAAGACGCTGGTCGAGTAGGCAAGCATCGCATTGCGCAGCCGGGTATCCTTCAGCACCACCTCGATGCCCGTATTGGCATCGCCGCCAACCGGACCGAACACGCGGATGATGCGATTGCCGCCGAAGAGCAGCGTATCGAGCGCATCCTTGATGGCGGTGAGCTGGGACACGTCGCTGAGATCATACTTCTCATCGACGGCGGCCGGCATCTCGGCTGTAGCCAGCAGGCGCGACGTGCCGTCCTTGCGCAGAACGATGGCCCGCGTGCCCGTCGCCATCAGCGTCTCCTTTTGCAGAGCACGCGGCAGTTCAGCCGGCTGCAGACCGTCGATGACGATGGCAGCGGCAGCGGCGGTGTTCAGCCGATCCTGCAGCCACCGCAGCCGCATATTGGCGACCGACGGCACGAAAATCAGCACTTCCGCCATCGAAATGAAAACGACGGTGAGGATGAGGAGCTTGCCGGAGAGGCCGCCGAAAATACCTGTGGGACGACAAAGCTGGGACAGGCGGCCTTTCTCGACCTTGCCGTCCTTTACGGCATCCTTGTCCTGCCCACTGTCCATTTCTCTTGTCCCGCTTCGCTTAAAAAGCGATCTGATGCGACCTGATCGAACTAGATAATAGGCGATTGTGGAGCTTTTTCCAATCGGCTCGGGATTTTGACAGAAGGCGAAAGCTGGCAGCGACGCTCGGGCGCCGCAGCCGGCCTCATATCTGACGGATCAGAACTCTTCCCAGCCTGGCGCCGCTGCGGCAGGAGCAAGCGCCCCGCCGCCAAAGGCGGTCGCGACCCTGTCGATCATGCGTCGGGCCGGCGATGCGGCCGGGCGATGCGTCTCGGCGCGTGCTGTAACGGGAGCGGAAACATTGGCTGCGTCCACCTTGAAGCGCGAGACGAGCTGGACAAGGCCATCCGCTTCGGCCGCCAGCCGATGGGTCGCGGCCGAAGTCTCCTCGACCATGGCGGCATTGCGCTGAGTGACCTCATCCATCTGATTGACGGCCTTGTTCACCTCCGACAGGCCCGTTGCCTGTTCGCGTGCCGCTGTCGCTATCGAGTGAATGTGATCGTTGATCTTCAGCACGCGGGCCTCAATGGAGGACAGCGCCTCACCGGTTGCCTGCACGAGCTTGACGCCGACCTGCACCTCGTTACCGGACTTGCCGATCAGCGCCTTGATATCCTTCGCCGCGGTGGCGGAGCGCTGGGCGAGCTCACGCACTTCCTGGGCAACGACGGCAAAGCCCTTGCCCGCATCGCCGGCGCGTGCGGCCTCTACGCCGGCATTGAGCGCCAGTAGATTGGTCTGGAAGGCGATGTCGTCGATCACACCGATGATCTGGCTGATCTCGCCCGATGCCTGCTCGATGCGTCCCATGGCGTCGATCGCGTTGCGAACCACCGTGCCGGAGCGAGCCGCGTCGTCCTTGGCTTCGCTCACCATGACGCTCGCCTCACGCGCCCGTTCCGTCGAATTCTGAACGACGGAGGTGATCTCGTCGAGCGCTGCCGAGGTCTCTTCCAGAGCGGCCGCCTGCTGTTCGGTGCGCTTGGAAAGGTCATCGCTGGCGTGACGGAGCTCGTTGGTATTGGAATTGATCGAACCGGTGGTGCCGCGCACTTCGCTCATGGTGCTTTTGAGCGTCTCGAATGTCGCGTTGACGTTCTGCTGCAGTTCGGCGAAGGCGCCCTGGAAATTGCCCTTCATTGCCTGGGTCAAGTCTCCCTCGGCCAAGCTCGCGATGACGCGGCGGACTTCGCCGATACCCGTGTCGACGCTCACAAGCAGCTCGTTCACATTGCCGGCGAAACGATTGAGGTTGACGTCGCCATAGTCCTTCTCGATGCGGTGGCTGAAATCGCCGGCCGCGGCGGCAGAGACTGCAAGAGACATGCTCGACTGAAGCTCGTCGCTTTTTGCGCGCAAGGCCGCCTCCTCGGCATTCATGCGGCGCACGGCCTTGCCGTTTTCCTTGAAGACGTCGACGGCCGCCGCCATCTCGCCGATTTCGTCCTTCCGGCCGGCAAATGGCACCTCGATATCGAAATGGCCGTTGGCGACATTCTTTATCGCATCGGTCACCTTGCGGATCGGACGGCTCAGATGGACGGTTCCGATATAGGCGCCAAGGCCGACGCCCGCCGCAATACCGGCAGTCATGATTCCGAGGACGACCCACAGGACGCTGCTATGAAAGGCTGCGATCTCGGTCTCTGCCTTTGCAAGCTCGGCCTTGTCGGTCTGGACGATCGCATCGATCTCAGCCTGAAAAGCCTTGCGGTTGGCGCGGTTCGCTTCATTGTTGCCCTGCTTGCCGGCGGCATCCGGGCCATCGGTCACGCCGAGCCTGGCCGTCTCCGTGCGAAAGGCGCGAAACTCCTGGGCACGGGCCTGCAGCTTGGTGAATTCCGGCTGCTGCATCTCCGGCACCAGGGGCGCCCAGCTTGCAAGCACCTTGTCGATCTCGTCGAGATCGACCATCAGCCCATCGGCAAAGGGTTTGGAATCCTTCGCGGCAGTAGCGGCATAAATGCCGCGCGCTTCCATCACCACCGCGGTCACGTAACGATTCAGGCGCTCGCCCATGTAAGCGCGGCTCGCCGTCTGCTCGTAGCTCTGTAATTTCTGGTCATATTGATGCAACGCATAGAGCGCAGTGACGCCGATCATAAGCGCCGCCCCGGCCATGACAGATACAAGCAGATTGATTTTGCCGCGAATTTTCACAATACCCCTCCGGCGCAGATCCCATCCCCCATAAATCGATGGGTTTTACCGCACAAAGCTAGATATCGGCTAAAATCATTAATGTTATATTGAGTTATCTTTAATCCAAGCGCTCGACATTCTTCACTATACTATCCGTATATTTTAGAATTTATGCAATTTATATTCAAGGTTGCGCACACTCCTCGGGAGCAGCAGCCAGACGGCAATCAGCCGCCGCCGATCGCGCGAAATTGCCTGTCTTAAAGGAATCTGCACCCATATAATTGACTTCCGGAGGCTTGATCCGTATAAGCCCGCGCACGTCCGGTCATGGAGCCTGCATTTGCGGGCCAAGTCCGTTCGCCATAATCAACAACGCTCCTTGCTGTAAAGCAAAGCTCAAGAAGGGCCGCACTCCGCGGTGTTTAAATAAATGAAGCGTACCTACCAACCATCCAAGCTTGTCCGCAAGCGTCGCCACGGCTTCCGTGCGCGCATGGCCACCAAGGGCGGCCGTGCGGTTCTTTCCGCTCGCCGTAACCGCGGCCGCAAGCGTCTTTCGGCCTAAGGGCCGGAGTGCCCGATAATCCAGGATGGCGGGCAAATTGACGAATGAACGACCAAAAAAGACTGTCGGGCGGCTGAAAAGCCGGCCGCAGTTTCTTGCAGTCCGCGAAGGCGAGAAGCGCAGAGGCAGCTTCTTCCTCATCGAAATGCTGGACCGCAAGACCGCCGACGCCGAACCCCGCGTCGGTTTTACCGTTACCAAAAAACATGGCAACGCGGTGGAGCGCAACCGCATGCGGCGCAGGCTGAAAGAAGCCGTGCGGCTTCACGCCGGATTTGCAATGCAGCCCGGACACGACTATGTGGTTGTCGCGCGACGCGAGGTGCTGACCGCGCCTTTCGAAAAACTGGCGAGCGAACTCGTAAGCCGCATCGAAACCAGGCCGAAACACCGGCGGTCGGAAAAGGACCGCTCCAGGAAAGTATGATGGAAAACAACCGCAATTACTTCATTGCAATTGCACTGTCTGTGCTGATTGTTCTCGGCTGGCAGTTTTTCTATATGAACCCACGCCTCGAAGCGCAGCGTCAGGCCGAGCAGGCCGCCAAGCAGCACCAGCAGGCGCAGCAAGCCCAGACGACGCAGTCGCCCGCAACGGGTGCCGCCGTGAACGGTTCGCTTCCCGCAGGTGGTCAGACGGCGCCGACGGTTCTCACCCTCGAGCAGTCCGTCGCCAAGACCGCTTCGTCGCGCGTCACCATCGACACGCCCGCGCTTGCCGGCTCCATCAATCTGGAAGGCGCCCGCTTCGACGACCTCCAGCTCAAGGCCTACCACGAGACCGTCAGCAAGAGCAGCCCGATCATCACGCTCTTCAGCCCGGCCGACACCAAGGACGGCTATTTCACAGAACTCGGCTATGTCGGCAGCGACGCGACCGGCGCAGTCCCCGGCCCCTCGACCATGTGGAAGCTTACCAGCGGCGACAAGCTAACCGACAAGACGCCGGTGACGCTCTCCTACACCAATGACAAGGGCATCACCTTCAACCGCACGATCTCCGTCGACGATCGCTATATGTTCACGATCACAGACAAGATCGCCAACGCCAGCCAGGCTCCAGTTTCTCTGTCGAGCTACGGCCGCGTCACGCGCTACAACAAGCCTGAGACGCCTTCCGCCTACGTCCTGCATGAAGGTTTCATCGGCGTCATCGGCGATGACGGCTTGATCGAGACCAAATATGCGTCGACCGAAAAGGAAGCCACGACGCCCGCCAAGGCAACCGGCGGCTGGCTCGGTATGACGGATAAGTACTGGGCTGCGACCATCGTGCCGCCGCAGTCGACGGCCTATGACGCCCGCTTCTCGCACTTTACCGATGGCACTCCGCGCTATCAGGCCGATTACAAGCAGGATGCGGTTACCATCGCTCCCGGCCAGTCGCAGGATCTGAAGAATCTGGTCTTCGCCGGCGCCAAGGAAGTCCCGGTCATCGACCGCTATGAGACCAGCTACTCGATCCCGCGCTTCGACCGCCTGATCGACTGGGGCTGGTTCTATTTCATCACCAAGCCGATGTTCAAGCTGATGGATTTCTTCTTCCGCTACTTCGGCAATTTCGGCGTCGCCATCCTCTGCACCACCATCGTCGTCAAGGCGCTCTTCTTCCCCCTCGCCAGCCGGCAATATGCCTCCATGGCGAACATGAAGCGTGTTCAGCCGAAGATGGAAGAGCTGAAGGCCAAGTTCGGCGACGACCGCATGGCCCTGCAGCAGGCGACCATGCAGCTCTACAAGGAAGAGAAGATCAATCCGATCGCGGGCTGCTGGCCGGTGCTTCTGCAGATCCCGATCTTCTTCTCGCTCTATAAGGTGATCTACATCACCATCGAGATGCGCCATGCGCCGTTCTTCGGCTGGATCCAGGATCTTTCGGCACCGGATCCGACGTCGATCGTCAACCTCTTCGGTCTGCTGCCCTTTGCGGCTCCGACCTTCCTGCATCTCGGCGTCTGGCCGCTGATCATGGGTGTCACCATGTTCTTCCAGATGCGCATGAACCCGACGCCGCCGGACCCGACCCAGGCGATGATCTTCAACTGGATGCCGCTGGTATTCATGTTCATGCTGGCGAGCTTCCCGGCCGGTCTCGTGATCTACTGGGCCTGGAACAATACCCTCTCGGTCATCCAGCAGTCGATCATCATGAAGCGCCATGGCGTGAAGGTGGAGCTCTTCGACAATCTGAAGGGCCTCTTCAAACGAAAACCGGCGCCATCGAAATGACGACAAAAGCCCTGCTTCGGCAGGGCTTTTTCTTTTGTGGCGACAGGTGCCATCGGCGAACTCCGGCACCGATGTGCCGCCAATAACGGTCATCGCAATGCTGCGATGGAAGATAGAGCAGCGATTGAAAGCCCACCCAGAACGGCCGCGATGGCGAGTGACGGCGTGATACCGATATTCTGCATCGCGAAGGCCAGGACGAACGGGGCGAGAGCTGAAAGGATCAGCCGTGCCGCCATCATCTTCCCCTGTAGCTTTCCGTAGCCATCGCTGCCGAAAAGATGCAGAGGCAGCGTGCCGGTGACGATGCTGAGGAGGCCGTTGCCCATGCCGAAGATCATCGCGAAGGCCATGGCGCCGGGTACGGAGGGGGCAGAAAGCAGAAGCACCAGCACTCCGCCCGGGATCAGCATCGAGGCGATCACGGCCAGATGGAGTGCGGGCAGGTTCTTGCCGAACACCATGTTGATGAGGCGGCTGCCGACCTGCGACGGGCCGAAGAATGTCCCCACGAGAGCGGCGGTCGCGCCGAGACCGAGACCAGACAACAGTGGCACCAGATGCACCAGAATGGCCGAACTGACGAGCGACATCAGCGAAAAACCCATAACCATGACCGCAAAGCCAAGGCGGCGGCGGGCAGGTGGCAACACCCCCTCGACGCGCGCGGCGACAGTCGACGCCTTCGCGCCCTGCGTGGATCCCTGACGCGACAACCATGCGTGGATTGGCAGGCAGATACAGAGGTTGAGGGCGGCGAAAACCAGATAGACGTTCTGCCAGGCGAGATGCGCATGGAGTGCCGTGGTTGTCGGCCAGAAGATTGTCGAGGCGAACCCGGCAATCAGCGTCAGATAGGTGATGCTGCGGGAAGCGACCTGTGGTCGGACTTGCACAAGCAGCGCAAAGGCCGCGCCATACTGGACCAGATTGGCGGAAACTTCGATCGCAATGAGTGCGACGACGTAGACCGCCTTGTTAGGCGCTAGGGCACAAGCGGCCAGAGCTGCGGCCGCCACGAAGGAGCCGATCGTCATCACCCGTGCGGCACCGATCCTGTCGAACAGCCCACCCAGCCACGGCGCGGTAAGGCCGCCTGCCAGAAGCGCGACCGACAGTGCGCCAAAGACCCATTCGCTCGACCATGCGAACTGCATGGCCATATCGGGCGCAAGTATGCTGAAACTGTAATAGAGGGTGCCGTAACCGATGATTTGTGTAACGCCGAGCGCAAACACGGCATGAAGCGGCACGCGTTCAGACAAGGCGCTTGCCGTCGGCGTCGAGAACCTGCTCGCCATCTTCCTTGGTGAACGGGCCTTTATGCGTATCGGGCAGGATATCCAGGACGACTTCCGAAGGACGAGCCAAACGCGTGCCCATGGGCGTGACAACGAACGGCCGGTTGATCAGGATCGGATCCTTCAGCATAGCATCTAGCAACTGGGCATCGGTCAGGTCTGGATTGTCGAGGCCGAGCTCGGCATACGGCGTGCCCTTTTCGCGGATTGCCTGCCTGATGGTCAAACCCGCATCGGCAATCATCTTGATGAGATCATCGCGGCTCGGCGGATTGCTCAGATATTCGATGACGGTCGGCTCGATGCCGGCATTGCGGATTATCGCCAGCGCGTTGCGCGAGGTGCCGCAGTCGTTATTGTGGTAAATCGTAACATCCATGGTCATGAGGCAGGTTCCGTTTCAGCGAGAGTGCGGGGAGCGCGGGCTTCCATCAGCAGCCAGCTCACGAGCAGCACCGCCAGCAATGCGCCGAGGATTTCCGCGATGATGAACCCAGGAAGATCGATCGGGCGGATGCCCGCAAAAGTATTCGTCAGCGAGCGGGCGATTGCGACAGCCGGATTGGCGAAAGAGGTGGAAGCGGTAAACCAGTATGCAGCCGTGATGTAGAGGCCGACCAGCCATGACACGGCGTCGGCGCGAAACCGCAGGCCGGAGAGGATGACGAAGACGAGGCCGAAGGTGGCCGTCACCTCGGCCAGCCATTGCGCGCCACCACTGCGGATGGTTGTCGAGGCCTGTAGCAACGGCAGTTCGAACATGGCATGCGCGAGGATCGTCCCCGCAATTCCGCCAAGGATCTGCGCGACGACATAGCCCAAAGCCGACATCGCGGTCAGCTCGCGGCGTATCGCAAAGACGAGCGATACCACCGGGTTAAAGTGAGCGCCGGATATCGGACCGAGGACGATGATCAACACGGCGAGGATCGCGCCCGTGGGCAGCGTATTGGCGAGCAGCGCAAGCGCCGCATCGCTCGTCAGCCTGTCCGCCATGATACCCGAACCGACGACTGTCGCGACCAGAAGGCCCGTGCCCAGAGCCTCCGAGACAAGGCGGCGCGAAAGCGGAAAAGATGTCATGGTTTCGGTCCCCGGCTCAGCATATTCATGGAACGTTTCTCACAGCCGGCGCACAGCAGGCGGCGACTTGCGCCGCCGGCGCGCAGACCTCCGGATGCCCCGCGCAGCAGTCTTCCATCAAGAAGCGGACAAGGCCTCCGAGCACATCGTAATTGGCGGTGTAGACGATGGAGCGGGATTCCCGCTGCTGGCCAATGAGGCCGGCTCGATCCAGTTCTTTCAGATGGAACGAAACATTCGAGGGCGATACTTCGAGCTTCTCTGCAATCATGCCCGCAGCCATCCCATCAGGACCGGCAACGACGAGCATGCGGACGATCTGCAGGCGGGTCTCTTGAGAGAGTGCGCCGAACGAAGCGAGGGCTTGACCTTCATCCATATTTCAATAATCCTTTAAGTGTTGAAATATGGAGTACATCAAATGAATGCGATCGACAAGACCCGGTCTTCGGATATCAACCTCGGCCTTTTGCTTGAGACTCTGGCCGTTGCCGGCGATCTGCCCCTTGTATTCCGCTATGACGGTCGGCCGGTGAGGCCGGGCTATCACGTCACAGAAGTTAAGGCCGGGCAGTTTTCGGCATTGGACTGCGGGGCCAACCCGGAAGCATGGGCTGAGATTTTCGTGCAGCTTTGGGATATCGATGAAGGCAACCGCACGCATATGCCGGCGGGTAAATTCGCCGCTATCATCCGCAAAGTTTCCGAGCACGTGCAGTTCGACGGCTCCGCGAGGCTGACCTTTGAGGTGAGCGACGGGGTGCAGCCGATGCAGCTCTACTGCGCATCAACTCCTGTTATCGGCGACGATGCCGTCTATATCGAGCTCATTGCCCGCGCAGCCAGCTGCAAACCACGTGACCGGTGGCTGGCAGAACAGACCCAAGCGGCAACCTGTGGATCAGCGAATGCTGCCAAGTGCTGTGGCTAGTCATTACCGGCTCCTTGGCCGACACCGAAGCTCGGCAGCACGAAGCCAAATGCCGATCCAAACTTGACTTTCGCGGACAAAAGCTTGAAGCCAATCCACGGAACCAAGTAAAGATCGAGAGAATGGCAGACCAGACGACAAAAGACGACAAGCCGCTTTTCGGGCGTCCGTGGATTTTCATTCGCGGCGTGCCGTCGATGAAATTTCTGCCGCCGGAAGGGCCGCCGGAAATCGCCTTTGCCGGCCGCTCCAACGTCGGCAAGTCGTCGCTGATCAATGCCCTGGTCGGGCATAAGGGACTGGCGCGCACGTCGAATACGCCGGGACGCACGCAGGAGCTCAACTATTTCGTTCCCGACGGCTTTTCCGGCGAGGCTGGCGATCTGCCGCCGATGGCTCTGGTTGACATGCCCGGCTATGGCTATGCCGAAGCACCGAAGGATCAGGTCGATGCCTGGACGAAGCTGGTCTTCGACTATCTGCGCGGGCGCACGACGCTGAAGCGCGTCTATGTGTTGATCGACAGCCGCCACGGTATCAAGAAGAACGATGCGGAGGTTCTGGACCTTCTCGACAAGGCCGCCGTTTCCTATCAGATCGTGCTGACCAAGACCGACAAGATCAAGGAGGCGGGCATACCGAAGCTGCTCGCCGATACCGCCGAAAAAATCCGCAAGCGCCCGGCCGCCTATCCCGGCATTCTTGCTACGTCTTCGGAAAAGGGCTTTGGCCTTCAGGAATTGCGCGAAGCCATTGGCCTGACGGTCGGCATCCAGGTTTGAAGACCGCATCGATACAATGAGGCCGCCGCCCCTGACCTCGTATCAGGAGACGACGGCCTGTTGCCGATGAGGATCACATCTTCGGCAACAACACCTTGTCGACGACATGGATTACGCCGTTCGACTGCTTGACGTCGGCGATTGCGATGTGAGCGGTGCCGCCCGCTTCATCGGTCAGCGTCAGCTTGTCGCCCTTGGCCATAGCCTTGATCGTGCAGCCGCCGACCGTCTTCAGATCGTATTCGCCGCCCTTGCTCATTGCCCATTTCTTGATGGCGGCAGCCATGTCATCACCGGCGACGACGTGGCAGGTCAGCACCTTGACCAGCTTCTCCTTGTTCTCCGGCTTCAGCAACGTCTCGACGGTGCCGGCCGGCAGCTGGTTGAACGCTTCATTCGTCGGTGCGAAGACGGTGAACGGGCCTTTGCCTTCAAGCGTATCAACGAGACCGGCCGCCTTCACGGCAGCGACCAGGGTCGTGTGGTCCTTAGAGTTCACGGCATTCTGGATGATGTTTTTGCTGGCATACATCGCAGCACCACCGACCATCGGGTCCTTGGCATAGGCAAGGCTGCTCGCAGCGGACAACATTGCGGCTGCGGCAGCAATGCGAAATACGGTCTTGATCATAACGTCTCCTCTTCCTCTCTATTGCCCCGATCGGGCGGGGTCGGAAGAAGATACGGAGCGGGCTTTCAAACAGTTTCAGCTTGGATCGCTTTTTGCGAGCAGAAATTCGTCAGGGCAAATGGATCGTGCCGGAAGCGACCACATCGCCCGTCGGCTTGCCGGTCGGCGAACCGCCAAAGGGCTCGACGCTGACGGCGATGATTGCGCCCTCCGTCAATTTACTGTGAAGCTCCGGCGGGAGGACGATTTCACCATCGCCGCCCTGCGGCAGAACGCCAAGCGCCTCGGCGGGATCGCTGCCACGAATCAGCCAGAGCTCCAGCGACTTTTCTTCCGGTTTGCCCGCAGCCACCGGCGTCACCTTCAAACGCCCATTGGCAACGTCATAATTGGCGAGGAGCGTGATCGGGCTATTCTGACCGGAAAGCGATGCCGTCAATTGCTTGCCCGATGTTCCGCGCAGGGCACCTTCATTGGTTATGGCAAAGACGAGAACGCCGGCCGCCAAGAACAGCGAACCGAAGGCCATCGAGCGCCAGACCAAAAGGGAGTTCCAGAGCTGGGCACCGAATGCCACGTCACCGAAAATCCGCTTCTCGATCTTCGGATAGACCGAAGAAGACGGCGTCACCGTTTCATATTCCTCATTGAATTCCGAGAGGTTCTGTTCCCAGCGGCTGACGATGGCGGCAAACTGGCGATCGCTGCGCATCCGGCGCTCGACCTTCTGCCGGTCCTCCAGGGAGAGCACGCCAAGCACATATTCTCCGGCCAGGACTTCATCGCGGGAGCGGCCTCCCTTGCTTTGATCGGGCGTACTCATCGGTCCATGCACTCTCTCAGTCTGATCAGGCTTCGACGCAGCCAGGTGCGCATCGTGTTCAATGGTACAGCGTGTTGGTCGGCGAGCTCCTGATAGCTCAAGCCCTCGACATAGGCGCTGCGGACAGCCCGCGCGCGATCAGCTTCCAACTCTTCCATGCACCTGTCAATCCGCCTTCCCTCCCCCTTCACGATTGCTTGCTCTTCGGGGCCGGGTTCCAGGTCGGCGAGATCGTAGGCGCTATCTATTTCATCGGCTACCGGCTTGCGGGCACGCACGAAATCGATGGCTCGATTGCGCGCTATTGCCGTCAGCCAAGGCATCGCGGGCCCTTCCGCAACAGCAAATTGTTCGGCTCGCTGCCAGACCTTGATATAGACCTCCTGCAAAACCTCTTCCGCATCTGTCTTGTTGCCGACGATACGCAGGCAAACACCGAGAAGTTTCGGGCTGGTACGCCTGTAGAGCGCGGCAAAGGCTTTCTGATCGCGCATGGCGACGCGGCCGATCAGCGCTTCCGTCTCCTCATTCGCCATCCAAATCCCCGGGGTACAACGCCTGCACCATCTTTAGAAGAAAACATCACTTCGGCAAATGCGTCTGCACCATCAATTTCGGCGACGCCGATGTGACATAGCGTCAACGAAAGCACAGCGCGATCTTTCAGATAGGCATTCGCGTTCAGGTAATTGATTTTATGTATGTCATCGCCGCAAAACCGCTGCGCACTTTCGCGCGACATGTTTTATTGCCGAGATCATTATTCCCTCTGTCAAAAACTTGAGATAAAAGGCCCGCGAACAATTTCGAAGGGTGCACCATGTCCGAAGCCCAAAGCGAACTCCAAGCCAACCTGCTCGCACAGGCGCTGCCCTATATGCAGCGTTACGAAAACAAGACCATCGTCGTGAAATACGGTGGCCATGCCATGGGCAATGTCGAGCTTGGCAAGGCCTTTGCGGCCGATATCGCGCTCCTGAAGCAGTCCGGCGTCAACCCGATCGTCGTCCATGGCGGCGGCCCGCAGATCGGCGCCATGCTGACGAAGATGGGCATTGAATCGAAATTCGAAGGCGGGTTGCGCGTCACCGACCAGAAGACGGTCGAGATCGTCGAAATGGTGCTGGCCGGCTCGATCAACAAGGAAATCGTCGCGCTGATCAACCAGACCGGCGAATGGGCGATCGGCCTTTGCGGCAAGGACGGCAACATGGTTTTTGCCGAAAAGGCACGCAAGACCATCAAAGACCCGGACTCCAACATCGAGCGCGTCCTCGATCTCGGCTTCGTCGGCGAAGTGGTCGAAGTCGACCGTACGCTGCTCGACCTGCTTGCCAAGTCCGAGATGATCCCGGTCATTGCCCCTGTTGCCCCCGGCCGCGACGGCGCGACCTACAACATCAATGCCGATACCTTTGCCGGCGCGATCGCCGGTGCGCTCAGTGCCACGCGCCTGCTTTTCCTGACGGATGTTCCCGGCGTGCTCGACAAGCAAGGCCAGCTCATCAAGGAATTGTCCGTCGCCCAGGCCCATGCCTTGATCGCCGACGGCACGATTTCAGGTGGCATGATCCCGAAGGTGGAGACCTGCATCGACGCCATCAAGGCCGGTGTTCAGGGCGTCGTCATCCTCAACGGCAAGACGGCCCATTCCGTGCTGCTCGAAATCTTCACCGAGCACGGTGCGGGAACGCTTATCGTTCCGTGATAGGGCGCACTCATCGAGAAAATTCAGGCGCTCCGCAAATGTGATTGCGGAGTGCCGACAGCCGTGTCAGGACGGCCGGTAGATGGCTTCGGCCTCGCTTTTCAGCATTCCCATGACCGACCGGTAAGGCGCTGGCCCATAGCTGATGCGGCTGACGCCGAGTTTTGCCATCGTCTCGTTATCAGGCGTCGCCGGGCGCACCATGATGTTGACCGGCAAGGGCGAGCGCTCGCAAAGAGCGCCGATCAGATCCGGCTCGACCAGGCCCGGCGCGAAGAAACCACTGGCACCGGCCTCGGCAAAAGCGTCGGCGCGCTGAAAGGCGTCGTCCAGCAGGAGCTGATGATGTGCCGTATCGCTTTCCTGCAGGAAAAGATCGGTGCGGGCGTTGATGAACAAGGGCATTTCCCGGCGATCGGCCATTTCGCGGATGGCGCGGATGCGTGCCGCCTGTACCTCGATCTGATGAACGCCTTGACCGCCGATCACCTGATCTTCGAAATTGATACCGATGGCGCCGTGATCCATGATCTTTTCGACATTGGCGGCGACCTCCTCGGGTTCGACGGCGTAACCGCCCTCGAAATCGACCGACAGCGGCAACGGGCTCGTCACCGAAATCAGCCTGGCGGTGACCGCCAGCAATGATAGCGGAATGGCCTGGCCATCGCCGAAGCCGTTGGCGGCGGCAACCGACCAGCTACCCGTCGCCAGCGCCTTCGCGCCAGCCTCCGTGACAGCCTTGGCAGAGCCAGCATCCCAAATATTGAAAAGGATCAGCGGCTCGCCCTTCTTGTGCAGCCGCGCAAATTCCTGCGCCTTTTCCACTTGACCCATCGCATCCCCTCCGAAAAGCCCAGTCGGGCGATTTCCCCTCCGCGACCATAAAGAGCGTCAGCTCTCCCTCACATGGCAAATAGCGTAAAACCCCGGAAATCAATAGTAAAATCATAGCCGGCATTGGATCGCACGGCAATCTCCCCCCATGACCGGGGATGCAGCAGCATGAATATTTTCCTTCCCCCGTGCCGACCGTGCGTGCCATAAGACGGGCATGAACCAGACAAAAACGCTATCCGAACCTTCAGATTTTGCCGGCATCCGCGATTGGGTGTTCGATCTCGACAACACGCTTTATCCGCATCATGTCGATCTCTTCGCGCAGATCGACAAGAACATGACCGCCTATGTCGCCGCTCTCTTGCAGATGGAGCGTGAAGACGCCCGCAAGCTGCAGAAGCAATATTATCTCGAGCACGGCACGACCCTGCAGGGATTGATGATCCATCACGGCATCGACCCCAACGATTTCCTGGAAAAGGCGCATGCGATCGACTATTCGGCGCTGACGCCGCAGCCGGAGCTGGCCGCTGCCATCAAGGCGTTGCCGGGACGCAAGTTCATCTTCACCAACGGCAGCGTCAAACACGCCCAGGCGACGGCCGGCGCACTCGGCATCCTCGACGGCTTCGACGACATTTTCGATATCGTCGCTGCCGACTACGTGCCGAAGCCTGCCGGCAGCACCTATGACAAGTTCATGAGCCTCCATCGCGTCGATACGAAGAAGGCGGTCATGTTCGAGGACCTACCGCGCAACCTCACCGTGCCCAAGGCGCTCGGCATGAAGACCGTGCTTCTCGTACCGCAAAATCTCGAGACGACGATCGTCGAATGGTGGGAACGAACGACTGGCGAAGACGATCACATCGATTACGTGACCGACGACCTCACCGCTTTCCTGAAGGCGCTGGTTTAACCATTCATTAGAACGGGGTTACGAAAGTTTCATGCGCCTTACAGAGGTTTAATTGGCCGTTTTTGACCGCCAACCGTATCGTTTGCCCATTCCTCGACACGAAAGGAAAAGCGATGAACGGGAAAAAACTTCTTCTGGCCGGACTTTCTGCAACCCTGCTTCTCAGCGGTGCCGCACAGGTGGCGCTCGCCGCTTCGCATGATAGCGACCGTGGGGGCAGACATCATCACGGCCGCTGGCACAAACCGCATATTTCGCCCGAAGTCCTTTACGTGCGCATGCTGAAGGAATTCGGCAATCCCGGTGACACGAAGCTCACCAAGGATGAGGTCAAGGCAGGCGTCGACAAGATCTTCGACCAGATCGACGTCAACCACGACGGCGAAATCACACCCGGCGAATATCGCGCCTACCGCCAGGAGCAGATGAAGCAGTGGCGGGCCGAACACGCCAAGGCGGATGGCGATCAGGCCCAAAATGGCCAGGCGCAAGGCGGCGACCAGGCACAAAGCAATCAGGCGCAGGGTAATCAGGCTCCAGACGACCAGGCGCCGGTCGACCAGGCTCAAAACGACAATGACAACGACAAGGGCGGCGAAGGCCATCGCCATCACAGACCGTATGGCCGCTTCATGCATGAAGCGATGATCTTCCGCTTTGCCGATACCGATCAAAGCGGCCAGATCAGCAAGAAGGAAGCCGAAGACGCCATGAGCAAGGTCTTCGACCGGCTGGACCGCAACCACGATGGCGTCGTCAACCTTGACGACATGCCGGGCCGACCGCTGCTCTAAGCCGATAGCGCCGGCAACAAACCCATGAACGAAAGCCCGCCCTCGCCTCTGCGACGGCGGGCTTTCCGTTTTCAGTGGCCGTTATCGTGGTGGCCGTTGTCGTGTTCGTAGAAATCGGCAACGATCTTCCAGGCTTCGTCGGCGGTATCGACGAAGCTGATGAGGTTCACATCGTCGGGCGCAATAGTGCCGAACTCGGCCAGCGCCTCGAAATTGATGATGTTGCGCCAGAATTTTTCGCCGAAGAGAATAAGCGGCAGGCGCTCCATGCGGCCGGTCTGAATGAGCGTCAGGCATTCGAACAGCTCGTCGAGCGTGCCGAAGCCGCCGGGGAACACCGCGATCGCCTTGGCGCGCACCATGAAGTGCATCTTGCGGATCGCGAAATAATGGAAGTTGAAGCTGAGTTCCGGCGTCACATAGGCGTTGGGCGCCTGCTCATGTGGTAGGACGATGTTGAGGCCGATCGAGGGAGCCCCTTCCTCGGCCGCGCCGCGATTGCCCGCTTCCATCACGCCGGGACCACCGCCGGTGACGACGACATATTCATGGAAGTCGAAGCCGGCGGAATAACGCGAGCAAAGGCGGGCGAACTTGCGTGCCTCTTCGTAGTAGACCGATGCGGCTTCCAGGTTGGCGCGCTGCACATCGTTGCGGGCAGCCCAGGCATTGGCGCCGGGGGCGGGAATGCGCGCGCCGCCGAACATGACCACGGTCGATTTTATGCCACGCTCGGCCAAAGACATTTCGGTCTTCAGCAACTCCAGCTGCAGGCGGATCGGCCGCAGCTCCTCGCGGCAAAGGAAATCCTCATCGGCATAGGCAAGACGGTAGGACGGCGACATCGACTGCGGCGTGCGCGGCACCGACTCGGCTCGCTGCTTGTCCGCCGAGCTCGTCTTCAACGGGTCCCAAACCCCGTCCTTGCGCCTCAGCCTGCCGTTCTTTCCCTTGCTCATCTATTCATGCCTTTCAAATCGATCATGACGGCCCGTTTTCCGTCCGAGAACGGAAATAGCCAAGCTCTTGCATATGCCCCTACAACGCCTTGAATCCAAGCTCAATCGGCGCGGAAAAGACATTCCATTTTCGGCATCCATGCTATAGGACCAATCGACCGCTTCCGGACCCTTATCCGGAAATCACGATAGGCCCTGACGTTGTAAGGAATTCCCATGAGCGCTAACGACCTCGCTTCCCTCGAAAAGTCCATCGAGGCTGCCTTCGACAATCGCGACAATGTGAACACGTCGACGCGCGGCGAAGTCCGCGACGCCGTCGAGACGGCGCTCAATCTCCTCGATAGCGGCAAGGTTCGCGTGGCCGAACGTGGTGCCGACGGCAACTGGACCGTCAACCAGTGGCTCAAGAAAGCGGTTCTGCTCTCCTTCCGTCTCAACGACATGAAGATCGTCGAAGGCGGCTCCGGCGGCGCCACCTGGTGGGACAAGGTTCCCTCGAAGTTCGAAGGCTGGGGTGAAAACCGCTTCCGCGAAGCTGGCTTCCGCGCCGTGCCGAACGCCGTCGTGCGTCATTCCGCCTATATCGCCCCCAACGCCATCCTGATGCCGTCCTTCGTCAATCTCGGCGCCTATGTCGGCGAAGGCACCATGGTCGACACCTGGGCGACAGTCGGCTCGTGCGCCCAGATCGGCAAGCATGTGCATCTTTCCGGCGGCGTCGGCATCGGCGGCGTGCTGGAGCCGATGCAGGCCGGCCCGACCATCATCGAAGACAATTGCTTCATCGGCGCCCGTTCCGAAGTCGTCGAAGGCTGCATCGTCCGCGAAGGTTCCGTACTCGGCATGGGCGTCTTTATCGGCAAGTCGACCAAGATCGTCGACCGCGCCACCGGCGAGATCACCTATGGCGAAGTTCCGCCTTACTCGGTCGTCGTCGCCGGCGCGCTGCCGAGCGGTAACACCATGGCGAACGGCCAGCCGGCTCCCAGCCTCTATTGCGCAGTCATCGTCAAGCGCGTCGACGAAAAGACCCGTTCGAAGACCGGTATCAACGAGCTGCTGCGCGACTGATCTGCAAGATTTTGGAAGCGCGGTTGCCATATCGCGCTTCCCTCATGCTTGCCCGGTGAGCATGCCTGTGCGATTGCTGGAATCGCGGCAAAGATTTTCGAGTCGTCACCGACCCTTTGCCATCGCTTTGCCATTTCCCGCCGGATAAGTTGCCTCCGATGACTGTTACGAATCCCATCACGAACCTGCAGACCCTGATCCGCTGCGCTTCGGTCACGCCTGCCGAGGGCGGCGCGCTGACCGCGCTTACCGATATGCTGGCACCGCTCGGCTTCAAGATCGAGCGCATGACGGCAAGCGAGCCGGGAACGCCCGATATCGAAAACCTCTATGCGCGGCTTGGCACGGGCGGGCCGCACCTAATGTTTGCCGGCCATACGGATGTCGTGCCGGTTGGCGATGCCGCTTCCTGGAGCCATCCGCCCTTTGCCGCCGAAATCGCCGATGGCGAACTCTTTGGGCGTGGCGCGGTCGACATGAAAGGCGGCATTGCCTGCTTCGTGGCAGCGGTTGCGCGTCATATCGAGAAGCATGGCAAGCCCGCCGGCTCGATCTCCTTCCTGATTACCGGCGACGAAGAGGGACCGGCGATCAACGGCACGGTAAAGCTGCTGCAATGGGCGGCCGAGCGCGGCGAGACATGGGATGCGTCGCTCGTCGGCGAGCCCACCAATCCCGACCGGCTTGGCGACATGATCAAGATCGGCCGCCGCGGCTCGGTCTCCGGCACCATCACCGTCCACGGCGTTCAGGGTCATGCCGCCTATCCGCACCTTGCCGACAATCCGGTGCGCAGCATCATCAAACTGACGGAAGCGCTGCTCGATCCGCCCTTTGACGCCGGCACGGACAATTTCCAGCCGTCGAACCTCGAAGTGACGACGATCGACGTCGGCAATACCGCGACCAACGTCATTCCCGCCAAGGCAACCGCTGCCTTCAACATTCGCTTCAACGACACCTGGACGGCCGATACGCTGAAGGCCGAAATTCTGGCGCGCCTGGACGCAGCCGCCACCGACCAGACGCTGCGGCCCGGACGTCCGCCCGCGAAATACGATATCGTGTGGTCGGAGCGTCCGAGCCAGGTCTTCCTGACGCGCAACAATGCGCTGATCGCTTCGCTCTCCTCCGCCATCGAAAACATCACCGGTCAAAGGCCGGCACTGTCGACCACCGGCGGCACGTCGGATGCGCGCTTCATCAAGGACTATTGCCCTGTCGTGGAATTCGGGCTTGTCGGCCAGACCATGCATATGGTCGACGAGCGTGTTGCGCTCTCGGATCTCGAAACGCTAACCGAGATCTACCAGACCTTCATCCAGCGCTGGTTCGAGAATGCCGAGCTTTAAGGAAGTCCAATATTACCTGTCCGGCCTGTGGCTGCTGATCCGGATGGATGCACGCGGCTTTCAGTATCTGGATATTTCGGATCGCGGCATGCTGCGCTCCTTCTGGGCGATTTTCTGGAGCCTTCCCTCGATCGGCATTTCCTGGCTGTGGTGGCAGCAGGCCTATCTGCGTGCCATGCCGCCGGAAACAGCGACGGGCCTCGCCTTTTTCCTGAGGCTGGCGCTGGTCGAGGCGGCGAATTGGCTGATCCCGCTGGTTCTTGCCGGCGTATTGCTGCTGTTTTTCCGTGTCGGTGAGAAGTTCACGCCGATCGTCGTGGTGGTGAACTGGCTTGGGGTGCCGACATCCTATCTCAATGCGCTGCTTATCGCCCTAATCGCCTTCGTGCCTGGCTCCAGTGGATTGGCGGCGCTGCTATGGCTTGTCCTGATGGGGACGATCATCTTTTCGCTGGCACGCATGCTTCGAATGATCTGCGGCACGCATCCGCTCTTTATCGGCACACTGACGCTGGTGCTGCTGATCCCGACCATGCTGCTGACGGATTTTCTGCAACGCTTCCTCGGCGTCTATCCGCCTGTTTGAGGCAATCGCAGAGGGACTACGACAGATCCTCGCCATCATCGGCATTTTCGCCCTCACCAGGCAAACCGGCGCCGTCACGATATTCCACTTGCATGAAATATAGCCCATCCGGTGGGGCGACGGGGCCGCAGGCCTTGCGATCCTTTGCCTCGAGCGCCGCGCGCACATCGTCGGGCGTCCATTTACCCTCGCCCGCAAGCTTCAGCGTGCCGGCGAAAGAACGGATCTGATTGTGCAGGAAGCTTTGCGCCGTGGCACGGATCTCGATGAGCTCGCCGCTGCGCGTCACATCCAGCCGGTCGAGCGTGCGCACCGGGCTGTTTGCCTGGCAATGCGCCGAGCGAAAGGTGGTGAAATCGTGCCGTCCCACAAGCGTTTGCGCGGCGGCATGCATGACCTCATGGTCCATATCCTTCGGCACCCACCAGGCGCGCCCGGCTTCCAAAGCCAGAGGCGCACGGCGGGCGATGATGCGATAGAGATAGTGGCGGCGGATGGCCGAAAAGCGCGCGTCGAAGCTTTGGTCGACCTCGACGATATCGAGAATGGCAATACGGTTACCGGCAAGCCTCAGATGGGCATTGAGCGCGTTGCGCAGCGTATAGACCTTCCATTCCTTCGAGAGATCTGCATGCATGACCTGCCCCATGGCATGCACGCCGGAATCGGTGCGTCCCGCGCCGCGGATCGAAACGGTCTCGCCGGTCAAGGACAGGATAGCGCCTTCGATTGCGCCCTGCACGGAGGGGCCGTTTTCCTGGCGCTGCCAACCGACATAGGGAATGCCGTCATATTCGACGGTCATCTTGTAACGCGGCATCAGGCTTGCTCCGAGGCGAGCATGGTGCCCGGCGCGATCGGCGTGCCGCGCAGGAAGTCGGCTGCCGCCAAGGGCTTGCCGCCGGCCTTCTGCAGCTTCGTCAGCCTGATGGCGCCGGAGGCGCAGGCAGTGACGAGATCATCTGTCAAGATCTGACCGGAGGCTCCGTTGCCTTCCGCCAATTCCGAACCCAGCACCTTGATACGCTCGGGGCGGCCAGCAATTTCGGCCTCGAACCAGGCGCCGGGAAAGGGCGACAGGCCGCGAATATAATTATGGACATCGGCTGCGGGCTTGCCGAAATCGATACGGGTTTCACCCTTATCGATTTTGGCGGCATAAAGAACGCCTTCGGACGGCTGGGCGGTCAACGGCAACTCGTCATGTTCCAGCTTGTTCATCGCCTCAGCCATGGCCTTTGCGCCAACGAGCATCAGCCTGTCATGCAGTTCGCCCGCTGTCATGGTGTCGCCGATTTCGACTTCGCGTGTCAAAGCGACCGGGCCGGTATCCAGCCCCTTGTCCATCTTCATCACCATCATGCCGGTTTTTTTGTCGCCGGCCATGATTGCTCGCTGGATGGGAGCGGCTCCGCGCCAGCGCGGCAGCAGTGAGGCATGGCCGTTGTAGCAGCCGAGACGCGTGCCCGACAGAATTGCCTCCGGCAGCAACAGGCCATAAGCGACGACGACAGCGACGTCGGCATTCAGATCGCGAAAACGCTGGCGTTCATCGGGATCCTTGAAATTGACGGGCGTGAAAACTGGCAGGCCCAGCAATTCGGCCGCCTGATGCACCGGCGATTTCTGCAGGTCGAGCCCTCGCCGGCCGCCGGGGCGCGGCGGTTGCGTATAAACGGCACGAATCTTGTGACCGGCATCGATCAGGGACCGCAATGTCGGCACGGAGAATTCGGGCGTTCCCATAAAGACGATGTTGAGCGACATGTGATCCATCCGGCTAAGATATCAGATTTAGAATGACCCAGCGGCCGCGGTACACGCCATCGGGTCCAATGCTAGCCGCCTTCAAACGGGTTTACGAGCTTGAGATCAAGCCCCTCGAAGTCTTTTGTATTGCGCGTCGCCAATGTCGCACCATTCGCAAGGCAGATGGCGGCGATCATGGCGTCCTGTACGGAAATCTGATGTCCCGAGCGCTCGCGACGGGCGCGAATGCGGCCCGTTAACCGCGCGCTGTCTTGATCCAGTTGCAAGATACGCCCCATAAAGTGATGTCCCATGAGAGAGTCGAGGCCTTCGAAAAATCGTTTTGATCGATCCCTCAGCAGCACCTTTTCTGCGCCATAGGACAGCTCCATTAGAACGGGAGAGCAGAGATACAGGGTCTCCATCTCCTGCCGCTCAAACCATTCACCGACGTTTGGAGATAAATTCGCCTTTGTGATTTCCGAAACCACGTTCGTATCGAGAACAATCATTCAGAGCTACGGCGCTCCGCCTCTCTACGGCGAGCCTCATCTGTGGCAGACATGAAGTCGCGATGTTCTTCGTCGCTCAATGCAAGGCCGACGAACGCAGAACGCAGCTGGCCGAGCGTCGAGCCCGCCTTTGCAGCATTCTCCGATCGCGTAGCATTGAGGCCCTTTCGAACCTGAATCTTAATTTCTTCCGAGAGACTGTGACCAGAGCGCTTCGCCTCGTCGCTAAGCTCTCGCTTCAAGCTTTCGGACATGTCTCTGACCAATATATCAGCCATTCGCGCCTCCATTTGATATCAATGATATCATAGAGCTTTTAGGCCGATCTTTCAACGGCTGGAGATCAAAGAGCCTTGGCCTTGGCGGCCTTGGTGAACTTCTTGATCACCATCTCCCGCTTCAAGCGCGAGATATAGTCGATGAAGAGCACGCCGTTCAGATGGTCGATCTCGTGCTGCACGCAGGTCGCAAGCAGGCCGTCGGCCTCGGTGAGCTGCTCCTTGCCGTTGCGGTCCAGATGCTTGACGGTGACGCGCGCCGGGCGCTCCACCTCTGCATAATAATCCGGAATGGAGAGGCAGCCTTCCTCATAGACCGAACGTTCATCCGAAGACGCGACGATCTCCGGATTGATGAAGACCAGTGGCGTTTTCTCTTCGCCCTCGCGCGCGACGTCGATGACGAGCATGCGGCGGGGAACGCCGATCTGGATCGCAGCAAGGCCAATGCCCGGCGCGTCATACATGGTTTCCAGCATGTCGTCGGCGAGGCGCTGAATTTCGGTATCGATCTGCTCGATGGGCTTGGAAGCCTGGCGGAGCAGCGGATCGGGCAAAATGATGAGTGGCTTGATCGTCATGACGTTTCCCATAACGCATCTTGTTGTGCGATGGAATCGCCAAGATGGCGGTGAGACAGTGTTTTTTCAACGATGGTCATCCGGATCAGCGCAAATGACCCAGAAATTATGTTCACGTTTTGATCTGGATATTCGCGATGGTTTTGCTATGGTGCCCATAAGAACTTCACCAATGCGCCAGGTTTCATGTCCTTCATCATCTTCGGCCAAGCCATTTCCACGGTCCAGGTTCTGACCGGCCTCGTTATCCTGCTTGCGATCGCGGTCATCGTCCTTTTCGTCCGCGGCAAGGCACGCGCGGAAGACGACGCGCTCGACGCCGAGCATACGATGGCAGCATTGTTGCGGTCGCAGGCTGAGATGCAGGGGCGGCTTGCCACAATGGCAGAAGTCTTCGGCTCCAGACAGGCCGAGCTTAATCAGGCCATCGGCCAACGTCTCGACGGGATGTCGCAGCGGGTGACGGCGACGATCGGCGAGCAGACGCGCTCGACGCATGAGAATCTGCGCCGCCTGCAGGAACGGCTCGCCGTCATCGATGCCGCCCAGACCAATATCCAGACGCTGGCCAAGGATGTCGTCGGCCTGCAGGCCATTCTTTCCAACAAGCAGACACGCGGTGCCTTCGGCCAGGCGCGCATGGAGACCATCATCGCCGACGGGCTGCCGATGGGCGCCTACGCATTTCAGACGACGCTTTCCAACGGCTCGCGACCGGACTGTACCGTGCGCATGCCAAACGGCTCGCCGCCGCTTGTCATCGATGCGAAGTTTCCGTTGGAGGCGTGGAACGCCATCCGCAGTGCTGCCAGTCCCGAACATGGCAAGATCGCCGCACAGCAGTTCCGCCGGGATTTGGAGCTGCATATTCGCGACATTTCAGAGAAATATCTGATCCCCGGTGAGACGCAGGACACGGCCTTTCTCTTCGTGCCGTCCGAGTCGATCTTTGCCGAGATCCACGAGAATTTCGAGGCGATCGTGCAGAAGGCCCAGCGCGCCCGTATCGTCATCGTCTCACCATCGTTGCTGATGCTGTCGATCCAGGTCATCCAAGCTGTCCTGAAGGATCAGCGCATGCGCGAGCAGGCTCATGTCATCCAGAGCGAAGTGGCTCATCTGATGGACGACCTGTCACGCCTCGACGAGCGGGTGCGCAAGCTGCAGGGGCATTTCGCCATGGCGCAGAAGGATGTCGACATGATCGTCACCTCGGCCGACAAGCTGGCGCGGCGCGGCGAGCGGATAGAAGCGCTGGAATTCGAGGCAGCGAAAGAGCCTGCCAAGGCGCGCACGGAAGAACGGCCCAAACCTGTCGACAACCGCACAAGCCAACTCAAGCTCAGGGTAGTTGACGAAGACTGATCGCTTCGGCAGTGTCGCGCCCACTCGATGTATGATCCGAAAAGACAAAGGCAGCCTTCTGGCAGGATCATGCAGGCGCAACACCCAGGGCAGGACATTGCATGATCACTATTTTCGGCTCCATCAATATGGACCTCATCGCCACCACGGATCGTTTGCCGAAGCCGGGCGAAACGGTTGCCGGCAACGGCTTCTCCACGGCCGCCGGCGGCAAGGGCGCCAACCAGGCGCTGGCCGCACGCCGCGCCGGCGCAACGGTCCGCCTCAGCGGGGCGGTCGGCAATGATGCCTTCGCGGAGCCCGCGCTTGCGTTGCTCGATACGGCAGGGACCGATCTTTCGACCGTCCGGCGTGTGTCCGAAGCGACGGGCACGGCTCTCATCCTCGTGGGGGGTGACGGCGAGAACATGATCGCCGTTGTGCCGGGCGCCAATGGTACGAACACCTCCGAACACGCAGCGGCCGCCGTTGCTGCTCTGAAGGCTGGCGATACGCTGATGCTTCAGCTCGAAATTCCGGTCGCCGCCGTCGAGATGGCGCTAAACGCCGCGAAGGCAAAGAGCGTGCGCACCGTGCTCAATCTGGCGCCGCTGATCCCGGAAGCTGCCCGCCTCGGCCGCCTTGCCGATATTGTCATCGCAAACGAGACCGAATTCGAGAGACTGGCCGGCCAGGACAACATGTCGGCTTCCGAGCGCGAGGCAGCCCTGGTTCGCCTACATGGTGAAACCGGCCAGACGCTGATCGTCACGCTTGGCGGCGATGGTGTCATCGCCATTCGCGACGGCGAGCTCGCGCGCGCCAAGGGTCTCGTGATCGAGCCGGTCGACACCGTCGGCGCCGGCGATACCTTTTGCGGCTATTTTGCCGCCAGCCTCGATCAAGGCCTGGATTTCCACGCCAGCTTGCGTCGGGCTGCCGTCGCCGGTTCGCTCGCCTGCTTGAAGCCTGGAGCACAGCCGTCCATTCCGGTTGCCAGCGAAGTCGCCGAAGAGCTTTAAAGCTAAAACTCCCCACGCATCGGGAAGCGCAATTAATTAAATTTTTGCGCTTCCATATCATTCTCCTCTGGCCTGGCGCGCATAGCCTTCCGGTTGCGGCAGGAATCTTAACGGCGGCTCCATGACAGGGCCATCCTGCGCCGACCTTGCATTCGGATAATGTGTATCCGACGCATCGCTTTTTCGAGGAAATGATGTTCATCTTTCGCATGAAGTCGCTTGCGGCCAAGCTCATCTTGGTCACCGGGCTGGCGATCGCACTCGTTCTGCTGGTTTCCAATTTTCTGCTGATTTCCCAGACCCGAGATCGCGTCGAGACGTTGACGATGGATCAGGCGAATACCGAGGCCAAGTCCATTTCAAACGAGATCGCCGCAAATGTCGGCGAACTGGCAAGTGCCGCCCGCTCCATGGCTGCCATCATCGGCCGCGGCCACGAGGGTCATACCTTCGACCGCAAGGGCATGATCAATATCCTCAAGGCAAATGTCGAGCAGAATGCCTTTGCCTTCGGCAGCTGGTTCTGTGAACAGCTCGGCGCACTGGATGGCAAGACGACCGAACTTGCCAACAACAAGGATCAGGCCGTCAACGACAAGGGCGCCTTCACGCCCTATTGGTCGAAGACCAAGGATGGCGGCATCCAGTTCTCGACCTTCGATAATGACTACACCGCCGCCTGGTGGAAGCTTGCAGCCGACAGCGGCAAGGGCGCGATCACGCCGCCCTATCTCGCACAGGGCACCGACGTTCCGACGACCATGAGCTCGATCGCCTATCCCGTCATGTCGGGCGGCAAACTGATCGGTGTCGCAGGCGTCGACATTTCTCTTGGCTCGCTTTCGACGAAGCTGCAGAAGATGCAGCCTTTCGGCACCGGCCGCGTGCTGCTGGTTTCCCAGGACAACAAGTGGCTGGTGGCACCGAGCGTCGACCTGCTGATGAAGGACTATAACGGTTCCGGCACTGACGTGATCAAGGCGGCACTGACCACCTCTTCTTCAAGCGTCCTCAAGAACCTTTCTGAAAATGGCGGCGAAGCGTTCGACCGCGTCGTCTACCCTTTCGCCGTTCCCGGCCTCAATGCCACCTGGGTCGTTCTCATCGACGTGCCGCATAGCGCAATCGCAGCACCGGTGCGCGATCAGACCTATATGATGATCGTTGCCGGCATTCTCGTGCTTGCCGCCGTCATGCTCGCCCTCTACGTCGCTGTGCGCGGTTTCGTGCAGAAGCCGCTCGCCGGTCTCGTCGCAAGCGTCAATCGCCTCAGCACCGGCAATTATGCCGAACCGGTCGCCGGCCAGGCAGGTGCAGACGAAGTTGGTTCAGTCGCCAAGGCACTCGAAGGGTTCCGCTTTGCGCTTGCCGACACCAAGCGCCTCGAAGGTGAAGCCAACGATCAGCGTCTGGCTGCCGAAGGCGAGCGCCGCCGCTCGGAGAGCGAACGCAACGAGAGCGTCACCCTCCAGCGCCATATCGTCAGCATTCTCGGCCACAGCCTCGCCGAGCTTTCCAAGGGCAACCTCACCCAGCGGATCACGGACGATTTCCCCGGCGAATATGCCCAGCTCAAGCAGGACTTCAATGCTGCGCTGGCGAGCCTTGAGGAGACGGTTCATACCGTCAATGTCAGCGTCGGCAATATCGGCAGCGGCACCGGCGAAATCAGCAACAGCGCCTCGGATCTCGCCCGCCGCACCGAACAGCAGGCGGCCAGCCTCGAAGAGACGGCGGCAGCCCTCAATGAGCTGACCGCGCAGGTCAACTCCAGCGCCGAAAACGCACGCACGGCGGCAAGCAGCGTAAATGCGGCGTCTCAGGATGCCGAGCATTCCGGCGAGATCGTGCAAAAGGCCATTTCCTCCATGCACGGCATCGAGCAATCGTCGCAGGAGGTGTCGCGCATCATCGGCGTCATCGACGAGATCGCTTTCCAGACCAATCTTCTCGCGCTCAATGCCGGTGTCGAAGCGGCGCGTGCGGGCGACGCGGGCAAGGGCTTCGCCGTTGTCGCACAGGAAGTGCGCGAGCTGGCTCAGCGCTCGGCCAATGCCGCAAAGGAGATCAAGACTTTGATCAACGCCTCGGCCGGACAGGTCAAGGAAGGCGTCGATCTGGTCGGCCGCACGGGCGATGCCCTGCACAAGATCGCCCAGCAAGTTATGGAGATCAACGGCTTGATCCGTCAGATCTCCGCTTCCGCCAGCGAGCAGGCGATCGGTCTGAAGGAAATCAACTCGGCCATGAACCAGATGGATCAGGTAACCCAGCAGAATGCCGCGATGGTAGAGGAAACCACAGCTTCGAGCGTTGCCCTTGCCGAAGAAGCCCAGTCACTTCGGACACTCGTTGCGCGCTTCCGCACCGCACGTGCCGCCCAGGAGAATGCCAGCGCATTGCGGGCGACCGCCCAGCAGATGCGGGCTCCGGTCGCGCCGCGGCGGGCAGCTCCTACCGCTGCATCACCGGCACGCAAGGCAATTCCACAGACGCAGGGCGCCAATGCACTCGCGCAGGATGACTGGGAAGAGTTCTGAGCCGACGCTCGATAAATAAGATGCAAAAGGCCGCCGGATCGCTCCGGCGGCCTTTTGCATGGATCTTGATCAGATGCGGGCGAAGCGTTCCGTCAGTAGCGCGAAGAAGCCGTCGGCATCGACATCGCGCATGACCTTGGCGTTGCGCTCGCGGTCGGTGACGTGCCACCAGTCGACGACGGTCATGCCGACCGTCAGTTCCGACGTCACTTCGATTTCCACGTTGCATTCGCGGCCCTTGAAGAGCTCGGGCTTCAGAAGATAGGCGATAACAGTCGGATCATGCAGCGGACCGCCGTCCGAACCATATTTCTCGATATCGAAACGCTCGAAGAACTGCAGCATTTCGACCATGGCCTTGGCCGGTGGCGTGCCGACTGCGGCGATGCGCTCGACGCGATCCCGGCGCGTCAGCAGCTTGTGCGTGACGTCGAGCGGCATCATGACGATGGGAACGCCCGAACGGAACACCACGTCTGCCGCCTCCGGATCGACATAGATGTTGAACTCGGCGGCCGGCGTGATGTTGCCGCCCTCGAAAAAGCCGCCGCCCATCATCACGAGCTCGCGCACGCGACCAATGATGTCAGGCGCCTTCTGAAACGCCATTGCGATATTGGTCAGCGGGCCGAGCGTGCAGAGGGTCACGGCGCCTTCCGGTTCCTTACTCAGCGTATCGATGATGAAATCGACGGCGTGGCCCGGCTGCAGTTCCATCGTCGGCTCGGAAAGTTCCGGACCATCAAGGCCGGTCTTGCCATGCACATGTTCGGCCGTGACCAGCTTGCGCTTGAGCGGCGCATCAGCGCCGGCAAACACCTTGACATCGCGACGATTGCAGAGCTCGCAGACGATGCGGGCGTTCCGGCTCGTTAACCGCAGCGGCACATTGCCGGCGACGGTGGTGATGCCAAGCACGTCGATCTCCTGACGGCTGCCGAAGGCAAGAAAGATCGCCGCGGCGTCGTCCTGACCGGGGTCGGTATCGATGATGATTTTTCTAGGTTCGTTCATGTCTTCAACTTTCCTCCGGTACAGATCGACAGGCTTTGTCGCGGGTCCGGTCCGGCTTTGTCAAGCGCTCGCTCGCCATGTCACAAAACCATTTTTCACCATGGATTTCGATCTCGCAAATGCGAAGACCTCATGGCTTGCACTCGCAGGCGCGTACTCCCATATTAGGGACAACCGGGTGCTGAAGATCAGGTCCGGAACGGTCGCTTGACACCCAAGGACTTTGAGACAATGAGCCGGACGACTCCCTTTGCCAGCCCGCTGCTTCTGGGCTTCGACACTATGGAAAAGACGCTTGAGCGAATTTCCAAGGTCAGCGACGGTTACCCTCCCTACAATATCGAACGGATGCGCGCGGATCGCCTGTCGGGCGAGCCAGAACGTCTGCGCATCACGCTGGCGGTCGCCGGTTTTTCCGAAGACGAGCTTGACGTCACCACGGAAGAAAACCAGCTGCTGATCCGCGGACGCCAGACGGAACAGGGCGAGCGAGACTATCTCTACCGGGGCATCGCAGCCCGGCAGTTCCAGCGTGTTTTCGTCCTTGCCGACGGCATGCAGGTGCTCGGCGCTACGCTGAAGAACGGGCTGCTCTCCGTCGATCTCATTCGGCCGGAACCGAACCGCGTGGTAAAGAAAATTAACATTTCGGTCTCACAGTAGAACAACGGCCTAGAGCCGGATGATTTCAGGCCGAATCAACCTGAAGTCCGAATCGGCTCTAGAATCAAAGAACTAGAGCACGACGTCACCCGAAAGCCGCTCACACTTTTGGTCATCATGCTCTGGAGCCGTTGGTCCCTCATACTGGAGGTACGAGCATGTTGTTGAAAGAAGCTAACGCCCGCCTGACCCCATCCGAACTTGCCAATATCGGCACCGGCGAGGTCGCTTATATCAGAAAAATGGATTGGTCCGAAGTGTCCCGCTGCTTCCCGGAAGCGCCGGATATCGATCCGGATGTCGATCTGTGGGCGCTTTTCGGCGCCGACGGCACGCCGATCCTGCTTACGGACAATCGATCCAGCACATTCTATCGTGCTGCAGAAGACGAATTGAAGACGGTCAGCCTGCACTGACTATGAGCGTCGCCCGACGGTGAAATCACCGTCCGCAAGGACCGCATCGAACCGGCCCCACCTGGCAATGCGCGCGCATGATCCAGACCGCCCAAAGCGGCGGTCCTCACGGGATTATGCGAATATTTCAATTTGAGATTCTCGCCCGTAATTGGAGCGATCAGACCCTTTTGAAGGTCAGATAGGCCGACGAGCGCCCTTCGCGGCGGGCCTTGGCCTCGTAGCGCGTGCTCGGCCAGCCCTCATAGGGCGTCAGCCAGTCGGCAGCATTCTGCGCAGTCCATTCGAAGCCACCATGCGCCTGGCAATGCTGCAGCGTCCAATTGACGTAGGTGTCAATGTCGGAGGCGAAGCAGAAGAGCGCCCCGGGCTTCAGGACGCGATGGAAGCGGGAAAGGTTCACCTGCGAAACGAAGCGGCGCTTCCAATGCTTCTTCTTCGGCCAGGGATCGGGATAGAGCAGATCGATCTGGTCCAGGCAGGCGTCAGGCAACCAATCCAGCACCTGCGTCGCGTCGTCATTGTAGACACGGATGTTGCGCGCGCCAGCGTCGTCGACGCTCGCAAGCAGCTTCTGCATCGAATTGACGAAAGGTTCTACCCCGATGAAGCCGGTCTTCGGCTGCTCCAGCGCCCGGTGGATCAAATGCTCTCCACCGCCGAAACCGATCTCCAGGCGCAGACGCTCGGTCGGCACAGGGAAGAGATCGTTCAACGGCTGCGGCGCCGGGGCGGAAAGATCGAGGATGAACTGCGGCAGCAATACTTCCAGCTTTTCGGCCTGCTGGCCGCGCAAGGCTTTACCCTTGCGGCGGCCGAAGAATGCTTCCGTCGCCCGCGACCGGCGCTCGGTATCGATCATGCGGCTTCCCGGAGCTTTACGGCTTCCTTGAGAGCCTTCACCAGGTCCGTACGCTCCCAGGAGAAGGAGCCGTCGCGACCAGCCTTGCGGCCGAAGTGACCGTAAGCCGAGGTCTTGGCGTAGATCGGCTTGTTGAGGTCGAGGTGACGGCGAATGCCGGTGGGCGAAAGGTCCATGTTCTTGCGGATGGCCGCTTCGACCTGATCCTCGGTGACGTCCTTGCCCGTGCCGTGCAGGTCGACATAGATCGACAGCGGCTGGGCAACGCCGATCGCGTAGGAGAGCTGGATCGTGCAGCGATCGGCAAGACCGGCGGCAACGACGTTCTTTGCGAGGTAGCGCGCAGCATAGGCAGCGGAACGGTCGACCTTGGTCGTGTCCTTGCCCGAGAAAGCACCGCCGCCATGCGGGGCAGCGCCGCCGTAGGTATCGACGATGATCTTGCGGCCGGTGAGGCCGGCATCACCGTCCGGACCGCCGATGACGAACTTGCCGGTGGGGTTGATGTACCACTTGCAGTCGGAGGCAATCTTCAGGTCGCCGAGCGCTTCGCGGATATAGGGCTCGACGACGGCGCGTACCTTCTTCGAATCCCAGCTATCGTCGAGATGCTGGGTCGACAGCACGATCGAGGCCACTTCGGAGGGCTTGCCGTCGACGTAGCGAACTGTCACCTGGCTCTTGGCGTCAGGCCCGAGCTTGGCGACTTCGCCATCGCCCTTCTTGCGGGCGGTTGCGAGCAGCTGCAGGATCTTGTGGGAATAGTAGATCGGCGCCGGCATGAGGTCAGGCGTTTCCTTGCAGGCGTAGCCGAACATGATGCCCTGGTCGCCGGCACCTTCGTCACCCTGCTGGTCAGCGGCATTGTCGACGCCCTGGGCGATATCGGCGGACTGCGAGTGCAGAAGCACATCGATGCGGGCCTTCTTCCAGTGGAAGCCGTCCTGCTCGTAGCCGATATCCTTGATGGCGCGGCGGGCGGCGGCCTTGAACTTCGAAGGATTGATGACGTCGTTGCCGTCCTTGTCCTTTTTCATCAGGCTCGGCGGAAGACGAACCTCACCGGCGATGACGACGCGGTTGGTGGTGGCAAGGGTCTCACACGCAATGCGCACGCTCCAAGGGTTCACGCCGGTCTTTGTGGCCTCGCGGTAAACCAGATCGACGATTTCATCGGAAATGCGGTCACAAACTTTATCCGGGTGACCTTCGGCAACAGACTCACTCGTAAACAGATAATTCGCGCGCATACGGGATTCCCCTCAAAGAACAAATCTCTGCTTTTGATATTCGTCTCCGGCGTGAAAAACAAGTCGCACAAGGACATAAATATATCTTTATATCCCCGCCAAAGTGATAAAATTTTGCCTTAAATAGGGAAAAGGCGGCCAAAACGGCCGCCTCCCGACTTTCTCGATCTTCGCTTGCTTTCGAAGTACTGCTTACTCAGCGTCAGCCTCGGCCGCGAGTGCCTTGACCAATTCGACAACCTTGCGTCGGACCTTGCCATCGGAAATCTTCACGAAGGCGCGGTTAAGCTGCAATCCTTCGGAAGAAGACAGAAAGTCGACGACGTAGTTGGAGCTGGATGCTTCGGCCATGCCGCCGGCACCGGCTGCGTGCTCACCCGGCGCGTCCTCGAAAAAGAAGGAGACCGGGACATTGAGGATGCTGGAGATGTTCTGGAGGCGGCTGGCGCCGACGCGATTGGTGCCTTTTTCGTATTTCTGAATCTGCTGAAACGTAATTCCGAGGCTTTCGCCGAGCTTCTCCTGGCTCATACCAAGCATCGTGCGGCGGAGGCGTATGCGGCTACCGACATGAATGTCGATGGGGTTCGGCTTCTTTTTATTCTCTATCATCATTTTACCCTAACATAGGTTGAATTCAGGACCTGCCACCCGGTACCCTTCTCCACCCCTATAACGCTACGTTGCAGCCGATGCCCCCAAGGCCTCCAGTCTACGTTCAAAAGGCGGATGTCTAGCACTATGCAATTTTAGGGTTTTTTGGTCAATTCACCCTAAAAATAAAACCCATGCGCGAAATCGCAGCGATCATACCGGCTGCAGCGATGATCAACCAAAAGTATGTTTTTCTGGCCTTATCGTCGATGCGCGAAACGGTTGCGCCACCCAGAGTAGCGTCAATAAAGCCTTGCTGGTTATAATCGATACCAGAAAGCAGACGTCCGTGTGCATCAACAAATGCTGAAATACCAGTATTGGCGCTCCGAATCAGCGGTAATCCCTGCTCCACCGCTCTCACTCTTGCCTGCAGGAAATGCTGGTATGGGCCTGGCGTATCGCCAAACCAGCCGTCGTTCGTAACGTTAAGGATGGCGTTGGCCTGCCTGATCTCCGGGGTCATCTCGTTCGGAAAAATGATCTCGTAACAGATCAGCGGATAGAATTTCAGACCATCCGGCATGCTCAGCAATTCCCGTTTGGCGGCCGCCGAAAACCCTCCCGGCAGTTCGATGACATTTTCGATGCCGAGATAGCCGAGGATATGTTCGAAGGGGACGTATTCTCCGAAAGGAACCAGATGGGTCTTGTCGGAGGCCCCGATGATCTGACCTCGCCCATCGATGACGTAAATGGAGTTGTAATAGCGCGGATCGACGCCGGGTCCCATATCTTCGATGCGGACGGCGCCGGTAATCAGGATCTGGTCGTCATCGAGCTGATCGGCGATGCGGGCGAGCGCGTCGCGATTGTCGGTGAGGATGAAGGGCACGGCCGTTTCCGGCCAGACGATGATATCAGGCCGCTTGCCGCCATTGGCAGGCGGCTGCACGGAAAGTGCCAGGTGCCTGTCGAAGATGGCGGCGCGATCGGCGGCGGTGTCCATCTTGGCTTCCTGGTCGATGGAAGGTTGGACGATGCGCACGACAGGCGCCGTCTTCACACCTGCCAACGGCGCCTCCGGCTGGCTCAGTGCATAATAGCCATAGCCGAAATGGGCTGAAACGATGAGAACGGCAAGCCCAAGCCCCGGCACCCGGCCCTGGCGCGTGCCGAGCAATGCCGGTGCCGCGAAGACGAAGACGGCAAGCACGGTGACCCCGAGCACCCCGATCACATGCGCCGATTGCATCATCAGCGGAATGGGCATGGCGCCATAGCCAATGGCATTCCAGGGAAAGCCGGTGAAAAGAAAGCTGCGCAGCCATTCTAGAATGCCGAAGCTGAAGGCAAGCGCGGCGATGCGTCCCATGCCATCGGACCACAGGATGCGGGCAAGCATGGTCGCAACGCCGTAGAAGACGGCCAGGAAGGCGGGAAGACCGAGGATCGCGAGCGGCAAGGCCCAGGCGAACTCGTCGGCATCGATCAGCAGCGCGTGGCCGAGCCACCAGAGGCCGGCGACAAAATAACCGAAGCCGAACAGCCAACCGGTGAAGAAAGCCGGCCACAGACGCCCGAGCAGACCGCTATCCGGGCCGGCAGCAACGCCATCCAGCAGCCAAACGAGCAGCGTGAAAGAAATGAACATCGCCGCGAAGAAGCCGAAGGGCGGCAGCGCCAGCACCCCGATGGCTCCGGCAAGGATTGCAAGCAACGCACGTTTGAAACCCCAGACGAGGATCACCTTGCCCGAAAGCCATTCCATGCGCCAGCTCCGTCCAATCGCGAATCAACTGGCGGCAGTCTTTCAAAAAAGCAGCGATTTGTCCCGCTGAAGCGCCATTTATTGGCTGGCGGCATTGCGTTCGGTTGGCATTTCCTCGGCGATCGCTTCGTGGGCCAGCAAGCCGCGTTCAGACGTTCCCGCTTCGCCCTCGAGCTTTGCTGGACGACGCCGGACGGCATGACGCTTGCGTGTGATGCGCACCCGTTTGATGCGGCGCGGATCGGCATCGAGAATATGAAACTCGAAGCCCGGAAGCGCCTGCACCACCTCACCGCGCACGGGAATGCGTCCGAGCGCGGAGAAGATCAGGCCACCAAGCGTATCCACCTCGTCCACCTGCTCGGCGATATCGAAATCAGGACCGATCGCAGCGGCGATCTCCTCCAGCTCGACACGGGCGTCGGCAACAAAGACGTCCTCGGAGACGCGCTTGAACATGACTTCTTCATCATCATGCTCGTCGTCGATATCGCCAACGACCATTTCGACGATGTCCTCATGCGAGGCCAGACCGTCCGTGCCGCCATATTCGTCGATGACGAGGGCCATCTGCGTGCGGTTGACCTGCATGCGGCGCAGCAGGTCGGAGGCGAGCATCGAGGGCGGCACGAAGAGGATCTTGCGGATGATGCCGGCCTCAGCCAGCGTCTTCTGCAGATCGACGCGCGAAAGATCGAAATTTGGCTTGGCGGACCGCACCGGCTTTTCGGCCGCAGGTGCTGCCGTTGCGGTGGCCGCCGTCTTAGCACTGCCACTGCGGCGCTTGTTGCGAGCCTGCTTGGCGACATAGGACAGCAGGTCGCGGATATGCACCATGCCACGCGGATCATCCAGCGTATCGGCATAGACGGGCATGCGTGAACGGCCGCTTTCCTCGAAGAGGATCATCAGCTCGCCGATGGTGATATTCTGGTCCACGGCCTCGATATCGGCGCGCGGCACCATGACATCCTCGACGCGCACCTCGCGGAAGCGCAGGATATTGTGCAGCATCGCCCGCTCGTCCGCGGAGAAGGCGTCGTCGCCGGCCGCGTTGGTCATCAGCGCGTCGGCAAGGTCCTCGCGCAACCGGGCGGAATCTTGTGCCGGGCGCAGAATGCGCGCGGCACGTGCCCAAAAGGAAGAGTGGGATCGCTTGCCGTTGCTACTACTGCCTACCTCGTCGGAGGAGGCTGCATCGGCTCCGTCTTTGGCCTCGGGGGCCGATCTCGTCGTAAAGTCGCTCATTGTTCCTGGTCAGACAGGGTTCAGATCAAATGGGGTCTTGTCCCGCATAGGGATCAGATAGGCCAAGACCAGCCAAAATGCGAGTCTCCAGCCCCTCCATTCTTTCGGCTTCGCTATTATTCATATGGTCGTAGCCGAAGAGATGCAAGAAACCATGCACCATCAAATGCGTGAGATGGTCGTCAAAACTCTTTTCGAGCTCCACCGCCTCACGCTCCACCGTTTCCCTGGCGATGATGATATCGCCCAGCATGGGGCCGGGCGTGCCACCGGGTTCAAGCGGAAAAGCTGGAAAAGAAAGAACGTTCGTCGCCTTGTCCTGAGAGCGCCATTCCGCATTGATCTCGCGGATCGAGGCATCGTCGGTGAAAACCAGCGACAATTCGGGCGCCATTTTTGGAAATGGCTGCTTCTCGTTTTTCTTGAGATAATTTGCAGCTTCGCCCAGCACGCGCTCGGCAAGCGACTGCAATATTTCTTCTGAGGGCCAATCGCCCTCCTCCACGCTGATCTGTATGTCGAGTTCGGCCATGAGCTTTCGGGCCGCAGATCAGATCTGCGGATCGCTCTCCTCGGCCTTTGCGGCATAGGTGGAATCATAGGCCCGGACGATGCGCGCCACCAGCGGATGGCGGACGACGTCCGTATCCTTGAAGCGGACGATGGTGATGCCCTCGACGCCATTCAGCAGCTCGAGCGCTTCGACCAGGCCGGACTTGACGCCGCGCGGCAAGTCGATCTGGCTCGGATCGCCCGTCACGATCATCCGCGAATTTTCGCCGAGACGCGTCAGGAACATTTTCATCTGCATGGATGTCGTGTTCTGCGCTTCGTCGAGGATGACGGCGGCATTGGCAAGCGTGCGGCCACGCATGAAGGCGAGCGGCGCGATCTCGATGACGCCTGCTGTTATGGCACGTTCGACCTTGTCGCCGGGCATCATGTCGTAAAGCGCGTCATAGAGGGGGCGCAGATAGGGATCGACCTTTTCCTTCATGTCGCCGGGCAGGAAGCCGAGACGCTCGCCGGCTTCGACGGCCGGGCGCGACAGGATGATCTTTTCCACCGCACCGCGCTCCAAGAGCTGGGCAGCATGCGCGACGGCGAGATAGGTCTTGCCGGTACCGGCAGGGCCGACACCGAGGACGAGCTCAGACCGCTCCAGTGCCCGCATATAGGCATCCTGCGTCGGCGTGCGCGCAATGATCGTCTTCTTGCGCGTCGAAATCTGCGCCATCGTCAACTTGGCTTTTCTCTCCATGGTCGGCAGCGTCAATTGATCGTCGGCGGCAACCGCCATGCGGATTGCCCCTTCCACATCGGAACGCTCTACATTGCCGCCTTTTTGCAGCTTGTCATAGAGGTAATCGAGCGTGCGGCGCGCCTGATTGGTGGCCAGCACATCGCCTGTTATGACGACGGAATTGCCGCGAGCGCGCGCGTCTATGCCGAGGCGCTCCTCCAGAAGCTTCAGATTCTGGTCGAACTGCCCAAAAAGTTCGCTGGCGAACCGATTGTTTTCGAACGTCAGGGTGAAGTGATTGGCGTCGCTCGCGATGCGGGGCTGGCGCGATGAAGAAGAAACCAATTCCTGTCCGTTCAAGCGGTGCGGCTCCTTTGGTCCGTCCGGAACCTAGAGCAATTCAGCGAAAAGGCTGTTGGTGCTGGTTCCGGTGATTCGTACGTTTATAATGTCACCGATTTGCGATGCTTTTGCATCAACATTCACAGATTGCAGCCAAGGGGAGCGTCCAATCAACTGGCCCGGCATCCGGCCCGGCTTTTCCAGAAGGATATCCACTGTTTTGCCGACGCAAGCCTCCGCAAACGCATGCTGCTGCCGCAGGAGCAACGCCTGCAATCGCTCCAGCCGCTCGGTCTTGACCTCTTCGGGCACCTGATCCTTCAGCTCCGCACCGGGCGTGCCCGGCCGCGTCGAATATTTGAACGAGAAGGCCTGTGCATAATTCACCTCCTCGATGAGCTTCAGTGTATCCTCAAAATCCTGGTCTGTCTCCCCCGGGAAGCCGACGATAAAGTCACCAGAAAGGGCGATATCCGGGCGTGCAGTACGGATCTTCTCGACAAGCGTCAGGTATTCGGCCGCCGTATGTCGCCGGTTCATCGCCTTCAGGATGCGATCCGAGCCGGCCTGAACCGGAAGATGCAGATAGGGCATCAGCGTCCGCAGGTCGCGATGTGCGCCGATCAGGCGATCGTCCATGTCGCGCGGGTGGCTGGTCGTGTAGCGCAGGCGCGCGAGACCAGGGATTTCCGCCAGGCGATAGAGGAGGTCGCCGAGGCTCCAAGCTTCGCCTTTCGGGCCGATGCCGTGCCATGCATTGACGTTCTGGCCGAGCAGCGTGATCTCGCGAACGCCGCCATCCACCAGCTTCTCGGCCTCCTCGACGATCTGGGAGACCGGGCGGGAGACTTCGGAGCCGCGCGTATAGGGCACGACGCAGAAGGTGCAGAACTTGTCGCAGCCTTCCTGCACCGTCAGGAAGGCAGTGACGCCGCGGGCACGGATCTTCGCCTTCTCTGCGATCGGCAGGTGTTCGAACTTGTCCTCGATCGCATATTCCGTGTCAACGACGCGCTGGCCTTCCTTGGCGCGACGCAGCGCGTCCGGCAGGCGATGATAGGTCTGCGGACCGATGACGACATCGACGGCAGGCGCGCGACGCAGGATTTCCTCGCCCTCGGCCTGAGCAACGCAGCCGGTAACGCCAATCATCATCTCGCGGCCGTCGGCGGCTTTGCGCTTCTTCATTTCGCGCAGGCGGCCAAGCGCGGAATAGACCTTTTCGGCCGCCTTCTCACGGATATGGCAGGTATTCAAAAGGACGAGATCGGCCTCTTCCATGTCCTCGGTCGGCTCGTAGCCGTCACGGGCAAGCGCATCGCTCATCCGCGTGGAATCATAGACGTTCATCTGGCAGCCGTAGGTCTTGATGAAAACCTTGCGGCTGTTGGAGCCGTCGCGGGGGCCGAGCTGCAGAGTGTCGGTCGCCGGGGCGTCGAGGGTCAGGCTGTCCTTTGTCATGGGCCGCTATGTAGTGGCTTTTGCCTTCGGAGAAAATGGAAAAGTTGGAATCACCTGGAAATCAGGCGATCTCGCGCCCGAGCAGGCGGCTGGCAAGCATATTACGGATCCGCTTGGCGATAGTGGCACTGACTTCCTTGCGATTGGTGCCGGCGCGATAATCCACCGCCTCGCCGAAACAGACGTCGACATCGATGGCACCGCACTGGATGATGCCCTTCAGGTGCGGCACAAGCTCGATATCACCGGGCCACGCCGTCAGCGGGCGATAATAGCGGCCCATCGGCGTTCCATGGACGCGAGTATAGGCGACCGCGACCGGCTGGACATGCACGACGGCATCCGGCGTCTTCGGCAGGGCGGCAGCGGCAGCACCGAACAGCGAGGATTTGACTTCGAGCAGCCGATTGCCGTCCGAGGTCGTCCCCTCGGGAAACAGCACCATGATTTCGCCGTCTGCCATGCGGTCGGCGATCTCATTCACCTGCTCGCCGGTTTTGCGCTTCTGTTCGCGCTCGACAAAGACGCTCTTCTGCCATTGTGCGAAAAGCCCGAAGACCGGCCAGTCCCGCACCTCCGACTTGGCGATGAAAGAGACATCGGCGACTGCCGAAAGTACGAGAATATCGAGCCAGGACGAGTGGTTGGACGCCAACATGAGAGGCCGGCTCGTCTCCATCTTGCCGACCACGTGGATGCGCACGCCAAGCCAATAGCAGACGATGCGATGCCAATAGCGCGGCAGATAGCGCCGAAGCTTCCAATCAAAGCGCAGGCAGAGGATCTGCAGCGGCAGCATCACCGCGCTGACGACGCCAATGACCACGGCGGCACAGCCGATGCGCAGCCAGGTCATCAAATCGTTCGCTCCTGCATGAAAGCCTTCACGTCAACCTTCGTCCTTCTTCAGCGGGATGCCGTAAAGCTCCAGCCGGTGGTCGACGAGTTTGAAGCCATGTTCACGGGCAATGCGTTCCTGCAAAGCCTCGATCTCCGGCGAATGGAATTCGATTACCGCGCCGCTTTTCAGGTCGATCAGGTGATCGTGATGTTCCTCCGGCACGGTCTCGTAGCGGGAGCGGCCATCGCGAAAATCGTGGCGGGCAAGAAGGCCGGCGTCCTCGAACAGTTTGACGGTGCGGTACACAGTGGAGATCGATATCTTGGCATCCACCTGCACGGAGCGTCGATAGAGCTCCTCGACATCCGGGTGATCGCCGGAGCTCTCGATGATGCGCGCAATGACCCGGCGCTGGTCCGTCATGCGCATGCCACGCTCGGCGCAAAGCTCCTCCAGGGATTTTACGGCATCATCCATCGATTGCTGTCTTCGGTCTGTTGGGACTGTGACAAGGGACTAGCGAAGAACGCGGCGCATGACAAGCGCCGTCGACCTCTGGCCGTTTTCGCCGACATAGTAAGCCTTGCGCTCACCGACCGTCTCGAAACCGAGCTTGCGATAAAGGCCGAGGGCCGGCTGATTGCTGCCGTCGACTTCGAGAAACATGGTTTCGCCACCGCGATTGCGGGTTTCACGCAAAGCCGCTTGCATGAGGCGCCAGCCAAGGCCGGAGCGTCCGAGTTTGGCGTTGACGGCGATTGTCAGGATTTCGCCCTCACCCGCCACATGCCGAGCCAGCACGAAGCCGGGAAGCGCCTTTTTGAGGATGGCATTGGTCTGACGGGCGACGAAGCCGAAGGTGGTCTCCTGCGAAAGGAGACCCTGAAATTCAGTCTCGTCCCAAACCCGCGGGAACCGTTCGCCATGTAGGAGCGCCACTTCGGCGCAATCCTTCAGTTCCATCGGGACGATTTCGTATTCGGCTTTCAAGGTCAGATAAGATTCGAGCATGTCTATTGCCTGGCAACTGCGTATCCGGCCTGCGGTCTGGCATCGGGTCCGCGAAGATAAAGCGGCTTCGGCTTTTCGCCGGCAGGCTTGCCAGCGCCCAGCCGGGCGACGATGGCAATCGGAAATGCGTCTGGCCGCTCCGCAGGCGGCGCGTCGCTTAACCGGGCGACGGCCGTTCCAGTGACGATACCATCAAAGGCGCCGGCGATTGCCCGCGCTTCGTCGATCGTCACGGCCCGAGCCTCGTCCAGCGGGTTGCCATCGGCACCGAAGCTCTGGAGATAGATCTCCTCGCGCTTGGCATCGATGGCAACCAGAACCGACTTGCCCGGATTCTGTGCTCTGGCGGTCGCGGCCATGACCTCGAGGGTCGTGATGCCGACTGCTGGAACATTGAGGGAAAGTGCAAATCCGCGTGCGGCTGCAACGCCGATGCGGATGCCGGTGAAGGAACCGGGGCCGACGGTCACGACGACACGCTCGATCGCCGAAAGCGCTACGCCGGCTTTCGCCAGCGCTCCGTCGACAACGTGCATCAGATGCTCGGCATGCCCCCGTCCGATCGTTTCCGTGACCTCCCCCATCACAGAATCACTGCCGCTATCATACACAGCGGCAGCGCAATCCACACCTGCCGTGTCGAGCGCCAGTACGATCATGTCAAATTTTCCGAAAAGCCTGAATATTAAACGGCTTCGACTTCCTGAACTTCGGGCACGAAATGGCGCAGCAGGTTCTGCACGCCATGCTTCAGCGTCGCCGTCGAGGACGGGCAACCGGCGCAGGAACCCTTCATGTTGAGATATACCTTGCCGTCACGGAAGCCGCGGAAGGTGATGTCGCCGCCATCCTGGGCAACGGCCGGACGAACACGCGTCTCCAGCAGCTCCTTGATGGTCAGCACGATCGATTCATCGCCTTCATCGAAGAATTCGCCGCCGGCATCCTGCACTTCGGAGAGAACCGACGCCGAGCCCATGACCGGCTTGCCGGACATGAAATGCTCCATGATCGAACCGAGGATAGCGGGCTTCAGATGTTGCCATTCCTGATTTTCCTTGGAAACGGAAATGAAGTCGTAGCCGAAGTAAACGCCGATGACGCCCGGGATTTCGAAGAGGCGGGCAGCCAGCGGCGAAGCTTCGGCTTCCTCGGCGCTACGGAACTCGGCCGTGCCGTTTTCCATCACCACCTTGCCCGGCAGGAACTTGAGGGTCGCGGGGTTCGGCGTCGCTTCGGTCTGAATGAACATCTTGATCTCCATGCGGCAGGCGAAAACCCTGTCCCGACTTTAGAATATTTCAAAAGAAGATAGGCCTTTTGGCCATTCTATTCAAGAGAATGTTTCTCAAGAAATGGCGTCGATCCATCAACTCAGAGCGTCGATTTCCTCGTTGCTCAGCGTGTCCGGAAGCACCGTCACCGGGATCGGAAAAGCGGTTGCGCGACCGGCGATCGACGAAACCAGCGGACCGGGACCTTCCTTGGCAGACCCCGCCGCAAGAACGAGGAGCGCGATGTCCCGATCCTCTTCAATCAAGGCATTGATCTGCTCTGCGGCCGATCCCTCACGAATGACAATTTCGGCGTCAATCCCGACATTCTCGCGCACGGCCTGCGCCGCCTTTGCCGTTGCTGCCTCTGCTTCCTCGCGCGCTTCCGCCCGCATGATCTCCTCGACGCCAAGCCATTGCTGGAAGTCGCCCTCGGGAATCACATAGAGCAGAACGAGGCCGCCATTGGAGTTCTTGGCGCGCCGGCCGGCATAATGGACGGCGCGCTGGCACTCGGGCGTGCCGTCGATGACCGCCATGAACTTGCGGCGATGACCTTCGAGCCGAGAGAGACGTTTTGAAACCATGCGGCGACTCTGACACCTGAAGGCGGCGTTTTGCAAGCCCCCGTTTTGCGACCGAGAGGCTTGCATGACGATAACATCAATAGAGAAAACCGATAATGTCGCGAACCTGCTTCATGGTCACGTCGGCGCGGGCGCGGGCGCGGGCGCTGCCATCGCGCAGAACGGCGTCGATATGGCCGGGATCGGCCATCAGGCGGCGCATTTCCGTCGTGATCGGCGAGAGCACATGTACGGCGAGATCGACCAGCGCCGGCTTGAAGACCGAGAACTGCTGACCGCCGAACTCGGACAAAACCTCCGCCTTCGACTTATCGGCAAGGGCCGCGTAGATGCCCACCAGATTGTCGGCCTCGGGGCGACCGGCGAGACCGGCGATTTCGCTCGGCAAGCCATCCGGATCGGTCTTGGCCTTGCGGATTTTCTTGGAGATGTTTTCCTCATCATCGAGCAGGTTGATGCGTGAGAGGTCCGATGCGTCGGATTTCGACATCTTCTTCGTGCCGTCACGCAGCGACATGACGCGCGGCGCCGGGCCATCGATCAGCGGCTCGACCATCGGGAAATAGGCATGCACCGGCTCGTCGCCGACGGTTATGTCAATGCCGTAGCCCGTGCGGCGGATATGCTCCATGTAGTCCAGATTGAACTTCATCGCGATGTCGCGAGTCAGCTCCAGATGCTGCTTCTGGTCGTCGCCGACGGGAACATGGGTAGCGCGATAGAGCAGAATGTCGGCGGCCATCAGGCTCGGATAGGCGTAAAGACCGAGCGAGGCCTGCTCGCGGTCCTTGCCGGCCTTGTCCTTGAACTGCGTCATGCGGTTCATCCAGCCGATACGGGCGACGCAGTTGAAGATCCAGGCGAGCTCGGCATGGCCGGGCACGGCCGACTGATTGAAGACGATATGCTTTTCCGGGTCGATGCCGGCGGCAAGGAAGGCCGCGGTGATCGAGCGCGTCTGGTTCGGCATGTCCTCATGGACGAGCTGCGCCGTCAGCGCATGCATGTCGACGACGCAATAGATGCAGTCGTTGTTGGCCTGCAGGGCCACGAACTTGCGGATCGCGCCGAGATAGTTACCGAGGTGGAGATTGCCGGTCGGCTGGACGCCGGAGAATACGAGCGGCTTGAATTCGGTCATGTCGTCCTCAAAAGGCTTGTGGAGGGCCTGGGCGAGCTTACACTCGACCCCTGGTTTCGAGCGGCTTATGCACGCGGGATCGGCGGGGATCAAGAGGCCATGTGACAGAGTTTCACGAAGAATGCTGGATCAGGTCCCAGGTGTTGCCATAGGGATCGGCGAAGACGGCCACCGTGCCATAGACCTCTTGGCGCGGCTCCTCCAGAAAACGCACGCCCTTTGCCTTCATCGCGGCGTGATCGCGGGCGAAATCGTCGGTCTTGAGAAAGAAGCCGACGCGGCCGCCGGTCTGGTTGCCGATCGCTGCGCGCTGGCTGTCACTGGCAGCTTGGGCCAGCAGGAGCGCTGCCCCTTCCCCGCCTTTCGGCCTCACGACAACCCAGCGCTTGCCCTCCGGCTGCACCTCGTCAGCCAAGCACTCGAAGCCAAGGGCATCGCAATAGAAGGCTTTGGCACGGTCGTAATCATCGACAACCAGGGCGACGAGGAAGAGGGATTGGGGCATGAGAGGGCTCCTTTCTGGCAAAATCATCCTCTCACCCCAATTGCTGGAAGGATCGGGGTAAAGGAGTTTGATTAGTCCCCGTTCACGACTTCCGCGTCCGAAATGGGTTTCGCCCGCTTGCGCTTCAAATTGCGGCGTACCATGCCCAAATCCACGCCGCCGATCAGGAAGGCCATAATGAAATAAACCGCCATCGCAATCAATATGAGCAGGCCCAAGACGCCGGTCTTGGTGAGCAGCGTCGCGCCGGACCCCAGAAGCGGCTCCCACCGATGAGACAAATATACGATGACGCCGCCCATGACGGCGGAGGAGACGAGCAGCATGACGGTGCGGCGCACCAGCGACCATTCCCAGACAAGATGCCCGCGGCGATAGAGCGTAACGAAGAGCTGTACAGCGTTCAGCCATCCGGCAACCGCCTCGGCGAGCGCAATGCCGCGTTCGGCCAGCACCGGGAAAAGCAGGATGGACAGCGCCGAATTGACGGCGACGGCGACCGCCGTGTAGCGCATCGGCGATTTCGTATCTTCGCGGGCATAAAAGCCGGGCTGCAAGGCCTTGATCAGAACGAAAGCCGGCAGGCCCAGGCCGAAGATGGCGAGGATGGAGCCGACCAGCGTTGTATTGTTTGCGTTAAAGGCGCCGCGCTCGTAAAGCACGCGGATGATATCGTCGGAGAGCAACCATAGGGCGACGGCGGCCGGCAGCGTCAGGAACAGCACGAATTCGATCGAGCGGTTCTGGATATTGGCGGCTTCCTTGATATGGCCCGACTTCAGCGAACGCGCCAATTCCGGCAGAAGCACGATTCCGACCGCGACGCCGACGACGCCGAGCGGCAGCTGGTAGATGCGGTCTGCATATTGCAGGGCGGCGATCGCGCCTTCCTTGCCCGAGGCAATTGCCTGGCCGATCACCAGATTGATCTGAGTGACGCCGCCGGTGATGGCCGCTGGAATCGCAAGAAGCAGGAGCCGCTTGACATTGGGCGTGAAGCGCGGAAAGCGCAGGCCGATACTGATGCCCGCATGACGCACGCCGATATAGACGACGGCCAGCTGCAGCACGCCTGCCACCAATACCGACCAGGACAGGTACCAGGCGGTGGTCAGCGGATCGGCACCGAAATAGATCGCGTAGAACAGCGCGCTGATCATCACCAGGTTGAGGAAGATCGGAGCGACGGCGGCGGCGAAGAAATGATGCAGCGAATTCAGCATGCCGCTCATCATCGCCGTCAGCGACATCGACATGAGATAGGGGAACATCACGGCCGCCAACCGGACCGTCAGGTCGAATTTCTCGGCATCGTCGGCAAAGCCGGGCGCGATGACCCAACGCACCAGGAGCGGCATGGCGAGTTCCATGACGATGGTGATCAGCAGCAGGACCGAGAAGAGAACGCCGAAGACTTCTTCCGAAAAGCGCTTGGCGCCCTCGATGCCGTGCGCCTCGATCTCCTTTGCAAAGAGCGGCACGAAGGCGGCGTTGAAGGCACCTTCGGCAAACAGCCGGCGGAAGAGGTTCGGAAAGCGGAAGGCGGCGTAGAAGACGTCTGCCATCGGCCCCGTGCCGAGGGCGGCTGCCATTAAGGTTTCGCGGGCGAAGCCGAAGATGCGGCTGCCGAGCGTCGCGCCACCGACGGTGATGAATTTCTTGACTAGGCTCATGCGGCTGAACCGGCTTTCTTCTCGGTGTCTGACTTTTCGACGGCGACGCCGCGCGTGGCGGCGGGCGCGATGATGCCGGAGGGCATGCGCTCGCGCATTTCATCCTCCTCGCCGGCCATGACGGCTTTCAGACGGGCGGTGATATAGGCTCGCCTGTTCTCGTTGGAAATCTTCTGCCCCACCAGATCGGCCACATAGAAGGTATCGATGACCTTCTCGCCGAAAGTGGTGATGCGCGCCGACTGGATATCGAGCGACAGGTCCGAAAGAACGGCCGTGATTTCCGACAGCAGGCCGGGCCGGTCGAGGCATTCGACCTCGATGACCGTGAACTTGTTGGAGAGGCTGTTGGTGATGATGACAGACGGTGGGATGACGAAAGCCTTGTTCTTGCGGCGGTTCTTCGTCCGCGTCGCGATGACCTCCGGCAGCCGCTTGCGGCCGGCCAGCACGTCCTCGATCATCTTGCCTATCGTGGCGGCGCGACGCAGCTCATCGGCATCATCGGGGAATTCGCGGCTGACATGGATCGTGTCGAGCGCGCGGCCATCCGATGTCGTGAAGATCTGCGCATCGGCAATATTGGCCCCGGCCGCGGCGCAGGCGCCGGCGATCACGGTCAAAAGACGCGGATGGTCGGGCGAGAGCACGGTGATCTCGGTGATGGCATGGAAGCTGTCGGTGCGTACCATCGTGGCGAGGACCTTGCCCGCCTTGTCGGATTCACGCATGAACTGCGTATGGCGGATCTGATCTTCCAGCGGCACGGACAGCAGATAGGGCTGATAGTGCAGCTTGACGTAGGCCTTGCGCTCCTTCTGGCTCCAATCGGCAAGTGCGTGTTCCAGCGCTTCGGCGGCAGCTTCGGCGCGTTCCTTGCGCGACACTTCGGAGAAACCGCCTGACAGCAGCAGCTCGGTTTCATAATAGAGCGTGCGCAGCAGCTGACCCTTCCAGCCGTTCCAGACGCCAGGGCCGACGGCGCGGATGTCGCAGACGGTCAGGATCAGCAGCATCTTCAGCCGGTCGAGCGACTGCACCCGGTCAGCGAAATCGATGATGGTCTTGCGGTCGGTCAAGTCGCGCGTCTGGGCGACCATCGACATGGTCAGATGCTCCGCGATCAGCCAAACCACCAGCTCCGTCTGCTTCGGTGAAAGGCCGAAGCGCGGGCAGAGCTTGCGTGCAACTGCGGCACCGGCTTCCGAATGATCCTCCTCGCGGCCCTTGGCGATATCGTGCAACAGGACGGCGACATAGAGAGCATCGCGATCCTCGATATTGGGCATCAGCTTGTTGGTGAGCGGATGAATATCCTCAGCCTTGCCCTTGTCGATCTCCGACAGCACCTCGACGGCGCGGATCAGATGCTCGTCCACAGTATAGTGGTGATACATGTTGAACTGCATCATCGAGACGATCTTGCCGAATTCCGGAATGAAGCGGCCGAGCACGCCGGCCTCGTTCATGCGGCGCAGGATCAGAGCTGGATCGCGCTTTGAGGTGAGGATGGACAGGAAGAGCCGGTTCGCCTCCTCGTTCTCGCGCAGATCGTTGTCGATCAGGCTCAGCGAGCGGGTGACGCGCTTCAACGCATCCGGATGGAATTCGAGGCCGTTGATATCGGCAACGAAGAACAGCCGGATGAGACTGACCGGATCGCGCTTGAAGACATCGGGATTGGCAAGCGCGATGCGGCCGCGATCCTCGACGAACTCGACAGTGCCGGGGATCTTGCGCGAACGGTTGGCAAAGCGGCTGATGACGCCGGTGAGGCCCGGAGTGGCCTTCGCCTGCTGGTCCTCCAATGCGGCGCAGAGGATGCGGGTGAGATCGCCGACATCCTTGGCGACAAGGAAATAGTGCTTCATGAACCGCTCGACGGCCGAAAGGCCCGGGCGGGCGTTATAGTCGAGGGCTGCGGCAATATCGCGCTGGATATCGAAGGAAAGCCGCTCCTCCGCCTTGCCCGTCAGGAAATGCATGTGGCAGCGCACGGCCCAGAGGAAATCCTCGGCCTTCTCGAAGAGACGATATTCCTGCTTCGAGAGCACGCCGAGCTTCACCAGCTCGGCGGGATCTCGCACGTGATAATAATATTTCGAGATCCAGAACAGCGTGTGCAGGTCGCGCAGGCCACCCTTGCCTTCCTTGACGTTCGGCTCGACCAGATAGCGGGTGTCGCCTGCCTTGCGGTGGCGCTCGTCGCGTTCGGCGAGCTTGGCGGCGATGAATTCCGGGCCGGTATTGGTGACGATTTCCTTGTCAAAGCGCGCCTGCAGCTCGCGCTCCAGCGCGACATTGCCGCAGATATAGCGGGTTTCGAGGATGGCGGTGCGCACCGTCATGTCGGACTTGGCCTCTCGGATGCACTCCTCGACCGTGCGCGTGGCGTGGCCAACTTTGAAGCCCATGTCCCAAAGCATATAGAGAATGAATTCGACCGCCTTGTGCGTCTCGCTCGCCGGCTTTGGCTGGAAAAGGAAGAGAAGGTCGATATCGGAGCCCGGCGCCAGCGTATCGCGGCCATAACCGCCGACGGCGGTGACGGAGAAGGCGCCTGCCTGCTTCGGATAGACGTGGCGGACGGTGAAATCGTAGATGACGGTGATGATCTGGTCCTGCAGCCAGGAAATCCGGTGCGCGCAATTGAGCCCGCTGCCGTCGGCCATCAGCAATTGCCGTGCTTCTTCCCGTCCATCCTGGCTTGCCTTTTTCAACAGCGCCAGCAGCACGGAGCGCTCTTCATTCTTGTCCAGACCGCGTTTGGCGAGAGCCTCGCACTCCGCCTTCAGCGCGGATACATCGAGAATGGTCGAAAAATCGATATGATGCGTTTCCATGCTCTGCCGATCGGCTTTCTCTTCGCTGACCGCGGCCCGTTGCCGGCGCGCCTGTTTTTTCGTCTGCATGCGCTATAGCCTCTTTGACCCGCGATTAACACAGGCATTCTGGGCCTGGTCTTTCCATGATTTCTACCGGGCCAAAGTTGACGAAGCGTGACGGCAATCGACGCAGAAATCGGCAGTTTTAGGGCCTAGCCGGCTCAAGCGCCCGTCTGAGCTCGTTCAAGCTATATAATATGTTTCGCGACTGGGCGCCGATCTGCGTCACCATTTCGCGCTCGCATTCCCAATAGCCGGCCTTGGCGATCTTCGAGCAAATATCGGAAATGCGGCTGCAGGACAGCGTAATATCGAGCAGGCCGCGATCGGAGTCACAATCCGGGGGCTCTCCCTCGCCGCAAATCTTGCCGCGCGCGGCGATCGGAGAGAAGCGCTCACCCAGAATGCGGACTTCGGCGAGAAGAACTTCGAGATACATCATATTGCCCTTGGAATATCGCCTGTGGTCAGCTGCTTTTGGTAAGCGTTTTCTTCAGTTCATAGAGCACGTCAAGAGCGGCACGCGGCGTCAGATCGTCAAGATCCAGCGCTTTAAGCCTCTCCTCGACCTTGGACGGCTCGCGCCGGCCAACTGCCTCCTCCCGGCGGACGGCCACCTGGAAGAGAGGCAGATCATCGATGAGCTGGCTTGCCGGATTCTTGCGGTCGGCATCTTCCAGCCGCGTCAGGACATCGCGCGCACGCGCCACCACGGAGGCAGGAAGGCCGGCAAGACGCGCGACCTGAATGCCATAGGAGCGATCGGCAGCCCCCGGCCCGACCTCATGCAGGAAGATGACATCGCCATCCCATTCCTTGACGCGCATGGTGGCATTGGAGAGCCGGCCGAGCTTTTCCGACAGCACGGTCAACTCGTGGAAATGCGTGGCGAAAAGGCCGCGGCATCGATTGGCCTCATGCAGATGCTCGACGGCAGCCCAGGCGATGGAAAGGCCATCGAAGGTCGCGGTTCCACGGCCGATTTCGTCGAGAATAACAAGCGAGCGTTCCGTCGCCTGATTGAGGATCGCCGCCGTCTCGACCATCTCGACCATGAAGGTCGAACGGCCTCGGGCCAGATCGTCGGAAGCGCCGACCCGCGAGAACAGCCGATCGACGATGCCGATATGGGCGGAAGCGGCCGGCACGAAAGAGCCCATCTGCGCGAGAATGGCGATCAAAGCATTCTGACGCAGGAAGGTCGATTTACCGCCCATGTTGGGGCCGGTCAGGAGCCAGATGGCGCCATCCTTGCCGCCGGACTTCGGCGAGAGATCGCAATTGTTGGCGACGAACGGACCGCCGGCCTGACGACGGAGCGCCTGCTCCACCACCGGATGGCGACCGCCCTCGATGGCGAACATGCGGCTGCCATCGACGATGGGTCGGCAATAGGCCTGCTCCTCGGCAAGGAGCGCAAGGCCGGCTGCAACATCGATCACGGACAGCGCGCGGGCGCCCGCCTTGATCGCCTCGGCAGCAGCCACCACGGCCGCGACCATACGGTCGAAGGCCTCGAGCTCGATCGCCAGTGCCTTGTCAGCGGCATTGGCGATGCGGCTTTCGAGATCGGCAAGTTCGGTCGTGGTGAAACGCATGGCATTCGCCATGGTCTGGCGATGGATGAAGCGCGCCTTGGCTTCGCTTGTATCCGTCATCGGACCAGCATTGCCGGCTGTGACCTCGATGAAATAGCCGAGCACATTGTTATGCTTGATCTTCAGCGACTTGATGCCGGTCTCCTCGGCATATTGCAGCTGCAGGCCCGCTATGACGCGGCGCGACTGATCGCGGAGCGCCCGCACTTCGTCGAGCTCGGCATTCGCCCCTTCTCTCAAGAAACCGCCGTCGCGTTTCAGCAACGGCAGCTCGTCGGCAAGTGTCGCGGCGAGCATCGCTTCAAGATCGGCGGGCAAGGCAACGAGCCCGGTCAATGCAGCCTTCAGCTCTTCCGGCAGAAGTGCAGTTCCGAGCATGCGGGCAACGTCGGTTGCGGCTGCCAAGCCCTGGCGGATCGCCCAGAGATCGCGCGGGCCGCCGCGATCGAGTGCGAGGCGCGACAGGGCGCGCGGCATGTCAGGCACATGCTTCAATGCCGAACGCAAATCGCTGCAGAGCGACGGCTCCTCGGTCAGAAAGCCGATCGAATCCAGACGCTCATTGATACGGACAGGGTCGGTCAGCGGCGACATCAGCCGCTCGGCGAGGAGGCGAGCACCGCCGCCGGTCACGGTGCGATCGATCGCCTTCAGGAGCGAGCCGTTGCGATCACCGGAGAGCGTGCGCACCAGCTCCAGATTGGCGCGGGTGGCGGGATCGATGAAAAGCGTGGAGGCGCCGCTTTCGCGCTCCGGCAACCCCAGCGGCGGTCGCTCGGCAAGCTGGGTCTTTTCGACATAGGCAATCGCGGCGGCGGCGGCGGCCAGTTCCGCGCGGGTGAACGTGCCGAAACCATCGAGCGTCGACACGCCGAAGTAACGGGTGATTCGCCCCTCAGCGCTGGCACTATCGAAGAGCACCGCCGGCTGCGGAACGGCAGTCCGGCCGAGTATATCGAAAACGGGCTTCAATTCCGGATCGTGGAACATGGTATCCGGCAGGATCAGCTCTCTCGGATCGATGCGCAGGATATCGGCGAGCAGCCTTGACGCCTCCGTCTCGGCGAGGCGGAAGACACCAGTCGAAATATCGATCCAGGCGAGCGCCAGCTGCGGCTCGGCGCCACCGCGAATGCGGGTGAGCGCCATGAGATAGTTGGATTCGGAGGGCGAAAGCAGCTTCTCTTCGGTGATCGTGCCTGGCGTCACCAGACGCACGACATCGCGCCGCACCACCGACTTGCCGCCGCGCTTCTTGGCTTCCGCCGGATCTTCTACCTGCTCGCAGACGGCGACGCGGAAACCAAGGGCGATCAGCTTTTGCAGATAATCATCGGCGGCGTGAACAGGCACGCCACACATTGGGATATCCTGTCCCATGTGCTGACCGCGCTTCGTCAGCGTGATCCCAAGCGCACGCGAGGCATCGATGGCGTCTTCGAAGAACAGCTCGTAGAAGTCGCCCATGCGGTAGAACAGAAGCGAACCGGGATTGTTCGCCTTGATCTCGATATATTGCTCCATCATCGGAGTAGCCGAGGCGCGGCTTTCCTCCGAGGCAAGCTCGGCGGCCGAGAAAGCATCGATGCTGGCGTTAATACGTTCGTTCACGGAGGTGCAGTTTTTCCAAAAAAATGAGGTGTCACCCTATCCGCGCGCCGCTATAGAAGACAACAGCTATCGGGCAAGAGGGACCGGTCGCCCACAGGAGGTTTGGAGGAACAATGGCTGAGAGCAAGAGCAAGTCGCGTCCGGGAACGGGGATCACCGATCAGGAAGCATTGGACTTCCACAGGAACGGCCGTCCCGGCAAGCTTGAGATCAACCCGACCAAGCCGATGGCGACCCAGCGCGATCTTTCGCTTGCCTATTCGCCCGGGGTCGCCGTCCCCGTGAAGGCGATCGCTGCCGATCCGGCCACCGCCTACGACTATACCACGCGTGGCAATATGGTCGCCGTCATTTCCAACGGAACAGCCATTCTCGGCCTCGGCAATCTCGGCGCGCTCGCGTCCAAGCCGGTCATGGAAGGCAAGTCGGTCCTCTTCAAGCGCTTCGCCGACGTCGATTCGATCGATCTCGAGATCGATACCGAGAATGTCGACGAATTCATCAATTGCGTGCGCTATCTCGGCCCCTCCTTCGGCGGCATCAATCTGGAAGACATCAAGGCACCCGACTGCTTCATCATCGAGCAGCGCCTGCGCGAGCTCATGGATATCCCCGTGTTCCATGACGACCAGCACGGCACCGCCATCATCGCCGCCGCCGGCCTCATCAACGCACTGGAGCTGACAGGGCGCGACCTCAAGACCACCAAGCTCGTCTGCAACGGCGCGGGCGCTGCCGCCATCGCCTGCATCGAGCTGATCAAGTCGATGGGCTTCAATCCGGAGAACGTCACCCTTTGCGACACGAAGGGCGTGATCTATCAGGGCCGCAGCGAGGGCATGAACCAGTGGAAGTCGGCTCATGCGGTCAAGACCGACAAGCGCACGCTAGCGGAAGCCATGAAGGGCGCCGACGTCGTGTTCGGCCTGTCGCAGAAGGATGCCTTCTCCGAAGACATGATCCGCTCCATGGCCGACCGGCCGATCATCTTCGCCATGGCCAATCCCGATCCGGAAATCACGCCGGAGGAAGTCGCCCGCATCCGCGACGACGCCATCATGGCGACGGGGCGCTCGGACTATCCGAACCAAGTCAACAACGTCCTCGGCTTCCCCTATATCTTCCGCGGTGCGCTCGACGTGCGCGCCACCACTATCAATGACGAGATGAAGATCGCCGCCGTGAGAGCCTTGGCCAGTCTTGCGCGCGAAGACGTGCCCGATGATGTGGTCGCCGCCTATCAGGGCGCAAGGCCGCGCTTCGGCGCGCAATATATCATCCCCGTGCCCTTCGACCCGCGCCTTATCTCGGCAATCCCCGTAGCTGTCGCAAAAGCTGCGATCGAGAGCGGCGTAGCGCGCCGCGAAATAGCAGACATGGAAGCCTATGCACGCGAACTCTCGGCCCGGCGCGATCCGATCGCCTCGACGCTGGCGCAGCTCTACGAACGAGTGCGCCGACATCAGAAGCGCATCGTCTTTGCCGAAGCGGAAGAGGAGCAGGTCATGCGCGCCGCCCTCTCCTACGCCAATCAGGGGCTCGGCACGGCGATCCTTCTCGGCCGCGAAGATCTGATCCAGGCGACCGCCGAACGCGCCGGTATCGATCTCAACCGCCCCGGCCTCGAGATCGTCAATGCTCGCATCTCGAAGCGGGGCGATGCCTATATCGATTATCTCTATGCCCGGCTGCAGCGCCAGGGCTACCTGCATCGTGACGTGATCCGCCTGATCCATAACGACCGCAATCACTTTGCCGCCTGCATGGTCGCATTGGGCGATGCCGACGGCATGGTGACGGGCGTCACCCGCAACTATTCGACCGCGCTCGGCGACGTGCGCCGCTGCATCGACGCCAAGCCGGGCCACCGCGTCATCGGCATATCAATCGTGCTTGCCCGCGGCCGCACCGTCTTCGTCGCCGATACCGCCGTGCATGACATGCCGACCTCGGAAGAACTGGCCGATATCGCCGAGGAAGCTGCCGGCTTCGCACGGCGCATGGGCTATGAGCCGCGCGTCGCCATGCTCGCTTACTCCACCTTCGGACATCCCCCGGGCGAACGCTCCGAGCGGGTGCGCGAAGCGGTGAACATTCTCGACAAGCGCTACGTCAATTTTGAGTTCGACGGCGAAATGGCCGCCGATGTGGCGCTGGACCGCAAGCTCATGGAAAGCCTCTATCCCTTCTCGCGGCTATCCGGACCGGCAAACGTGCTTGTCATGCCCGCTTTCCACTCTGCGGCGATCTCCACCAAGATGCTGCAGGAGCTCGGCGGCTCCACCGTCATCGGCCCGCTGCTCGTCGGCCTCGACAAGCCGGTGCAGATCACATCGATGGGGGCCAAGGATTCCGATATCGTCAATATGGCCGCGATCGCGGCCTATGGTGCGGGGTCGTAGACGCTACCTTATGAAATTGAGCCGGCGACCCAACAAAGGTGATGGGCTCCGGCGTCAATTCGGTGTAAAATAGCGAGATGAGTGAGGCCCAGGTCCTATTCGGAGTGCTGCGCCATTCTGCGCAGCCTGAGATTGTCGATGCTATCGAGCGGCTCGTCCTTGAGGCACCCGACCGCAAGCTTAACCGTGTGAATGCGCTCGCCTTCGCCGCCGACCATAGCTTCGATGAAGAGCAGACTATCAATGCCTTCCTGCACGCGTCGCGCCTTGGCCTGTTCGAGATGTCGTGGAATGTTCTTTGCCCCGGCTGCGGCGGGGTATTGGATGCCAATACTTCGCTGAAAACCGTGCAAAGCGACACCTACAACTGTACGCTTTGCGCAGCCGGCTACGAGCCGACGCTTGATGAGATGGTGGAAGTCACCTTCACCGTCAGTCCGCGCGTGCGCCACATAGAAGCGCACAATCCGCACGACCTGCCGCCCCTTGAATATTTCCGTCAGATCTATTGGGGCTCGGGTATCGACCTTCCCGACGAGGGATATGAAGAAAAAGTCGATCAATTCGTTCTGGAATCGCTCGAGCTGCCGCCCGGCGAGAAAGCGGTGATATCGCTTCAATTGCCGGCGGAATTCACCATCATCTTCGAGCCTGTCACGCATGCAGCGCAATTCCTCGATGTGAAGGGAGAGCCGACGAAGGAACGGCAGACCCTCTCAATCGTTTTCGATCGCATGCACCGGCACAGCGAAGCAATCGAATTGCGGCCCGGTCCCTTGCGCATCCAGATGGAGAACCACACGGACCTTCGCGTGCTGCCGTCGATCTGCGTGGCAAACGAGGCTCTGCACACGCTGCTTGGACAGCGCCGGCCATTTCTGACCGCCAAGCACCTGCTTTCCAACCAGACCTTCCGTGACATCTACCGTACGGATACGATCGACATCGATCAGCGACTGAAGATCACCAGCCTCACCTTTCTGTTCACCGACCTGCGCGGTTCCACGGAATTATACGAAAGGGTAGGCGATCTCGCTGCCTTCGATCTGGTCAAAACCCATTTCGGCATCCTGCATGAGATCGTGGCGGCGGAGGCGGGTGCCGTCGTCAAGACGATCGGCGATGCGGTCATGGCGACGTTCCCGACGCCGGATCGGGCGCTCACTGCGGCGATGCGGATGCGCGAGGCTATGCTCAGCCTCAACAATGAGCGCGGTAACGATGACCTTCTCCTGAAAATCGGCATCCACGAGGGGCCGTGCATCGCCGTGAGCCTGAATGAACGGCAGGATTATTTCGGGCAGACGGTCAATATCGCATCCCGCGTCCAGCATCTCGCCACATCACGCGAAATCTTCGCCACCAGTTCGGTGCTCGATCATCCTCGCGCTGCCGAACTGATGACAAGACGCGGTCTCACGCCGCAATCGCATCATGTCGCGCTGCGCGGCATCACCGATGCGATCGATATTTTTGCGATCCCCTGAGACCTATCTTGAGATTTTTCAGCTTGCGAAGCGACCCGCATCCGCGCCGTAATAATTGACGTAGCGGTCCGAGATGCTGGCGATCGGCAGTACGATCAGCACATCGGTCGTGTTGAAGGCGTGGTCGACAACGGCGTTGGAACCGACCATGGCACCGAGGCGCAGATATCCCTTGATCAGCGGCGGCATCGCCATCAGCGCTTTCTTCGGATTGACGGCTTCGACCGGCATCAGGTCCATGGTCCGGGCGAGCGACGGCAGAGCACCGACGGCCCAGTCATCCTTGGCGACAACATTGTGATAGAGAAAGGACAAGGCGAGCGCGTGCTGTTCCGGCAGGACACCGGGGAAGGAGGCGCAACCGATCATCGCGCCCATGCCGTGCTTCAGCGCATAGGCCCAATTGCCTTGCCACAGCAATTCCACCGTGCGCTTGTTCCGGTATGCCGGCAACACGCAGGAACGGCCGAGTTCCATGAAACGCTTATCGGGATGACGGGCAAGCAGCGCGTCGATGTCGAATTCCGATGACGAATAGAAGCCACCATTTGCCATGGCCACTTCCTGGCGCAGCAGGCGGTAGGTGCCGACGATCTGGTCCTCCGGATCGCCTTCGATCGAGCGATCCAGCACCAGAAGATGGTCGCAAATGGCGTCCCAGCTGTCGACGTCGCGTTGACGACGCATGGCGTCAGCCGGAAGTTGCGCGTTCATCTCCTCGACGAAAACGCGGTAGCGTACGGCCTGAGCGGCATCGATTTCGCGCGCCGTGCGGGCAAGGCGCGTTTCGAGATTTCCGATGCGTCCGAGCACATCGCTGGCAACCGGCTCAACCGTTGCCTTTGAAGACTGAACCATTTCGCCCTGAGCTTCGCGATTCAAGATTTCGATGGACATGGCGATTCTCCCCCTACGGGCCGATATAGCGCCATAAACCAAATTCGTGCGACAGGAAAGTGACACGCAGCCTTGCTAAATGCAAGAACCGTGCCCATTGCAATTTTTCGAATAGGCGCGCCGTCCCCAACTTAGCAGCGGCAAATGCCACAAGTTGAACCTTCTCGCCGCCCTCTATCGAACATTGATGAGCCGGCTTTCTTGTCCTTCGCTCGAAGATCGAAAATAATTTTAGGCGCGTTCGAAAACCGATCGGGACAGGCCTTTCAGCACTGTCTTCAGCTTCTCTGGATCGACCGGCTTGACGATGACGGCATCGGCTCCGGCCAGAAGTGCCTGACGGCGGATCGAATCGCGGGTGTCTGCGGTCAGCACGACGATCGGCAGCGAAGGAAGGCCATGCCTGCGTTCATAGGCCCGCAACTGCGCAAGTACAGCCGCGCCCGTGCCGCCCGGCATGTTGAAATCCGTCACCAGCACCTCCGGCCGTGTTTCGGGCTTTTCGATGCGGGCTCGAAGGCCATCGAAATCCTCGACGACGCGGACCCTGTGGCCAGCCTTTGAGAGCATGGCCCGGACCAGCATCGCATTGACCGGGTCATCCTCGCCCAACAAGATATCGAGCGCACGATCGTCCTCCGCCTCCGGCGTCGTTATGCCGATCTCGGACACCGCCTCGATCAGTGCCTCACGCCTTTCCATGCCGCGCATACGGCCCCTCAGCACGTCTATCAGCGATTGTTCGCGCAGCGGACGGATGAGCCAGGCGTCGAAAAGGTCTAGCGGATGGGTGTTACGCTCTTCGGGATTGACCAGGAAGATCTTGCGCAGCCGGGGCACCGCAAGCGCATTTCCCTCGCTGAAATACCAGGGCGCCATGCGATGATCGACGATGAGATCCGTCCACACCCCGCCCTCACCCATCGGGAAGGATGGCAACAGATCATCCATATCGGTCGGGCCGATCAGCCGGCAGCGGCCACCGAGCGTCTGTATTGTTCGCATGATGGCCGTGCTTGCCGCCCCTTCGGGGGCAAGCAGGAGGATACGAGAGCCCCTGAGCATGGTATTGCGCCGGTCGTATCCGTCCCCTCCGGCAACCAAGCCGACCGGGAAGGAGATGACGAACTCGCTGCCCTTGCCGCGCTCGCTGGCAACGCTGAGCCCGCCGCCGAATTCGCGCAGGATGCGGGCTGAGATTGCAAGGCCGAGACCGGTGCCGGCGCTTCTTTCCACCGTGGTTCCGGCTTGCTCGAACTCGCCGAAGACGCGGGCCTGCTCCTCCTCAGTCATACCGGGACCGCTATCGCGCACGGATATCGTCAAATCCCGGCCATCGAGATCGACGCTGACAAGAACGCCACCGGTCTGGGTGAATTTCACCGCGTTGCCGATGACATTGAACAGGATCTGGCGCAACCGAGCAGGATCGAACTCCAAGTTCTCCGGAACATCGGCCGCAACGCTTGCAGCGATTTCTATGCCCTTTTCATGGGCGCGATGGGCGAGCATCTCGATGACGCCTTCCAGCAGCGGCCGCAAAGCCTCCTGCCGTGGATGCAACTGGAAGCGACCGACTTCGATCGTGGAGAAATCCAGGAGATCTTCGACCAGCTGCACCAGCGCGTGACCCGATTGGCGAATGCCGGTGAGGTAATTTGCCTGCTCCAGGGTCAATGGCGTCTGGGCGAGCAGATGGTTCATGCCGAGAATGCCAGACAGCGGCGTGCGGATCTCATGGCTGACGGTGGCGAGCAGGCGGGATTTGGCGGCGCTGTTATACTCGGCCTTCAATCGGGCGTCTTCGCGCAGGCGCGCAACCTGCCGCTCCTCCGTCACGTCGCGCGCGATGCTCTGTATGCATAATTGCCCAGTCGTCGCATCGCGGAACATGACATCGTGCCAGGCAAAAATGCGCCGCCCCTCGGGCGTTGCGATTTCCGCATCCTGATGCTTCGCGCCGGTGACGGTACGGAATACGAGGCCGGTCTCTTCCAGCGTCAGGCCCTCCAGATGCGGCCTGCCGGTCAATCGGCTGAACGTGGCATTGGCATGCATAATCCGCCGGTCGATGCTGCGTGTGACGGTGATATCACCGAGCGCATCATGGACGGTGGCAAGGAGATTGGCGCTTTCCCTGTGCTCCCACAAGCGATCATGCTCGCTCTCGTTGGCATCGGCAGCGGCAATCTCAGGCTCGCCTGCAGCGCCTCGGGCTTTGACGATGCCGACAGCGGCAAGCGCAAGGGCCACAAGGCCAAACAGGCCCGCGAGCAGCAGCGGACCTCCGGTGAGGCCAATCACCAGAAAGGCTGCCCCAGCGACAAGACCCCCGCCATTCAGCCAATGGCCCAGCAACGACCGGGCCTGCGCGGGCAATGGCGATTGCTGCCCCGCCTCACGCGGTACTGTCGATTTTACAAGCGACGACTCGTCGGCGGCCGGCCCTTCGCTCGGTCCCGTTTGGTCGTGAACTGCCGCAGCGGCAAGCTTTTCCTGCAGATCTGCCAGAGTGCTCATGCAGTCTGGCTATCATGGGCAGTCTTCCCGATGCCTTCAGGGATTCGATAGAATTTTACGCTTTTGCCTTTTTCGGCATGAGAAGTTCGTCGAGAATGACGCAGCCTGCACCGACGGTGATGAAGCTGTCGGCAAGATTGAAGACGGCAAAAGACCACGTCTGCGTATGAAAGAGGATGTAATCGATCACGTGACCGTAGAGAAAGCGGTCGAGCAGATTGCCGAGAGCGCCGGCGATGATCAGGGCAAAGCCCGTATGCGCCAGCCAGCGGTGATCGGGCGTGCGTCGCCAGAGCCACAGCACGAAGGCGACGATGACGAGCCGCATCCCGACGATGAACCAGCCATCCATGCCCGACAGCATCGAGAAGGCCACGCCGAGATTATAGGTGCGATAAAGGGCCAGCATCGGGATGACCGGAACCATTTCCTGTAAGGGAAGCCAGTTGTCGACCATGATCTTGATGGCCTGGTCGAGAACAACGGCAACCACGATGAAAATCAGGATTGGCAGGGGCCGCGAAAACAGGGCTGGCTTTGCAGTCGGCTGTTCGTGGGTCTCGCTATCGGTCATCGGGTCTCGCTCAAGGTCAGGATATGGCGGCGGGCCTCGAACAGCATGACCGCTGTCGCGACCGCCAGATTGAGGCTGTCGGCGCGGCCGGCCTGCGGGATGCGGGCGAGCGCATCGGCCTCTTTCGCCAGGGCATCCGGCAGGCCGGACTGCTCGTTGCCCATCAGGATGACGACGGGCTTCTTCTTGTAATCGATGGTGCGATAGTCCACCGCGCCAGCCAGATGGGTGGCGACCACGGAAACCTCAGCCTTCTTCTTCCAGGCCAAGAACTCTTCCGGCGTTGCCTTGACGACAGGAACGGCAAAGACCGAGCCCATGGTGGCGCGTACGGTTTCCAGCGAAAAGGGATCGGTCGTCTCACCGACGAGGATGACGCCGGAAGCGCCGGCCGCATCGGCGGTGCGGATAATCGTGCCGAGATTGCCGGGATCGCGGACGCGGTCGAGCGCTACCCAGGTTTCGCCGGCCTTCGGCTTCACGTCCCGAAGCTGTTGCCAGCGCTGCTCGAAGACGCCGACTACCATCTGCGGATTGTCGCGGCGGGTGATCGAGCCGATGACCTTTTCGCTGACCTCCAGCACAAGACCGCCGGCCGCCACCGTCTTGGCGGCCACCTGTTCGACGAGAGGTTTGCCCTTGGCGGCCTTGGCATAAACAAGCGTGCGGATCGTCCAGCCGAGTTCGAGCGCGTCGATGACGAGCTTCAGCCCTTCGGCCAGGAAGGCGCCGCTTTCCTCGCGGGACTTCTTGACCGTCAGCGCCTTGATGTCCTTTACGATCGGATTGGCAAGCGAGGTGACCTCCTTGACCTGTCCGACCTTGCGTGGACCGTCATTGCGGAAATCCTGGTTCATTTCGGCACCCAGCGGCTGAAGAGAGAGGTGGAAAGCGCCCTGCCCGGCGTGCGGCCGTCAAGGCCGGCCTCGCGGATGACCAGCTCGCCGGATTCGACCACGCCGCCGGCGCCGCGCATGGTCTCGCGCATCAGCTCATGGATCGAGTAGAAGCTGGCGCGGATGGAATAGGCCGTCAGCACGAGGCCGAGCGCCTTCGGCGACAGGATTTCGCGGCAGATATCGAGCATCAGCGGCAGATGTTCGAATAGATGCCAGACCTCGCCGTTCGGGCCCCGGCCAAATTTCGGCGGGTCGGTGAGGATGATGTCGTATTTATTGCCGCGCCGCTCCTCGCGCAGGATGAACTTCATTGCATCCTCGCAGATCCAGCGGATCGGCAGTTTTTCCATGCGGCCCAAGGCCTGGTTTTCCCGCGCCCAGCCGATCGCCTTCTTGGAGGCGTCGACATGGGTCACTTCTGCGCCAGCAGCGGCTGCCACCAGGGAGGCGACGCCGGTATAGCCGAAGAGGTTCAGGACCTTCAGCGGCCTTTTCGCCGCCTCGACCTGCTCCTTCATCCAGGCCCAGTGCACGATCTGCTCCGGAAAGACCCCGACATGTCGGAAGGCGGTGAAGCGGCCGAGGAAATCGACGCCGAGCAATTGCAGCGGCCAGGTCTCGCCGAGCGCTTCGCGCGGAAAGCGCCAGCGGCCCATGCCGTCCTCATCGGTATCGCCGGTGAAGATCGCATCGGCATTGTCCCAGACATGCGCGGCGAGCGACGGCGGCCACAACGCCTGCGCTTCGGGCCGAACGATGCGATACGGTCCATACTGCTCCAGCTTGAGGGCATTACCGCTGTCGATCAGGTGGAAATCGCCGGCACCGAGTGACTCGAGGATCACCGGCACGCGCTCCGTCGGCCTCTCGCCGGTTCGCGCAATCAGCGGACGTTCCGGCGCTGCGGAAGCGGTCGCCGCATCGCGCGGCTCGGTTACCCGTTCGCCATGACGGGGCGAAGGCTTGGCTGGCCTCGAAGCATGCGCGGGCTTTGCCGGCGGCTTGCCGGGCATATCACGCCGGGGTTTTGCCCCGAGACCGCCCGCACTTTTCTGGCCGGGCCGGCTTTCCCTATGTTTCACCATGCTTGTCTCAAAATTGATATGTGCGTGCAAATAGCATCTGGCCGCCACTTGGCAAAGCGCTTTCCGATCTGCGATGATCCATGCACAAAATGTCACATTGGGAGGATTGCGCATGGACATGACCGGCGAGGAGCGGATCGCAGCACCCAGGGACGCCGTATGGGCGGCACTGAACGATCCGGAGATCCTCAAGCAATGTATCCCGGGATGCCAGAGCCTGGAAAAGATCTCGCCGACGGAACTGACCGCGACGGTAAAGCTGAAAATCGGCCCGGTTTCCGCCTCCTTCAATGGCGAGGTCAAGCTTTCCAACATCAACGCACCGGAAAGCTACACGATATCAGGCGAAGGAAAGGGCGGAATTGCCGGTTTCGCCAAGGGCGGCGCAGACGTCGTGCTCAAGGAAGACGGCGACGAGACCATCCTGCAATACGAGGCGAAGGCGCAAGTCGGTGGCAAGATCGCACAGCTCGGTTCGCGGTTGGTCGATTCGAGCGCCAAGAAGCTGGCGCAACAGTTTTTTTCCGATTTCACCGCGGCGATCAACGGTCAATCCGGCGCCTGATTGCTGAGCGCATATTCGGCGCCCATATAGTCGATCATGACATCGAAATCTCAGACATGGGCCATCCGGCCCGCACGCGAACAGGATATGCAGACGCTCGCGGAGATTTATCTCCAGGTCCGCCGCGAGACATTCCGCTGGGTCGACCCCGATCGCTTTACACTGGAAGACTTCGCCACTCACACGAATGGCGAGCGTCTGTTCGTCTGCGAAGATGAGCATGGCACAGTCGCCGGCTTCGCCGCGATTTGGGAGCCGGACGACTTCATCCACATGCTCTATATCCTGCCGGCATTCCAGGGCCGTGGCGCGGGCAAGGCACTACTGGCCGCACTGCCGGATTGGCCAGCGCGCCGCTATCGGCTGAAATGCCTGGTCAAAAACATCCGCGCCATGGCGTTCTACAGGATGCTCGGCTTCGAGATCATCGGCGACGGCGCGTCGCCGGAAGGGGATTATAAAGAGATGCGGCTTGGCGATGCCGCTTCACTTTGACGGCAGCTGCCCGGCGATCTCTTCGGCGCGCGTGCGATGCTTGTCGGCTTCAGCCTGCCAGCGTACGGCCTCGCGCGACTGGTTACGCGCGCGCTTGCGATGTTTTCCCTGATTAACCCACGTAACTGCGGCACCGACGATCATGCCGAGGATCAGCGCCACAAACAACAGCACGAACAGGGGCGCATTCAACGACAGCACCTGATCCTCAGGCCGAAAGGGATTGAGCGCCAAAGTGACGGATTGCCTGTTAGCAACGCAGAATATGATGAGGATGATGCCGAGCGGCAGCAATATCAGCAGATTGACGATCTTCTTGGCCATTGCGCAGCTCCTTTATCCGCGGCCATGAGTGCCACGCACCCAAGCCACCTTCAGCCGCAGAATAGAAAAGAGGCGGCTGGATTCAAGTGCCACCGCGTCGCGGCACAATCATGTCCTACAACTATTTTCGTCGGCGCATTTGGGAAAACTCGGCCGGAACGGCCCGATCAGTTGTCGTCTTCCTCATCGTCGCCGGCGCCCGGATTCAGGCGCTCGCGCAATTCCTTGCCCGTCTTGAAGAAGGGAACCCATTTTTCCTCGACGAAGACGGTATCGCCGGTGCGTGGGTTGCGACCGGAGCGTGAAGGCCGGTTCTTGACGGAAAAGGCACCAAAGCCGCGAAGCTCAACTCGGTTTCCCGCTGCGAGCGCATCGGTGATCTCATCCAAGACAGCATTGACGATATTTTCGACGTCGCGGTGATAGAGATGCGGGTTGCGGGCGGCAACAATCTGCACCAGTTCCGACTTAATCACAGCTATCCCCTTAAATCATTGATTTATCAATTGGCTGCACCCTGCCAAACAGAAAGCAGGCCGTCAAGAAACAACTTATCGGTCATGATTTTCTGGAGGCTCTCTCCTTTGATAAAATCATCATAACCGAGGCGATTTAGCAACCAGGAAGCGGCACCCGGCCAAAAGAAGGACGAAGTTTTGTCTTCCGGCTTCCAATCGACGATCGGCAGGTCCTTCTTGACCTTGCGCGTTTCGAGATAGGCGAGGATTTCGTCCTCGCCGCCGAGCGTGTCGATCAGCTTGTTCTGCAGCGCCTGGCGACCGGTGAAGATGCTGCCGTCTGCAAGCTTCAGCACTTCGTCGCGCGGCAGTTTGCGGCGCTCGGCAACCAGATCCACGAACCAGGCGTAGCTGTCCATGACCATATTGCGGATCATGTTCTTGGCGTCTTCGCTGGCGGGATGGAAGGGCGACGGCTCGGCCTTCAGCGGCGCCGACTTGATCTCGTCGAGCGAAACGCCGACCTTATCGAGGAGATCCTTGACCTGCGGATACTGGAAGATGACGCCGATCGACCCGGTGATGGAGGTATCGCCCGCAACGATATCGTCGCCGGCCGTCGCGATCATGTAGCCAGCCGAGGCAGCGACGGTGCGAATGTCCGACACAACCGGCTTCTTGGCGGCGACCGCGCGGATCGCCTTGAAGATCCGCTCGCCACCATAGGTCGTTCCGCCCGTCGAGGAGATCGACACGATCAGCGCCTTGACCTGGTCATTGTCGCGGATCTTCTTCAGCCGCTCCAGAAGTTCCGGATCGTCCTGGATGAGCCCGGAAATCTTGACGCGGGCGATCTGCGGACCGCGCACATCGGGCAGATCGGCAGAGACGAAGCGATAAAACGCAAAGCCCAATGCCACCAGGAGCAAAACGGCAACAATGCGCCAGAAACCGAGCTTGCGGCGCAATTGTCGCCGATCCGCGATTGCAGAACTATCCATCACGCCTTATTTCTCCCCGCAACAAATTGAAAGCGCTACAAACCGGATGTATGACACCTTGAAACGGGCACAATCCTCAGAGAAAAGCGTTTCCCGTTTTCGATGTCGTCGGCGGGACGTCGCTCTGTCGTTCATCAGATAGGACATCGCCCGACCTGATGAAACCGGCCGATGGCATATTTTTCTGCTAAAATTCGCCCATGGCAGGAAAAAATCCATATTGGCAAGCCAGTGCAATAATGCGAAACGATCCGATAGGCTTTTTGGCACAGCCTCGCATAGCGTGAATGCGGTTTTCCGGATCATAGAAGACGGACCAGTTGCATGCTCAATACGATCGAGCCCCCCGGCGAGGCAATGCGCTCGGTGCCGGAACGGAACGCGTATAAAGACGCGATTTTCCACTCTAACCGCGTGAAGCGGCTGAGAGTGCTGTTGCCGCTTGCCGCCGTCGTGGTCTCGCTCCTGTTTATCGTCGTCTCGGTCATCCGCGCCTATCTGCCCGCCGACATCCGGATCGAGGGTGCCAAGATCGAGGATGGCAAGGTGGTCATGGAGCGCCCTGCCATATCCGGCCGCAACAAGGATGGCATCAGCTATTCACTGCTTGCCGAAAAAGCGCTGCAGGATATCAAGAACCCGAATATGATCACGCTCAAGACCATCAAGGCATCCATGCCGGTCAATACGGATGTGATCGCCCACGTCACGGCCCAAAGCGCAGATTTCGATCGCCAGGCCGATACGCTGAAGCTGACCGAACCCTTCACCATCATTATGGACAACGGCCTGCACGCAGAATTCAAGACCGCCTTCCTGGACGTGAAGAAGGGAGACCTTTCCAGCCAGGATCAGGTCGCAATCAGCCGAGGCGGTATGTCGGTTGTTGCGCGTTCGCTCAAGATGACGGATAAGGGGAGCGTAATCGAATTCGACGGGCAGGTTCGGATGAACATCGAACCCGCCACTTCCCATAATTCAGATAGCCAACAGAAGCCGGGCGGTTCATGACAAAGTATTGGCCTAATTCAATTTTCAATTCCGGCTTGCGCAAGGCAGGCCTTCTCTGTGCCTTTGGCGCCGCAGCATTCTTCGCCGCTGCCGAGGCCGGCGCACAGTCGACGACCAGCTCGATGCCGGGCCTTGCCCTTTCCAAGGATCAGCCGATCCAGATCGAAAGCGACAAGCTTGAGATCCACGACCAGGAAAGCCAGGCCGTCTTCACCGGCAACGTCAAGGTCGTGCAGGGCACGACGACCATGCAGGCCGGCAAGATGACGGTCTTCTACAAGAAGAAGCAGGCGGGTGACGCCAAGCAGCCCGACAATCCGGTCGCGAAGGCCGCCAAGGAACAGAACCAGTCGCTGGTGTCTGGCGATGCCAACATCGACCACATTCTGGTCAACGACAAGGTCTACCTCGTTTCCGGAACGCAGACGGCAACGGCGGAGGACGGCTCCTTCGACATGACCAACCAGCTTGCCATCCTCAAGGGCAAGAAAGTGGTTCTGACTGACGGGCCGAACGTTTTCACCGGCTGCCAGCTTACCGTGCACATGGCGACAGGCGAAGCCCAGTTGGATTCCTGTGGCGGCCGCGTCCAGATCCAGCTCGACCCGAAGTCGCAGCAAGTGCAGCAACAACAAAAGAAAAACTGATACCGGTCCCCTCGTGACGACATCGACAACCTCCACCTTGCCCGGCGTGCCCGGGCCGTCTTCTGCGGCATCCGGCGCACCGGCCGCCGACAAAGCACGCTATAAAGGCACGCTGATCGCCCGCGGCCTCACCAAGACCTACGGCAGGCGTCGCGTCGTGAATGGCGTTTCGCTGGTGGTACGGCGTGGCGAGGCTGTTGGCCTGCTGGGGCCGAACGGCGCTGGCAAGACGACCTGCTTCTACATGATCACCGGGCTGGTGCCGGTCGATGAGGGCACGATCGAAATTGACGGCAACAACGTCACGTCGATGCCGATGTACCGCCGTGCGCGGCTCGGCGTCGGCTATCTGCCGCAGGAAGCCTCGATCTTCCGCGGCCTGACCGTGGAAGAAAACATCCGCGCCGTGCTCGAGGTCCATGAAAAGGACAAGACGAAGCGGGAGCGCAAGATCGACGAATTGCTGGAGGAATTCCACATTCGCAATCTGCGCACGGTGCCGGCGATCGCACTTTCGGGCGGCGAACGGCGCCGCCTCGAAATCGCCCGTGCGCTGGCGACCGACCCGACCTTCATGCTGCTCGACGAGCCTTTCGCCGGCGTCGACCCGATTTCGGTCGCGGATATCCAGAATCTTGTGCATCATCTGACCGCACGCGGAATCGGCGTGCTGATCACGGACCACAATGTTCGCGAAACGCTCGGCCTGATCGACCGTGCCTACATCATCCACGCGGGTGAGGTGCTGACCCATGGCAGGGCGAACGATATCGTCAGCAACCCTGAAGTACGCAAGCTGTATCTGGGTGACAATTTCAGCCTCTGATAGGCTGAAATGCCATCTTTCAATCCGCCAATATTAGCGGATGCTACCGCGCGCCGGAAATTTACTTCGGCTTCACAGTTCCGCTTGACCAAATCCAATAAAAAAGCAATTTTTGGGCCAGTTGGAATTTCGCGAGAATTTTAGTGATAAAAGACGCGGATTCCCGAGGAGTTCAAGGGGAGTCCCGCGTCCGCCATGGCACTATCGGCCAATCTTTTCCTGCGCCAAAGCCAGAGCCTGGTGATGACACCGCAACTGATGCAATCCATCCAGTTGCTGCAGATGACGCATTTCGAGCTCACCCAATTCATCGCGCAGGAAGTCGAGAAGAATCCGCTGCTGGAATTTGCGTCAAATGACGAGGATCTAGGCAGTACCAGCGACCGTGAGCCGAAGGACGAACGGTTTGAGGCCATGGAGGAAACCCATGGCGAGGATGGCTCCGAACGCAATGCCGGCGACCTTGCGAGCGACTGGTATGAGAGTGACAATACCGGCAATGCTAACCGGCTGAGCGACGAGCTCGACACCAATTTCGGCGATATCTTTCCTGACGACGGTAGCCCGCAGCGCGCCGATGCGCCGGAGCTGCTCAGCCAATGGAAGTCCATGCCAGGGGGTGAAGCCGGTGAGAGCTATGACCTGGACGACTTCGTCGCCGGCCAGGTGTCGCTGCGCGATCATCTGAACGAACAGATCCCATTTTCGCTTCCCGCCATGGCCGATCGGCTGATTGCCCAGCATCTTGTCGACCAGCTCGACGACACCGGCTATCTGCACGCCGAGCTCAACGAAACGGCCGAACGGCTCGGCACCACGCTTGCCGATGTGGAACGGGTTCTGGACACCCTGCAGCAGCTCGATCCTCCCGGTGTCTTTGCCCGCTGTCTCAGCGAATGCCTGGCGATCCAGCTTCGGCAGAAGGATCGCTTCGATCCCGCCATGGAGCGACTGATCGAAAACCTCGAACTGCTCGCGCGCCGCGATTTTGCTACGTTGAAGCGGGTCTGCGGTGTCGATGAGGAAGATCTGCTCGACATGATGACGGAAATCCGTCAGCTCAACCCCAAGCCCGGAAGTGGTTTCGAGACCGAGATATCGGAGGCGATCATGCCCGATATCGTCGTGCGTCCCTCTGCGGACGGGAGCTGGCTGGTGGAGCTCAATCCCGATGCGCTGCCGCGGGTCTTGGTGAGCCAGTCCTATTTCGCCTCCGTCACCAAGACCAGCCAGGATCACGCCTTCCTATCGGAATGCCTGCAGAACGCCAATTGGCTGACCCGCAGCCTGGACCAGCGCGCCAAGACGATCATGAAGGTGGCAAGCGAGATCGTGCGGCAACAGGACGCGTTCCTGCTGCATGGCGTTGACCATCTGCGGCCGCTCAACCTGAAAACCGTGGCGGACGCCATCAAGATGCATGAATCGACGGTCAGCCGCGTGACCTCGAACAAATACATGCTGACGCCGCGGGGTCTGTTCGAGCTCAAATATTTCTTCACGGTTTCGATCGGCGCCGTCGAGGGCGGCGACAGCCATTCCGCCGAAGCCGTACGTCACAAGATCCGCCTGCTGATCACGAACGAGAGCCCGGATGCGGTTATGTCCGACGACGATATCGTCGATACGCTGAAGAAGGGCGGGATAGAGCTTGCTCGCCGCACGGTTGCAAAGTACCGGGAAGCCATGAACATCCCCTCCTCGGTGCAACGGCGCCGGGAGAAGCGGGCTTTGGCCAAAGTTTCCGGTTTCTGACGGGCAGCAACTCTCAACCACAGGCTGCCGAACTCCTAACAGTCCGTTAAGACGCAGTTGACTTTCCCATGCGGCAGGGCTAGAAGCCCGCCGCAATCGCTGCAGGACAGCACGACCATGAAACTTATCCCCACCATCCAAAAGGCGGTCGATATACGCAATTTGCCTTTGACTGCGTGAAGTGCTTGGATGAGCTTGAGGCTTGGCGTAAACTGATACGCGCAATAACCACTACAAGAAGGGAAACTCCATGAGTGTGCGTGTCTCCGGTAAACATATGGAAATTGGTGACTCCTTCCGCCAGCGGATAGAAGACCAGATCGGTATGGCCGTGACCAAATACTTCGACGGGGGGTATTCAGGTCAGGTAACTGTACACAAGTCCAGTTCGCGCTTCGCGGCCGATTGCAAGCTTCATCTCGATAGCGGCGTGGTATTGCATGCTGCAGGCGAAGCCATGGACCCGCAGCTTGCTTTCGATGCAGCATCCGAGCGCATCGAAAAGCGCCTGCGCCGTTACAAGCGCAAACTCAAGGACCATCAGGCCGGCAACCATGTGAACGGGCAGGCGGAAGTCGCCTATACGGTCATGGACGGCATTCCGGATGACGATGAGGAAATTCCTGCCGATTTCGCGCCAGCGATCGTCGCAGAAAGTACGAAGCAATTGAAGACCATGTCGGTGGCGACTGCCGTGATGGCACTCGACATGACCGACGAACCGCTGCTGCTCTTCCGCAGCCCCGGCAACGAGCACTTGAACATCGTCTACCGCCGTCAGGACGGCAACATTGGCTGGATCGACGCAGCCAATATCAAAGGCTGAGAATAGAAGATAAGCGGCGGCCGCGCATCATCGCAGCTGGCCGCCGCTTGCCCGTCATCGGTTCTCGGCGACACGAAGGATAAAGAGAATGGCATTGGCAGATTTGCTACAGCAAGATGCGATCATCCCCGCCTTGAAGGCAAATTCCAAAAAACAACTGCTTCAGGAGTTGGCCGCCAAAGCTTCCAAGCTGACCGGATTGCCCGAGCGCGAAATCTTCGACGTCGTACTGCAGCGCGAGCGCCTCGGCTCCACCGGTGTCGGGAACGGTATCGCCATTCCTCATGGCAAGCTTGCCAGCATCAAGTCCATCGCCGGCATTTTCGCGCGCCTTGAAGCGCCTGTCGATTTCGAGGCGCTAGACGACCAGCCCGTCGATCTCGTCTTCCTGCTGCTCGCACCCGAAGGGGCCGGCGCAGACCACCTGAAGGCGCTCTCGCGCATCGCCCGCGTTCTGCGGGACCAGGATCTCGTCGCCAAACTCCGCGCCACCGATTCCGCCTCCGCTATCTACGCTTTCCTCAACGAGGAGCAGGCATCCAACGCTGCCTGACGGCTTGGATCGCATCGGACCAAGGCAAAAATAAGAGCCGGACGATCAGAGATCGTCCGGCTCTTTCTTTTATTGGCGTTGCCCGAAAGAGGATCAGGCGTCTTTTTCATCCAGCGGGCTGTTGGCGCCCTGCTCGGCATTTTCGACAATCTTGGGGCCACCCTTGGCAACGCCGACCATGGCCGGGCGCAGAACGCGATCGCCAATGGCGAAACCTGCCTGCACCACCTGAACGACCGTGTTGTTCGGCACCTCGGGATTGGGCACTTCGAACATGGCCTGATGGAAATTGGGATCGAACTTCTGTCCGATCGGTTCGAGCTGGCGCACGCCGTGACGCTCGAGAGCCGACAACATCGAACGCTCAGTCATCTCGACGCCTTCGATCAGCGTCTTAAGGCCGGCTTCAGCGCCGGCGCGTGCTTCAGCCGGAATGGCATCCAGCGTGCGGCGCAGATTGTCTGCCACCGAGAGCATGTCGCGGGCAAAGCTTGCCACGGAATAGGACTTTGCATCCTTCACATCGCGCTCGGTGCGACGACGGAGGTTGTCCATCTCGGCAGCCAGGCGAAGATACCGATCGCGCAGTTCGCCGTTTTCGGCCTTCAGCAGCTCAACCGGATCTGGCTGGGACGGCTCGGCCGCATCTACGGTTTCCGCTGCATCCTGCGCGAAATCCGCTGACGTGTCGGCCGCCGTGGCGTCAGGTCCGGTTTTTGTTGTTTCGTCGGTCATGACGGTCTCCGAATTGCTTGGTCTTTGGATGTGCCCGATATCGAGGTTTGCTCGGAAAAAATCAAGGCTTTGTCGAGAAGAACAGCCAATTCACGGCTTTGCGATGACGGCAATACCTCTGCCTGCTCATTGCTGCCGCTTGTGACATCGGCTGTTCAGCCCTCCCTACCAGTGGTATTCTGAAATACATCTCAGCACAGCGAGGTGAGATCAATGTCTAATGGCAAATCCCTTTCAGGCAAGTGTTTCTGTGGCGCGGTGGAAATCGCAGTTGATGGCGAGCCAATGGCGATGGGCTACTGCCATTGCGACTCCTGTCGGGAATGGTCGGCAGGGCCGATCAATGCCTTCTCGCTCTGGCCGCCGGAAGCCGTGCACGTCACCAAAGGCGCGGACAAGATCGGCAGCTACCAGAAGACCGAGAAGAGCGTGCGCAAGTGGTGCACGGTCTGCGGCGGTCATCTTCTGACGGAACATCCGCCGTGGGGCGTGACCGATGTCTACGCGGCCGTCCTGCCCGACCTCGATTTTCAGCCTGGCGTGCATGTCAACTACGAGACGACGGTGCTGCATCTGAAAGACGGGCTGCCGAAGCAGAAGGACTTGCCAGCCGAAATGGGCGGATCGGGAACCTTGCTTCCCGATTGACCTTAGCCGCTAGAGTGGTTCAGTTTTCCACGGAATCCCTGAACCGCTCTATCTCTTTGTTGCCTCGCAATTCCGGACGGAAAACCGCTGCGCACTTTTCCTGGAATTGCTCTAGATCCTCTCCTCAGATTCCAGGTCGCGAAAGCCGCGAGATCAGCTGCGCGGTATAATCGACCATGGGCACGATGCGGGCGTAGTTCAGCCGCGTCGGGCCGATGACACCGACGGCGCCGACGATGCGGTCATCATCATCGCGATAGGGCGCAACGATCAGCGAAGAGCCCGACAGCGAGAAGAGCTTGTTTTCCGAGCCGATGAAGATGCGTACACCCGGTCCGCTTTCGGCGAGATTGAGGATCTCGATCAGGCTGTCCTTCTTCTCCAGATCGTCGAAAAGCAGGCGCAGACGATCCAGATCCTCCGCGCCGCCGATTTCGGCGAGTAGATTGGAATGACCTCGAACGATAAGCTGCGTCGGCTTGCCGTCGTCATCGCCGCCGGACCAGACGGCGATGCCGCGCTCGACCAGCTGATGGGAGAGGCTATCCAGCTCCTGGCGCACGCTTTCCTTGAGAGTTTGCAGCTGCCGCCGCAATTCCGGCATCGTCTGGCCGGTCATATGGGCGTTGAGGAAGTTGGCCGCTTCCGTCAGCTGCGACGATGTGGTGCCGGCCGGCAGCTCGATAATGCGGTTTTCCACCTGATCGTGCTCGCCGACGAGCACGGCGAGTGCCTTGGTCGGCTCCAGCCGGATGAATTCCACATGTTTGAGAACCGGATCGCTCTTGGAGGTGATGACGAGACCGGCGCCGCGCGAGATGCCCGACAGCACCCGGCTTGCCTCCGACATCATCGATTCCACCGGCTGGTCGCGATTGCTGCCGCGCACCTGCCGGTCGATATTGGCGCGGTCCTCGGCCGAGAGATCGCCGACCTGCATGAAAGCATCGACGAAGAAGCGCAGGCCCACCTGGGTCGGCAAGCGCCCGGCGCTCACATGCGGCGAATAGATGAGCCCCAGCTCTTCCAGATCGCTCATGACATTGCGCACGGAAGCCGGCGACAGCGACATGGGCAAGAGGCGCGAGAGATTGCGCGAGCCCAATGGCTCGCCGTTCTCAAGATAGCCTTCGACGATGCGACGGAAGATTTCCTTGGAGCGTTCGTCCAGTGCAGCAATGACATCCGAGACCGACGATGTCGTGAATACCATTTTGCTGTCAGATCCATTCCGTTGAGCCTTGGGCAAAATATAATCATTCAGTTAGCAATGGCAAAAGGTAAAAATGCCGCCATGGCTGCCGAGCGGCTTTGCAGCCTGCTTTTCCTTTGCAAAAGCCGCCTGTGGGTCGTAGAAGCGGTCAACAAACTTTCAGGAGAGTGGAATGCGGCCTTCAGGCAGAAAAACCGACCAGATGCGCAAGGTGTCGTTCGAGCGCAATTTTTCCAAGCATGCGGAAGGCTCCTGCCTGGTGAAATTCGGCGATACGCATGTGCTCTGCACGGCAAGCCTGGAGGACAAGACGCCGCCATGGCTGCGCAACAGCGGCAAGGGCTGGGTCACGGCCGAATACGGCATGCTGCCGCGCGCAACCGGCGAGCGCATGAAGCGCGAAGCTGCCGCCGGCAAGCAGGGTGGCCGTACGCAGGAAATCCAGCGCCTCATCGGCCGATCGCTGCGCGCCGTCGTCGATCTCAAGGAACTCGGCGAGCGCCAGATCACCGTCGATTGTGACGTCATCCAGGCCGATGGCGGCACGCGCACGGCCTCGATCACCGGTGGCTGGATCGCGCTTTACGACTGCCTGAAGTGGATGGAAAGCCGCAACATGGTGAAGGTCGAGCGCGTGCTGAAGGATCACATCGCCGCCATCTCCTGCGGCATCTTCGCCGATCAGCCTGTCATCGATCTCGACTATCTTGAGGATTCCTCGGCCGAGACCGACGCCAATTTCGTCATGACGGGCAAGGGCGGCATCGTCGAGATCCAGGGAACGGCTGAGGGTGCCCCCTTCAGCGAAGAGGAATTCGCCACGCTGATGCATCTGGCCAAGAACGGCATTGCCGAACTGGTGGAGCTGCAGAAGCAGGCTATCGCCTGAGGATATTTTGAATGGCTGACCCGGCCCTCGCAGGCGTCCTTGAAACCGCGCTTTATGCGGAGGATCTCGATGCAGCCGAGGCCTTTTATGGTGGCGTGCTCGGATTGCAGAAGATCTCGCGCGGCGGCAACCGTCATGTCTTCTATCGCTGCGGGCCGGGCGTGCTCCTGATCTTCAACAGCGAGGAAACGGTCAAGCCGCATGAGCCGGGTGCCCTGCCCGTGCCGCCGCACGGCACGAAGGGGCAGGGTCATGTCTGCTTCCGCGTCGATGGCAACGAGATCGGCGCCATGGCCGAGAGGCTGAAGGCAGCCGGTGTCGATATCGAAGCCGATTTTCACTGGCCGAATGGCGGCCGTTCGATCTATTTCCGCGATCCGGCCGGCAACAGCCTGGAATGCACCGAACCCCGCATCTGGGGCCTATGACAGGACAGCACATGCGCAAGCTCGACACCAAGACCATCGTCGTCGCCAGCCACAATGCCGGCAAGATCCAGGAAATCCGCGATCTGATCGGGCCGCTCGGCTTTGCCGCCAAGTCCGCCGCCGATCTCAACTTCATCGAGCCGGACGAGACGGGCACGACTTTCGAGGAAAATGCGACGATCAAGGCGCTCGCCTCCGCCAACGCCTCCGGCTTGCCGGCACTCTCGGACGATTCCGGCCTGGTCATCGATGCGCTCGGCGGAGATCCCGGCGTCTATACGGCCAACTGGGCGGAGACGGCTGACGGCACGCGCGACTTCGCCATGGCCATGCGGAAGGTCGAGACCGCGCTGGAGAAGGCTGGCGCCACCACGCCGGAGAGCCGCACGGCACGCTTCGTCAGCGTGCTTTGCCTCGCCTGGCCGGACGGGCATACCGAGCTTTTCCGCGGCGAAGTCGAAGGCACGGTCGTCTGGCCACCACGCGGCAGCCAAGGCTTCGGCTACGATCCGGTCTTCCAGCCAAAGGGCTACGAGACCACATTCGGCGAAATGAGCGCCGAACAGAAGCATGGCTGGAAGCCCGGCGACGAGCAGGCGCTCTCGCATCGCGCCCGCGCCTTCAAGATCTTTGTCGAAACCTGCCTGGAGGCGTAAGCTAACCCCGTGGAAGTCGTTGATACCGAGGATCTGATGCGCGGGGCGCAATTGCTGCCCGATACCGGCGAACCCGGTTTCGGCGTCTATGTGCATTGGCCTTTCTGCGCAGCCAAATGTCCCTATTGCGATTTCAACAGCCATGTCCGCCATCAGCCTGTCGATCAGGAGCGTTTCGCCGCCGCCTTTCTGAAGGAAATGGCGACGATGCGGACGATTAGCGGCCCGAAGACCGTGACCAGCGTCTTTCTCGGCGGCGGCACACCGTCGCTGATGAAACCGGAAACGGTGGGCGCGATCCTCGATGGCATTGCCGGGACCTGGCATGTGCCTGACGGCATCGAGATCACCATGGAGGCCAATCCGTCGAGCGTCGAGGCAGAGCGCTTTCGAGGCTACCGCGCCGCCGGGGTCAATCGCGTATCGATGGGCGTGCAGGCGCTCAACGACCGCGACCTGAAATTCCTCGGCCGACTGCACAATGTCGAGGATGCGCTGAAGGCAATCAGACTGGCGCGCGAGATTTTTCCGCGCATGTCCTTCGACCTTATCTATGCTCGCCCGAACCAGACCGTCGAGGAATGGGAACGCGAGCTGCAAGAGGCGATCTCCTATGCGGTCGATCATCTCTCGCTCTATCAGCTGACGATCGAGGAAGGCACGCCGTTCTATGGCCTGCACAAGGTCGGCAAGCTGATCGTGCCCGATGGCGATCAATCGGCGCTGCTCTATGAGGCGACGCAGGAGATTACCGAGCGCGAGGGCATGCCGGCCTATGAGGTTTCCAATCACGCGCGTCCCGGCGCCGAAAGCCGGCACAATCTCACCTATTGGCGCTATGGCGACTATGCGGGGATCGGCCCCGGCGCCCATGGCCGCCTGACGCGTGGCCCGCAGAAGCTGGCGACGGCGACCGAGCGTAAGCCGGAGAGCTGGCTCGAGATGGTCGAGCGCGACGGCCACGGCATGTTTGACCAGGAAATGCTGGGTTTCGACGAACAGGCCGACGAATTGCTGCTGATGGGCCTGCGGCTGCGGGAGGGCGTCGATCTCGCTCGCTGGCAGCAGCTGTCCGGGCGCGATCCCGATCCGCAGCGCGAGGCGTTTTTACTGGAACACGGTTTCATAGAGCGGATCGGCAATTCCCGCCTGCGCTGCACGCCGGCGGGGATGCTGGTTCTCGACTCGGTCGTCGCCGATCTCGCCTGTTAACACCTCCCCTTGAGGGGGATGTCGCCGCGAAGCGGCGGAGGGTGATCGCTGAAGGCACAATTGAGTCTTCAGTTCCAAACAGGAGCCCCCCGGCGCTTACGTGCCGACCCTCCCCCTCGAGGAGAGGGTGAATAGCCTTCCATCGATTGCCGCCAGACCCACCGCGATCAGCGCCATGCCGATAAAATGCTTCGACTGCAGGCTCTCGCCGAGAATGAGCGCGCCAAGCAGGATGGCGCTGACGGGAATGAGGAAGGTGACCAGCATCAGGTTGGTGGCGCCGGCCGTTGCCAGAATGCGGAAGAACAGCACATAGGCGATGGCGGTCGACAGGATTGCCAGGCCGGCGAGCGCCAGCCAGGTCTCGGTGGACGGTATTGCCAGCGTCCATGGACGATCGACGAAGAGCGCGATTGGCAGAAGCATTATCGCCGATCCAGTCACCTGGCCGGCGGCGGGAATGATCGGCGCCAGCCCCATGCGGCGGAAACGGCGGCCGAATATGCCGGCCAGCGAGTAGCTGAAGGCGGCACCCAGCACGGCAAGCTGCGCCAGCACGTTAGAGCCGAGGCTTGCAAGCACCGAAGGGCCGATCATCAGGGCGACGCCGGCAAAGCCGACGATGACGCCGATCAGGCGATTGCCGGTCATCTTCTCATCCTCGGTCAGGAAATGGGCGACGACGACGACAAAGAGCGGCGTGGTGGCATTGAGGATGGATGCGAGGCCGCTGGCGATATGGGTCTGCCCCCATACGATCAGCAGGAAGGGAATGACATTGTTGAGGAAGCCCATGCCGAAGAAGGCGAGCCAGGTCTGGCGGTCTTTCGGCATGGCATGGCCGGTGGCGCGTACGATGACATGCAAGGCAATGGCGGCGAGCGCGACGCGTGCGGTGACGATGGTGAAGGGCGGCAGTTCGCGCACCAGAATGCCGTTGAAGAGGAAGGAGCCGCCCCACAGGATGGATAGCCCCACCAGCATGCTCCATTCGACCGCGCCCATGGATTTCTGTAGCATGAGACTATCTCCAGCATCAGCTGATTGAGTTTTGCTTATCAGTAGCCAATCGTGACATCATTGCCAACCACCGCTATTGCTGTAATAATCTCGCTATATAGGGGCTCTGACAAGCGAGTCTTTTTCAAATCATGATTTAGCTGAGCTCAATCATCATGGATCAACTGCCATCCCTTTCGGCGCTGCGCGCCTTTGAAGCCTCCGCCCGGCATCTCAGTATGACACTGGCGGCAAATGAGCTGCATGTGACGCCGGGCGCCATCAGCCTGCAGATCCGCGACCTCGAAAGCACCCTCGGCGTGCGGCTTTTCGAGCGGCGAACCCGGAGCCTGGCGCTGACGAGTGAAGGTGCCGAATATTTTGCGACGATGCGAACGGCATTCCGCCTCATCCGCGAGGCGACAGCGGCTCTCGCAATGCGCTCCAAGGATACGGTGCTGACCCTTACCTGCACAGCCGGCTTCGCTACGCACTGGCTGGTGCCGCGGCTGCGGCGCTTCGAGGAAGCCCATCCCGATATCGACCTGCGCATCAGCGCCTCCTATCGCATGATGGATTTCCAGCGGGATGGGATCGATCTTGCCATTCGCCACGGCCTCGGCGGCTATGAGGGATTGGCAAGCGAACGATTTCTCGATGACGAATATGTTCCGGTCTGTACGCCGGAAACGGCGGCTGCACTCGGCCCCTCCCCTGCGGTTGACGATCTCGCCACCCTGACGTTGATCCATGATGTCTACCGGCGTGACTGGGAGCTCTGGCTCAAAGCCGTCGGGGCAACGCGGGTGGATGCCATGCATGGGCCAGTCTTTACCGATGGCATGGGCGCCTACCACGCCATGAAGGCTGGCCTTGGCATCGCCTTGATGCGCCGCTCCTTCGTGGAGCAGGAACTGGCTGACGGCACGCTTGTTGCGCCATTCCCGACGGGATTTGCAAGCGCGCTTGCCTATCATCTTGTCTATCAGCCCGGTGCGCTGGAAAGGCCGGCGATAGCGACGCTGCGTGCCTGGCTATTTTCTGAGGTCTCACGCACGACGCCATCAGCATAGGCGTACCTCGTCCGCCTGATCGCCCAAAAGAAACGGCCGGCGATGAAGCCGGCCGTAGCTCGTATGGTGAACGCCGATTCCCGGCCTATTCGTTGATGAGGCGCTTCAGCAGCTCAATCTCGTGCGACAGCTTGCTATCGCCGGAAATCAGCTCCTCGATCTTGCGCACGGCATGCAGAACCGTGGTGTGATCGCGACCACCGAAGCGGCGGCCGATTTCCGGGAAGGAACGCGGCGTCAGCGTCTTCGACAGATACATGGCGATCTGGCGCGGCTTGACGATGACGCGCGTGCGGCGGTTCGAAACCAGCTCCTGGCGCGACACGTTGTAGTGACGTGCGACGATACGCTGAATGTCCTCGATGCGGACGCGGCGCGGCTCGCCGGAGCCGACCAGATGCGCCAATAGTTCGTCGACGCGCTCGACCGTCAGGTTCGGTTCGAAGGAGCGACGGAAGATAAGCTGGTTGAAGGCTCCTTCCAGTTCGCGGCCGCTGGCGGTCACGTTGCGCGCGACATGCGAGAGAAGCTCGGCCGGGATTTCCAGCGACGGATCGTCCTGGCGGGCAGCATCGAGACGGCGCTTGAGGATCTCAAGGCGCATTTCATAGTCCGGCGCCTCGACTTCGATCGCCACACCGCCCTGCAGGCGCGAACGCACGCGCGGGTCGAGCGATTCCAGCTCCCAGGGAGCGCGGTCGGCGGCGACGACGACCTGCTTGGCGCTGTCGAGCAGCATGTTCAAGAGGTGGCAGAACTCGTGCTGGATCATCTTGCCCTGCAGGAACTGCATGTCGTCGATGATGAGCAGATCGATATTGCGCAGCGAGTCCTTCAGCGTCAGTGCGTCATTGTCGCGGATCGCGGTTGCGAAGCGCCACATGAAATATTCCGCCGTCAGGTAGACGACCCGCAGTCCGCGCGGGTTCTGAACCGCTGCATTGGCGATCGCCTGCAGCAGATGCGTCTTGCCGAGACCAACGGTCGCATGGACGAACAGCGGATTGAAACGCACGGCGCCGGAGCCAGCTTCGGCGATGGTCTTCGCAGCGGCCAAGCTGACACGGTTCGAGCTGCCTTCGACGAATGTATCGAAGGTAAAGCGGGAATCGAGCGGAGAGCCGAACAGCGGCGAACCCGCCATTGCCGGCCGCGCAGCCGCAGCCGCACTCACGGCCTGGGCAACAACCTGGCCGGCCGGCTGGGCGACGGCGCGACGGATCGGCGCGACAGCCGCTTGATCCGGCACCGCCGGCTGCTCATCGGTAGATGGCTTCGCGCCGTGCCGGGTTGCGGTGCGCACCAGAATTTCGACCTTGAGGATCTCGGCATCCTCAGCCTGGAACAGGCTGGTGATGAGATCGAGATAGCGATTGTTGATCCAGGACTTCAGAAATGTCGTCGGGACCGTGAGGCGAACGACGCTCTTCGATACCGAATGAAGCTTGAGCCGCGCAAACCAGCTGGCATAGACATCGGGTCCGACCTGAGCCTTCAAGCGCGCGCTGACGCGCTCGAACAAATTATTTCGCGCCACGTCGCCCTTTTCCCCCGCCGCTTCTAAGCAAACCGCACCGAACGCCTGCGCATTGTCCCCATTTTCCAACGCACCCGTCGCCCTCGTATGTATCTGCATATAGTGCCGCCTTCCAAAGTCTCTTTATAGGGCGGGAGCACATCACTGCCGCCCCTGGTTCTTCGCCATGGCATAACGATCGCGCTCGTTGTCCCAAGCTGCGCCGCATACCGGTTCATCAGCCACGCCCGGCCAGCAGGCTTTACAGGAACACTGTGGCGAAAACCGCTCTTTAAAGCAGCATTCGCCTCGGCGTCTGTAACCGGAGCATCAATCGGCCCTCGTATTCCGATTGACCGCTCCAATGGCTGTCAATTTTTCTCCCCTCCCCGCAGCCGCGCCAATGATTTGGGCCGCAAAGGACAGACAAGCTTTCTCGTTCCGCAAGCGTCGCCGCTTCCGGTTCTTACTCGTCAACTGTTTGAAAAAACGGAACTGAACCGCTCCGTCACAAGAGACAAAACCACCTCCACCGCCATACGTAACGGTGTTTGCCGAAGCCGTTTAAGGTGAAATCCGCGCCCCTTGTTGAAATCCATTTAGGCAGGATCGAGGGCAGATATCAACGATGAATTTTACACAAAATTAAGAGGCGGCCATTGACTCAGGAGGCCATTTTTGACTGTCACAAGCCCTTCAAAAAAGAATCGCTGTTGAATCAAAGAGATTCCTGTCGAACGCGATTCTCACAGCTTTCAAAAGAAAAAAAATAAAATATCCCTTGACTCAGTTGTGAGCCGGCAATGCGTCATGCAGATCACCCAGCGCTGAGATATCCTGCCGTAAGCCATTGTTTTAAAATGTATATTTCTGTCACGTCACTGACATGATCGAGCAGTCAATTTTGGCAATGCGGCATTTTTTTGGCTGAATCCAAAAAGCCCGGCGCGAGGGCCGGGCTTAATACTAACGATAGACTCGTTAACGAAAGATTATGCAGTCGGGGCCGAAAGGGCCTTCACACGCTTGGCAAGACGCGAAACCTTGCGGGAAGCGGTGTTGGCGTGAAGCACGCCCTTCTTTGCCGCGCGAGCCAGTTCCGGCTGAGCAGCAATGAAAGCTGTCTTTGCGCGATCCGCATCACCCGATGCGATGGCTTCTTCGACCTGGCGAACGAACGTGCGAACGCGCGAGCGACGAGCCTTGTTGACATCGGTGCGGCGGGCGATCTTACGGGTCGCTTTTTTCGCCGAGGTAGTATTGGCCATGTATGCCTCTCTTAGAATTCGAACAAAACTCCATCGTTGCGGCGTAGGCCCCATGGCCACTTCATCCAGCAATGCGGGAGCAATTGCGGAAAACCAGAGCGGCTTTCCAAACTGTGGCGGGCATATAACCGGAATGAGCCGCGGCGTCAACGCGGATTCTCGCCAAACCCGCGTAATTCCGGAATCTTGGTCCCTACCGGTTCTTGAAGGCTGGCTTGCGCTTCGCGACGAAGGCGGCCATGCCCTCCTTCTGATCCTCTGTGGCGAACAGGCTATGGAACAGGCGGCGTTCGAAGCGTAGTCCCTCCTCGAGCGTGGTTTCGAAGGCACGGTTGACCGCCTCCTTAGCCATCATCACGGCGGGACCGGAATAAGAAGCGATCTTGGCGGCGGCGGCCAGCGCCTCGTCGAGCAGCTTGTCTGCCGGTACGACGCGCGCCACAAGGCCGGAACGCTCCGCCTCTGCCGCATCCATCATCCGGCCCGTCAATATGAGGTCCATCGCCTTGGCCTTGCCGACCGCACGCGTGAGACGCTGCGAGCCGCCCATGCCAGGGATGACGCCGAGCGTGATTTCCGGCTGGCCGAATTTGGCGGTTTCCGAGGCGATGATGAAATCGCACATCATCGCCACTTCGCAGCCACCGCCGAGCGCAAAGCCGCTGACCGCCGCGATGACAGGCTTGCGGGCATTGGCAATCTCGGCCCAGCCGCTGAAAAAGTCATTCTTATAAGCGTCGACGAAATCGAGCGATTGCATTTCCTTGATGTCGGCGCCGGCAGCAAAGGCCTTTTCCGAACCGGTGAGCACGATCGCACCGATGGCATCGTCAAGATGAAGAGCGGCATAGGCTTGTTTCAGCTCGGAGAGGACCGTTGAGTTCAGCGCGTTCAGCGCCTGCGGCCGATTGATCCGGACGAGGCCGACAGCCCCATGTGTTTCGACAATGAGGGTTTCGTAAGCCACTTCTCTCTCCCTTTTATCAGCTTTGGCCCGTCAATCAGCCTTGGCAGGAGGCGCAGTAGAAAGAAGAGCGCCCCGCCTGGACGATGCGACTGACCGTACCGCCGCAGCCGGGCGTACTGCAAGGCTGCGCTTCGCGATCATAGACGGAAAAGGAGTGCTGGAAATAGCCGAGCGAACCGTCCGTCTGGATATGGTCGCGCAGCGACGAGCCGCCTGCAGCGATCGCATCGGCAATGACCTCGCGGATCGCCTCGACGAGCGTGAACAGCGCTTCGGTCGGCTGTCCGGCATCCGTGACCAGCGCCCCGGCGGCGCGCAACGGCGACAGGTGAGCACGCCACAGCGCCTCGCATACATATATATTACCGAGGCCCGCGATGTTTTTCTGGTCGAGCAGCGCGCTCTTCAGCGGCTGCGCCTTGCCGCCAAAGCGCTTAGCCAGATAATCGGCGCTCAGTTCATTGCCTGTGGGTTCCGGCCCGAGATCACGGAAGAAGGGATGGTTGGCCATCTCGGCCCGCCGGACGAGATCCATGAAACCGAAGCGGCGCGGGTCATTATAGATGACGCGCGCATCGCCGCTTGCACCCGCCAGATGGAAGAGGACGTGATCGTGCTTCTCGTCCTTGGAGCGGGGATGATGGAAGGTTCCCGGCGTCTCGGCCGCGGCACCTTCCTCCACCCGGAACGAGCCGGACATGCCGAGATGCGCGACGATCGTCTTGCCGTCGTCGAGATCGATCAGCAGGTATTTGGCCCGGCGCGACAGCGACGTGATGCCGCGGCCCGCAACGGCCTGCGCGAAATCGGCCGGGAAAGGAAAGCGCAGATCGTTGCGGCGCAGCTCCAATTCCGTGAGAACCGCACCTTCCATGGAAGGCGCCAGCCCGCGTCTGACGGTTTCGACCTCTGGTAATTCCGGCATGGCTATCCATCTTTATGTTTCAACCGCTTATGATCTGAGCTATAGCCCAAGGCATTGCGGCTGGTGATCTGGCTGATGAGATAGCGTGGCAAACGCGATTTCGCTATGGTCCGCCGCTTAATTGTGTAACGGAGTTGAGCCGATGGCAGACAGCCGCACCTCCGCCGATGGCGGCATGGAAACATCCTATGGCTTTCGCGAAGTAGCCGATGGCGAAAAGCAGGGCCTCGTCAACGAGGTGTTCCACAAGGTCGCCAAGCGCTATGATGTCATGAATGACGTCATGTCCATGGGCATGCATCGTGCCTGGAAAGACGCGATGATATCAGCGCTCAACCCGCGCAAGGAGCCTGGTTACAAGGTGCTCGACGTTGCCGGCGGCACGGGCGATATCGCCTTCCGCATCGTGGAAGCCTCGAACCGCCTGGCGCATGCAACGGTGCTCGATATCAATGGCTCGATGCTGGCCGTCGGCGCCGAGCGTGCCGAGAAGAAGAAACTCTCCGACAACCTCACCTTCGTCGAAGCGAATGCCGAGGAACTGCCTTTCGAGCCGAACTCCTTCGACGCCTATACGATCGCTTTCGGTATCCGCAACGTGCCGCACATCGATGTGGCATTGAAGGAGGCCTATCGCGTCCTGAAGCGCGGCGGCCGGCTGCTCGTGCTCGAATTCTCCGAAGTCGATCTGCCGCTGCTCGACCGTGTCTACGATGCCTGGTCCTTCAACGCCATTCCAAAGTTCGGCAAGGCCATCACCGGCGATGCCGAGCCCTATCAATATCTGGTGGAATCAATCCGCAAGTTCCCGAACCAGCAGGACTTTGCCACGATGATCCGCGAGGCCGGCTTCTCGCGTGTGAGCTTCACCAATTACACCGGCGGTATCGCCGCGCTGCACTCCGGCTGGAAGCTCTGAAGCATGATGTCGAGCCACATGACGCGGCCGAAGGTCTCCGCTCGTCAGGACTTTGAGGTGCTATGAGTGCTTTCAGCGCATATTTCGGCCTTGTTCGGGTCGGCTGGGTGCTCGTGCGCGAAGGCGTTGTCATGGCGCTGCCATCGGAGGGGCTGCCGCCCTCCATCAGCCTCGCCAAGTCCTTCGTCAGCATCTTTGCGCGCCGGAAGGCAAAGAGCCAGGCCCGCAGCGACCGGCTTGCACAAGCGGTCGAGCGGCTCGGCCCCTCCTATGTGAAGATCGGTCAGTTCCTGGCGACCCGGCCCGATGTCGTCGGCGTGGATATGGCCAACGACCTGTCCAAGCTTCAGGATCGGATGGCCTTCTTCCCGCATGAAACGGCGACGGCAGCCATCGAGTCTTCGCTCGGCCGGCGGATCGACGATCTCTACGCCAGCTTCGACGCGCCGATCGCCGCCGCGTCGATAGCGCAGGTGCATCCGGCCGAAATCGAGACGGCAGAGGGCCGCAAGCGCGTTGCCGTCAAGGTGGTCCGGCCTGGCGTACGTCAGCGCTTTTCTAACGATATCAAGGCGATGTATCTGGTTTCACGGCTGCAGGAGCGATTCATGCCCTCCAGTCGGCGTCTTCGCCCGGTGGAGGTGACCAAGACGCTCGAGCAGACTACCAAGGTCGAGATGGATCTGCGGCTGGAAGCGGCCGCGCTCTCCGAGATCGCCGAAAACACCGAAAAGGATCCGGGCTTCCGCGTTCCGAAAGTCGACTGGGAACGCACCGGCCGCGACGTAATCACCATGGAGTGGATCGACGGCGTGAAGATGTCCGACGTCGAGGGGCTGAAGGCGGCCGGCCACGATCTCAACGCGCTCGCCGATACGCTGATCCAGTCCTTCCTGCGCCATACGCTGCGCGACGGCTTCTTCCACGCCGACATGCACCCCGGCAACCTTTTCGTCGATGCAGCGGGCATGATCGTCGCTGTCGACATGGGGATCGTCGGGCGATTAGGGAAGAAGGAACGCCGTTTCCTGGCCGAAATCCTCTACGGTTTCATCACCCGCGACTATATCCGGGTGGCCGAAGTGCATTTCGAAGCCGGCTATGTACCTGCGCATCACAATACGGAGAGTTTTGCGCAGGCCATCCGCGCGATCGGCGAGCCGATCCATGGCCAGCCGGCCGAAACCATCTCCATGGGCAAGCTTCTGACCTTGCTCTTCGAAGTAACGGAACTCTTCGACATGGAAACGCGGCCCGAGCTGGTGATGCTGCAGAAGACCATGGTCGTGGTCGAGGGCGTATCGCGCATGCTCAATCCACGCTTCAACATGTGGAAGGCCTCGGAGCCGGTCGTCGGCGACTGGATTCGCACCAATCTCGGCCCGAAGCGGATCATGACAGATTTGAAGGACGGTTTGAAAGCGGCCGTGAAGCTTGCGGAGGCCGCGCCTGAGATTGCGGCGAAGACCGAGAAATTCCACCACGAACTGCTGCATATGAGCGAAAACGGCCTGCGTTTCGATCCGCAGACCGCCGAAGCGATCGGCAAGGCCGAAGCCAAGCACAGCCGCTCTGGCCGACTCGCGTTGTGGGTGATCGCGCTGGCGCTTCTCTACATCGCCTGGCATCTGAGCTGATCGCCAAGCTTTCTGATGCTTCTTCCTCGCCTTGGCCCAAATAGCTCGGCCGGGGCGGGAAGCCATTTGCGCGCGCAAACATAGAGTTGCGCAACGTACGCACTCGCCTCAAAATCAGTCTGTCTGGCACGGATCAAGGTGTTCGCCATTTGGGATATCCCATTGACGATAAGGCTCGCATAGCCTTGCAAAAAAGGAGAACAGCAGAGATGGAGCGTCAGAGAGCCGGTATCGAGCTCAGCGGACAACCCCTTGGGTTCAGCGATCTGGTGCGGATCGGAGCGGGGACTGTCCTGCCGTCGGCGTCGGAAAGCGGCATGGCTCGCGTACGCTTGGCACGCGGCGTTCTCGAAAGCACCATTCAATCGGGGATGCCGGTCTACGGCTCTACGACCGGTGTCGGAGCCATGAAGGATGTCGAATGGTCTCCTGAAGATCTCGATGCCTTCAATCTCGGCCTCGTGCGCGCCCATCATTTCGGTACGGGCGCCCCCTTTTCCATGTCGGTCGTTCGCAATGCGATGGCGATCCGGGTCAATACCGCTTTGACCGGCAAGGTCGGTTGCTCGCAGGAGCTGATCGAAGCCTATCTGCAGCTGCTCAGCGCGGATGTCATTCCTGTCGTCAGGCGAACGGGTTCGATCGGCTGCGCGGATATCGGCCTGATGGGGCAGATTGGCGCTGTGCTGACCGGTGTTGGCGAGGCCGTCTATCGAGGGCGACGCATGCAGGCTGCCGACGCTTTCAGCGCCGCCGGCATAGATCCTCTCAGGATGTTGCCGCGCGACAGCCTCGCCTCGCTCAGCGTCAATGCCGTCAGCTTCGCCGCCGCGGCGGAAACCACCCGCAATGCCGCCTCGTCGATTCGCGTACTGCTCGCGACCGGCATGATGGCCGCCGGCGCGCTCGGTGCTTCGCGCGATCCCTGGATTTCCGTGCGCCATGTCGGCACCGCCCGCGAGGCTCTGATCGGCGCATGGCTCTGCAATGCCTCAGAAGAATGGCCCTGGCCGGTCGCGACCCATGTGCAGGACCCGCTGAGCCTGCGCATGATTGCCCAGGTCTTCGGCGCAGTCATCGAAAACCTTTTGACGGCAGGCCACAAGATTCTCGCCGCCACGGGCCGCTCGGACGATAATCCCGTCATCGTCGACGGCCGCGTCATGACCTCGGGCGGCTCCCTTCCGCTCGATGTCACCATTCTGCTTGAAGCCGCCGTCATCTGCATGGCGCATGCCGCCCGCAACGCCTTCAACCGCTGCGTGCTGCTCGGCAACGGCCAACGGCGCGGCTTGCCGGTGAATCTCGTGCCGGAAGGGAAGATCGCGACCGGCTTCGGCCCCATCATCAAGCTCGCCGGCGAGATCTTCTCACGTGTTCTGTCCATGTCTAATCCGGTCTCGGCCCAGTCGCTCGTCGTGGCGGCTGGGATGGAAGACGAGGCCGCCTTCCTGCCGCTGGTCATCGAACGTTTTGAACGGCAGATGCGCGCGCTGAAGCGCCTGGCGGCCCTGGAAGCCCTGCTCTCGGCCCAGGCGATGGACATTCTCGGCGACAAGCCGGAAGGCGTGGCACGCATGCTCTACGAGGTCGTGCGCAAGCATGCGGATTTCTATGTGGTCGACCGGCCGCTTTCGGCCGAGGTCGAGGCGATCGAGGAGGAACTGGCCTCCGAGGCCTTCGTCTCTGAACTGATCGCGCATAAGCCGATCATCGCCTATGATGACTTCTTCGCACTTGGCTCGCTGGAGCGGGTCGAAGAGCGGCTTTATCGCGACACGATTGCCATCTGAAGCAACGACGAGCGGAGGGAACGCACATGGCCGATTTCGATCTTGTTCTGCAGGGCACCGTGGTTCTGCCCGAGCGTATCGTGGAAGCCGGCTATGTCGCCGTGCGCGACGGCAAAATCGCCGAGATCGGCATTGGCGTGCCGCCGGCAGCGCGTGAGCGGCACCTGCTCGGCAAGGCGCTGATCCTGCCTGGCGCGATCGATGCGCAGGTCCATTCCCTTTCCCAGAAGGACCAAGAGGATTTCATCTGGTCGACGCGCTCTGCAGCGGCCGGTGGCGTCACCACCATCGTCGACATGCCCTATGACGAAGGCAATCTCGTCTGCTCGGCAGCAGCGGTGAAGAAGAAGATCGACCACGCCGCGCCGCAATCGCGCGTCGATTTCGCCCTTTACGGCACGGTCGATCCGGAAGAAGGCCCCGCGCGCATCGCCGAAATGGTTGAGGCTGGCGTTGCCGCCTTCAAATTCTCCACCTTCGGGACCGATCCGAAGCGTTTTCCGCGCATTCCGCCTGCCCTGCTCGATGCCTGCTTTGCCGCAATCGCCCCAACGGGCCTGACCGCCGGCGTCCACAACGAGGACGACGAAGCGGTGCGCAGCTACATGGAGCAGGTCAAGGCAAGCGGCGTCACCGACTATCGCGCCCACGGCCTGTCGCGCCCGCCGATCACCGAGCTGCTTGCCATGCACACGATCTTCGAGACCGGCGCGGATACCGGTTGCCCGGCGCATGTCGTGCATTGCTCGCTCGGCCGCGGCTATGACATCGCCCGCGCCTATCGCCGCGACGGCTTTGAAGCGACGGTCGAGTGCTGCATCCACTACCTGACGCTCGACGAGGAAAACGATGTGCGGCGCCTTGGCGGCAAGGCGAAAATTAATCCGCCGATCCGCCCGCGTGCCGAAATGGAAACCTTGTGGCGCAAGGTGGCGGAGGGCAATGTCTGGCTCGTCTCGACCGACCATGTCAGCTGGTCGGAAAACCGCAAGACAAATCCGGACATGCTGGCGAATGCGTCCGGCGTGCCGGGACTGGAAGTCATGGTGCCGCTCTTCGTCAAGGGTGCTCTGGAACGCGGCGTGCCGCTCACCTGGGCTGCGAAACTGATGGCGGAGAACCCGGCTAAGCATTTCCGTCTCGACCACATCAAGGGCGCGCTGACGCCGGGCAAGGACGCGGATATCGTCGTACTGGAACCGCGCGAAATGGTTTACGACGCGGCGGCAAGCGGCAACAATGTCGTCGGCTGGAGCCCCTATAACGGCATTCGCCTGCCCTGGACTGTGTCCGCCGCCTACATTAGAGGCAAGCAGATTACCGAGGGGCAGAAGGTGCTGGCCGAACCCGGCTCCGGCAGCTTCGTCCGTCCCTTGCCTCGCCAAATTCTTGCCGGAGATGCAGCCTGATGAACGACCCCAAGCGCCACAACCTGCCCGTAAATGCTGATCGTATCGCCGAGGATATCGATGCTCTGGCAGGGATCACCGATCCGGGCCATCCTTGGACGCGCCGCGCTTTCTCCCCGCTCTTCCTGGAAGGGCGTGCCTATATCGAGGCGCGCATGAAGGCGGCAGGACTTGAGACCCGCATCGACGCTGCCGGCAATCTGATCGGCCGGCGCGCCGGTGCCAAACCCGGCCTCGGCACAATCCTTGTCGGCTCACATTCCGACACCGTTCCCGATGGCGGCCGCTTCGACGGCATAGCCGGTACCATTGCCGCGCTGGAAGTCGCGCGCTCCTTGAAGGATCGCGGCATCGAGCTCGACCATGATCTGGAGATCGTCGATTTCCTGGCCGAGGAAGTCAGCATCTTCGGTGTTTCTTGCATCGGCAGCCGCGGCATGACCGGGCAGATTCCCGAGGCGTGGCTCTCCCGCGTGAGCGGCGACCGCACGTTGTCGCAGGGCATTGCCGAAGTCGGCGGCGATCCTTCGGTGCTGCTCTCCCAGAAGCGTCCGGATCTTGCTGGTTTCCTGGAGCTGCATATCGAACAGGGTCCGGTGCTGGAAGCCGAGAACAAGGATATCGGCATCGTCACCGCGATCGCCGGCATCACTCGCATCGAAATCACCGTGGAAGGCCGCGCTGATCACGCCGGCACGACGCCGATGGACCGTCGCGCCGACGCGCTGGTGGCCGCTTCGCAGCTCGTACTCGACATCAGGAGCCGCGCGGCTGAACAGGCAAAGACGCCGGGTCATTTCGCTGCGACGGTCGGCGAATTCCGTATCGAGCCGAATGCGGCCAATGTCGTGCCGTCCAAGGTGGTGCTCCTGATCGACGGTCGCGCCGAAATCCGCAGCGACATGGAGGATTTCCTGACCTGGATCGATGGCGAGGTGAAGACCATCGCCGCCGACTATGGCGTCACGATCAACCCGCCGGTGCGCGTCTCCGACAATATGCCGACGCCGGGCGCTCCCGTACTGCTCGAAACGCTGGAGCGCGCCTGCGAGACTGTCGGCGCCAAGCATCGCCGCATGGCCTCCGGCGCCGGCCACGACACGGCCTGGATCGCCAAGGTTGCGCCTGCTGCGATGATCTTCGTGCCCTGCAAGGAAGGCCGCAGCCATTGCGCCGAGGAATGGGCCGAGAATGACGATATCGCCATGGGCGCCGCCGTTCTTTTCGAAGCGGTGCGCGACATGGACAAGAACCTCAAACCGAACCGGGAGTAGCCGATGGGACGCGTACTCGTTGCCAAGGATGTGGAAGCGGCCGTCAAGGGTGGCTCCGTTTATGCCGCGGGCGGTGGCGGCTGGGCCGATCATGGCCGCATGCTCGGCTATGCGGCCGTCAATGTCGGCAAGCCGGAGTTGGTGTCGATCGAGGAATTGAACGACAATGACTGGATCGCCACGGCGGCGGCCATCGGCGCACCGGCCTCCACGACCCCCTGGGAAATGCAGGGCATCGACTACGTGAAAGCCGTGCAGCTCCTGCAGGACGAGCTTGGAGAGAAGCTTTCCGGCCTGATCATCGGCCAGAACGGGCGGTCCTCGACGCTGAACGGCTGGCTGCCGTCGGCGATCCTCGGAACGAAGGTGGTAGACGCGGTCGGCGACATCCGCGCCCATCCGACGGGCGACATGGGCTCGATCGGCATGGCCGGCTCGCCCGAGCAGATGATCCAGACCGCCGTCGGCGGCAACCGGGCCGAAAACCGCTATATCGAGCTCGTCGTGAAGGGCGCGACGGCGAAGATTTCGCCGATCCTGCGTGCGGCATCGGACCAGTCCGGCGGCTTCATCGCCTCCTGCCGCAACCCGCTGCGCGCGTCTTACGTCCGCACCCATGCGGCGCTCGGCGGCATTTCCATGGCGCTTTCGCTTGGCGAAGCGATCATCAAGGCGGAAAAGAAGGGCGGGAGTGCCGTCATAGACGCCATCTGCAAGACGACCGGCGGCCATATCCTGGCGGAAGGTACGATCACCAAGAAGGACGTCGTCTACACAAAGGAAGCCTTCGATATCGGCACCGTCACGGTCGGCAGCGGTGACAAGGCTGTCGTCATGCATGTGATGAACGAATACATGGCGGTCGAGGATGCCGGCGGCAAACGGCTCGCGACCTTCCCCTCCGTCATCACCACGCTGTCGCCGGAAGGCGAGCCCTTGAGCGTTGGTCAGCTGCACGAGGGCATGAACGTCTTCATCCTGCATGTGCCGATGGATATCATTCCGCTCTCTGCCAGTGTGCTCGACCCCACGGTCTATCCCTCCGTCGAGAAGGCCATGGGCATCGAGATCGCCAAATACGCCCTGGCCGGCAAGAAAGGCTGAAAAGCACAGGAGGCTTGAATGGCCCGTGATGCCGGTCTCGAGGAATTGCTGAGAGAGGAGCTCGGGCAACGCCCCGGGCTCAGCGAGAAGGCAATGTTCGGCGGCTGGGCCTTTTTGCTCAATGGCCATCTGCTGTGCGGCGCGCGCGAAGACGGGATGCTGATCCGCCTTGGCAAAGGCAACGATGCCTGGGCACTCGAGCAGCCTGATGTCAAACCCATGCTGTCGCGCGGTCGGGAAATGCAGGGATGGGTGCGCGCCGGGCCGGAGGCCTATGGCAACGACATGCTGCGCAAGCGGCTGCTCCTGGCCGCGCTGAATTTTGTCGAGGGCTTGCCGCCGAAATGAATGAGTATTGAAGAGCACTCCTCTTCTCCCCAGCGGGGAGAAGATGTCCGCAGGACAGATGAGGGGGTGAGCGACGAAGGAGCGAACGTCTGAGCGGTAAGCAAAGACGGTATCTGCCAAGCCGCCCCCTCATCCGACCCTTCGGGCCACCTTCTCCCCGAGGGGGAGAAGGGGAGGCATCAAACAAGAGGGAAATCCATGCCGAAAGCCAATCCACGTCACCCGAAATTCCCAATCCCGGGCGGGCCGGAGCTGCGTGCCAAAGGCTGGCGGCAGGAGGCTCTGCTACGCCTGCTCGAAAACGTGCTCTCGGTCGGCGAAGATCCGGACAATCTAGTCGTCTACGCAGCCCTCGGCAAGGCTGCCCGCAACTGGGCAGCGCACAAGGGCATCGTGAAGGCGCTCACCGAAATGGATGAGAACCAGACCCTGCTCATCCAGTCGGGCAAACCGATCGGCCTCATCCGCACGCATGACAAGGCACCGCTTGTCATCATGGCGAATTGCAACATCGTCGGGCAATGGGCGAAGGCGGAAGTCTTCTACGAATTGCAGCGCAAGGGCCTGATCTGTTGGGGCGGACTGACGGCCGGCGCCTGGCAGTATATCGGCAGCCAGGGCGTGATCCAAGGCACCTACGAGATCTTCATGCGCATCGCGGAGCGCCGCTTCGGCGGCGATCTCTTCGGCCGCTTCGTGCTGACGGCCGGTCTCGGCGGCATGGGCGGCGCGCAGCCGCTCGCCGGCCGCATGGCGGGTGCCGCGATCCTCTGCGTCGATATCGATGCCGAGCGCGCCAGGAAGCGCCAGAAAATCGGCTATCTGCAGGAAATCGCCCCGGATCTCGATTCCGCGCTAGCGATGATCGATGCAGCCGTCAAGGAGAAGCGGGCGCTTTCCGTCGGACTGGTCGGCAATGCGGCGGAGATCTACCCCGAGATCGCAAGGCGCGGCATCGTGCCCGATATCGTCACCGACCAGACCTCGGCGCACGATCTCGTCTATGGCTACGTGCCGAAGGGCATGAGCCTCGCCCAAGTCAAAGACCTGCGCGATGACGGCCAGGGCCAGCTCATGGCGGCAAGCCGCGCCTCGATCGTCGAGCATGTAAAGGCAATGCTGGACTTCCAGAAAAAGGGCTCCGAAGTCTTCGACAACGGCAACCTGATCCGCACACAGGCCAAGGAAGGCGGCGTGGCGAACGCCTTCGATATCCCGATCTTTACCGAAGCCTATCTCAGGCCGCTCTTCTGCCGTGCCATCGGCCCGTTCCGCTGGATGGCGCTATCAGGCGAGGAAAGCGATATCGCCCGCATCGACGATCTGCTCTTGGAAATGTTCCCGGACAACAAGATCATCACCAACTGGATCAAGCTTGCCCGCCAGCATGTGCCCTTCGAAGGCCTGCCGGCCCGCATCGCCTGGCTTGGCCATGGCGAACGCACGGCCCTTGCCCGCCGCGTCAACGAGCTCGTTGCAAGCGGCGAGCTGAAGGGGCCGATCGCCTTTTCGCGCGACCATCTCGATGCCGGCGCCATGGCGCATCCGAACATCATGACCGAGCGTATGAAGGACGGCTCCGACGCCATCGCCGACTGGCCGCTGATCGACGCCATGATGCTCTGCTCGTCGATGGCCGATCTCGTTGTCGTCCATTCCGGCGGCGGCGGCTATGCCGGCTACATGACCAGCTGCGGGGTCACTGTGGTCGCCGACGGCACGGATGCCGCCGACGAACGGCTCGACCATGCGCTGACCAACGACACCGCGCTCGGCGTCATGCGCTATGCCGATGCCGGCTATGAGGAAGCGTTGGACGAAGTTGCGAAAAAGGATGTGCCTTATATCCGTTTGGGATAAGCGCGTCTGTTCTTGGCGACATTGAGAGACTATGGTCGCGGGCAACTTGAGATGAATTGAGAATTGCCCGTGATCCCCTGGACCTTGCTCGACACTGCGAAAATCCCCGGCGGCGGCGAGCTGCGACTGAAGCAGCGCGGCCAGGAATTTTCCATCATGCTCGGCACCAACGAGCTGATGAACAGTCGCCTGAGCGGCTCCGAGCGCGCGCTTGCCACGCTTTCCTGCGAGAAGATCAGAGGCCGGAAGGCACCACACATACTGATCGGCGGCCTCGGCATGGGCTTTACCTTGCGTGCGGCGCTTGGCGAACTAGGTGCGGACGCGAAGGTTACGGTTGCCGAGCTTGTTCCGGCAGTCGTTTCATGGGCGCGCGGGCCGATGGCAACAGTCTTCGACGCCTGCCTCGACGACCCGCGTGTTGCCATTCACGAGGGCGACGTGCGTCCGCTCATCCGCGCAAGCAAGGCGACATACGATGCTATCCTGCTCGATGTCGACAACGGCCCGGATGGCATCACATCGGAAGCCAATGACGGGCTCTATGATTATCCAGGCCTGAAGGCGGCGCGCGATGCACTGCGTCCCGGCGGCGTACTCGCGGTCTGGTCGTCGGGACCTGACGAGCGCTTCACAAGGCGGCTGCGCGACAGCGGCTTTACCGCCGAAGTGGTCAATACACGCGCAAATGGCAAAACGGGCGCGCGTCATGTCATCTGGCTGGCGACAAAATCGGGATCATAACGCCTCGAATTGAAATAGCGCCTGAGATGCTATATATCAATGTCATATCTCAAAGGAGTTATGGCATGGAAACCGCAAAGATCTTCTGGTCCGGCCGCTCACAGGCCGTGCGCTTGCCGAAGGAATTCCGCCTCGATGGTGAGGAAGTGCGCATCCGCCGGCAGGGAAAAGCAATCATTCTGGAGCCGATCGCCGAAGATTGGGATTGGCTGGAAGCTGTTACGGGGCCGGTTGATCAAGACTTCGCAGAAGCGACCGAAGAAGAGCCCGCTGAGCAGCAACGCCCCGAGCTGGATATCTTCAAGTGAAGTATCTGCTCGACAGCAATGCCGTCATCGCCCTGATGAAAGGACATTCCGGCTTCGTCAGCGAGCTGCGCAGACACAGGCCGCAAGATTTCGCCATTCCGGCCATCGTGGCACACGAATTATTCTACGGCGCCTATAAAGGGCAGCGCGTCGCAGAGAATCTTGCGCGTGTCGATGCATTGCAATTCGAGACATTGGATTTCGATAAGGAGGACGCCCGGATGGCCGGCGAAATTCGCGCGGCTCTTGCTTCCCTTGGTACGCCGATCGGCGCCTATGACGTTTTGATCGCGGGTCAGGCGATCGCCCGCGATCTGATCCTGATAACGCGCAATGTCAGAGAATTCGAGCGCGTTCACAAGCTGCGTTTCGAAGACTGGGAGTCCTTGCCGAGCGGCTAAAGATAGCGCGTTTCCTCCGGCGCGCGATCGAAGCGGTCGTCGCGGCCGTCGAAATAGCCGACCGGAAGCGAGGCGAGCTCTTCATCGGTGGCATCATCCAGGCAGCTGATGCTGATCGCATAGAACTTGCCGCCGAGTGCGGGATTTTCACCCCAGTTGAAGGAGCTGACGCCGCAATTTTTACAGAAGAGGTGATGTAGGATGCGCGGGCCGAACTGATATTCGCCAATGTTGTCTTCGCCTGAGGTCAGGCGGAAATCAGCGGGCGTGGCGACAGCCAGCCAATTGCGCTTCTTCTTGCAGATCGAGCAATTGCATTTAAAGGTGCCGCCCTGCAGGTCGAGATCGGCTTCGTAAGCGACGGCACCGCAATGGCAGCTTCCGTGATAGGTCTTCTTCATCACTCTCATCCCTCCCTTGAGGTGGCTTCTGCGTAAGCGGCGTATTTGTCGAGGGCCTGTTCCCAGCCACCGGTCTGCAATCTAAGCTCGGTATCGTCAGGCAACTCGACCTTGCGGAAGACGAGGCGCGTCTTCTCGCCAAGCTCATGAAACTCCACAGTCACCTGCATCGGATGCTCGCGCCTACCCTCCTGGTTTTCCCAGGCGAAGGTGAAGACGAGACGCTCGGGCGGGACGATCTCCAGATAGCGGCCATGGCTCCAATATTCCTTGCCCTCCGGCGTGAGAATGCAGTGCCGCCAGGCGCCCCCTTCTTGGAGATCGACGGAAACGGATGGGGCCGTCATATTTTGCGGTCCCCACCAGCGCATCAGATGTTGCGGTTCCGTCCAGAGGCGAAACAGCAGGGCACGCGGCGCGGCAATCTCGCGGGTCAGCACGATCTCGCGCGGCGGCCGCATGCTGCCGCCCTTAGTTGCTGGGGTCATTCTTTCCTCCCTTTTGCAATAGTGCCGCGTAGTCCTCCAGGCGATCGAGATTGTCGTTCCAGAACTGGCGATAGCTCTCCAGCCAGTCATCGACTTGGCGCAGCGGCTTCGCTTCCAGCCGGCAGGGTCGCCATTGCGCTTCCCTGCCCTTCGAGATCAGGCCGGCTTTTTCCAGCACCTTCAGGTGCTTGGAAACAGCGACCAGCGACATGTTGAAGGGTTCGGCCAGCTCGGACACGGATGCCTCGCCGGTCGTCAGCCGCGCCAGGATTGCCCGGCGGGTGGGATCGGCTAGGGCCGAAAGGGTCGCGCTCAACGTGTCCATTTGATAAACCATATAGTTAATTAACTTATTGGTTTAATATATGCGACCAGCCAGCGATGTCAAGAAGCGCCGGACGGCGCGCAATCTCAGGAAATGATATTGGACACTTCGATCAGATTCTGGTCCGGATCGCGGAAATAGACCGAGAGAATGGGGCCGGTCGCACCGGTGCGTCGGACGGGGCCTTCCTCGATCGTGATGCCCTCGGCTTGCAGGTGAGCGATCACATGATCCAGAGGCGTTATACTGATGAAGCAAAGATCGGCCGAACCCGGTGTCGGCCGTTCGGCCTTGGGCTCGAACTCATGGCCGGCTTGATGCAGATTGATCTTCTGGTTGCCGAAGATGAGAGCCTTGCGGCCCTCTCCGAAAGTTTCGACACCCATACCGAGGACACGGGTATAGAAATCGCAACTCTCCTCGATGCTCGCAACCGTGAGCACCAGGTGATCGAGATGGTCGATACGGATCATGGTGGCCTCCTGGGCTCAGCGACGCGCCAGCCTGGCAACGGCAAGAGCGCTGGCGAGACAGAATGCCAGCATGACCAGGATGAAGGCAACCACGGCATTCCAGCCATCGGCAAGCCAGAAATAGCCGCCGACCGAGCCGGCAATGCTGGAGCCGAGGTAATAGGCGAGCAGGTAGAGCGAGGAGGCGTGCCCCTTGAAGCCATCGGCCAGCCGTCCCACCAGCGCACTGGCGACGGAATGGGCCATGAAGAAGCCAATCGTCACCAGCACGATGCCGAGAATGATCAGCGGCAAGGAGCTGGAAAGCGTCACCGCCGCACCGAGCGCGGCGATCAGAACGCCAATCGGCAGCACGATGAAATGGCCGATGCGATCGCCGAGGAGGCCTGCCGCCCACGAGGCGACGATACCGAAGAGATAGGCGGTAAAGATCAATCCAAGCTCGGTCTGGTTGAGATCATAGGGATCGGCGACGAGACGGAAGCCGGCATAGTTATAGACCGTTACGAAGGAGCCCATGACGAGAAAGCCGATGGCAAAGAGCAGCGGCAGCGCCGCATTGCCAAAATGACCGCTCCAGGCCTTCACATGGAAGCCGGCATCGAAGCCCTTTCGCGGCGTAAAATTGCGCGACGGCGGCAGCAGATAGAGGAAGCCGATGGCGGCGATCAGGCCGAGAATGCCAACCGTTGCCAAAGCCGGCCGCCAGCTCAGATATTCGGCGATCGTGCCGGTCACCACGCGCCCGGCCATGCCGCCAAAGGCGTTGCCGGCGATGTAGAGGCCCATGGCACCGCCGAGGCCGCGCGGTTCGATCTCCTCGGCCAGATAGGTCATGGCGACGGCCGGCACGCCGCCCAGCAGAGAGCCTTCGAGCGCGCGAACGGCAAGCAGCATATGCCAGCTCGGCGATACCGAGCAGACGAGCGTACAGATGGCCGCGCCAAGCAGCGAGATGAACATCAGGCTGCGGCGGCCGAGGCTTTCGGAAACGGCGGCGGCACCGAAGATCGCGAAGGCCAGGAAGCCGGTCGAAAGCGAGAGCGACAGCGAGCTTGCAGCCGGCGTGACCCCGAAGTTCTCGGAAAAGATCGGCATCAGCGGCTGGACGCAATAAAGCAGCGAGAAGGTGGCAAAGCCCGAGAGAAACAGCCCAATGGTGGCGCGGCGGAAGGCAGGCGTGCCGCGCGTTAGGAACTGGCGGGTCTCGGTCGGCGGCTCGTTTCTGACGAGCGTCAATTCGGGGCGGGAGGGAACTTCGGACACAGTGGCTTGCTGCTTGCTTGCGGCGCGAAACATTGGTGGCACCTGACCTTTCTTGCCCTGGAATCTAGCCAGACGAGCTCCATTAGTCCAATATATGGAACAGGCGATCTCAATAGCTTTTGGAGATAGCGATGGAGCTGCGTCATATCCGCTATTTTCTGGCGCTGGCCGAAGCGGGAAACTTCACCCGCGCGGCAGCCAAACTCGGTATCGGCCAGCCGCCGCTCAGCCAGCAGATCCGGGATCTGGAAAACGAAGTGGGTGCGCAGCTGTTCCACCGCGTGCCGCATGGTGCGGAACTGACGGTGGCCGGCGAGGCATTTCTCGCGGAAGCGAAAATGGCAGTCGATGCGGCTGAAAAGGCAAAGCTCGCGGCCCAGCGCGCCAATCGCGGCGAGATCGGCCGCCTGTCGCTCGGCTTCACCGCCTCTTCCGCCTTCAACACCATCGTCACATCAACCATTCGCGAGTTTCGGCGGCACTGGCCGGAAGTGCTGATATCGCTGACCGAGATGAACACCAATGCGCTGATGGAGCGGCTGATGCGCGGCGAGATCGACGCGGCCTTCATTCGCCCAGGGCTGGAGGATCCGCGCGACGTGCGGCTGAAGCGTTTTGCCGATGAGCCGATGCTGATCGCGCTGCCGGCTCATCATTCGCTGGCGAAAGAGGAACGCGTGCCGGTTGCAGCGCTCGCGGGCGAACCCTTCATCCTCTTCCCGCGCATGGTGGGGCTGAGCCTCTATGACGATATCGTCGCCGCCTGCCGCGAGGCGGGTTTCGATCTCGTGGTGACACAGGAAGCTCCGCAGATCCCATCCGTCGTCAATCTTGTCGCCGCAAACTTGGGCGTTTCCATCGTTCCGGCTTCGATCGCGCAGATCAAGCTCGACGGCGTCGCCTATCGGCAAATCGATGGGCCGCCGGTCGTAGCGCGGCTCGGCCTTGCCAACCTCAAGGCGCAGCGATCGCCCGTCATCGCCAACCTCATGAGCTTGATTGGTTAGTTACGTGCTCCGCTCCCAATAGGGCGGGTCGCCAAAAGCCTTCTTCAAATGATCGGCCATTGCCCGAAGCTTGGCCGAGGGATTGCGACCTTCGGGATGGGCCATAAAAATGAACTCCGGCTCCGGCCGGTAGCCGACATCGATCTCTACGAGCCTCCCCTCCCTCACTGAGGGCCCGGCGATGAAGGCGGGCAGCAAGGCAATACCAAGCCCGGCAATCGCGGCATCGTGGAGGACATCGCCATTGTTCACGCCCAGCGCCAGCTTGGCACGGATGACGACAGCGCCCTCTGGCCCCTCGAAGCGCCAGTCGGCGACACCGCGATTGGTGTAAAAAATACCGCGATGACCCTCGAGATCGGAGAGCGAAGCGGGTTTGCCGTTGCGGCTGAGATAATCCGGTGACGCAACGAGAAGGCGGCGGCTGCGGGCAAGCTTCCATGCGACGAGGCGCGAGTCGGCAATCAGGCCGTGGCGAATGATCGCGTCGTAACCGTCCGAGGCGGCATCTACGCGGCGATCGTCGAGATCGAGCGTCAACTCGATCTCCGGATGCGCGGCGAGAAACGGATAGAGAGCCGGCCCCAGATGCAGGCGGCCAAAGGTCACGGGTGCTGCAATGCGCAGAGGTCCTATCAGTGTGCCGCGCCGCTCGGCGAGATCGGCGGCCGCCTCGCGAACCTCCTGTGCGATGCGGTTCGCACGCTGCAGAAAGGCACTGCCATCTTCGGTCAGGGTCAGCTTGCGGGTCGTGCGATGAAGCAGCGTTGCCCCCAATGCCTTCTCCATGTCCGACAGCCGTTCGCTGACGACGGATTTCGACAGGCGCAGGCGTCGCGCCGCCTCGCTGATCGAGCCCGCCTCGGCTACAGTCACGAACGTCACGATCCCGTCGATCTTCAGCATTGTTCGGAAACTCCGAATTCGAATTCCTCTTTTTGAAGACTAATCCGAACGATCGGAAAAGGCCATCTTCCACGTATCGGACAAACCGAAAGACACGTCCTCACACAGGAGATGGAACAATGAACCGCTTGAATGGAAAAGTTGCAATCGTCACCGGCGCCAGCTCCGGCATCGGCCGCACCACGGCAAAACTCTTCGCCGCCGAAGGCGCCAAGGTTATTGTCGGCGCTCGCCGCGCGGCAGAGCTGGAAAGCCTTGCCGCCGAGATCAAAGCTGCCGGCGGAGAAGCAGCCGTCTTGGCTGGTGACGTACGCTCGGAAGACTACCACAAGGCGCTGGTCGCACTTGCTGTCGAGCGCTACGGCAAGCTCGATATTGCTTTCAACAACGCCGGCACGCTCGGCGAGGCCGGTCCCAGCACCGAGGTTTCGGAGGCAGGTTTTTCCGAAGCGCTGGCGATCAACCTCACCGCATCGTTCCTCGCCGCCAAGCACCAGATAGGCGAAATGATCAGGCATGGCGGCGGTTCTGTGATCTTCACCTCGACCTTCGTCGGCCACACCGTCAGCTTCCCCGGCGTTGCCGCCTATGCCGCCAGCAAATCCGGCCTGATCGGCCTGACGCAGACGCTGGCCGCCGAATTTGGCCCGCAGAATGTGCGCGTCAACGCTGTCCTGCCGGGTGCCGTCGATACCGATATGTATCGCGACATGAACGACACGGTCGAAAAGCAGGCTTTCATAACGAATCTGCATGCGCTGAAGCGCGTCGCCGGCCCGGAAGAGATCGCTCGCTCGGTCCTTTATCTTGCCTCCGATGATGCGAGCTTCGTCAGCGGCACGGCTTCGCTCGTCGATGGCGGCCTGTCGATCACGCGTACCTGACCGAGTGTTTAGCCGACGCAATTGTCGCGTCGGAATGCTTTGAAACGCGGACATGATCCCGTAACATAGGAAACGGTTGCGGGATCATGTCGCTCGAATGCTTTGAATGAGCCGCCGACTCTATTCCCCTTACGGCTTTTCCGTTCAGAACATCGTATTATTGTTCATGGATTTCTCGGGGATCGGCTGCACCGAGTCCCAATGTTCCTGGATCTTGTTGTCTTCGACACGGAAGATATCGACGATGGCGCTGCCGCGATCGCCCGGCTGGCGAATGGCGTGGACGCGCAGGATCACATAATCGCCATCGACCATCACGCGCTTGATCTCGCTCTTCGACTGCGGAAAGTTCTTCTTCAGATAATCCAGAAAACCGCGCAGGCCTTCGGGGCCATCGGCGGCAAGAGGATTGTGCTGGATGTACTTGCCGAGATACTTTGAAGCCGCATCGAAATCCTTGTCGTTCAGCGCCTTCTGGTAGAAATCCAGAACGATCTCCTTGTTCTTCTGCTCTTGCCGTGAATAGGCACGCTCGGCAAAGGCCGGCATGGCAGCGGCCAGGATTGGCAGGGCGATGACAGCGACTTTCATCAGTTTCAAGACGTTGCTCCTTTGCTCGTTAACGTGTTCACCTTTGTCGAGGCCAAGGGTCAGCGCAAATGACAAGGGCGTGAGGGTGATGTGATTGTCTGCCGGAATAGCGGGAAAGGACGGCTCACAACCGTAATGAGAGAATGCCGCGATTGCCTATGACACACCAAAGGCTTAGGCTTATCAGCAAAAGAACAGGCGACGGGTTCAGGCATGGTTCTCGCAGGAAAGCGCATCCTCATCATCATCTCCGGCGGCATCGCGGCCTACAAGAGCCTCGATCTCATCCGCCGGCTGCGTGAACGCGGCGCGAGTGTGCGGCCCGTCATGACAGCGGGTGCGCAGGAGTTCATCACGCCGCTTGCCGTCGGCGCGCTGGCCGCCGACCATGTCTTTACCGATCTGTTTTCACGAGAGGATGAGCAGGATGTCGGCCATATCAGGCTGGCGCGCGACTGTGATCTCGTGCTGATCGCGCCGGCGACTGCCGATCTGCTCGCCAAGATGGCAAATGGGCTGGCCGATGATCTCGCCTCGACAATATTGCTCGCCACCGACCGGCCCGTGCTCGCAGCCCCAGCGATGAACCCGAAGATGTGGGCGCATCCGGCGACGAAGCGCAATGTCGAAACGCTGCGCCGGGACGGTATTACCTTTGTCGGGCCGATGACCGGCGAAATGGCCGAGAGCGGCGAGGCCGGCGCCGGCCGGATGGCCGAACCGCTTGATATCGTCGGGGCGGCGGAGAGACGGCTGGACGACGGTGCAAAGCCGCTTGCCGGCAAGAAGGCGGTCGTCACCTCCGGGCCGACGCATGAGCCGATCGACCCCGTGCGCTATATCGCCAACCGTTCGTCTGGACGGCAGGGCCATGCGATTGCGGCAGCGCTTGCCGCCCTTGGCGCCGACGTTACCCTCGTTTCGGGCCCTGTCACCATACCCGATCCGGTCGGTCTTACCGTCATCCATGTCGAGCGAGCTGATGAGATGCGCGATGCCGTTTTGGCGGCCCTTCCGGCCGATATCGCGGTGATGGTGGCCGCTGTGGCCGACTGGCGCGTCGCCTCCGCATCGGACCAGAAGATCAAGAAGCATCCGGGCGAGTCGATCCCGACTTTGGCGCTCACGGAAAACCCCGATATTTTGAAAACGGTCGGCCATCACACGCAGCGGCCGAAACTGGTCATCGGCTTTGCCGCCGAAACACAGGATGTCGAGAGCAATGCCCGCGCGAAGCTGGAGCGCAAGGGCGCCGACTTCATCGTCGCCAACGACGTCTCACCCGCAACCGGCATCATGGGCGGCACGCGCAATCGCGTGAAGATTATTAGCCATTACGGCGTCGAACAGTGGCCCGATCTCGACAAGGATGAAGTGGCGGTGCGACTGGCAGCGCTGATATCGGAACAGTTCAAGCAGGGATAGCAGCCGGCGCCCTGATCTCTCCGGCGGCACGCTCTTCCGGCTGGAAAGGCGTGACATGGACACCGGTATCGTCGATCATGACGGCGCTGCCGTCCGGAATCTCACGCCAGGCATCAACGTCGTCATTCAACGGCTCGGAAACGAGGCAATACCCCAAGCCGACGGGCGAGGCATAGAGCGTCGGCGCCTTGCGGTCGGTCGCATAGCGGATGGCGTAGAGCGACTTGCCGTCGGAAAAGGCCGCGGTGAAGCGCACCAGCACCGAACCGGTCAAATGCAGCGAGAGCCCTTCGACAAAGCCGATGGTCTGAGCGATCGCTGTGATCGGATTCGTCGCCAGGCCAAACTGCATCGCCAGCAGAAACAGAAGCTCGGAATCGGTCGTGCCGCTGCGGGCATGGAAGAGCTTGTCATCGAGCATGGCTTCCATCGGCCGGCGCAGGCGGTCGAAATTGGAAATCTGGCCATTGTGCTGGAACGACCAGTTTTCGAAGACGAAAGGATGGCAATTGTCACGGCGCGTGCCGCCGCCGGTGGCCGCACGGACATGGGCGAGGAAGAGCGGCGAGCGGATCTGCCGCGCCAGGCTCTTCAGATTGCAATCAGACCAGGCCGGCAGGATATCGCGGTAACGGCCCGGTTCCGGCCGGTCGCCATACCAGGCGATGCCGAAACCGTCACCATTGGTCGCCGTCTTGGCGCGCGTGGCGCAATGGGATTGTTCGATCAGGGAGTGGGCGGGCGAAGACACCAGCTCCTCCAGATAGAGGGGGTCTCCGCGATAGGCTGCCCAGCGACACATGCGTCTCTCACTCCGATTCCTGCTGTCTTCCTGTCCCGCGGGAGAATGGCAAATCTTGGACGATTGTTTATGCGGAATGGGTAATAAAGTCTTAATTTTCCATGCAGTGCAGCGCAAGATGACAGATATTTGACGCTTCGTCCGTTCACGTTTCGCATCGCAACATTTTCGTCGTGAAGGCCGCTGCGGCAGGACTCTTGCTCGAGATGCGGCGGGCAACACATTTCACTGCGACAATAAGTGTGAAGCTCCCCAAGACCGGGCCTCTTGCATCAAGTCAAATTTGAGCTACGTTAAGCTTGTCTGAAACGTAACGAAAGGAAGGTGATCCAATGTCTAGTGAGATTTCGGTCTTTGTATACGGCATGGAAATGGTTGTGAACGTTGCGAGGCAGCCCTCGCTCTGACCAACACCTTCCCGAAGCGTTCGCCGCTTCAGGCCAGTTACGGGCCAAAGCTCATGGGGGGTCGCCTAAGGCGACCCCTTTTGATTTTCAGCCGTTCGTTTTTTTCCTTGCCAAACGGGAAGAGCGCCTTAGCTAACCCAGCATGTCTTCTCAGGAACAGCCCGAACAGGGTGAAGCCAAGCCGAGGCCGCTGAACGAGCCGGCCCTTACCGCACTCTCATTGTATCCGCAGGACTGGGCCTTGTTCCTCGATATCGACGGAACTCTGCTCGATCTCGCCGAAAGGCCGGAAGCGATTGTCGTGCCCGACTATCTGCCCGGCACGCTGCATGCGCTCTCCCGCCAGCTCGGCGGCGCACTGGCCTTGGTCACCGGCCGCGCCATCGAATTCGTCGATCCCCTTTTTGCGCCCTTCCGCTTTCCCGTCGCAGGCCTCCATGGCGCAGAACGGCGTGATGCGGCCGGACGGCTGCGCCGTGCGCATATCCCGCCCGCCTTTCAGGCGATGAAGCAGACCATCGCCTACGAGGCCCAAGCCTGGCCCGGCGCCATCGTCGAGGACAAAGGGGCGGCGGTGGCGGTCCACTTCCGCCATGCACCTGCATATGAGTCCGAGATCGGCGAAGCCATGCAGCGCCATCTGGAGGAAGCGGGTCCCGACTGGAACCTTCAACGTGGCAAAATGGTCCTAGAAATCTGCCCTGCCCACGCCAGCAAGGGACATGCCGTCGGGGCGTTTCTGTCAGAAGCGCCCTTCGAAGGACGCCGTCCGGTCGCGATCGGCGACGACGTGACCGACGAGACGATGTTTGCCGCCGCCAACCGTCTCGGCGGCCAATCCGTGCGCATCGGCGATGCCAACGGAAAAACACTGGCACGTGCATCCATTGGCTCACCTGCGCGTTTAAGGGACGTGCTGGGAACGCTCGTCAAGTAATTTTCGATCATGGCGATGTCTCCCAGGCTTCTCGAAAGGAAGAATTCGTGAGTCGACTCATCATTGTTTCTAATCGTGTTTCCGTACCCGACCATAAAGGCGCCGCTGCGGCAGGTGGCCTTGCGGTGGCTCTGCAGGCGGCGCTCGCCGAGCGCGGCGGAATCTGGATGGGCTGGTCCGGCAAATCGAGCGGCGACGCGGAGCCTGAGCCGCTGCGGATGACGCAGGACGGCAACATCACCTATGCGCTCACCGATCTGACCCAGACCGATGTCGAGGAATACTACCAGGGGTTTGCCAACCGCGTGCTCTGGCCGATCTGCCACTACCGGCTCGACCTCGCCGAATATGCCCGCAAGGAAATGACGGGGTATTTCCGCGTCAACCGCTTCTTTGCCCACCGGCTCGCACCTCTGATCGAACCCGACGATATCATCTGGGTGCATGACTATCATCTCATCCCGCTTGCAGCGGAGCTGCGGCAGATGGGCCTGAAGAACCGCATAGGCTTCTTCCTGCATATTCCCTGGCCACCGGCCGATGTCGTGCTTGCCATGCCAGTGCACGAGGAGATCATGCGGGGCCTTTCCTCCTACGACCTGCTCGGTTTTCAGACGGACCATGATCTTGAGAACTTTGCAGGCTGCCTGAAGCGCGAGGGGATGGGCATCGAGAAAAGTCCGGGCCATTTTAGCGCTCACGGCCATGATTTTCGCGGCGGCGCCTATTCGATCGGCATCGAGACGGCGGGCTTTGCCGAATTCGCCCGCAAAGCAGCGTCGCACAGCATGGTGCAGAAAGTGCGCCAAAGCATCGAAGGCCGCGACCTCATTCTCGGCGTCGACCGGCTCGATTACTCCAAAGGCATCACACAGCGCATCGATGCCTTCGAACGTTTCATCACCAACAACCCCGCCCACCAGCGCAGCATCACCTATCTGCAGATCACGCCGAAATCCCGCTCGGAAGTCCCCGAATACGAGGCAATGCAGAACGCGGTTGCCGAACAGGCGGGCCGGGTCAATGGCGCGATCGGGACGGTCGACTGGGTGCCGATCCGCTATATCAATCGCTCGATCAGCCGCCCGATCCTGGCAGGCCTTTACCGGATTGCGAAGGTCGGGCTCGTGACGCCGCTACGCGACGGCATGAACCTGGTCGCCAAGGAATATGTCGCGGCGCAGGACCCTGAAAACCCGGGCGTGCTGGTGCTCTCGCGCTTTGCCGGTGCGGCGCGCAAGCTGAAGGGCGCCTTGCTGGTCAATCCCTATGATGTCGACGGTACCGCCAATGCGCTGGCGCGCGCCATCAACATGCCGCTGCAAGAGCGGCAGGAGCGCTGGCGCGGCATGATGGATTATCTGCTCGAAAACGACGTATCGCGCTGGTGCGAGACGTTTCTTGCCGATCTTACGGCGGAATAGAGCATGATGATCATCCGGCGGCGGCCTCGGTGAGCAGCCACTGCGCCAACCGCTCCGCCTCCGGATTCGCGGCGGCCGGCGGCAACAGCCAATAGCCGCGCTCCGGCGCCTGCAGCATGGGACCCGCCGTCACCAGCGTTCGGGCGGCAAGCAGGGAATCGACGAGACCCATCCAGCCGATGGCAACGCCCTGCTCGCTGAGGGCGGCCTGCACGACGAGCGAATAGGTATTGAAGCGCAGGTCGCCGCGGCCGGCATAGGCGTCCCGGGCAATGCCGAAGGCGGCAAGATAGCTCTGCCAGTCGAACCACGGCGACGGCATTTCTGAATCGAGATGAACAAGCGTGGTGCCGGCAAGCTGCGAGGGATCGGTGAATGGACCGTGCCGCTCTGCAAAACCTCTGGTACAGATCGGCACGACCTTCTCCGGCAGAAGTAGCGTTGCGCCCGAACCGAACTCGTTGCGTGTTCCGAAGAAGACGGCGATATCGCCACTTTCCGGCGCGCCGCGATCCAGCCGCTGCGTGGCGACGATCTGGATATCGACTTCCGGATAGAGGAGCCGGAACGCATGCATGCGGGGAATGAGCCAGAGAGCGGAAAAGGCATAGTCGGTGCGCAAACGAACGGACGGGCGCTCCGCCTCGACGCGGAAGCTGCGCACCAGATTATCGACGCCGGCAACCGCCTTTTCGACGATTTCGAAGAGGCGCTGCCCCTCGGGCGAGAGTACGACACCGCGATGCTGGCGGTGAAACAGGGACACGCCCATCTGCTCTTCGATACGGCGGATCTGATAGCTGACGGCTGGTTGCGTCAGGCCAAGCGCTGCAGCGGCAGCGGAGAGGCTGCCGGAGCGGCCCACTTCCAGGAATATCCGCAGCCAACCGAGATCGACGAGACGTTCAGCCATAAAATTTCCTTTTGGCATCCATCGAAAAATGTCTGCTTCACAGCGGGAACTCTAGTGATGTTCAATAAAATAATCGAATAACAAACCGTGAGCTATCGTCATGGCACTTCCGCAATGCGTTAGCAGCCGGCCTCTGATCTCCAAGGAAAACACGCGAATGTCCCACCCGAATATCCTCATCCTCATGGTCGATCAGTTCAACGGCACGTTCTTCCCGGACGGCCCGGCCGATTTCCTGCATGCACCGGTCCTGAAGGCTCTGGCGAAGCGCTCCGTGCGCTTTGCCAACAGCTATACGGCAAGCCCGCTCTGCGCACCGGCCCGTGCCTCCTTCATGTCGGGGCAGCTGCCGAGCCGCACACGCGTCTACGACAATGCCGCCGAATTCTGCTCGGATATCCCGACTTTCGCCCATCACCTACGCGCCGCCGGCTACCAGACGGCGCTCTCGGGCAAGATGCATTTCGTCGGCCCGGATCAGATGCATGGCTTCGAGGAGCGGCTGACGACCGACATCTACCCTGCCGATTTCGGCTGGACGCCTGATTATACGAAGCCGGGCGAGCGCATCGACTGGTGGTATCACAATCTCGGTTCGGTCACCGGCGCGGGCACTGCCGAGATCACCAATCAGATGGAATATGACGACGAGGTTGCCTATCACGCGACCCGCAAGCTTTACGATCTCTCGCGAGGGCATGACGAACGACCGTGGTGCCTGACCGTCAGCTTCACCCATCCGCACGACCCCTATGTCGCGCGCCGGCGCTTCTGGGACCTCTATGAGAATTGCCCCGCACTCGATCCCGAAGTCGGCGAAATCCCCTTCGAACGGCAGGACCCGCATTCGCAGCGGCTGATGAAGGCGTGCGACCACACCGCCTTCGACATCACGCCGGACCAGATCCGCCGGGCACGCCGCGGCTATTTCGCCAATATCTCCTATGTCGACGAAAAGATCGGCGAGATATTGGACACGCTCGAGCGCGGCCGTATGGCCGACAACACCATTATCCTCTTCGTCTCGGATCATGGCGACATGCTCGGCGAGCGTGGCCTCTGGTTCAAGATGAACTTCTTCGAAGGTTCCGCCCGCGTGCCGCTGATGATCGCAGCTCCCGACTGGCAGCCGAAGCTTATCGATCAGCCGGTCTCGACTCTCGACGTGACGCCGACGCTGGCAGCCCTCGCGGGGATCGACATCGCATCGCTGCGCCGCTGGACCGACGGCGAAGATCTGACGCCGCTCGTACTCGGAACCGGAGGCCGCAGCCCCGTGCCGATGGAATATGCGGCGGAAGGTTCCGAGGCACCGCTCGTAGGCTTACGCGACGGCAATTACAAGCTGACCCTTTGCGAAAAGGACCCGCCGATGCTCTTCGACCTCAGGGAGGATCCGAAGGAGCTAACCAATCTGGCAGGCAACCCGGCCTATGCGGAAACGCTGGAGAGACTGACGGCGCAGGCCATGGAGCGCTGGGATCTTTCAAGCTTCGACGCTGCCGTGCGCGAGAGCCAGGCGCGGCGATGGGTGGTCTACACGGCCCTTCGCAACGGCGCCTATTACCCCTGGGACTATCAGCCCTTGCAGAAGGCTTCGGAGCGCTACATGCGCAATCATATGGACCTCAACGTGCTGGAGGAAAATCAGCGCTATCCGCGAGGCGAGTAGGATTTCGATGATGGACTGATCGCAATAGCTTGGAGCGGTTTCACGAAGCACTCTAAACATCGCGCTTCTGGCAGTAATGCGCCGTCTCGCCGTCGCCGGTCTGGAAGTCTCCGGGCTGCGGCGGCGCGATCGGTTTGAACAGCGTGCGATCCGGCTTCAGATCGAGCAAGGGCGTGCCGTCAAGGCAATCGAGGCCGCGCACCAGCAATACGGCCCCCTCGACGGCTTCCAATTTGACGATAGAGGTGCCGATGGGATTGGGCCGCACCGGCGAGCGCAGCGAAAAGGTGCCGTGTACCTTGCCGCTGTTAGCCGGGCTCTGCAGCACGAGATCCCTGCGCGAACGATCCAGCCAATAGAGAACTTCCAGGCGCTCGAAGGCTTCCACGCCCTGTAGCGCCGCCACCCAGGGCTCGAAGATTTCGATCCGGCAGATCGGGCCATCATGCCGGCCCTGGCGCGGCGTTTCCATGCGCGATGTCCAGGGCGTGGAAATGCGGCCTATGAAGATGAGCCCCGCATCCAAGGCTACCGGCGGCTCGACGGCCACCTCGTTTTCGCGAATTTCGTTTTCGCGGACCATGAATGCCTTCCTTACCAGAGCGGTTATTTCATGCCCTTCAACAACGCCGCCAGCTGATTGTCAGTCAGATCGACCTGATAAAACAGCTTGTAGAATTGCCTCACATCGTCGGAAAAATCGCTGCGGAAGAGCTTCGGATAAATGAGCTTCTCCATCCAGCGCACGCCGAGCAGCCTGTTGATGCCAGGCGGGGAATCGAACCAGCCGAAAGGCAGGGACGGTGGCACGAAGATCTTGCCGTCCTTGACGGCCTTGATGCCGGCCCATTGCGGATCGCTTTTCACCGAGGCTGCAAAGTCAGGGTTCTCGGCGATGATGATATCCGGATTCCATCCGGCGACCTGCGGCGGCGTCACCTTGGTCAGGCCACCCTTGCCGGCAGCGGCAGCGACATTCATCGTGCCGACGGCATCGAGGATTTCGAGATTGATCGAGCCGGAGAGCCCGGTTTCCAAGCCATCGGCGCCACGGCCATAATAGACGCGTGGGCGCGGGTCGTTCGGCAATGTCGCGAGCTTTTCGTTCAGGTCCTTGATCGCCGTATCGGCATAATCGGCCAGCTTGTTGGCGCGGTCCTCGACGCCGATCAGAGCGCCGACATCGCGCAGCGTATCGGCGGTGCGGGCGAAGCTGCCGTCGATAAGGACATAGGGAATATGCGCGTCGGACTGCACCTTGTCGGCCAGTGCCTTGTAGGTGGGATCGACCGTACCGGCATCGAGGATGATATCAGGCTTGGCGTCGGTGACCGCCTGCGAACTGATCGCGCCATCCTTGCCCGTCAGGCGCCCGATTGTCGGCAATGATCGCACCGACGGCATCAAGTAGGCCTTGGCGGCATCATCGGGCGCATGCACCCAGCCCACCAGCTTCTCCGGCGCCAGCACATATACCAGGACGGCGGCTGGCGGCCCGGCCACCAGAATGCGGTTGATCTTATCAGGCACAGACACCGTGCGTCCGGCCGCATCGGTGATGATTCGCGCCTCGGCTGCGACCGGCATCAGGCCGACGAAGGCCAGAGCAAGAACCGCAAAAAGTCTCATCATAAAATGCCTGTTCCGATCAAGGAAATCACCCGCGGCACTATGGCATAGCGCTATATCGGATGGAACATCGCGGCGGCACTATTCCAAAATGAAACGCATCCGAACCGATCACGCCGCCTTGACGGCGTGATATTCCTTGATCGCGACCATCTTGATAGCCGGATAACGTTCCGCCTCGTAGCGCAGCGAGAAGCCGTCCTGGGCAAGGAAGACCGGATCGCCATCGAGATCGCGGGCGATATCGCCGCGGCGCTGGGTGACGAATTTTTCGAGGTCGGCCGGCTGATCGGCCGAGATCCAGCGGCAGACGGAGAAGCGCGACATTTCGAAGGAAACCGGCAGGCCGTATTCGGCCATCAACCGCTCCTTCAAGACGTCGAGCTGTAGGGCGCCGACGACGCCGACGATGGCGGGAGAGCCATCTTCCGGCGAGAAGAGCTGCACGACGCCTTCTTCGGCCATCTGCTGCAGCGCCTCCTTGAGCTTCTTCGCCTTCATCGCGTCTTCAAGACGAACACGGCGCAGGATTTCCGGCGAGAAGTTGGGTACACCCTGGAAGACCAGCGATTCGCCTTCGGTCAGCGTATCGCCGATGCGCAGCGTTCCATGGTTCGGAATGCCGACGACGTCGCCTGCATAGGCGGTGTCGGCGAGCTGGCGCTGCGAGGCGAAGAAGAATTGCGGCGCGGTGAGGCCAAGTTGCTTGCCGGTGCGCGAAAGCCGCGCCTTCATGCCGCGCTCCAGCTTGCCGGAGCAGATACGCGCAAAGGCGATGCGGTCACGATGGTTCGGGTCCATGTTGGCCTGGATCTTGAAGACGAAGGCCGTCATCTTGTCGTCGGTGGCGTGAACCGTTCTGATATCGGCAACCTGGTCACGTGGCGGCGGCGCGAAGTCGCCGAGCGCGTTGATAAGATCGCGGACACCGAAATTGCGCAGCGCCGAGCCGAAGAAGACCGGCGTCATATGACCTTCCAGGAAGGAGTCCCGATCAAACGGACGGCAGGCCTCGATCGCCAGTTCCGTCTCGTCGATGAAAGCCTGGCGCTCGTTTTCCGGCAACCGGTCGGCGACTGCCTGCGGGCCGTTCACCTTGGTCGCCTCGACCTCGGTATCGGAACCGCGAACGGTATTGTCAGCCAGATGGTAGGAGCCGCAGAAAGTCTTGGAGCGGCCGATCGGCCAGGTGACCGGAGCCGTATCCAGCGCCAGCTTCTCTTCGACTTCATCGAGAATTTCGAAGGGATCGCGGCTTTCGCGGTCCATCTTGTTGATGAAGGTGATGATCGGGATGTCGCGCATGCGGCAGACTTCGAACAGCTTCAGCGTCCGCGGTTCGATACCCTTAGCGGCGTCGATGACCATGACTGCCGCATCGACGGCCGTCAGCGTGCGATAGGTGTCGTCGGCGAAGTCTTCGTGACCCGGCGTATCGAGAATGTTGAAGACGTTGCCTTCATATTCGAAGGTCATGACCGAAGTCACGACCGAGATGCCGCGTTCGCGCTCGATCTTCATCCAGTCGGAGCGCGTCTGCATGCGATCCTTCTTGGCCTTGACTTCGCCGGCAAGCTGAATGGCGCCGCCGAAGAGCAGCAGCTTTTCGGTGAGCGTCGTCTTGCCCGCGTCCGGGTGAGCGATAATAGCGAATGTGCGGCGGCGGGAGACCGCCTCGGCGAGACTTTCGGCCATGTGTGTGAATCCTGTGAATTGGCGCCGTATCTAGCGACTCAAAGGCCTAAATGCAATTGACCTCCGGCCTTCTCGCGCAAACTAATGCCGCATGACCATTCACACTGATATCAGCCCGACCCTGAAGCTCATCCGCCTGCCGCATGGCGAAGGCCTGGAGCTGCCCGCCTATGAGACCAAGGGTGCAGCCGGCATGGACCTGCGCGCAGCCGTCGAAGAAGGCGCGACGCTGACGATCGCGCCCGGCAAGCGGGCGCTCGTTCCCACAGGCTTCATCTTCGAAGTTCCGGATGGCTTCGAGGCGCAGATCCGCCCGCGCTCCGGCCTCGCCTTCAAGAACGGCATCACCTGCCTGAACTCCCCCGGCACAGTCGACAGCGACTATCGTGGCGAAGTGAAGGTGATTTTGGCCAACCTCGGGGATGAGCCATTCGAAATCACGCGCGGCATGCGCATCGCCCAGATGGTGATCGCGCCGGTGACGCAAGTGCGCGTCGCCGAAATTTCCGAGATCAGCGAAACCGCACGCGGCGCTGGTGGCTTCGGCTCGACCGGCGTGTGATGTCCGAACTAGGACGAGACCACGGATTGACGCTCCGGCAAGATTATTTCGACGATCCCTCCGCCTGGAATGCGCTTGTCGATCTGCTGCAGGATACATTCTCGATCGATGTCAGCATCCTGGACCAATTTGACGGTCCGGACCGGACAAGCATGCCGTTCGGCTATTTCGATGCCGATGGCCGCTGCGTCGCCAATTTCACCGCCTTCTCCATGCCGATGATCATCAATGGCAGGGTCGTCAAGGCGGCGGGTTATCAATCCGGCGCGGTCGGGCCGGAATGGCGCAAGCGCGGCCTCTATCGCGACCTCATGCAGCGCGCCTTTGCCCACACCGTGACTGAGGGCTACGAACTCGATCTGCTGCTCACCGACAAGCCGGCTCTCTATGAGCGGTATGGCTTTCGCATCCTGCCGCAGCATATCTTCGTGGCGCAGACGCCGACGCTTCAGAAATCTGATTTGTCAGCCCGGCAGCTCTTCCTGGACGCGCCAGACGATCTGCGCCTCATCAAGACGCTCCTGCAAGACCGTCAGCCGGCCTCCGCCCAATTTGCCGTTGTCAGGCAGATGGAGATGTTTCTGCTGAATGCTTCCTTCAACTCCGCGATCCGCCTGACGGCGCTTGGGGATGACACGGTCGTTGCATGGACGTTCGACGGCGCGACTTTCTGGCTTCTCGACATTGTGGGAACTGCCATTCCCTCGCTGGCGACCATCGTCTCAGCGCTCGATATCGAACCCGAGCGCATCGAGATCTGCTTTTCTCCGGACCGCCTGGATTGCGAGGTATCGCTTGAGCCTTACGACGGCTACACCATGCTGATGGTGCGCGGCAAAGCGGCGGCCGATATTGTCGGGCCGCTCATGCTTTCGCCGATGGCGGAATTCTAGTGCCGGTAAGCGGCGGCAGGCGGCGCTTGACCGGCGTCGCCTTGATCATCGACGTGTTCGTCTCGGCCCGCTCGGTGATCTTATCCAATATGCCATCGAGTTCACCCATCGAGCGCACCACCAGCCGACCGATAAAGCAATCGTCGCCGGTGACCTTGTCGCACTCTATAAATTCCGGCGTCTGCTGAATGATCCGCTCGACGACATGCAACTGGCCGGGCAGAGGCCGGATGCGGACGATCGCCTGCAGGGGATAGCCGATCGCCTCCGGCGCGATATCCACGGTGAAGGCCGAGATGATGCCGCGTTCCTCCAGCCGGCGCAGACGTTCCGCCGCGCTCGGCGACGACAGGCTGGCCGCTTCCGCCAGTTCCTTCAGCGATATGCGGGCATTGCGCGCCAGCGCCTCCAGCATCCGCTGATCGATCTCATCGAGACCAAGGCTCGCATTAGGAACACTCATCATTCAACCTCATTTATTTAGGTCTCTTGGCTAATTTACCTTACTAAATCTATATCGCCAGCGCAGATACCGCAATATGATTGGGGCAGATAGACGGGAGCCAAGGCAATGAACGAGATTAAACGCGGCACGGTGGAAATGACGGCGGCGATGCTGATTTCAGGCACGATCGGCTGGTTCGTATTGATGTCCGGGCAGGCCGTGACCGGTGTCGTCTTCTGGCGCTGTTTCTTCGGCGCGCTGACGCTGCTCGTTATCTGCGGCGCCATGGGCCTGCTGCGCCCAGGCATCCTCAATCTCAGGACATTTTCCATCGCCGTAGGTGGCGGGATCGCCATCGTCCTCAACTGGCTGCTGCTTTTCGCCGCCTATTCCCACGCCTCCATTTCCATCGCCACAACCGTCTATAATACGCAGCCTTTCATGCTGCTGGGTCTCGGCGCATTGTTCCTCGGCGAGCGGATCACCTTCACCAAGCTCTTCTGGTTAGGCCTCGCCTTCGCCGGCATGGTCGTGATCGTCGAAGGCAAGCCGGCCGAAGCCGCCGGTTCGGGAAGCTATGCGATCGGCATCCTGCTTTCGCTGGGCGCAGCCTTCTTTTATGCGCTGGCAGCGATCGCTGCCAAATGGCTGAAGGGCACGCCGCCGCATCTGATTGCGCTGATCCAGGTGTCCACCGGCATTCTGATGCTGGCACCCTTTACCAATTTTTCCGCCGCACCCCAGGATATCGGGGGATGGTCGATCCTCGTCACCATAGGCGTAGTCCATACCGGGTTGATGTATGTGCTGCTCTATGGCGCCATCCAGAAGCTGCCGACGCACCTGACCGGGGCACTCTCTTTCGTCTATCCAATCGCCGCCATCATCGTCGATCGCTTCGCCTTCGGCCATGTGCTTGGCCCGGCACAGATCCTCGGCGCAGTCATCATTCTCGCGGCTGCTGCCGGCATGAATCTCGGCTGGACGCTCCCCCTGCCCTGGAATAGAAACGGTGGTCTTTCGAAGGGGGCCGCCGAATGATCACTTGCTACCTGCATTATGTCATAGATCCCTATAAGCTTGCGCAGTTCGAGCATTACGCCAAGCTCTGGATCCCGCTGGTCAACCGGCTGGGCGGTACGCATCACGGCTATTTCATGCCGCACGAGGGAGCCAATAACATCGCCTTGGCACTTTTCAGCTTCCCGAGCCTTGCCGCCTATGAGGAATATCGGCTGAAAATACCTGAAGATGCGGAATGCCAGGCCGCCCTTGCCTATGGCGAGGAAACACGCTGCATCATCAGCTACGAGCGTAGCTTCATGCGGCCGGTGTTCTAAAATTATTTAGCCAGATTCGGACAAACATCGGAGCGACCGTCGAGACCTTCGGCCATTTTCTCGAAGGTCACGCCTGATCCGGCCTTGCCCCCGCCGATGCGCAGCACATAGAGGCTGTCGAAATCCTTGCCGTGCCATTTCGGCACGGCTTTTTCATCGCCGCCATTCTCGCTCATCAGCTGACGGGCGAGATCGACGATCTGCTTGTGCTCCCAGGCGACGAAGATCAGCTTGCCGGCATAAGCAGGCTTCTTCAGCTCGCCTTTCAGATCATCGATATCCTCATAGCCGAAGCTGGTATCGACGGGCATTCCAAGGGCGATCGCCGTCGGCTCTATGGTCGCGAGCGGCCGGATATAATCGTAGGAAGTGCCGGAATCGTCCTTTCGCTTCGATGGATCAGGCGCAAAGATCGCCGCCGGCTTGCCGAAGAGCTTTGTCAGCACCGGCGGTAAAGCCAGCGCCCGGTTGAGACCCTGGCAGCTCAATTGGCCAAGACCCGCCTCGGGCTTTTCGCCATGACGCATGAAGACGATCGTCTGCGTTCCCGTCTCCGCCGCCAAAGCAGCGCTCCAGAACGATGCGAGCACCAGAAGGCTGGCGGCGAGCGGCAGCGAGACGCTCCGCATCAACGCTGTGCCTCGAAAGCCATGCGCACGGCGAGCCCGGCGAGCACCGTGCCCATCAGCCAGCGCTGCACTAGGGCAAAGGATGGGCGCTGAGTGAGAAACATCGCGATCCAGCCGGCACTCAGCGCGAAAATGGCATTGAATGTTACGCTGATGATGATCTGCGCGAAGCCGAGAACAATGGATTGCGTGAAAACGCTGCCGGCGGCGGGATCGATGAACTGCGGCAGCAGCGACAGATAGAGGATCGCGACCTTCGGGTTCAGCAGGCTCGTCACCAGCCCCATCGTGAAAAGCCGGCGGGTGCTGTCCTTTGGCAACTCGCGCACCTGAAAGGCCGAGCGGCCGCCGGGCTTCAGCGCATTCCAGGCGAGCCATCCAAGATAGGCCGCACCCGCCAGCCGCAGCGCATCGTAGGCGAAAGGAACGGCAAAGACGAAGGCGGTAATGCCGAGCGCAGCCGAGAACATGTAGAAGAGGAAGCCGCAGGCGACACCGCCAAGGGAGATCAACCCTGCCGCTGGTCCCTGCGAGATCGAGCGCGACACCAGATAGATCATGTTCGGCCCGGGCGTCAGCACCATGCCAAGAGCAATCAGGGCAAAGGTGATCATGCTGGTCAGATGCGGCATGGAGGCTCCGGCGGAGAAAGGGCTTCAGAAGGAGATTTCGGTCGATGCGACCAGCTTGATTTCATGCGGCCCGGCATCGAAACCGTCAAGCAGCATATTGTGATGGGTGACAATGTCTTCGAAACTCAGTTTGCCCATATCCGCCGTGGTGTGTCCGTCGGCGATCAGTGAGGCGTCGAAGCCCAGCGAAACGGCGCGCCGCACAGTCGTATCCACGCAGAACTGCGTCATGCAGCCGCCAACGATGAGGTGAGTGACACCACGGCCCTTGAGCCGTGCCTCCAGATCCGTCTCGAAGAAGGAATCGCAGCTCGTCTTGTGCACGACGACATCGCCGGCTTCCGGTGCGATCTCCCGGCGCAGCTGCCAGCCTTCGCTGCGCTTGGCCAAACGATGGGTCGGGCCGCCGTCATGCTGAACGATGAAGGTGGGAATACCGGCGGCACGGGCGCTGTGTTTCAACGCTGCGAGCTTCGCAACGACCGCCTCCAGCGCGGCATCGATAGCCGGCTGGCGATCCGGCGTGCCGAGGCCCGTCAGGATGGAGTTCTGAAGATCGATCAGGAGCAATGCGGAAGACATGATATCCTTGGGCAAAGCGGTTGCGATGGGCCGTTAACACCTTGGTAATATGTTCGCTGCATCGGCGCAATCGCTTGAAAACGCAAAGGTAGTGCAATAGAGCCGATACCATCTGAGGAGGAAGGCTTCATGACGCTAGCGCCCTACCTGCCTATTGTGGCGCGCCCTTTGTCGCTGCAGCCATTCCGGCCGGGGCCTCGCCGCCACCGCTGCCTTCATCGCCACGCGCGCCGTCTGAAAAAAACATCCTCAAGGAAGGCCATTGGGAGATTCTTTTCTCACCTGCTTCACGCAGGGAACGGGTGCGCACTCTGGTTTCCGCACGCGTTTGATCCTATTGTCGTTCCATAAATCCAATGTAGGGAGAGCTACCTATGTCCGACACCCGCAAACCCGGCCGCGGCCGCGTCTACGCCTCGATCACCGAGACCATCGGCGATACGCCAATCGTGCGCCTCGACAAGCTGGCGAAGGAGAAGGGCGTCAAGGCCAACATCTTGGCAAAGCTCGAATTCTTCAATCCGATCGCTTCCGTGAAAGATCGCATCGGCGTCGCCATGATCGAAAGCCTGGAAGCCCAGGGCAAGATCGCTCCCGGCCGGTCCGTGCTGATCGAGCCGACTTCGGGCAATACGGGTATTGCGCTCGCCTTTGCCGCCGCCGCCAAGGGTTATCGCCTTATCCTCACCATGCCGGAAACCATGTCGATCGAGCGCCGCAAGATGCTGGCGTTGCTCGGCGCCGAGCTGGTGCTTACCGAGGGACCGAAGGGCATGAAGGGCGCGATCGCTAAGGCCGAAGAGCTGGCCGCGTCGCTGCCGGATGCGATCATTCCGCAGCAGTTCGAAAATCCCGCCAACCCGGAAATCCATCGCAAGACGACGGCCGAGGAAATCTGGAACGACACCGAAGGCAAGGTCGATATCTTCGTTTCCGGTATCGGCACCGGCGGCACGATCACCGGCGTCGGCCAGGTGCTGAAAGCCCGCAAGCCCGACATCAAGGTCATCGCCGTCGAGCCGGCGGATTCGCCCGTTCTGTCCGGCGGCAATCCCGGCCCGCATAAGATCCAAGGCATCGGCGCCGGCTTCGCACCAAAGGTGCTCGATACGCATGTCTATGATGAGGTGGTGACCGTCAGCAATGACGAGGCGTTCCAGCAGGCGCGGCTCGTCGCCAAGCTCGAAGGCGTGCCGGTCGGCATCTCCTCCGGCGCGGCGCTCACAGCGGCCATCAAGATCGGCCAGCGTCCCGAAAACGAAGGCAAGACCATCGTCGTCATCATCCCGTCCTTCGCCGAGCGCTATCTCTCGACGGCCCTGTTCGAGGGACTTGGCGGCTAAAGGCGCCAACCGTCATTCGGACTTGGAAAGGGGTGCTTCGGCACCCTTTTTCATTCAGGCGGACGGGCGACGATCGAGCGCCGCCTCAGCTCAGGACTTTCAGGCGTGCGCTGCCAGTCGCTCGCCGGCGATGCGATAGGAGATGGCTTCCGCGAGATGGATGCGGCCGACGGTGGGTTTATCATCGAGATCGGCGAGCGTTCGAGCGACCTTGAGGATGCGATGATAGCCGCGGGCGGAGAATTTCATCTTCTCGGCAGCATCGCGCAGCAATTGCAGGCCGGCGGCATCCGGCTCGGCGATGGTTTCGATCATCGCAGTCGAGCAGCGGGCGTTGGTGGTGACGTCCTTCATGCCGGCTCGTTCGAAGCGTTCCCGCTGCCGTTCGCGGGCGCGTGCGACGCGGAGTGCGACATCGGCGCTGCTTTCCGCTGATGTCGGCCGGATGAGGTCGGCGGCGGAGACTGCCGGTACGTCTATGCGGATATCGATGCGATCGAGCAATGGACCGGAAATACGGCCCTGATAATCTGAAGCGCAGCGCGGCCCACGGGCGCAGGTGTGGCCCGGTTCGCCGGCCATGCCGCAGCGGCAGGGGTTCATTGCCGCCACAAGCTGAATGCCGGCCGGATAGGAAACTCGATGGTTTGCTCTCGCAATGACGCATTCGCCGGTTTCGAGAGGCTGGCGCAACGCATCGAGCGCCTGCGGCGAAAACTCCGGTAGTTCGTCGAGGAACAGAATGCCGTGATGGGCCAGCGACACCTCGCCGGGCCTCGCACGCAGACCGCCGCCGACGAGCGCCGCCATGGTCGCCGAATGATGCGGCGCGCGATAGGGCCGCCGATCGGAGAGCTTGCCGCCGGAAAGCTGGCCGGCGATCGAATGGATCATCGACACCTCCAACAGCTCGTTCGTCGACAGGGGCGGCAGGATCGACGGCAGGCGCGAAGCGAGCATCGACTTGCCGGAGCCGGGAGGCCCGACGAATAACAAGTTATGCCCGCCGGCGGCGGCCACCTCCAAGGCGCGCTTGGCGCTTTCCTGCCCCTTGATATCGGCAAGATCGGGCAGATTGGCAGCGCTGGCGCGAATGGAGGGCTCCGGTCGCGAGAGGACCTGCGTGCCGCGAAAATGATTGGCGAGCGCGATCAGGCTGCGTGGCGCCAGAATATCGATCTCCCTGCCGGCCCAGGCGGCTTCCGATCCGCTCTCGGCCGGGCAGATCAGCCCCTTGCCCATGGCATTGGCGGCGATCGCTGCGGGAAGCGCGCCGGCAACGGGCGCGATCGTGCCGTCGAGATTGAGTTCGCCAATGACAGTGTAGGAGGACAGGGCATCGGCAGGGATCGCGCCGAGCGCCGCCATCAGACCGAGCGCGATCGCAAGGTCGAAGTGACTGCCCTCCTTGGGCAGATCCGCCGGGGCGAGATTGACGGTGACTTTCTTCGGCGGCAGAGCGAGGCCGGAGGCGTGCAGCGCCGCCTGGACCCGCTCTCGGCTCTCGGCCACAGCTTTGTCCGGCAGACCGACGATGTGCATCAGCACCTTGCCGGGCGCAATCATCACCTGCACTTCGACGGGTACGCCCTCAATGCCCTGAAACGCAACCGTACTGACTCGCGCTACCATGCCCTATTCCCCTGTCGCCGAACCCGTTTGCCGTTACGTGCCCCGACCAGCAAACTTCGGGTTGCAATCTGGCATAAGACGAGGAATGAAACAAGAACAATAAACGAACAAAAACTTTACCCAGGCATGTCGAAATCATCGACATGCCTGGGTGGATATGATTGTTCAGCTGAAAGCGTGGCGGAAACTGCCGATCAGGCCCGCTTGGCTTCGATCGCATCCCAGAGCAGGCTGGCGATATCGGCGCCGCCGAAGCGCTTGACTTCGCGGATGCCGGTTGGCGACGTCACGTTGATCTCGGTCATATAGTCGCCGATGACATCGATGCCGACGAGCAGGAAGCCGCGCTCCTTCAGGGCCGGTCCGATGCGGGCGCAGATTTCCTTTTCGCGCGCCGTCAGCTCGGTCGCTTCGGCGCGGCCGCCGACATGCATGTTGGAGCGGGCATCATGCTCGGCTGGCACGCGGTTGATCGCGCCGGCTGGTTCGCCATCGACAAGAATGATGCGCTTGTCGCCCTTGCGAACATCGGGCAGATATTGCTGGGCGATGAACGGCTCGCGGAAGAGCTGGCCGAACATTTCGAGAAGAGACGAGAGATTGCGGTCGTCGCGGGTCGAATGAAAGACGCCGGCGCCGCCATTGCCATAGAGCGGCTTCAGGATGATATCGCCCATCTCATCGCGGAAGCGGCGGATTTCAGCCGGATCGCGGGTGATCAGCGTCTTCGGCATGAGATCGGCGAATTCGGTGACGAAGATCTTTTCCGGCGAGTTGCGCACCCAGGCAGGGTCGTTGACGACAAGCGTCTTCGGATGGATGCGCTCGAGCAGATGCGTCGAAGTGATATAGGCCATATCGAAGGGCGGGTCCTGGCGCAGCAGCACCACGTCCATCGTCGAGAGATCGACGCGCTCCGGCTCGCCGAGCTCGAAGTGATCGCCCTTGACGTCGCGCAGGATCATTGGCTCGACGGAGGCATAGATCTTGCCGTCGCGCATGCTCAGCCGCTCCGGCGTATAGTGGAAAAGCTTGTAGCCGCGGTTCTGCGCCTCGAGGCTCATGGCGAAGGTCGAGTCGCCCGCAATGTTAATGCTTCGGACATGGTCCATCTGGACCGCAACATTCTTGATACCAGCCATAGTCAGCCCTCGCTCGGATTTGCGGACAGATGTAGGTCGGCCCGCATCCAAACGCAACGGCTATTCAAGGGCTTCCGCCAAGGTGGCCCTGCTTAGGCAGCAAGGCCCTGTGTGTTGCCCTGGCGGACGAGGTTGCGCAGGCGATAGGCCATGGTCAAAGGCTTCGGGAATGGCTTGCGCAAGAAAGCGACTTTGCGCAGGTAACGGTCGATGCGCCATGTCGCCCAGGTGCCCCCGGCAAAATAGGCGACATCGCCGGCATGCAGCGTACGCTCGACGCCGTCTTCCGTCGTAATGTGTACCTCACCCTCAAGGATCATGACGGTTTCGTCCCAGCCGAAATACCAGCGGAACTCACCCGCCGTGCAATCCCACAGCGCGGTCATGGCGGCATCATCCTGCCCGCGCGAATGCTCGGCGATGCGGGCAACGGGATTGCCCGACAAGACCCAGGATGGCTCGATCGGCGACGGCTTCATTTCCATCTCGCCACTGGCGCCTGCCACGAAGCTCTTCGACTGCGGCATCGCGAGGACGACTGGCGCGGCACGGGTGGCAAAGGCCGCCATGCTCGCCAACATTAATTTCAAGACCATGCAATCCCCCAAAATTCCATGAGCGTCTGCGATCTCATCGCATGGAACGGGTAACGGCAAAGTTCATGAAACCAAGTGCATTTTAACGATTGCAGCGATCAGGCGGAAAAACCTTCGATTGTGCAAACGACCATGTCATGGTCGGAGAGCGGCTTGCCCTCGCCGTTGAGAGAGGACACAAGATGACTCTCGCCGATCTTCAAGCCGCGGGTGATGAACCAGTCGAGCTTCATGGCGCGATCGGGGAAACGTGTGATCAGGCTCGGGCGCGTGCTTGTCTGATCGAGCGGCCCGCCATGGCACTCGAAGCCTCGGCTTTCGGCCATGGCGAATAGCGTATCCGTCGAATAATCGCCGCCGGTGTGGTTGCCGGTGTTGAGATCGCCGCCGATCAGGATCGGCAGACCGGGCGCGAAAGCCTCGACCTCATCGATCAGCGCCGCCAACTGCCGCTCGCGATAGGCAGCAGTGGCAACACTTTCGAGATGAACGGAAACGGCGACCATGGGGCCGGCCTCCGTCGTGACGATGGCGCCGACGGCGCAGCGATCGCCGATGCGCGGCTGCTCGTTGCTATCGTTGAACCAGACGGCCTCACCGGGTGGACGGATCATGAAAGGATTCTTCAGAGCGACGGAGGCCATCAGGGCGTTGCCGTGAAAGCCCTTCTCATTAAAATCGTCGCGGCAGTAGGAGCGCTCGATTTCCGAGCCAAGACTGAGTTCAAGAAACTCGACACCATAGGCATGATTCATGCCGAGTTCGCTGGCGATGATCGCGGTCGGGTCGCGCTGTTCGGTGCGGGCCATGCCCAGATCCATTTCCGACAGCAGGATCAGCGGCGCACCGGTTTCCCGCAGCTTGGCCGCACTTTCCTCCGGGAACAGGCAGCGCTCGAGATTCCAGGCAGCGACAGCAAAAGGGAAGGCCAAAGCCTCGACCTTACCGGCCGCCCCACCGACGCGCACCGTATTCAGGCAGGCGAGCGACGCAAGCTTTTCGGCGTGAACGGCCGGGGTCTTTTCAAGCGAAAGGAAGCTCTTTCGCTCTTCCTGCGATGGTACGGTGAAGGCGGAGACGGTGTTGCGGATCATGATAGGGCCTGTCGAACTGAAATAAGGAGCGCGCGCAGAGAAATCGCAGGTGCTGGTCGCCCCGGCAATAGGCTGATTTTGTGACGGTCTTGTAACGCCGCGCTCAAAACGCATCGGGAAAATGCTGCGGCCAGCGACCGGGGAGCATGGCGACGATGTCGTAGCGTTGCGAGAGACGGGCGAAATCCGGTTGCCGTGCGAGCCAGAGATCGCTCGCAGCACGAATGCGGTTTTGCGAAGAGAAGGAAACGGCGTCGATCGCCTCCTGCGCGCCACGCCGCGACTTGACCTCGACGAAGACGGCGAGATCGCCCTTACGGGCGACGATATCGATTTCACCGAGCTTGGTGCGGTGGCGGATCGCCAGGATGCGATAGCCCTTGAGCATTAGGAAGGCGGCGGCGAGATATTCGGCAACATGGCCGCGACGCCAGGCCTTTTGCCGCTTCAGCTTCTCGCCGGACCCGGGCTTCGTATCAGCCATGGCGCTCCTTCATGTCGAGCAGGCGCTGGTAAAGCTCCTTACGCGGGAGGCCGGTGAGGCGCGCAGCTTCGGTCGCTGCCTTGGCGGTCGGCATCGTCCCTGAGAGATCGGCCAGAATGGCATCGACATCTGCTTCGGCCGTCACGCTTTCCGCCGGCGGGCCCACGAGCCAGACGATCTCGCCTTTCACATTCTCAACGGCATCATAGAATGCGGCGAGTTCGGATAGCGTACCGCGGCGGAATTCCTCGAAGGTCTTCGTCAGTTCGCGGCAAACGGCGCCGGCACGCTCGCCGCCCAGCACATCGGCAGCGGCGGCAAGAGTCGCAGCGATGCGATGCGGCGATTCAAAGAAGATGAGGGTTGCGGGGATGCCTGCCAGCTCGGCCAGCCGATCGCGCCGCCCCTTGTCCTTGGTGGGCAGGAAACCGGCAAAGAAGAAGGCGTCGTTGGGCAGGCCGGAGCCGACGAGGGCAGCAAGCGGTGCGGAGGCGCCGGGAATGGGAACGACCTTATATCCCGCTTCGATCGCCTGCACTGCGAGACGGTAACCGGGATCGGAGACGAGCGGGGTGCCGGCATCCGATACCAGCGCGACCGATCGGCCAGCTTCCAGAGCTTGCAGCAGCCGGGGGCCTGCCTCATCGGCATTGTATTCGTGATAGGCATAGGGCTTGTTCTGGATGCCATAGCGGTCGAGCAGGACGCGGGTGACACGCGTATCCTCGCAGGCCAGCACATCGGCGCCGGCCAGCGTTTCCAGCGCCCTCAGAGTAATGTCGCCGAGATTGCCGATCGGCGTCGCGACGAGATAGAGCGCCGGTTCGAGAGGACGGGCCGGGATCTGATTGTTATGCAGGCGGAAACTGCGTGTCCCGCCGCCTGATTGCTCTTCGTTCATGCCGGTCCTGAATTCACTTGGGATAAGCAGCCTTTATGGGCGAGGCGCGCACGGACGGCAAGAGCGGTGCAATTCCTGTGGAGCATTGCCGACGAAATGGCGAATTGGCGCCCGACAAATCGCCTATGCCTCTTGCATTCGGATGGAGAAGTCTGCCAAGTTGCCTGTCCAATCTTTCGGGCCTTGTCCGAAAACATGTCGCTCGGGCGCCTCGGGCCGCCCGGCAAGTCACGGTCGAAAGCGGTAGCATCCATGCGTATTACAATAGAGCGGTCGAACCTCCTGAAGTCGCTGAACCACGTGCATCGCGTGGTCGAGCGTCGCAACACGATCCCGATCCTGTCCAACGTGCTGCTCAAAGCCGACGGCACGAACCTCGACATGAAGGCGACCGACCTCGATCTCGAAATCACCGAGGCAACGCCCGCCAATGTCGAACAGGCCGGCGCCACCACGGTTCCCGCGCATTTGCTTTACGACATCGTGCGCAAGCTTCCCGATGGTTCGGAAGTGCTTCTCGCCACCAATCCCGACGGCAGCTCGATGACGGTCGCTTCCGGCCGCTCGAAATTCTCGCTGCAGTGCCTGCCGGAATCCGATTTCCCCGATCTCACCGCCGGTAGCTTCAGCCATTCCTTCAAGCTGAAGGCGTCCGATCTGAAGATGCTGATCGACCGCACGCAGTTTGCGATCTCCACCGAGGAGACGCGTTACTACCTCAATGGCATCTTCTTCCACACCATCGAAAGCGGCGGCGACCTGAAGCTCCGGGCTGTCGCCACCGACGGCCATCGTCTGGCGCGCGCCGATGTCAGTGCGCCTTCCGGCTCCGAAGGCATGCCTGGGATCATCATCCCGCGCAAGACTGTGGGAGAACTGCAGAAGCTCGTGGACACGCCGGACGCGATGGTCACCGTCGAAGTCTCCGACGCCAAAATCCGCCTGACGATCGGCTCGATCGTCATGACCTCGAAGCTGATCGACGGTACTTTCCCGGACTATCAGCGCGTTATTCCAGCCAACAACGACAAGGAAATGCGGGTCGATTGCGAGACTTTCGCCCAGGCCGTCGACCGTGTATCGACGATCTCTTCGGAGCGTGGCCGCGCCGTGAAGCTGGCACTGTCTGACGGCCAGCTGCTGCTGACCGTCAACAACCCGGATTCGGGAAGCGCGACGGAAGAAGTTGCCGTCGGCTATGAGATGGACCCGATGGAAATCGGCTTCAACGCCAAGTACCTGCTCGACATTACCGCACAGCTTTCCGGCGATGCAGCCATATTCCTGCTGGCCGATGCCGGCTCGCCGACGCTCATTCGCGACACGGCCGGCGACGACGCGCTTTATGTGCTGATGCCGATGCGCGTGTAGAGCACGATGCCGAAAAGTGTGAGCGGTTTTCGGACGATATCATGCTCCACTTCTTTGATTTTAGAGCCGGATGTCTCATCCGGCTCTAGGGAAACCAAAGCGCCCTTTCTGCGTTTATCCAATGCAAGGGCGCTTTTATTTGGTCTTTTGTCGATTGCGACATTTTCTCTTGTTATTGCGTCATTCGGTTGCAAGATCTAGAGAAGCAATATGTAAGTCGCGACGGTAACATCTGATGGGGGGGAGAGCATGGCGCTGCGTCTCAAGGAACGGCTGGGCAAGAAATTCGATGAGGAGATTCGCTTCTTCAAAGGCATGATGCAGGGACCCAAGACCGTGGGGTCGATCGTTCCTACTTCGTCGATTACGGCTCGCAAGATGGCTGGCGTCATCAACACGCAATCAGGGCTGCCCGTGCTGGAGCTTGGGCCGGGAACAGGCGCGATCACCAAGGCGATCCTCGGACGCGGCGTCGAGCCGCAAAATCTCGTTGCCATCGAATATTCCACCGATTTCTACAATCATCTCGTCCGCCGTTATCCCGGCGTCAACTTCATCAATGGGGACGCCTTCGATCTCGATAAAACGCTGGGCGTGCTGCGCGGCCAGACCTTCGATTCCGTCGTCTCGGGCATTCCCCTTCTCAATTTCCCGATGAAGGCGCGCGTCGCGCTTCTCGAGAGCCTGCTGGATCGCATCCCGCCCGGTCGCCCGGTGGTGCAGATTTCCTACGGCCCGGTCTCGCCGATCATCGCCAAGCCGGATCGCTATCATATCCGGCATTACGACTTTATCGTCCGCAATATTCCGCCGGCCCAGCTCTGGGTCTATAGCCGCGGCTGAGACAATCGCTGGGAAATCCATGTACGCTCTTTATGTTACGCACCCACAGGTGCGGATCGACCCGAATGTGCCGGTGCCGGAGTGGGGCTTGTCCGACATTGGCGCCGAGCGGGCGCGGCTGGCTGCGAGCCGGCCCTGGGCTGGCAAGCTCGGCCTGATCGTCTCCAGCGGCGAGCGCAAGGCAATCGAAACGGCCGAGGCCTTGGCAGCGGCAAGCGGCGCACCGATCGAGGCCATCGAAGCCATGCATGAAAATGATCGCAGCGCCACAGGTTTTCTGCCGCCGCCGGAGTTCGAAAAAGCGGCGGACTGGTTCTTTGCCAATCCGCATGAGAGCTTCAAGGGCTGGGAACGCGCTATCGACGCGCAGGCGAGAATCGTCTCCAATGTCGAGGCCGTTCTTGCGCGGCACGATCCGAAAGTGCCGATCGCCTTCGTCGGCCATGGCGGCGTCGGCACGCTGCTGAAATGCCATCTGGAGGGGAAGCCGATCGCGCGGCAAGGCGATCAGCCGCCGGGCGGCGGCAATCTTTTCTGTTTCGATCTTGCGAAGCGCGCCGTCTCATGCGACTGGACACCCATGGAAGACTGGATGGGATGGGCTTGATATGACCGCACGCGACCGCTTGATCGTTGGACTGGATGTTCCAAACCTTCAGGAGGCCGAAAAAGTGGTCGGCGCCCTCGGCGATGACATACTCTATTACAAGATCGGCTATCAGCTCGCCTTTGCCGGCGGTCTGGAATTCGCCCGCGATCTCGCCGCCAGCGGCAAGAAGATCTTCCTCGACATGAAGCTGCTCGACATCGACAATACGGTGGCCTCCGGCGTGGAGAATATCGTCAAGATGGGCATGTCGATGCTGACGCTGCACGCCTATCCGAAAGCCATGAAGGCGGCCGTCGCGGCGGCCAAAGGGTCGGACCTCTGCCTGCTGGGCGTCACCGTGCTGACCTCGATGGACGAAGGCGATCTCATCGCCGCCGGCTATGAATATGATCCGCATACGCTGGTGCTGCGCCGGGCCGAACAGGCGCATCTCGCGGGCATGGGCGGTATCGTTTGTTCGGCGGAAGAGTCCGCCGCGGTCCGCAAGATCATCGGGCCGGATATGGCGCTGGTGACCCCCGGCATCCGTCCGGCCGGCAGCGACAAGGGCGACCAGAAGCGCGTGATGACGCCGGCAGACGCCATCAAGGCCGGATCGAGCCATCTCGTCGTCGCACGACCGATCGTCAAGGCGGTCGATCCAAAGGAGGCCGCTCGCGCCATCCTCGCCGAGATGGACGCCGCACTCTAAGATACAGAAGCAAGCTGGGAGGAAAACATGCCAAAGGGATATTGGATTGCGCGCGTGGATGTTCGCGACCCCGAGCGCTACAAGGATTACGTTGCTGCCGCGAAGCCCGCCTTCGAGAAATACGGCGCGAATTTCCTTGCCCGCGGCGGAGCGTTTACCCCGCTGGAGGGACAGGCACGCGGCCGCAACGTCGTGATCGAGTTTCCGTCGCTGCAGCATGCCGTCGATTGCTACAATTCGCCCGAATATCAGATCGCCGCCAAAATCCGCCAGCAGGTGGCAGACGCTGAAATGGTCGTCGTCGAAGGCGTCTAACTCCCTTGAAAAGCCGACGCTGCAATGCAGCGCGATAGCACTTCACCTCGGCGCGCGGATCGGCTAAGACGAAACCAGATAAGCCCAATCCAAGCCTTTCGAGGAGCCTGCCATGACCCTGTCCAACCTCCCGCCGCTCGTTACCGTGTTCGGAGGATCAGGTTTCATCGGGCGGCACGTCGTGCGCGCGCTTGCCAAGCGCGGCTATCGCATCCGTGTCGCCGTTCGCCGTCCCGATCTTGCCGGTTTCCTGCAACCGCTTGGCAATCTCGGCCAGATTTCGATCGTTCAGGCCAATGTGCGCTACCGCAATTCCATCGACCGCGCCGTCGAAGGCGCGCAGCATGTCGTCAACTGCGTCGGCATTCTCGCTGAAAGCGGCCGCAATACCTTCGATGCGGTGCAAGAATTTGGTGCCAAGGCGATTGCGGAAGCCGCCCGCGGCGCCGGCGCCTCGCTGACGCATATTTCGGCACTGGGCGCCGACGCCAACTCGCCTTCGGCCTATGCCCGAACCAAGGCTCGCGCCGAAACCGCCATTCTGTCGATCAAGCCGGATGCAATCATCCTGCGCCCTTCGATCGTGTTCGGGCCGGAAGACGAATTCTTCAACAAGTTCGCCGACATGTCGCGCACGGCGCCGTTCCTACCGCTGATCGGCGGCGGCAAGACGAAGTTCCAGCCCGTTTATGTGCAGGATATCGCCGAGACCGTTGCGCGGAGCGTCGACGGCAAGCTGAAGGCCGGTACGACCTATGAGCTCGGCGGCCCCGAAATCCTGTCTTTCCGCGAATGTCTCGAGACCACGCTTGCCGTCATCAATCGGAAGAAGTCATTCGTCTCCATCCCCTTCGGGCTGGCTTCGCTGATCGGCTCGGTCGCGTCGCTGGTGCCGCTCATCAAGCCGCCGATCACCGCCGACCAGGTAACGCTGCTGAAGAGCGACAACGTCGTTTCGAAGCAGGCGGAAGCGGAAGGACGCACTTTGAAGGGCATCGGCCTGCTGCCGACATTGCTTGTCTCCGTGCTGCCGTCTTATCTGGTGCGTTACCGTCCGCAGGGCCAGTTTACCGGCTCGGGCAAAGCCGCCTGACGATTCGGCCGTTCCACGAAATTCACCCGCCGCCCGGCTTTGCCGAGCGGCGTTTTTTATTGCCCCGCGAAGACAGAATCGTACTTTAAGACGCTGGCAGAGCAGCGTCATTCACAGCTTGGCGTTGCTCAAAAGACGCAGTCTGGAAATAGTAGCATTAACGTCAAATTTAATATGAACATTTATTGCTATTGCTCATTCCACTGACTAACACAGCCGCGCGTCTCAGGCTTGGACAATGAACCGGTTCGCGGCGCGCTTCACACTTCTGCGGAAAGGCATTCTTCGATGGGCAAGTCTATCGCGCTTTTGTTTGCGTGCGCGGCACTGGTGATTCTCGCAGGCTCCTTCGTGGCCCGCGGCAGCATCGCCTCGATCAAGGGCGAATGTGCGCCGACCTACGGCGTCGACCCCTGCACGACGGGTTCCATCGACACGTCCTCCCGGAACTGATCGGGTATGAAAAAGGCCGGTTTTGACCGGCCTTCATTTTTCCAGGATATCAGCGCGAACGAGCGGTCTCAGCCGAAATAGAGACCGATAAGACCGATCGTGCCGACGGCAATTCGCCACCATGCGAAGGGGGCGTAACCCCGGCGGGATACGAAGTCGAGCAGCGCGCGCACGACGAGCAACGCCGAGATGAAGGCCATGAAGAAGCCGATGACGATCAGCTGACCATCGGCGAAGCTGAGATCATGGCGGCTCTTCCACAAATCCAGAGTGAAAGCGCCGACCATCGTCGGCATGGCGAGGAAGAAGGAAAATTCAGCGGCAGAACGCTTGTCGGCGCCGAGCAGCAGGGCACCGACGATGGTGGAACCGGAGCGCGACGTTCCCGGAATCATCGCCAGGCACTGAAAGAAGCCGATCTTGACCGCCATCGGCCAGGAAAATTCGTAGGCGCTGGTGTATTTCGGCTTGAACTCGATCCTGTCGATGACGAGCAGGACGATGCCGCCGAGGATCAGCGAGATACAGATGACCTTCGGCGAATCGAACAGCACCGTCTTGATGAAATCATGCGCCAGCGCGCCGATGACCGCAGCGGGCAGAAAGCCGAAGAGGACGGCCAGAACGAAGTGACGAGCCTTGACGCTGACGGGCAGCGCCTTGGCGATCTGGACGAGACGATTGAAATAGACAAGCAGAATGGCGAGAATCGCGCCGAGCTGAATCAAAACTTCAAAAGTACCGGCCGATTTGAAGCCGAGAAAATGTCCAAGCAATATCAGATGGCCCGTGGAGGAGACCGGAATGAACTCCGTAAGCCCCTCCACAAGGCCTAAAACCAACGCGATAATAATTTGTTCAGCCATATCGTGTCCTTTGTCTAACGGCAGGGCGGCCCGATTCGCTTGTGCAAACTAGGCCAAGATCCTATAGCTTCAACCGATGACAAATGACTAGGGCCGCAGAATCGCGACCCAAAAGACTTCCGTAGCATCAATCAGAAACACCCGAGTACCAATGCCGACGCTGTATCATCACCCAATGTCATCTTCCTCCCGGTTCGTTCGTCTGATCCTGACGGAATATGGCTATCAGACGGAGCTGATCGAGGAACAGACCTGGGAAAAGCGACGCGATTTCCTGGCACTGAACCCGGCCGGCACCCTGCCTGTCTATGTCGATGACAGCATGCGGGCGCTCTGTGGCGCCTCGGTCATTTCCGAATATCTTGACGAGACGCATGGTGTCCTGAAGCGCGACCGCCGGCTTCTGGCCGAAGATCCGTTCCAGCGCGCCGAAATCCGCCGGCTGACGGAATGGTTCATGCAGAAGATGGAGCAGGATGTGACGCGGCCGCTGACGCGCGAGCGCGTCTTCAAGCTGCAGATGACCGCCGAACAGGGCGGTGGCGCGCCCGATTCCAAGGTCATGCGCATGGCGCGCGGCAATATCCGCCAGCACATGAAGTATCTGTCCTGGCTTGCAGGTTCGCGGCAGTGGCTGGCCGGTGAGCGCCTGAGCTACGCCGATCTCGCCGCAGCAGCCTCGGTTTCCGTGCTAGACTATCTGGGTGAGATCGACTGGACGGAATCGCCTGTCGCCAAGGAATGGTATCAGCGGCTGAAGTCGCGCCCATCCTTCCGGCCGATCCTGGCGGAGCGTGTGCGTGGAGTCACACCAGTTTCGCACTATGCCGATCTGGATTTCTGACGAGGGCTCGATATGCCCGGTGATCGCGAAGCGGAAAAAGCTGACAAGCGAAGAAACACACTGACCGCTTTCTTGCGAGAGGAAGCGCGTGCCCATGGTTTCGATCTCTGTCGCATTACCAGGCCGGACGCCATTCCCGAAGCGGCGGTCCGGCTCGGCCAGTTTCTCGACAAAGGCCATCACGGCACCATGGGGTGGATGGAAGAGACACGCGACCGCCGCGGCGATCCGCGCGTGCTCTGGAGCGAGACCCGCTCCATCGTCGTCTTCGGCCTGAATTACGGCCCCGACGAGGATCCACGCGGCATTCTGGAAAAGCAGGACAAGGCGGCGATCTCCGTCTATGCCAGAAACCGCGACTATCACGACATCATCAAGGGTAGGCTGAAGGAGATCGCCACCCGCTTCGCGGCGCGCTCGAAGGAGGATGTCAAGGTCTTCGTCGATACGGCGCCTGTCATGGAGAAACCGCTGGCAGAGGCTGCCGGTCTCGGCTGGCAGGGCAAGCACACCAATCTCGTCAGCCGCGCCTTCGGCTCATGGCTCTTTCTCGGGTCGATGTTCACCACGGCCGAACTCGAGCCGGATGAGCCGGAGATCGACCATTGCGGCTCCTGCCGGGCCTGTCTCGATGCCTGCCCGACCGCTGCCTTCCCGGCCCCCTATCAGCTCGATGCACGGCGCTGCATTTCCTATCTGACCATCGAGCACAAGGGTCTGATCGATCCCGAGCTTCGGCCGTTGATCGGCAACCGCATCTATGGCTGCGATGACTGCCTTGCCGCCTGCCCCTGGAACAAGTTCGCAAACGCCGCCTCGGAGATGAAGTTGGTGGCGCGCGAGGATCTCAAGGAACCGTCGATCGCCCTCCTGCTCAATCTGGATGATGCGGCTTTTCGTGCTTTCTTCAGCGGCTCGCCGGTCAAGCGCATCGGCCGGGACCGCTTCATCCGCAATGTACTCATCGCCGCCGGCAATTCGGGCGATCGCTCCTTTATAGAGAAATGTCGCGAACTGGCCGGAGATCCCTCGCCCACCGTGCGCGGCATGGCGGTCTGGGCGCTATCGCGACTGATGACGGCTGGCGAATTCCATGCGTTTGCGGCACAAAGACATGACGAGGCAGACGAAGAAGTTCGCGCCGAATGGAAACTGGCAGGGGTATCGTGATGCATGTGATGATTTTCGGCTGCGGCTATTCCGGAACGGCCATTGCCAAGGCCTTGGCCGGCTCTGGTATCCGCATCACCGGCACGACCCGCTCCGCCGACAAGGCCGAACAGCTGACGAAGGAAGGCATCGAAGCCTTCGTCTTCGACGGTGAAACGATCGATCTGGCTCTGGCCGAGGCGATGCAAACGGCAACGCATCTGGTGCAATCGATCGCGCCGGGCAAATCCGGCGATCCGTTGCTGCGGCTGGCGCAGCTCAATCTCAAGGCGCTGATGCCGAAGCTGGAATGGATTTGCTATCTCTCGACCGTCGGCGTCTATGGCGACCACAAGGGCGCCTGGGTCAGCGAGCAGACCTCGCTGCATCCGGTCGCGGACCGCTCGGTCGAGCGGGTAGAAGCGGAAGACGGCTGGCTGCGGGTCGGTATCCGGCTCGATCTGCCCGTCGCTGTGCTGCGGCTTTCAGGCATTTACGGACCGGGCCGCAATGCCTTCTGCAATCTGGAAAAGGGTACGGCACGGCGGCTCATCAAAGCGAATCAGGTGTTCAACCGCATCCGCGTCGAGGATATCGGCGCTTGCGCCCGCTTCCTGTCCGATCGCAAGCTCGGCGGCATATATAATGTCACCGATGACGAGCCTGCGCCGCCACAGGATGTCATTGTCGAGGCCGGCCGCCTTATGGGCGTCGAACCGCCACCGGAACAGGCTTTCGAGACGGCCGAGCTGACGGCGATGGCACGCTCTTTCTACGGCGAAAACAAGCGCGTTTCGAACGCGAAATTGCGCGCGCTCGGCTTCCAGTTCCGCTACCCAGAGTATCGCATGTCGCTCGCCGAATTATGGTCCTCGGGAGCGTGGCGCGGCTGAGAAATCGCTCTCCACGCCAGGTGAGATCGCATGAAAATTCCTACTTAGCCAGGCACTATAGTTCAATTTGCTCCGCATTTATGGTTAACGACCTCTAAAATTGCACAAATGCGGCAGCGATTATGGCAAAGTCGGAAAATTATTTTTCCGATTTTTGTGATGCCTGACATCACCCGGCGCCTTCGAGAAAATTCATTCCATTTTTAGCTGATTTTATTGGGTTTTTTCCACGATCAAGCAAATCCGCTGAATAGTCCCAGTATTCCCCCAATATCACGAATGTTGCAGACTGTAACATTCCGTGATCGAAAGTGGCACTTTTTCGCCATTTTTGGCCTGATTTAAGCCCCGCCGCCTACCCAGGGCGCAAGTTCAATAGCTTGAGGGAAAAATCGGTTTGAAGAAAATCGCACGTTCTTTGGCAATCGCCGCAACTATATCCGCCTCCATTGCTGTCGTTTCGACTCCGGCATTTGCATCCGCTGGCTGCGGAGGCGCTTCATGGTACGGGGGAAGCTCCAAGACTGCTTCCGGGGAACGCATGAGTTCCAGAAATCTTACTGCAGCCCACCGCTCGCTTGCCTTCGGCACGCGTCTCAGGGTCACCAACAAGCACAATGGCCGCAGCGTCGTCGTTCGCATCAACGACCGTGGGCCCTTCATTCGTGGACGTGTTCTCGATCTCTCCCGCGCTGCCGCACAGAACATCGGCATGGTCGCTTCGGGTACCGCCAAGGTCTGTTACGAGGTCGTCGCCTCGAAGTAATCGCCGGAAGCCGGAACTACCGGCAAATCGGCATGACGCTTGCTCTCTCGGCCAATCGCGGCTACCACGCGATTGAGACGTCTCAAAATCCGCCGCCATGGGCATTGTCTGCGCGGATCGGCGAGGCGTCAGCGGTTTTGGTAGGGCGCAGATTCCCAAGATGAGCTCCAACGGGTTCCGGGTCATGCGCGAGCAGGAGAGTGTGAATGCGTCTGGGCGGCCGATTGCAGGGGGCCATCGAAGTTCTTGCCGATATCGAAGCGCGCAAGCGACCGGTGGCCGATGCCCTGAAGGATTGGGGCCTTGCCCATCGCTTCGCCGGCTCCGGCGACAGGGCCGCGATCGGCAACATCGTCTATGACGCCCTGCGCATGCGGCTCTCGCATGCCTGGCTGATGGAAGACGACAGTGCGTCCGCGCTTGCCCATGCCGTGCTCTTCCGCCAATGGGGCCTGACGCCCGAGGCGCTGGCCGCCGAGCTCGACGGTGATAAATTTGCTCCCGAGGCGCCGAGCGCCGAAACATTGGCCGCTTTTGCGGCCCGCAAGCTCGAAGATGCGCCCCGTCACATCCAGGGCGATATTCCCGAATGGGTCGAGCCCTCCTTCAGCCAAGCCTTCGGCGATGGCTGGCTTTCGGAAGCGCAAGCTCTCGCCGAACGTCCGACGCTCGACCTCCGCGCCAATGCACTGAAGGCCGATCGCGCCAAGGTCGTGAAAGCGCTGGAACGCGCTGGCGGCCAGGCATCGAAAATCGCCCGGTTCGGCATCCGAATTCCGGCCGGCGAAGGTGCGTCACGCCTGCCGAACGTCACGGCCGAGCTCTCCTTCCAGAAAGGCTGGTTCGAGGTGCAGGACGAAGGTTCGCAGATCGTCGCGGATCTGGTCCTGCCCGAAGAGGGCGATCAGGTGCTCGACTATTGCGCTGGCGGTGGCGGCAAGACGCTCGCCATGTCGGCCGCGATGCACAACAAGGGCCAGGTCCACGCCTATGACAGCGACCGGCGGCGGCTGGCGCCGATCATCGAGCGCCTGAAGCGGGCCGGCACCCGCAATGTCCAAGTCCATGACGAGCGCAACGGCCTGCTGCAGCTGCGAGGCAAGTTCGACAAGGTGCTGGTCGATGCTCCCTGCACCGGGACCGGCACCTGGCGGCGGCGTCCCGATACCAAATGGCGGCTGACGCAGAAGAACCTCGACGAGCGCACCAGCCAGCAGCAGGAAGCCCTTGCCCAGGCCGGAGAATTCGTCCGTCCTGGCGGCGCTCTGCTCTATGTCACCTGCTCGGTACTGCCGGAAGAGAATGAAGCGCAGGTAAACCGTTTCGCCGCCCAGAATCCGGACTTCGAGGTGGTGGAAACTCTGGGCTCATGGGGGAAGCTGTTCGGCAAGGATGCCCCAAAGCCCCGCTCCTCGGATGGCAAGACCATTACGCTGACGCCAGCCTCCACCGATACCGACGGCTTCTTCTTCAGCCGTCTGCAACGGAAGATGTGAGCTGGCGGCGATCGAGCCTGCTATCACTGCCCTGCTGACGCAATATCAAACGGCCTATATCTGCGCATTCACAAGCGAATCCATTTCGCTTGCGACGTTAAATTCTTGACCCCTCGCCTTAAAATCGTTCTAAACTAGAGTGTTTGACACAAGTTTGTTTTTCATACATGAGACAAATTGCCAAGTTTTGACGGTGCCCCCCGCTGTCACAGGAGAGGAACATGAAACTGAAAAACAGAATTGGCGCCGCGCTCGCGGTGGCCGTTATCGCGACTGCCGCATCCAGCCTTCCCGCCCTTGCGGCAACTCCCGAACCGGCAGCCGTTCTCAAGCACTACACAGAGCTCGCGCATGCCAAGTACCAGGACTCCCTGACGACGGCGAAAGCACTCGACAAGGCGATCGACGCCCTGCTCGCCAACCCCAGCGACAAGACGCTTAAGGCGGCACGTGCGGCCTGGATCAAGGCTCGCGTTCCCTATGCGCAGACGGAAGTCTATCGCTTCGGCAATCCGGTCGTCGACGACTGGGAAGGCAAGGTGAATTCCTGGCCGCTGGACGAAGGCCTGATCGACTATGTCGACGCCTCCTACGGCACAGAAAGCGACGAGAACTCGCTCTATGTCGCCAATGTCATCGCCAACAAGACGATCAAGATCAACGGCAAGGATGTCGACGCCTCGCATCTGACGCCGGAATTCCTGTCGAGCACGCTGCATCAGGCCGGCGGTATCGAAGCCAATGTCGCGACCGGCTACCACGCCATCGAATTCCTTCTGTGGGGCCAGGACCTGCACGGCACGGATGCCGGCGCCGGCGAGCGTCCGGCAACCGACTACGATCTGAAGAATTGTACGCATGGCAATTGCGACCGCCGCGCCGAATATGTGAAGTCCGCCTCGACGCTGCTGGTTTCGGACCTTCAGGACATGACGGACAAGTGGGCGCCGGACGGCGAAGCCACCAAGCATGTCGAAGCCGATCCGAAGGCCGGCCTCACCACCATCCTGACCGGCATGGGCTCGCTTTCCTATGGCGAACTTGCCGGCGAGCGCATGAAGCTCGGCCTGCTGCTGCACGATCCGGAAGAAGAGCAGGATTGCTTCTCCGACAATACCTATAACGAGCACAATGGCGATGCCGTTGGCATCGCGTCTGCCTATAATGGCAACTATACCCGCGCCGACGGCACCAAGATGAAGGGGCCGTCACTGCACGATCTGGTCAAGGCCAAGGATCCGGCGCTCGACAAGGAAATGGAAGACAAGCTCGACGCGACGCTTGCGGCCATGAAGGCGCTGGTGCATCGCGGCGAGACCGTCGAGAAATACGACCAGATGATCGGCGAGGGCAACAAGGAAGGCAACGCGACGGTTCAGAAGGCGATTGACGGCCTACTCGACCAGACGAAGAGCATCCAGCGCGTCATCGCTGCTCTCGATCTCGGCACGATCAAGCTCGAAGGTTCGGACAGCCTGGACAATCCGAACTCCGTCTTCAAGAAGAAGTAATAAGGGAGGGTGGCAGCGCGATTAGGCGCCGCCACCCCGATACCCATGACAGCTCTACCGGCCAATCGCGCCCTTTTGCCCGCCCTTGCTGCGGTTTTTTTGGTTTTTTCCATCACGCTGGCCGTTGCCGACATCCTCGATTTTCCGAGCAATCGCAGCGATCTCTCTACCGAAGAGCTGAAGCGCGTGCGCGATGTCACCCGCGCAACCAGCAATTTTCTCAAGGCCGAACCGTATGAAACGATGCAGGGCGGCGGCCTGACTGCGATCGATAAGGTCACGCGCGATATTTTCTCCCAGCCTTCAGCCAGACTAGACCAGGAACAGGGCCAGGATTTTCATCTTGGCAACGCGCTCTTCCGCAAGCTCTGGGTCTCCGCCCCCTCCTCCACCCAGGCCTCCGACGGGCTGGGGCCGCTGTTCAATGCCCGCTCCTGCCAAAGCTGCCATATCCGCGACGGGCGCGGCCATCCGCCGGAGGAAGCGGGCGCGGCCGCGACCTCGATGGTCTTGCGCCTGGCACGGCCAGCCGTGACCCCGGAGGAGGAACAGGCCGTCAAGAATTTTCATGCGCTCAATTTCCCGGATTCGACCTATGGGGCACAGCTGCAGGATCTTGCCGTCCCCGGCCTCGCCGCCGAAGGCAAGGTGACCGTCAGCTATAGCGAGGAGACGGTGAGGCTTGCCGGCAGCGAAACCGTGACCTTGCGCAAGCCGCATTACGGCGTCAGCGATCTCGCCTACGGGCCGATGGATGTAAGCACTACGCTTTCAGCGCGCATTGCGCCGCCGATGATTGGCCTCGGCCTGATCGAGGCCATTCCGGATGCCGATATTCTCGCCAATGCCGATCCGGACGATAAGAAGGGCACCGGCATTCGCGGCCGCCCCGCCATCGTCCGCGATCATCGCACGGGTGAGATCGCGCTCGGGCGCTTCGGCTGGAAAGCCCAGAATGCAACCGTGCGCGACCAGGTGGCCGACGCCTTTTCCACCGATATCGGCATTTCGACGCCGGACCGGCCAAACCCCTATGGCGACTGCACCGCCAAAGAGCCGCGCTGCCTGACCATGCCGAACGGCGTGCAGAAGCGGCTGGGCGACACAGAGGCACCCGACCCGGTGCTTCCGCTCGTCACCTTCTATTCCGAAAATCTTGCCGTGCCCGCCCGGCGCTCGACGAGCCAGCCCGCCGTGCTGCACGGCAAGGACATGTTCTATCGCTCCGGCTGTACCGCCTGCCACACACCGAAATTCGTGACGCGCGATGACTTGAAGGGCAGCGACGGTAAGGTTTCGCCGCAGGCCTTCCAGCTGATCTGGCCCTACTCCGATTTCCTGCTGCACGACATGGGCGAAGGCTTGTCGGATGGACAGCAGGTGGGCGTGGCATCCGGCCGCGATTGGCGCACGCCGCCGCTCTGGGGTATAGGCCTCACGCAGACGGTGAGCGGTCGGCAGGCATATCTGCATGACGGCCGCGCCCGCACATTGACCGAAGCCATTCTCTGGCATGGAGGAGAGGCGGAAGAAGCCCGCAATGCATTCGCCGGTCTTTCGAAGGACGATCGGCAAGCCCTCATCAACTTTCTGGAGTCCCTCTGATGCGCCACTGGAAACGTCCGGAGCATTTCCGTTCTAAACGGAGTCACGCAAATGCTCCGTCCCATTGTTTTCACGCAATTCCGGACGCAAAACCGCTGCGCACGTTTGCTGGAATTGCTCTGGCCGCCAGCCTGCTGCTTACCGTTGCCGCCCTGCCTGCCCATGCAGAGGATGCGACAACCAATGGCGCCGGCCTGAACGAGGCGGCGGTGCCGGCCGTACTGCAGGAGGCGGTGGATGACGTGATCCGCCCCGGCTACCGCGCCATGCACGACTCCGCCTCGAAACTGACTGTCGCGATGAAGGCGCTATGCGCCGATCCCACGGACGCCACCCTTTCCGGCGCCAAATCGTCTTTCGGTGACACCGTGAAGAGCTGGTCGCGCATCGAGATCGTCGATACCGGCCCGATCATCGAAAAGAACCGCTTCGAGCACATCCTCTTCTATCCCGACCGCAAGGGTGTCGGCCTCAAGCAGGTGCAGGCGCTGATCGCCAAGGCGGACGAGCAGGATACGACCGTCGAGGCCGTCGCCGGCAAGAGCGTGGCGCTGATGGGCATGACGGCACTGGAATATGTACTCTTCGGCAACGGCTCTGATGTCCTCGGGAAGGATAAACAGAGCTTCCGTTGCCGTTATGGCGCGGCTGTCGCCGGCAATATCGAAAACACCGCCAAGGAAATCGCCGACGAATGGGATGCGCCGGACGGCGTGCAGAAATCCTGGAAATTCCCCGGCAAGACCAGCGACGATTTCATGGACAACAAGGAGGCCGTCACCGCATTGCTTGGCATCCTCGTGCATGGCGCGGCCAATGTTCGCGACCAGCGGCTGGAAACCTTCTACAAAGGCGATCCGGCAACGGCGCGGCCGAAGATGGCGATCTACTGGCGCTCGGCCAATACGTGGACCTCGTTCACGGGCAATATCGAGGGCCTGAAGACGCTCTGGGAAAAAGCCGACATGGCAAGCCTGCTACCGGTGGACAGGCGCGCGATTGCCACCAAGATCGACGGCCTGCTGAACGAGCTTGCGACGACGGCACCGACGATCAATCCGGATATCGAGGCAGCAATCGGCAATGATGCGGAGCGCGCCAAGATCGACAAGCTGCTCGCCGTCAGCCGCGAACTCGCCACCAGCTTCAGCGATGAGTATGGCGGTGCCATCGGTCTTTCGGCCGGCTTCTCCTTCGCCGACGGAGACTAGAACATGATGCGCAGCGGCCTCATCGATCGGAGAGCTTTCGTCAAGGCAGCGGGACTGACTTTCCTTGCGGCGCTCAAGCCCGGTGCCTTGATGGCGCTGGAGCGGGCCGATGCGGTCTATGCCTCCGGCATCCGCGCCGCCGACGGCTCCTTTGCAGTGGCGACGGTGACCGAACAGGGGCGCATCATCGATCAGGTCGCCCTGCCCGCACGCGCCCACGGCATGGCCTTTTCGAAGGCGACCGGCAAGACTGTCGCCTTCGCGCGCCGGCCCGGCATCTACGCGATGATTTTCGATCCCTGGAACAAGGCCGAGCCGATCGTCATTTCCGCCAGAGAAGGTCGGCATTTCTACGGACACGGCACGTTTTCGCCTGATGGCAGACTGCTCTATGCCAGCGAGAACGATTTCGACGATAATCGCGGTATCATCGGGCTCTATGATGCTGGCAACAGGTTTGCCCGCGTCGGTGAATACGAGACCTATGGCGTCGGTCCGCACGACATGACGGTTTCGGATGACGGCCGGTTCCTGATCGTCGCCAATGGCGGCATCGAGACCCATCCGGATTTCGGCCGTACCAAGCTCAACCTCGACCATATGGAACCGTCGCTGACGCTGGTCGACGCCGCGAGCGGCCAGCTGATCGAGAAGCACACACTGCCGTCGCAATATGCTCAGGTTTCGACACGTCATGTCGATATCGACGCCAGCGGCCGCGTCTGGTTCGCCTGCCAGTACGAAGGCCACCGCAACGACCTGCCGCCGCTTATCGGCCATTTCGCCAGGGGCGAGGACCTGACCTTCGTTACCCTGCCCGACGAGACGACGCGGGCGCTTGGCAATTATGTCGGCGCCATCGCAGTCAACCGTGCCGAGAATCTCGTTGGTGTCACATCGCCGGTCGAAGGGACTTCGGTGACGCTGGATGCGAAGACCGGCAAGGTGCTGAAGGTGGAAAGCATCGCCGATGCGGCGGGCATCGCACCGGCCCGACATGGCTTTGCCGTCTCGTCCTATGACGGCAACTTTCTGGGCGAACGCAACGATGTCGCCTGGGATCAGCACATCGTCCGCATCGCCCGCGGCTGATCCGGACTTTGGCTGGACTGCCTAAATAAGCTTGCTGGCTTCAATGAAGCGCCGCAACGCCGTCGCTGCATTGAGCATATGTGCCCGCATGCGCCGCGACGCCATTTCCCCATCCCCTTCGGCTATCGCCTGCATAATGGCTTCATGCTCCGCCCGCGATCGATCGAGCCGCTGCTCCTGCTGCAATTGAGCCCGGCGGAAGGCCGCCAGGCGATTGCGGATCATGATCGCCTGCTCGGCAAGAAAGCTGTTGTGGGTGGCGTGATAGATCGCCTCATGGAAGGCGCGATTGAACACATCGTAAGCATCGAAATCTCCTGTTTTCACAAGCGTTTCAGATGAATCGTGCAGTTCGATCAGGTGGCTGCGCTCGAGCGGCGTCATGCGATAAGTGGCGAGCCTTACACACATCGATTCGATTTCGGCAACCGTCTCGAACATATCCATGATGCGTTCAGGCGTCATGCGGGCAACGACCACCCCGCGCCGCGCTCGCATTTCGACCAGACCGCTTACCGACAGCTGCCTCAGTGCCTCGCGAACCGGCGTGCGCGAGGCACCGAAACGATCGGCCAGTTGCTGTTCGTCCAGTGCTGCGCCCGCCTCAAGCTTGCCGGTCGCGATCTCATCTTCCAGCGCATTGCGAATGCGGTCGGACAACAACTCACGATCGTCGGCCGCACCATCTAGTCCATCCATCGTTCCCAATTCTCCGACATCCGTTGCGACTTGTATGCAAAATATCACTTCAATCCGAGTTTTGCATACAATTTATCTATCACGCAACCGTTACACATACAATTATTGACTGAAGTCGATATGAAGAATACAAAGATAGGCATTGAGCTTGCTTTTGCATACACAAGGCAAGCTTGACGCCGAATCGGAATGCAGATGGGGCTTTTGATCCGTAGGATCCGGGCAGATGCCGTCCCCGAGACATACAAAATTTCAGAAGCTTTACCGTTCCGGCATCCGGCACGACTGCTTTCTGGTGCTAATTTATCTCTAAACGATAGGTATCACGATGATGATGACCAGACGAAATTTCGCGACCGCCATTGTTGCCGGTGCCGCCGCCACCCTCATGTCCACGCGTGGCATGGCCGCCGGCAGCTCGACCACGGGCGCGGCTGCCTCCGCGCCCTTAAAGGTCCGCAACTTCGTTCTTGCGCATGGACTTTTCGCAGACGGCTCCTGCTGGACGGAGGTCATCGCCCGGCTGCAGGCCAAGGGGCTGAACTGCACGGCCGTGCAGAACCCGTTGACGACTCTCCCCGAAGCCGTCGCGGCGGTACAGCGCGTGCTCGACCGCCAGGACGGCCCGACCGTCCTTGTCGGCCATTCCTTCTCCGGCATGTTAGTGACGGAAGCCGGCGTTCATCCGAAGGTTTCGGCGCTCGTCTATGTCGCAGCCCGCGCACCGGATGCCGGCGAAGATTATACGGCGCTCGCCAAGACATATCCGACGCCCCCTGCCTCGGCCGGTATCGTCTTCGACGGCGACGAAGGACGGCTCACCGAGGAAGCCTTCCTGCGCGACTTCGCCGGCGACCTGCCCAAGGCCAAGGCCGAAGTGCTTTATGCCGTGCAGCAGCCCTTCCAGAAGGCTTTGCTGACTGGAAAGACCACTCAGGCCGCCTGGCACAGCAAGCCAAGCTGGTATGCCGTTTCCACCGAAGACAGAACGATCAATCCGGATCTGGAACGCTTTATGGCCAAGCGTATGGGCGCCAAGACCATCGAAGTGAAGGCAAGCCACCTCTCGCTGATCTCGCACCCCGACACGATTGCCCATCTGATCTTGGAAGCCGCCGGGCACTGATCGACCAGATCGGCAGCGAGCTGCGTCCGCATCCAGCTCTCATCGGCGGCTGCGAGTTGCCAAATCGTGGTCATCTGTGTCCTCACGACAAGCTTCCTTGCGTCGGGTAGCACGGCGAGTTGATCGGGGAAATTCGGTGCCGGCACAGCAGCTTGGGGCGCTTTCCTTTTTCCATCGGATAACCCTTGTCCAAATGGCCTCTCCATGCCAATTTCGCACCCGCGAAAGAAGGGGACGGCATGACAGGGGCAGATGACACGGGGACCGGCGGCGATTTTCGGACCCGCATCAGAACGAGCTTCGCGCGACAGGCGGCGATGGCAACGATCGGTGCGGAACTGACGCGCGTCGAGCATGGTACGGTCGAAATCGAGCTGCCGTTCGATGTGAAGCTGACACAGCAGCACGGAATCCTGCATGCCGGGATCATTGCCGCCGCGCTGGATTCCGCCTGCGGCTTTGCGGCCTACAGCGTCATCGATCCCTCCGCGTCGATCCTCACGATCGAATTCAAGGTCAACCTGATGTCGCCCGGGCGCGGCGAGCGCTTCCTGTTTCGGGGCGATGTCACCAAGCCTGGCACGACGATCATCGTCGCCGACGGCCGCGGCTATGCCATCGGCGACGGACCGGCCAAGCTGATCGCCTCGATGACGGGAACGATGATGGTCATCCGGGGCAGAGAGGGAATTAGCGGATGAAATTCGAACTGAAACGGGTATCGGGCAAATCGATCCTGTTCGTCATGGCGGCCGAGGCCGAATATGGACCCTTCCTACGCTCGCGCATCGATCCGCTGATGACGGGCGTCGGCCCCGTGGAGGCCGCGATTGTGCTCACCCGCGCCTTCGCGCAGCTCGAAGCGCAGGGCGACCTTCCCGATCTCGTGGTGTCGCTCGGCTCAGCCGGCTCCGCCAAGCTGGAGCAGACGGAGGTCTACCAGGTCACCTCGGTTTCCTACCGCGACATGGATGCCTCGCCGCTCGGCTTTGAGAAGGGCCGCACGCCCTTCCTCGATCTGCCTGCAACGATCGAATTGCCACTACGTATCCCTACCATTGCCGAGGGCAGCCTTTCGACGGGCGCCAACATCGTCTCCGGCTCCGAAGCCTATGAACGCATCGGCACCGACATGGTTGACATGGAAACCTTCGCCGTGCTGCGCGCCTGCCAGACCTATGGCCTGCCGCTGATCGGCCTGCGTGGCATTTCCGACGGAAAGGTGGAGCTTCAGCACATTTCCGACTGGACGGAATATCTGCATGTGATCGACCGCAAACTCTCCTACGCGGTCGATGGGCTGTTTACGGCGCTCGAAGACGGCGTATTCTGGTTTTGAGGGACTGGAAACCACCGAAGCATTTCCAGGAAAAGTGCATGGCGGTTTTCCGTCCGGAATTGCGAAGAAGACAGAGAATGTAGGACAATCGGGACAATAAAATCGCCGTTTGCGTGATTTGCCCGATTGCCAGGGAAAGCGCTTTTCATTAAAGGCTCGCCATGACCCAGACAGCACATCCAGATACCGTTCTCATCGTCGATTTTGGCAGCCAGGTGACGCAGCTCATCGCACGGCGCGTGCGCGAAGCGGGCGTCTACTGCGAAATCGTCCCCTTCCAATCCGCCGAAGCCGGCTTCAAGCGGCTGCAGCCGAAGGCCGTGATCCTCTCCGGCAGTCCGGCCTCGACCGTGGACGAAGGCTCGCCGCGGGCGCCGCAGATCATCTTCGACAGCGGCATCCCGGTCTTCGGCATCTGCTACGGCCAGCAGACCATGTGCATGCAGCTCGGCGGCAAGGTCGAGAGCGGTCACCACCGTGAATTCGGCCGCGCCTTCCTGGAAGTCGACAAGGATTGTGCCCTCTTCGAAGGTCTGTGGTCGAACGGTTCGCGCCATCAGGTCTGGATGAGCCACGGCGACCGCGTCACCATGCTGCCGGAAGGTTTCGAAGTCGTCGCCACGTCTTCGAACGCGCCTTATGCCTTCATCGCCGACGAGAAGCGTAGATATTACGGCGTGCAGTTCCATCCGGAAGTCGTGCATACGCCCGATGGCGCCAAGCTGATCGGCAACTTCATCCACAACATCGCCGGCATCAAAGGCGACTGGTCGATGTCGGCCTATCGCGCCAAGGCAGTGCAGGCGATCCGTGATCAGGTGGGCGACAAGCGCGTCATCTGCGCTCTGTCAGGCGGCGTCGATTCCTCCGTCGCCGCGCTTTTGATCCACGAGGCTGTCGGCGATCAGCTGACCTGCATCCTCGTCGACCACGGCCTGATGCGCAAGGACGAGGCGGCAAACGTCGTTGCCATGTTCCGCGAGCACTACAATCTGCATCTGATCCATGTCGATGCTTCCGACCGCTTCATCGGCGAGCTCGAGGGTGTTTCCGATCCCGAGACGAAGCGCAAGATCATCGGCCGGCTCTTCATCGAAACCTTCGAGGATGAAGCCAAGAAGCTTGGCGGCGCCGATTTCCTCGGCCAGGGCACGCTCTATCCCGACGTGATCGAAAGCGTTTCCTTCACCGGCGGCCCTTCGGTCACCATCAAGTCGCACCATAATGTCGGCGGCCTGCCGGAGCGCATGAAGATGCAGCTCGTCGAGCCGCTGCGGGAACTCTTCAAGGATGAAGTGCGCGCGCTCGGCAAGGAGCTCGGCCTGCCCGACAGCTTCATCGGCCGCCACCCGTTCCCCGGCCCCGGCCTCGCCATCCGCTGCCCAGGCGGCATCACCCGCGAGAAGCTGGAAATCCTGCGCGAAGCCGATGCTATCTATCTCGATGAAATCCGTAAGGCCGGCCTCTATGATGCCATTTGGCAGGCATTCGCCGTGCTGCTGCCGGTTCAGACCGTCGGCGTCATGGGCGATGGCCGCACCTATGAATTCGTCTGCGCGCTGCGCGCCGTCACCTCCGTCGATGGCATGACCGCGGATTTCTATCACTACGACATGGAATTCCTCGGCCGCGCCGCGACCCGCATCATCAACGAAGTCCGCGGCATCAACCGCGTGGTCTACGACGTCACCTCGAAGCCGCCCGGCACGATCGAATGGGAGTGAGGGGGAACGGTGGTGATCGCGCAGTCTAAGCGCCAATTTTCGCTGCCGCGCCTGCTTCGTCCATTTGAGCGGCGCTTGAATGGCGTCGCCCAAAAAAAGCGGGCGTTATTGGTTGCGTCATCGTCCTTCACGGCCCGTCTAGGCTATCCCCCCGCGTGGTCGTTGCCCCCGTGCGCGGCGATGAACATGGCGACGGCCGACCGGCAATAGGATTCGATCTCGTTGTCGTCCTCTGCTCTCGCCTCATCGAAGCGTGCGATAATCAGGAGATCGGAGCCTTTGAAAAGCGCGGCAAACAAGCGGGCGGACCGGAGAGGATCGGGCACGTTCAGAACCGCCTTCGCGTGCAACTGACGTAACAGGGCCTCGATTTGGGCGATGATATGGGCGGGGCCGGCTTCGTAATGGAGCTTGCTCAACGACTTTTGACTTGTCATATCGGCCATGACCATGGCTTCGACATTGCGGACGTCAGGGCGCAACAGCGTGCGAAGCAGCGACGATCCCACCGCCATGAGCTGATCTTCCGCCGAACCGTCGACGCCTTCAAAAAGGGCCTGTGGTATTAACTGTTGGCAGCGGGCCGCAAACGCCGCGCCAAACAGCGCCTCCTTGTTCTCGAAGTGCCGATAGATGCTGAGCTTGGATATCTTCGCTCGCTGGGCGACCTTGTCCAATGTCGTCGCTTGAAAACCCAATTCTGCAAAGAGTTCGCCCGCGGCGACGACTATGGTTTGGCCAAGCGTCTCGTTGGCGGGCCGGCCGCGCCGGCCCTGACTGTTTTCGTTCACGGCAATTATGGTCCTTGACAGTATCGTAATGGCTGAATTACGATACCATGTAGTATCTAAAATACGCAAGCGCATTTGTCGGACGATCGACGGCCTGAACTGCGAGAGATCCATGCAGCGACGAACCCTGCTGAAGCTGGCCGCGGCGCTTTCCGCCATCGGCATCGCCCGCGCCCCGGCCCGCCAAGTCCGGCCCATCCTCTTCCATCCACAACAAGGAGCCCATCACCATGGATGACGTCATCATCATCGGCGGCAGCTTTGCTGGCCTCGCAGCCGCCCTTCAGCTCGGCCGTGCCCGCCGCAAGGTCACCGTTCTCGACACCGGCCTGCCGCGTAATCGCTTCGCCGGCCACTCGCATGGTATGCTCGGCCACGATCACAAGCCGCCGCTGGACATCCTGACCGAGGCGCGGCAGCAACTGGCGCGCTATCCCACGATCAAGCTGGTCAATGCCCGGGCCGACGGCGTCTCCGGCACCATCGACGATTTCTCCGTCCTCACTGGCGATGGCGAAAGCCTTGGGGCGCGCCGCCTGATCCTGAGCTATGGCATCACCGACCAGATGCCTGCTGTTCCGGGCTTTTCCGAAGGCTGGGGCACGTCCATCGTGCCCTGCCCCTATTGCGACGGCTTTGAAGTCGCCGGCCAGCATTGGGGCCTCGTCTGGTCCGGCCCGCAGTCGCATAATCAGGTCAGGCTGTTCCACGACTGGACCGACAAGCTGACAGTCTTCGCCGATGGTCACGACATTCCGCCCGATATCCGGGCCGATCTGGAGCGTCGCAACACACCTATCATCGATGGTCGGATCACTGAAATCGCCCGTCACGGGGTCCATGGCGCCACCGTCAAGCTCGATACCGGCCCCGATGTCGCGGTCGACATCCTGTTCGCCCATCCGCGCAACAAGCCGTCTGCAAGCCTGCATGAACCACTAGGCCTCGCCACGGCCGCCACGCCCCTCGGCATCGTCCTCAAGGTCGACGAGCGCCGTGAGACCAGCATGCCCGGCATCTACGCCGCAGGGGACCTCACCAACCCCCTCATCCCCTCGGTCACCACGGCATCATGGCAAGGCACGATGGCGGGGATCTTCGCCCAACAGTCGATGCTGGCTTGAGAGCATTGATTCCCTAAGACCCGCGGAATGCGATCGACTTCGCCCTCATGGGTAGCTTGCTTCGCAACGAAGGCCTGATCGCCATTCCTGCAGATCAGGCCTTCGGGCAATAATTATCAGAGCTGAACGCGCTCTTATTTCATTGTGACGCTCAGGCCGCTGATATCGGCATTGACCTGCAGGCCGACCTGCCTGCCCGTGAGCTCGAGTTTGGCACCCTTGTCATTGGTCATGACGATCATCTGGGCGCCCTTGCCCACCGCGCCACCGCCACCGGCAGCGCCGTAGACGCCGGCCACATCCCGGGCGCGGCGAATATTGCGCACAGTGCCCTGGAAATAGGTCTTGGAGGCACCGAAGGCGAGACCGCCCGAAATGCCGCCAATCGAGATTGGATAGCGCTTGCCGTGGAAGGTTAAGGTGCCCTCGCCTCCGGAGCCGCCGACGAAGAAAGCCGCCTTGTAGACGGAGAAGCGGATGGTGCCGCTATCGGCATGTGCCGCGCTGGCGAAGCCAATTCCTGCGGCAGCGATGGCGGCAACCGCGACCGACCGAAATCCAGATGAAATATTCATGATGAGCTGCTCCTCAAATGCGCCGCTTACCCAGCCGGCCGGGCACGACGTCAGCGTCGTATAAAGTCAAAGACAAACGATCTCGCACGACCTTTGGTTCCAAAGTGCACAATAACAACGCGTTAGGGCGCGGATCAAATATCTTATTGGATGGGGAGGCAGCTGTTTCGTGAGGGATTTCGCAGGTCGATATTCGACCACGAGAGCAGATATTCGCTCTCTCTAGTCTACATATGTGGCGCACAAGGGACTTGCGTCAAGACCCGGCTCCTCCCGTACAAATGCCGGCGCAAACCGAAAAGCGGGAGCATGGACATGAACATGACTGTTACGAAACATGCGGTGGTTATTGCCGGCGCCGGTCCGACAGGGCTCATGCTGGCGGGCGAATTGGCCTTGGCGGGTATAGACGTCGCGATCATCGAGCGGCGTGCCAATCAGGAGCTTGTCGGCTGGCGCGCCGGCGGTCTACATGCGCGCACCATCGAAATTTTCGACCAGCGCGGCATTGCCGATCGGTTCCTTTCACAAGGACATATAGCGCAGGTGGCAAGTTTCGCCTCGGTGCGCCTCGATATCAGCGATTTTCCCACCAGACACAATTATGGCCTGGGACTGCGCCAGAAACACATAGAGCGCGTCCTTGCCGACTGGGTCGGCGAATTCACCGTGCCGATCCATTACGGCATGGAGGTTACCGGCTTCGCGCAGGACGATGATGGCGTCGATGTTCAATTGTCCAACGGGACGACGCTGCGAGCGGATTATCTCGTTGGATGCGACGGCGGGCGCAGCCTGATTCGCAAGGCGGCCGGCATCGATTTTCCGGGATGGGATGCGACCGTCAGCAATCTCATCGCCGAGGTGGACATGACCGATGAGCCGGAGTTGGGCATTCGTCATGATGCGCTCGGCATGCATTCCCTCGGCAGGTTCGAATACGAAATCCGCGACGGCAAGGTCATCTATCCTAAGACAGGGCCGATCGGCGTGATGCTGACGGAGCGGCAGTTGAGAACCTCGAGCGAGCCGAGCTTCAGCGATCTCCGCGACGCTCTTATCGCCGTCTTTGGCACCGATTATGGTGCGCATAACCCCCACTGGATTTCGAGATTTACGGATGCAGTGCGACAGGCAGCATCCTATCGCAAGGGCCGTGTGCTGCTCGCCGGGGACGCCGCGCATATCCATCCCCCGGATGGCGGACAGGGTCTCAATATCGGTGTGCAGGATGCCGTAAACCTCGGATGGAAACTGGCCCAGGTGATCAAGGGTATATCGCCGGAAAGCCTGCTCGATACCTATCACGCCGAGCGTCATCCGATCGCTGCCCGGGTGCTGCGCAATATCCTGGTCTCGGTCGCGCTCCGCCGCCCCGACGACCGCACGCAGATCCTCCGTGAGACCATGGCCGAATGCCTCGCCATGGATGAGCCGCGCCGGCGCTACGCCGCGATGATGTCCGGCCTGGATATCCACTACGATCTTGGCGAGGGACATCCGCTGCTCGGCCGCCGCATGCCCGATCTTGACCTCACCGCCGCCCATGGTCCGCTGCGGCTCTTGCTGCACGGAGGCCAGCCTGTGCTGCTCAATCTTGGCGTGCCCGAGAGCTTCGATATCGCCCCTTGGGCGGATCGGGTGCAATCGATCAACGCCCAATATGCCGGGCCGTGGGAGCTTCCAGCGATCGGCGCGGTTGATGCACCCACTGCGGTATTGATACGGCCGGATGGATATGTTGCCTGGGTTGGAGAGGAGACCCAGTTGGAGCTTCCGGAGGCGCTGACCACGTGGTTCGGCCCGCCCACTGTTGTGTGATGCGTGAAGGCCGGCAGGATTCGGGCAGGCAAGGGCGGATCAGGCCTCTTATCCCTTGGCCGCCCGGGCGCTTATCGGCTAGCGTGACGAAGGCGGCGCGCTCGCCGCCGCTTTCGCAGGAAATCCGAGATGCAGGATGATGCCCCAACGAAGACCCTGAATGAGCCGATAGACATACCGGAGCAAGCAAGCGGGCTTGCCGAAATCCTGGCACCTGATCTTTCCGTGGTCTTTTGCGGATTGAATCCCGCGCTGACCGCGCATCGCGACGGGCATAACTTCTCGAGCCGCAGCAACCGCTTCTGGCGGGTCCTGCACCTTGCCGGCTTCACCCCTCGCCTGCTGCGGGCGGAGGAAGAGCGCGAGATGCTGCAATATGGCCTCGGCCTGACATCGGCGGTCTCCCGCCCGACGAAAAGCGCCAGCGAGCTGAAAAGGAGCGATTATATTGCCGCCGCTCCAGTGCTCGAAGAAAAGATCAGGAAGTTCACGCCGGCCAATCTGGCGTTTCTCGGCAAAGCGGCCTATGCCGCCATCAGCCTGCGGGCCAATGTCGAATGGGGGCGGCAAGCGGAAAAATTTGCGGGCGCTTCGATTTGGGTGGTACCGAACCCGAGCGGCCTCAACAGGGCCTTCGATCTGGCGAAACTGACAGAGCACTATCGCGAGGTGAAATGGGCGATTGAACAGAGCGGTTTCACTCAGTAACCGCCCTCCCGGTCCATCTTGCTTACTCCTCGGGCCGCTTTGTGGCCTAAAACCCCAGCGACTGCTGCACCGGTTTTGGCGGCGCGAGCTGAACGCCTTCCAGCTCCAGCATGCGAGCCTTGGAGTTGGAACCGCCCGGCGCGGAAAAACCGCCGATCTTGCCGCCTGCCGCCAGAACGCGATGGCAGGGAATGATCAACGCCACCGGGTTCTTCGCCATGGCCTGCCCGACATCGCGCGCAGCTTCCGGCCCTGCGCCAAGCTGCTTGGCCAATGTGCCGTAGGTCGTCGTGTGGCCCCAGCCGACCTGTCGGGCGGCATCGTAGATTTGCCTGAAAAAGGCATCCTGCTCGCCGAGATCGAGCGTGACGTCGGAAAAATCGATCTCCTCGCCCGCGAAATAGCGCTTCACCTTGGCAACCACTGCCGCGATGTCCGCGCTTGGGGTCCCGGGCTGCGCATTCGGCAAACGGCGCAGAAGCAGGCGCTCGGTCGCGCCCGCATCCTTCGTCGGCAATTGAAAACGCAGCACGCCGACATCATTCCAGGCAATGCCGCAGAAGCCGCCGGCGGTCTCGAAGATCAGGTAATTCTGGCTTGTCTCGTTCATGACGAAACCTCCCGTGTTTCCACTTGCCATGAAAATCGTCCTCGGAAGCGTCGAATTCAACCCGTTTCTTGCGAGGAAGGAGAATTGCCACCGTTTTGATGTCGGCGGCGCGGCTCTGAGACAATCGCGAGCGCGGATATCAATATCCGCCGCCGGTTGGAGGAGCGTTCAGCGTCATGCCGCCACCACTATTGCGCTCGCCGGATGTCGAGCAGGAAGCGATACCAAAGCCGATGAGAGCGAAAACAACGGCCGCAAAGACTGATCTGGTGAACATGATCGTGATTCCTTTGAGTGAAAATGGGCACGCATGCCCGAACCTGGAATGAACAGATCAGGTCGTCCTTTTATTCGATCGCTTTTTGAAACGAGGGATGTCGCCATTCTAAGTGTTCTTGTTTTGTTCTTGAAATCATAGCCATTGAGGCATATGCTTTGGAGATCGGAAAACAAAAGGAGGCAGAGCCAAACCGGCTTTGAATAAAGCCATGCAGCATGTCGATCAGTTGTCATTTAATCTCGGCAAACCGCCTATTAATCGCGAGGGTAAAAGCCCGCCAAAACGCCGGCAAGCACTCTACTTTGCCGCGTTGCCAGACCCGGAAATCGCTAGATTGGCCGCTGAAATGACCGTCGACCAAAGTCGACGAAACAGGTTGATGCGCACAGCGAGAAAGCAGGATCTTTACCATGCCTCTATCTATCCCATCGATATTGTCTCCCGCTCGCAGGAAGAAGCCACCTTCGCTGCGTTGGAGGCCGGGTCAACCATTTGCTTAAAATCGTTTCCCTTAATATTCGATCGGGCAGGCACATTCGGCAACGGCAACAACCGTCAATATGTACTCTGGTGCAGGGACGGAAACGAGGGACTAGCGACACTTCGCCGAGAATTGGATGCTGCAATGCAAAGCATGGGCTTCGAAAGCGGCATATCCAAATCGTTCCAACCTCACATGACGCTGTTTTATTGCAACCACATTCTTTCCGAAGTGATTTTGGAAGCGCCGATCGCTTGGACGGTCAAAACGTTCACGCTGGTCAACAGCTTTCAAGGCGACGGCGAACATGGCCATGTCTGGCATTGGCCATTATTCTAAATCTGGCGCTTACGGTTTCGGAACAGGTTCAACTGTCGCCATCACAGCCGCCACGGCATCATCGACGCTGAAGCTGCAGCGCTTGTCGACATCGGCGACGCCCGCGACCGTCATGAGATCGCGAACCCGGTCATGCACCCGAGCAAACTGTAGACGGAGACCGGCGCGCTGCATGGCGCCGTCGAACTCCATCAAGGCGTCCATCGCCGTGCTGTCGATATCGGAGCTTTCCTCCAGGCTGAGGATGACGGCCCGCAATCCGACTTCACTGCGGCTGCCGGACAATATCTCGCCGAAGATCGTATCGGCATTGCCGAAAAACAGGGTTTCGCCGGGGCGCCAGATGGCGATGCCCGGTATCTCGGCGGCGTCGTCATGCCTGCTGACATCGACGAAGTCATGGCTGTTGTCGAGCCGTCCCAAACGGGCGATATACGGGGATGCCAAGCGATGCATCATGGCAGCGAGCGAAAGGGCGATTGCCAGCAGCATGCCATTGAGCACGCCGAAAGCGAGCACGCCGACGGCGGCGCCCAGTGCCACGTAGAAATCGCGACGCAGACGGCGCAGCCGCAGGATGGGGCTGGGGTCGAGCGCATGCGTCAGAGCCGCGATCACGACGGCGGCCAGCACCGGCTCCGGCAGAAGCGCCACCAGTGGTCCCGCACAGGCAATCAGGATCGCCAAGCCGATTGCAGCGAAAACGGTCGTCGCCCGCGTCTTTGCCCCCGCGGCCTCACTGGCGAAGCCTGCGGAAAAACCCGCACCGACCGGCATACCCTGAACGACGGCACTGGCAATATTGGCGGCGCCCAGCGCACCAAGCTCGCGATTGATCTCCAGCGTCTCGCCATAACGCAGGGCGAGTGCACGCATCGTGCCCCAGGATTCAGCAAAGAGGATGAGGACAAGAGGCACGGTGAATTGCACCAGCCGCGAATAAGCAGCCCAGCCGGCGTCCGGCAGCGAGGGCCATTGCGGCAGGATCTCGATCGGGCCGACCAGCTTGACGCCATGGCCTTCCAGACCGAACAGATAGGAGGCGAAGATGCCGGCAGCCAGCACAAAGAAGGCGGCGGGAATGCCGGGCAATCGCTTCAGCAGCAACAATGCCGCTAGCGCGACCACGCCTACCGCGACACTGATCAGGTTCCACTGCATGACAGCGCCGAAGAGTGCGGTCGCGTAAGCCAAGATATTCGAGCCTTGCACAGGCACACCAACGAGGATCGGCAGCTGATGCAGGATGATGGTGATCGCCAATCCGAGTGCGAAGCCGCGCAGGACCGGCCGCGAGATGAAACCGGTAATGCCGCCGAGGCGCAAGGTACCGGCGATGACGAAAAGAATGCCGGCGAGCGCCACGGCGACCGTGGCAAGCCCCGCCTTGATCGTCACATCACCCGGCACGACGGCCAATGTGGCGGCGAGAATGGCAGCGGATGAGGATGTGGGGGAGACGATGGCAAAGCGGCTGCGGCCGAATATGGCATAGATGAGACATCCGACGATGCCGGCGAGGATCGCACGATGCGGCGGCAGGCCGGCGATGCCGGCGTAAGCGACCGCTTCCGGCAGCATCAGTCCGGCAACCGATATGCCCGCGACCAGATCCGCCCTGTCCACCAGGAACCAACTGCCCAGCTTCGTCATCGATCACCGACCGTAAGTGTGGTCCATCCATCTATGGATAGAGATTCGCCACGAGGCCGCAACAGAAAAATACGGGTTGGATTCGGCACTTATACGGCGCTGTCCGAGGCGTCCCGCAAGGGACAGCTTTGACCGACCACATCCGCAACGAAGTCCATAACCGCACGGATGGCAGGCGAGCGACGGAGATCGGGATAGGTGACGAGCCAGAGGTCGCGCGTCGGTGACGGGATCTCCGTCGGCAGGCGCACCAATCCTGCCTCGCGATCGCCCAGAAATCTCGGAAGCGCCACGACCCCCAGTCCGGCACGAGCGGCCTCGAGCTGGCCGAAAACATCGGTGGCGCGGAAGACGATCGGACGACCATTCAGCAGACTGCGAAGCCAGGTTTGCTGGGTCAGATGCTCCATCGCCGCATCATAGCCGATGAACACCCAGTCCTCCTCTGGCGTTTGCGCTAAGGGCGGGATCGCGTAGAGACCGAAGCGCATGGCGCCGATACGCCGGACCAAGAGATCGCTTTCCTCCGGCCTGATCATGCGCACGGCGATGTCAGCCTCGCCGGAATTGAGCGCGACGCTGCGTGCAATGCCGGCAATGGTCAGCGTGATGTTCGGATGATGGGTATGAAACAGCGCGGCTTTCGGCGCCAGGAGATGAGCAGCGATCGACGGCGGTGCGCTGACCTTGACTGCAGCGGAAAGCCCGGAGACAGCGCTTTTCGAATAACGCCTGATCGCCTCGACATTTTCCTCCATACCCGCCACCAGTTCGGCGATGGCGCGGCCATCGACCGTCAAGGGCGAGGTGCGTGGCCGCCGATCGATGAGACGCAGATCGAGCGCACGTTCCAGCGCCGCAATGCGCCTGCCGACCGTTGCGTGGTCGACCCCCAACTCGCGCGCCGCGGCAGAGAGGGAGCCGGCTCGAGCGAGAGCGGCGAAATGGTGAAGGTCCTGCCAGTCGATCATTGGTGCATTATTGCACAGATATGGTGAGTTCATACCGAATTTATTCGCACAGCGATTCATGGTCAAAAATCGTCCGAAAGGAGATTTCCCCATGCCCCTAGCGATTGCCATTACCAGCCCCGGCGGCCCCGAAGTCCTGAAAGCCGTCGATCTCCCTGCTGTCGAACCCGGTCCCGGCCAGGCACGAATCCGCCAAAGCATCTCCGGCGTCAATTTCGTCGACATATACGTCCGTTCCGGGCTTTACCCGCTGCAACCCGGCAACAATGTGTTGGGCTTTGAGGGTGCAGGCATTATCGAAGCGCTCGGTGCCGATGTCGGCGATCTGAAGGTCGGCGACCGTGTCGCCTATATCGGTCATCCGATCGGCAGCTATGCCGAGATGCGCACGCTGCCTGCAAGCCGGCTGGTGAAATTACCCGATGGCGTCAGCGAGCGGGTTGCCGGCAGCACGATGCTGCGCGGACTAACGGCGCAGATGGTGCTGCAAAAGACCTATCCCGTGAAGGCGGGCGAGTGGGTGCTGGTGCATGCGGGCGCCGGCGGGCTCGGCCAACTCGTTACGCGTCTTGCCAAAAAGATTGGCGCGAAGGTCGTCGCTACTGTGGGATCCGAAGCCAAGGTCGGCATCGCCCAGGAAGCAGGCGCGGACGCGGTTCTCCTGCATACATCCGCGGATTGGGTCGCCGAAACGCGTCGCATTGCCGACGGCCGTGGCGTACATCTTGCCGTCGACGGGATCGGCGGGACCATGTTGTCACAGACGCTTGCTGCGGTGCGTCCCTTCGGCATGGTGGCCAGCCTCGGGCAGGTCAGTGGCCCTATTCCGCCGATCAAGATAGAAGAGCTGACCGCGCCCCGCGTGATCGGCCTGTCGCGTCCGAGCGTGTTGGCTTATGCCAACGATCCCGAACTCTACCGCGAAGGCGCCACGGCGCTTATAGCCGCGCTGCAGGCCGGGCTCGTCAACCCGATCGGCGCGGAATACGAGCTGAAGGATGCCGCCCGAGCCCATGCCGACCTCGAAGCAGGAAGAACGACGGCCAGCGTCATACTAACGATGTGATGCCTTTTGCCCATTCTTCCTTCGGGGAGAATGGGTTTACGCCGCTGGCACGCCCCATGGACAATCGCCCACGCACAATCAATTCATCCCGTCAATGGCTTTTGCTGCAAGGCAGCAATTCATTGACCTCGCCCGCTGTTGCCTGATAGCCATTACCCATGGCGACGCACGGCCCTCAGGCCTTCGCCGTCACTGCTATCCGATCCGAATCCGCTTCCTTCGTGGCAAACAGCATGGACACCGCTGCCGGTGCCCGCAGGCGACATCCCGTGAACACTGCTTCCCAGACCATCCGGTCCACCTCGACCCTGTCTCTCATCTCGATCGTCGCGCTGACATTCTTCGGCTACCTTGCCATCGGATTGCCGCTTGCGGTTCTGCCGACCTATGTCGACAGCAGCCTCGGCTTCGGCGTTGTTTGGGCCGGCATCGCCGTCAGCACGCAATATGTGGCGACCATCGTCAGCCGCGCCCATGTCGGCCGGCTCTGCGATCAATACGGGCCGCGCCGTTCGGTCTTCCTGGGCTTCCTGGCCTATGGTCTGTCGGGCGCACTCACCATCGCTTCCACTTTTACGATCCAAGTCCCGGCGGCAAGCCTCGCCCTTCTGCTTGCAGGGCGGCTGGCGCTCGGCATCGGCGAGAGCTGGGTGAGCACGGCGGCGATCACCTGGGCGATCGGTCTGATGGGGTCGCGCGAAACAGTCCGCATCATCTCCTGGAACGGCATTGCCACCTACGGCGGCATTGCGCTCGCCGCCCCGTTCGGCGCCTGGCTGCAAGGGCAATACGGCTTCTTCGCCATCGGCGTCGTCACCATCATCCTTGCGGTTGCCGGCTTCATGCTAGCGCAAACGCGGCCGCCGGTCCCCGGCGTCAAGGAAAAGGGTATCGGCACGGGCCAGGTGCTGAGCCGCGTTGCACCGTACGGCGTCGCGCTTGCGCTTGCCTCGAGCGGCTTCGGCGTCGTCATGGCCTTCGTCGCGCTGTTCTTCCATAGCCGCGGCTGGGACGGCGCCTCCTTTGCGCTCAGCGCTTTCGGCCTTGCCTTCATGGGCGTGCGCCTGGGTCTTGCGCAGGCAGTCGCCCGTTTCGGGGGCCTGCCGTTGGTGCGTATTTCCCTTGTCATCGAGATCGTCGGCCTGGCTGCGCTTGCCTTTGCCCCATCTCCGACCGTTGCCATCATCGGCGCGGCTCTCGCCGGAGCCGGCTTCGCGCCCGTCTTCCCCGCACTTGGCAACGAGGCCATGGAGCGCATCCCGCCGCAGAACCGCGGCGTCGCGCTCGGGCTTTATTCGATCTTTCTCGACGTGTCGCTCGGTTCGACCGGCCCGATCGCCGGCCTGTTCGCGGATCATCTTGGCTATGCGGCACCCTTCACCTTCGGTGTTGGTGCGGTGCTGCTCAGCCTGATCCTGAGCTTCTGCCTGCGCAGGAATGGCAGCCGCTGAAAGCTATTTTGGCGCTGTTTGTCCCCGGTCCTGATTCTGGCATGTGGTGACAAACGGTTGCGGATTGCCTGCAGGGCTTGATATGGGTCTCTGATTATCATCAGCAGGAGGCCCGCCCATGAACGTCACCGAAATCGTCATCGAAGGTGACACTCCGGGGATCGCCTGGCGGCTGCCCGTCCTGCATTTTTCCGGCAACAAGACGGATACCCCGAAGATCTACATCCAGGCTGCATTGCACGCCGGTGAACTGCCGGGAACTGCCTTGGTGCATTTCCTCTGCGAGCGACTTCGGAAAGCGGAAGCCGAAGGCGCGATCCTCAGCGATATCGTCGTGGTGCCGCATGCCAATCCGATCGGCGCGGCGCAATCGCATTTCGGCGAGATGCAAGGGCGCTTCGACTTGGGCTCGCGCACCAACTTCAACCGCGACTTTCCGCTGATCTCGCTGCGCGACCGCAATCTCCTCATCAAAAATCTGGAACGCTACCCCGCCGTCGACCGGCTGAAGCGCCAGTTGATCCATATGGCGCTCGGTGCCGATCTGGTGATTGACCTCCATTGCGATGACGAATCCCTGCAATATGCCTATATCGACGAGGCATTCTGGCCTGAAGCCGCCGACCTTGCCGCGGCGCTCAAGATGGATGCCGTGTTGTTGTCGGATGGCGAAAGCTCGGCCTTCGAGGAGGCCGTCAGCTTCGCCTGGAAATACGAAGTGCCGGGGGAAAAGAAGGCAAGGTTGCCGGGAAAGCTTTCAGTCACCGTGGAATTGCGCGGCACCCGCGATGTCTATCCCGAGATGGCAAAGAACGATGCCGAAGGGCTCTGGCGCTTCCTGGCCGCGCGCGGCGCAGTCCGTGATGACAGCGTTGCACTTCCTGCATTCGATGGCCCGGCCGTGCCGCTCGACAATGTCGAGATGATCCGTGCCCCGCAGGCGGGCACCGTGCTCTTCCATCGCAATATCGGCGAGCGCGTTGAAGAAGGTGATCTGCTGGCAACGATCATCACCGCCCCGGGTATGCCGGATGGGACCATCGACGTCCGGGCGCCGCAAGCAGGTCTGATCGTCACCCGCGTATCGGATCGGCTGGTGCGCCGGCGCGGCGACTTAATGAAGATCGGCGCTGATAAGCCGAGTTCCGTCGCCCGCAAGCCGGGAACACTTGAGGATTGATTTTTCTTAGCGGCGATCGATCACCTTGCAGCGCATGGTGAAGGCGATCGCTGCTGATTCCCGCAGAAGAATGCCGAAGCGACCCACGCGATATGACGCGCTTGCAAGAGCAGCACGACAGATACCCATTAGCCGGGCAAGAATTGAACGATTCTCCATCGCGATCATGCCTCCGATCGAGTTGATGCAGGCAATGTCAGATCATCGAAGGCGGCAACTACCGTCCTTCGAAACATATGTATGCAGTGTGCATATATATGATGAAGATGTCAAGCCCTCTGTCCCGGACTACGTCATGAAGGCAATCGGGCAGCGATCCTGGTCGCAAACGCCTTGATCGCAAACGCGGCAGACCACATCCTGGTCATCGCCGAGATCTACCAAGGCCGGCAGCAGTTTTTCGACGAGATGGCCGAACTGCATCGCCTCTTCCGGCCCTAGCACTGCGATGGCCCGCTGAATGACCGCACGGCGGGCGGCAAGGCTGCGCTTGAAAAGCGCGCGCCCCCTCTCCGTGAGCTGCAGCGAGCGGGCGCGCTTATCGCCGTCGACACCGCCGGCCCGCAGCACGAGACCGGACGCCACCAGCTGATCGACGAGGCGCACGGTGGCGGAATGGGAGAGCGCGATCATTCGACGCAAGGTCTCGATTGTCAGGCGAGGCTCAGTGCCGATTTGAACGATGGCGGCGATTGCGCTCGGGCCGAGGCCGGTTTCATCCGTGAAGGCCTTTTCCATCTTGTCCACGAGAGCGAGGCTCATGGCGCCGAAAAGATTCTCCAGCCGTAACATTTCCTTGTCCGTCGCCATGCTCCAACCCGCGCTATAAATATGCACACTGCATATTTATAGGATGATGGGTGGCGACTGCAACGGAAGAGAGAACGGCTTCGCCCCGTGATCGGCTTTCATACGCCGTTGTTCGCATGATATGCGCTATCAGACAGCAAGAGACGGATTCGACATGACGATCACCATTTACGGCATCAAGAACTGCGACACGATGAAGAAGGCCCGGACCTGGCTCGAGGGCCATGGCATCTCCTATGATTTCCACGACTACAAGACAGCCGGCATCGACCGAGATCATCTGGAGCGCTGGACGAAGGAAGCCGGTTGGGAAGTCGTGCTCAACCGCGCCGGCACGACCTTCAAGGCACTGCCGGACGCGGACAAGGCCGATCTGTCGAAGGAAAAGGCCATGGCGCTGATGCTGGCGCAACCTTCGATGATCAAACGCCCCGTGCTGGAAGCGGACGGAAAGTTGCTGGTGGGATTCAAGCCGGATATTTATGCGGCTGCATTCGGCAAGACAGCGTAGAGACAAGCCATGTCCAAAACCACCCGCGCCACGCAAGTGCTGACCCAGGCGAAGGTCGCCTTCACCGTGCATGCCTATGACTACGATCCGAATGCGGAGCGTGTCGGCCTGCAGGCGGCAGAGGCACTCGGAGAAGAGCCGCATCGCGTGCTGAAGACCTTAATGGCCGAAGTGGACGGAAAGCCGGTCTGCGCCGTCGTGCCCTCGGATCACGAGGTCAGCATGAAGAAACTCGCAGCGGCCTTCGGTGGCAAATCGGCCAACATGATGAAGCCTGCCGATGCCGAGCGTCTGACAGGCTATCATGTCGGCGGCATCAGCCCCTTCGGCCAGAAGAAGCTTGTACCGACCGCCGTAGAGGCGCAGGCTATGACCGAAGCGTACGTCTATATCAACGGGGGCCAGCGCGGGCTGCAGGTGCGCCTCAGCCCTCAGGATGCGTTGACTGCTCTCAAAGCCAAGGCCGCGCCCCTGATTGCCTGACGATCTGCAAGATCGGACAAAGCGCCTTCAATTTCGCCGCAAACCGGTCTAAGTCTTCAGACCATCTTCGATATCAGCCAAGCAGGTTTTGTCATGACGTCAGCCATCCCCAACCATCATCCCGTCGATCACGCCAAGCTGGAAAAGCTTGCGGAAGTAGCCGTAAGGGTCGGGTTGCAGCTGCAGGCAGGCCAGGATCTATTGATAACAGCGCCGGTCGCGGCGATGCCGCTGGTGCGGCTGATCACGCGCGAGGCCTACAAGGCCGGTGCCGGCCTCGTCTCGACCTTCTATTCCGACGAAGAAACGACGCTTGCCCGCTACGAATGCGGCCAGGATGCGAGCTTCGACCGCGCCGCCACATGGCTCTATGAAGGCATGGCCAAGGCCTTCTCCAACAATACGGCACGCCTCGCGATTGCCGGCGACAATCCGATGCTCCTGTCCAACCAGGACCCCAACAAGGTGGCGCGCGCCAACCGCGCCAACTCGGCCGCCTACAAGCCGGCGCTCGAAAAGATCTCGAATTTCGACACGAACTGGAACATCGTCTCCTATCCGAACCCCTCCTGGGCAAAGCTCGTCTTCCCGAACGATCCGGAGGCGATCGCGGTGGCAAAACTTGCCAAGGCCATCTTCTCGGCTTCACGCGTCGATGTCGAAGATCCGATCGCTGCCTGGGCCGAGCACAATGCCAATCTGCACAAGCGCTCGGCCTGGATGAACGGCCAGCGTTTTTCCGCCCTGCATTTCCAGGGACCGGGCACCGACCTGACGGTCGGCCTGGCCGACGGCCATGAATGGCACGGCGGCGCTTCCACCGCCAAGAACGGCATCACCTGCAACCCGAACATCCCGACGGAAGAGGTCTTCACCACGCCGCATGCGCTGCGCGTCGAAGGCCATGTTTCCTCCACCAAGCCGCTGTCGCATCAGGGCACGCTCATCGACAATATCCAGGTCCGCTTCGAAGGCGGCCGGATCATCGAGGCCAAGGCAACGCGCGGCGAGGAAGTGCTGAACAAGGTGCTCGACACCGACGAAGGCGCACGCCGGCTCGGCGAAGTGGCGCTAGTGCCGCATTCCTCGCCGATTTCGGCAAGCGGTATCCTGTTCTACAACACGCTCTTCGACGAAAACGCCTCATGCCACATCGCGCTCGGCCAGTGCTATTCCAAGTGCTTCATCGACGGTGCCAAGCTCAGCCAGGAGCAGATCAAGGCGCAGGGCGGCAATTCCAGCCTGATCCACATCGACTGGATGATCGGTTCCGACAAGGTCGATATCGACGGCATCAATGCCGATGGCTCGCGCGTGCCCGTCATGCGCAAGGGCGAGTGGGCATAACCCAGTTCGGATATTCGAATGCGATCATGCCGCGGTACTCCTGCCGCGGCATATTTTTTTGGAAATCGTGAGATCAAATCGTCGCCAGCGCTCGCTTGACGCGTTCGAGATGCGCCTTGCGCCCGGCATCGGTCACGCGGTCCATATCATGCAGCGCCAGCATGTGGAAATTCAGCCGCTTGGCGCAGAAGGCGGCGATGCCGCGCTTCAACAGGCGCCGCACCGGATTGCCCATGTAGAGATGCACGATCCACCAGGGAGAGCCGGTCGTCGTCACCGCCCAGAATAGGCGGATATTGGTGAGCTTCGGCACGATACGCCCGCCGGCGACATCGTGGGTGAAGGCGACACCGGGCGCAAAGGCGCGATCGAAGAAGCCCTTGAGGATCGCCGGGAAATTGAACCACCATTGCGGAAAGACGAGGATCAGTCCCTCCGCCGCCTGCAACCGTGCGACCATGGCATCGACGCCAGAGGTATCATAGGGCTGGTCGAAATAGCCGCGCCGCTCGGCTTCGGACAGACGCGGATCGAAGCCCTCGCGATAGAGATCGAGCAGATCGACCTGGTGACCGCGAGCGACGAGCGTTTCCTGCGCAAGCTTTGCCACGGCGGCGGCAAAGCTGTCCTCCAGCGGATGGGCCAGCACCAACAGGATGCGCATCAGAACAGGCTTCCCTGCTTCGGTGGAGCGGCAGGCTCTGCCGGTTTGGTGACACGCTTCTTCAAAGGCGCGGTGCCTGATGGCGGTGCGGATGAAGACGGTGGGGAGGCGTCATCGCCGGTGACGGCCCCGATGCGGCCATCCGCGAATTCGATCGAAATGGCCGCACCCACCGAAAGTGCTGCCGCCAGCGAAACCGGGCGGTCATCCTCGTCGCGCACAACGGCATAGCCGCGCTTCAGAACATTCTTGTAGGAGAGCGACTGCAGGATGCGCTCCTGCGCCGTAAGTTCGCTGCGCGCGCGGGTCAGCTGGTGGCGGATGGCGGTATCGGCGTGGCGAACGAGATTGCCGAGGCGATCACGCGCCCTGCCCGTCTGCGCTTCGAGGCGCAATGGCAAGGTAGCAAAAACTGCATCGGCTCGCTCGATGCGGGCACGGGACCGGTCGAGCATGCGCTCAATGGTGCGCTCCGCGCGGGTCATCCGTTCGCCCAATTGCTGGCGGCGCTCGGCGATCCGATTCGACAGAATATCGGGTCGGAGATGCGACGCCGTGCGCTCGAAGGAGCGGCGCTTGTTGAGCGTGTTCAGCTCCAGCCCGCGGCCAAGGCCGGCGGCCGCTTCGTCGAAGCGCCGGCGCGGCAGAGCCAGGATCTGGTCGAGGGAAGGCAAGGCGCGCAGCAGCGCGCGAACCGCCTGCCGCCGTTGATCCATCTGTCTCGTCATCCCCCCTTGCAGCCGGGCTGCAAGGCTTGCGAGTTGCGCCTCCAATTCGGCCCGAACAGGCACGGCCATTTCCGCCGCACCTGTCGGCGTTGGGGCGCGCACGTCGGCGGCATAGTCGATCAAGGTCCAGTCGGTCTCGTGGCCAACGGCCGAGATCAGCAGGATCTCACTCGCGGCTGCGGCGCGGACGACCGCCTCGTCGTTAAAACTCCACAGATCCTCGAGACTGCCGCCGCCGCGCGCGACAATCAGCACATCGGGGCGCGGGATCGGGCCGCCAGGCGCAAACTCGTTAAAGCCGCGGATGGCGTTGGCTACTTCATCGCCGGAGCCGTCGCCCTGCACCTTCACCGGCCAGACGAGGACGTGCACGGGGAAACGATCGGAGATGCGATGCAGGATATCGCGAATGACGGCGCCTGTCGGCGACGTCACGACGCCGATCACCTTGGGCATGAAGGGCAGCCGGCGCTTGCGCTCGGGATCGAAGAGGCCTTCGGCGCCGAGCTTGCGCTTGCGTTCCTCCAGCAGCGCCATCAGGGCACCGGCGCCGGCAGGCTCCAAGGTTTCGATGACGATCTGGTATTTCGACGAACCCGGGAAAGTCGTCACCTTGCCCGTCGCAATGACTTCCATTCCCTCTTCAGGGCGGAATTTCAGCTTGGAAAATGTGCCTTTCCAGATCACCGCATCGATCCGCGCGCGATCATCCTTCAGCGCGAAATAGGCATGGCCCGAGGAATGCGGACCGCGATAGCCGGAAATTTCACCGCGCACACGCACCTGGTCGAACGCATTCTCGACCGTGCGCTTGATCGATCCGGATAGTTCCGAGACGGAGTATTCCGTCAGGTTCGAGGGCGAATCATTCTCAAAAAAGCTGCTCATGTCCTCTTTCTAGCCGATGTCGCGGAAAATGCGGAGCCTTGCGCATATCGCTTAAGTTTGAATCGATCGAACGACAGGATTGTGCGCATATTTAAGGTACTGCCGCCTCCTTTGCATGTCCCATAAAGGGCGTGGAGCCTATTGCTTCATCAAGCGTTAACCTTAACGACAAAGCCTTTCTTAGCCATCCGCGCGTAAACCTGTGCAAACTGGTTCTTAGTAAAGAGGATATAGAGCGATGATATTCGTGACCGCCACGATCATCGGAATTGCCGCCGGCCTGCAACGCTCGACGATCGGCGCCCTGCTCGGCGTGGCATTGGTGAGCATCGCCTTCATGGCGGCCGTTGCGATATCGATCGTTCCGCCGCCGCTGACGATATTGTTTATCGCGCTCGGCGGCTACAATCTCGGCTTTATCGGCTATCTCATGACAGCCGATATGCTGGAACAGCGCCGGGCTTAGACCCAATATCTAAGAGTATTCTGCGGCTTCCCGCTCGTAATGGCGTGGTTTGGAGATTCCGCGCAGAGCTGAACGGCTCCAGCTCAATTCTGCGGCGTGACGCGGAAGAACTGCACATCCGATTCCGCCGACGCCGCAATCGGCTCCAGATAAGCCGGGACATGCCCGGCGCTCAGCTGCGCATAAAGCCCCTTCGGCGCCCGCTCACTCACCAGCTCCACCTGCGGATCTCCCTTGCAGAAGGCGACAATCGTCACCTTTGCCTCACGCAAAAGCGCTTCTGCCTGTTGCGGCTCCGCAAGGCCAATAAGCAGCTCGGCCATCATTCCATCAGGATCGCGGTGATAGGGACCGGAGAGGGTGCGATGGGGGGTGAAGCGCAGAAGCGGCGCTCCCAGGTTGGAGGCCGCCGCGACCACCCCCGGCGCAAGACCCGCGATCGGTCGCAGGGCCTGCTGGGATATACAGTTGGCAGTCTCCTCCGCCTTGACTGGCGCCGCGACCATAAAACCATTGACGACCCCCTTGCTTGCAAGTGCGCCGCCCACGGCCCAAACGGCTGGGACAGAGGCCAATAACGTCCCCGCATAAAGCAGGATCGCACGCAGATTTTTGGGATCGGCCATGTAGTTCTTTCGCAATTCGGCGATCAGCAATGCCAGTGGCGGTATGGCCAGGAGATTGGCGAATTCTGTGCCGCGTACTTGCACCAGCGTGATCACCCAATTGATCGCGATCAGCGCCATCAGCATTGCGTGGAGGCTCGGCCGGGTGCCTCGCAGGATACGAAAGGCGCAGACGAGCATCGCCAGAAGACCCGTTGCGTAGAAGACGCCGAGCGTATCCGGCTGACGGTTGGCCACGGAGATAATCGATTGTGCCTCGGTCACCCTGCTGAGCCAGAAATCCACCAGCATGGGGTCCAGATCGGAAAGCGGATTGCGCAGGCATTGCGGCGCAAGTGCGACGGTTATCGCAAACACGAATGCGCCGTTGACCGCGAGAATTGCAATGCGCCAGGGCCGGGAGAGACGGCTGGCAAAAATGGACGACAAGAGAAGTCCGACGCAGCCTGCGCTGGTGATGCCGTAAAAGCCGAGCGAGAGATTGTCGCATGTGACCATCGAGTAAAGACGCGGCGGCACCAGCGAGAAGAAGGCGGCGCTGACGGCGATCGTCAGGGTCAGGGCAAAAGCCTTGGCAGCGGGTGCGAATATCTCGCCTTTCCAGGCCCACAAACAGGCAACCGACATGCAGGCGACGGCGACAAAGGGTGTTGTCTCCGCGCCGATACCGAGCTGGATGGCAAGGGCAATGGCGGCGATCGCAAAGTTGCGAGGTCTGTAACTTTCGTCGACGAGCATTGCGACGGTAAGCGCGACGAGGCCGAGCTGAACATTGTCGTGATCGATGGAGCCCGGCACGAAGCGCGGCGAAAGCAGGACAAACAGCGCCGTCAGGATCAGCGAGAAGTGCATGCCTTCCACGCCGGCGATGCGCCGACCTGCAAGACCCATGAAGAACATCAGCGGCAGGACGAGCATAAGAGGCCACACCGTTAGCGCGGCCGCCTCGGCGCCTTCCGGTGAAAGGAACATCCGGAAGAAGAGGATGAGGCTTGCGATCGGCAGATCGATGAAGCGCGACCAGTGCATCAGCGTCCCGCCCGCAAGGCCGAGACGGTACTGCATCATGTCGAACCAGCCCTGGCCGGCGAGAAAATCGCGCACTTCGACAAGACGCATGGCATCGTCATTATCCGGCCCGACATAGTCCGTCAGGTTGCGATGAATGATGAGCTGCGCGACGATGACGATGGCGGCATAGACCAGAGCAGCGAGAGCAGGATGAGACCAACGCAGAGGCGCCTTCTTTTCTGCCGTTCCGGCTGCCTCGGGCGGCATTGCCAGCGTTTGCGCCATCTCGATGAACCCCATGTTGGAAGGATAGTCGGGGCGATACGCTAACGGTTGCCGATCAAAAAAAAGTAAAGCCGCTGCCTACAGCCGCTTTCATCACGATAATGTTTTTCGCAGCGCCGGTATCCCGCCTTTTTTATTGGGCAGCCATAGGGTCTTATTAACAGCCAGCGGGATAAGCTCTCGCCCGGATCGTCAATCGGGTCTCGACTTGACTTCACACGCAGCAACCGGCCAAGACCATGTCGAATGAGAAGCTGAATATCGCCGTCCTCCTGCCCTGCTACAATGAAGCTGCAACGATCGGCGAGGTCGTGCGCGGCTTCCGCAAGGCGCTGCCGCAGGCCGCGATCTATGTCTACGACAATAATTCGACCGACGGCACCGCGCTGCATGCCATGCTTGCCGGCGCGACCGTCGTGCGCGAGCGCCGGCAAGGCAAGGGACATGTGGTGCGCCGCATGTTCGCCGATATCGAAGCTGACATCTATCTGATGGCCGATGGCGACGGCACCTATGCACCCGAAGACGGAGAAGAGCTGATCCGCACGTTGCTGACCGAGGGATCCGATATGGTGGTCGGCACCCGCCGCAACGTTCGCAACGACGCAGGCCGGCAGGGCCATGCCTTCGGCAACCGCATTTTCAACTGGCTCTATCGCAGCATCTTCGGCGCCGATTTCACCGATATATTTTCCGGCTACCGCTGCTTCTCGCGGCGTTTCGTCAAGAGCTTTCCTGCCGTGTCTGGCGGTTTCGAGATCGAGACGGAAATGTCGGTTCATGCCTCCAGGCTGAAGCTGCCCGTCAGCGAGCTGGAACTCGATTACGGTCGGCGGCCGGAAGGCTCGCATTCGAAGCTTTCCACCTTCCGCGACGGTGGCAAGATCCTCTGGATGTTCGCCATGCTGATGAAGGAAACGCGGCCTTTCGCCTTCTTCGGCATCCTGAGCGCCGTTGCGATGGAGCTGAGCATAGGCTTCTCCATCCCGGTCTTCATCGAGTATTTCGAAACCGGACAGGTCTTGCGCATGCCGAGTTGGATGCTCTCCCTGGCGCTGACAATGATCGCCTTCATGCTGTTCACAGCCGGTATCATCCTCGATTCCGTGGCGCGCGCCCGCGCCGAACAGTTGCGCATTCACTATATGAGCCTGCCCAGGCCCTCCTCGCGCGAAAGCGAAGATGACAGGGCGGTTTACATGGCTGAGATCGACAAGCCGGCAAGCCGGAAGAAAAGGGCCAAGGCTGCATGAAGAAGCTCTTTCGCTTCCTGATCGCTGGCGGTGTCGGCTTCGTGGTCGATGCGGGCGTGCTGCATCTGTTGCTCTGGTTCACGCCCTTCGGCCCCTTCGTCGGCCGCGCCATATCGATCCCGAGCGCGCTGCTTGCCACTTGGGTACTCAACCGCAACTTCACCTTCGGCCGATCCGACCGCTCGCTTGCGGCGGAGGGCTTCCGCTACGGCTCGGTCGGGCTGACCTCGGCTCTACTGAACTACGCCCTTTTCAGCTCGCTGCTGATGACCGAACCGTCATTGCGGCCGATCATCGCGCTGACGCTGGCATCGGCGGCGGCAACAGCGTTCAGCTTCTTCGGCTATTCACGCTTCGTCTTCCGCCACCGGCAAAATTCCTGAAGCAATTCCAGGAAAAGTGTGCAGCGGTTTTCCGTCCGGAATTGCGTCGCACGATAAGGAACGCCCTCAGACCGGCTCCCAACCATCCTTCTCGCTGGCGCGGTAGATGGCGTCGATGACCTTCTGGTTGAGCTTCGAGCTTTCCAGCAACACGACCTCTGCGCCTTGGCCGAGCGCGGCTGAGGCGAAAGCTTCAGCCTCGCGCCTGTATTGGCGACTGTCGGGGAAACGGAAAACTTGCGATTCCGAATGGCCGCGATTGGTCAACTCCAGCTCTTCAGCACCATAGCGATCGGCATTGAAGGGCGACTTCACCTCGATGAAACCCTCGGTGCCATGGAAGACCATGACCTGGCGGTTGGCCATCTGCGTTGAGATGTAGAAGCTCAGTTCGAAGTCGCCGAAATCCGCTTTGACGCTGGAATAGATGTCGGTGCCGAATTCCGGGTCACGCTCGGTGACGGCCTGAATGCGTAGGGGTTCGCGACCGGTGACGAAACGGGTGCTGATTGTCGGGTAGACACCGATGTCAGGCAGGCCGCCGCCGCCGAGCGCAGGGATATTGCGCATATTGCCGGCATCGCGGTTGAAATAGGTGAAGGCGCCCTGGATGTGGCGCAGGCGGCCAATGGCGCCATCGGCGAGCAGCGAGCGAACCTTCCGCCAGACCGGCGCATAGGTAACCATATAGGCTTCCGTCACCAGCACCTTGTTGCGGTCGCGCGCGGCGATCAGGCTGTCGATTTCATCCGCCTTGAGGGCGATCGGCTTTTCGCAGAGCACGTGCTTGCCGGCATCGGCAGCCTTGATCGTCCATTCGACGTGCTGAGAAGTCGGCAACGGGATATAGACGGCGTCGATCGCATCGGAGGCGAGCATCTCCTCATAGGAGCCAAAAGCATGCGGCACGGAGAAGCGGTCTGCCATCTGGCGGGCACGGGCGAGATCGCGGCTGGCGATCGCCGTCACAATGCAGTTTTCCGCATCCTGGATGGCCGGCACCACTAGATCGCGACCGATCTTGGCCGTCGACAGAATTCCGAAACGCAGCATGATCTCTCTCCTTAAGCATCGCATTCCAGACGCTGGCCGCGCCACAGGAACCGGTAAAATCGAAAATCAGAGCTGGCGACTCGACGCCGCAGCAGCGGCGCTGACCTTAAGCGGCGGTCGCAACGGGCGCAACGCTGTTCGGCTAAGTGTCTTTCGCCCATAAATAAAGAAATCGTTAGTGGTCTTTGTCGGCAAAGGTCGTTAGCCTGCGCTGTCCCTTCGCGCCGGCGCCTGCTCGCCGAGCTGCCCCTCAAGTGATTTGGAGTGATATCATGGACATGCGCAAGCTTGGACGAACCGATCTGTTTGTCGCCCCCATCGTTTTCGGCGGCAACGTCTTCGGCTGGACGGCCGATGAGAAAACTTCCTACGCACTGCTCGACGCCTTCTTCGATGCCGGCTTCAACACGATCGACACGGCCGATGTCTATTCCCGCTGGGTTCCCGGCAATAAGGGCGGCGATTCCGAGGAGATCATCGGCAGGTGGCTGAAGCAGAGCCGCGTTTCACGCGACAAGGCCATCATCATCACCAAGGTCGGATCGGAGATGGGGCCGGGCAAGAAGGGCCTCAAGGCCGACTACATCATCGAGGCGGCGGAAGCCTCGCTGAAGCGGCTGCAGACCGATCACATCGACCTTTATCTCTCGCACTGGCCGGATCCCGAGACGCCGCATGAGGAATCGCTTGCCGCCTATGCCAAGCTGAAGCAACAGGGCAAGATCCGCCATGTCGGCTGCTCGAACCTCGATGCGACGCAGCTGCAGGCGTCGCTCGATGCTGCCGCCGAGGCTGGCCTGCCGCGCTACGACGTGCTCCAGCCCGAATATAATCTTTATGCCCGCGACAGCTTCGAGGGACCGCTGGCGGATCTCTGCGTCAGGGAAGACATCGGCGTCATCACCTATTTCAGCCTCGCAGCCGGCTTCCTGACTGGCAAGTACCGCACCAAGGCCGATACCGAGGGACGGGCACGCGAAAACCGGGTTGCCGCCTATCTCGACGACAAGGGCCTGCGGATTCTCGCAGCGCTCGACAAGGTCGCGGCCGAAACCGGCGCGAAGCCCGCCGAAATCGCGCTTGCCTGGCTCTTGCGCAAGCGTGGCGTTACCGCCCCGATCGCCAGCGCGACCAGCCTCAACCAGCTCGACGCGCTCATCAATTCGGCAAAGCTTTCGCTTTCCGATGATGCCATGCGCCTGCTCGACGCAGCCGGCGAATAAGAGAGACAAGCCAATGACCGTGACGATCCGAGACGCCGGACCCGACGATGAAGCGCGCTGGCGCGCGCTATGGAACGGCTATCTGGCCTTCTACGGCGTCACCGTCGCGCCCGACATCACCGATGCGACGTGGCGCCGGGTCTTCGATCCGGCGTCGGCGATCTTCATGCGCGTGGCCGAAGTCGATGGCGAGGTAAAGGGCTTTACCCTCAGCCTCACGCATGAAGGCACATGGGTGCGCGCACCCGATTGCTATCTGGAAGACCTGTTCGTCGATGAAAGTGCCAGGGGCCACGGCGTCGGCCGGGCGCTGCTCGACGATCTCGTCGCGCTGTGCAAGAAAAACGGCTGGGCACGGCTTTACTGGCACACAGAAGAAGGAAATGCGACCGCCCGCAAGCTCTATGACAGCTACGTTAAGAGCGACGGGCATATTCGCTATCGCATCAGCTTCTAAGTTTGGGAAAGCCCTCATAATGGGCGGAATGATCGCCCTCCCAGTTGGCCATGCCTGGCTTGGTCAGCATGCCACGTGGGCTGACATAGCTCTGGATGGTTCGCTTGGGCCGCTCGTGCCACTGGATGTTGAAGGCCCAGAGCTTCGGGAAGAAGCAGAGCGAGGCGTAGGGCAGATGATCGTGGATCCACCAGGCGAGTTTCTGCCAATCGCCTTCGTGGCTATGGTGATCGATCAGCCAGGGCACGACGATGCAGACGGCCGCCCCCATGCAGCCGTCGAGATCGCGCATATCCCAGATGTGGTGCGCAGCGGTGTGGGGATTGGTCGAGCAGTTCAGCCCGTTCCTGTTGCCGAAGGCATTGACCTCCGGCGAGCGATAGCCGGAGCGGATATGTAGCCGGCCAAAGGTCGCCTCCAGCGGCTCCAGCAATTCCTCGCAAAGCCGGCGTCCGGCCTCGATTGCCAGATCGGGATCCTCCGGAATATTGGGGATGCGATAGAAATCTGATATTTCCGAATGCAGGAAATCGCGAAAGAAGAAGTTTTTCGATAGCCTGACGCGGCCGAGATCCTCAAGCCCCCTCATTGACCCCGGTTTTCTCATCGCTTGAACTTCCTCCTCGCCATCGCTGCATTTCAGCCGACTTTAAAGCGGATCGCCACCCGAATCCGTCAGCAACGGGAACAATTCGACCCACGCCGACTTTCGTAAGGGCCGCTGACTGCGGCAAGCCGTTGAAAATCGGGTTCCCGAATATGGAGAGAAACAATGCCGAAGGAAAAAACGCTGGAAGATCTTTTCTACGACACGCTGAAAGACATCTACTATGCCGAAAGGCAGATCGTGCGGGCATTGCCCAAGATGGCGCGCGAGGCACAATCGCCGGATCTGAAGGCCGGCTTCGAAAAGCATCTGCAGGAAACCGAAGGCCATGTCGAACGCCTGCAGCAGATCTTCGACCTGATCGGCAAGCGCGCCCAGGGCAAGACCTGCGAAGCCATCCAGGGGATCATTGCCGAAGGCGAGGAGATCATCGAGGAATTCAAGGGAACGCCGGCTCTCGATGCCGGATTGATATCGGCGGCGCAGGCCGTCGAGCACTATGAGATCGCCCGCTACGGAACGTTGCGCACCTGGGCGAACACGCTCGGCCAGAAGAAGGTCGTCGAACTGCTCGACCAGACGCTCCAGGAAGAGGGAAATGCCGACAAGAACCTCTCGAAGCTGGCGATGACCGCAGCCAATCAGAAGGCCGCAGCCTGACATCGCTTGCCTGCCCCCCCCAAGGATGGGGCGGCGGACTGGTCCCCACCGCCGCCCCTCACGGTCCCGTATATTTGAAGAAGTCGATGAAGGCCCTGAGCGCCGGGCGCATTTGACGGCGGCTCGGATAGTAGATGCAGAAGCCGGGATAGGGAGGGCACCAATCCTCGAGTACGCGGATGAGCTTGCCCTCGGCCAGTTCCTGCTGCACGCGGATATCGAACAGATAAGCAAGGCCGGCACCGTTAACGGCCGCCAGAACCCCGAGCCTATCCTCGATGACGATCAGTGGGCCATCGACGGCAACGACGAGCTCGTGGCCATCCTTCTCGAATTCCCAGCGATAGATCGAGCCATCGGTGAACCGCCGCTTGATGCAGCGGTGATGGACGAGATCACGCGGATGCAGCGGCTTCGCATGCTTCTCGAAATAGGCCGGCGACCCGGCAATGACGGTGCGGATATCAGGCGAGACCTTCACCGCGATCATGTCGCCTTCGATGCTCTCCGCCAGCCGGATACCGGCATCATAGCCCTCCTTGACGATATTGCTGAAACCATCCTCGTTGGCGATCTCCAGCGTGATGTCCGGGTAGGTATTAAGGAAGTCGCCAAGCCGTGGCGCCATCAGGAGATCGGAGGCAAAACGCGGGGCAGTGATGCGCAGCGTCCCCGCCGGGCGGCCCCGGGTCGCCAGCGTATCCTCCAGCGCAATATCGATTTCCTCCAGAGCGGGCGCCAGCCTTTGAAGCAGCGCCTGACCTTCCTCGGTCGGCAATACGCTGCGCGTGGTGCGGGCAAGCAGCCGCACGCCGAGGCTTTCTTCGAGGCTGGACACGGCATGGCTGACCGCCGATGGCGCGATCGACAGTTCCTTGCCGGCAGCGCGGAAGCTGCGATGGGCGGCGACGGCGGCAAAAACCGCGAGTTGGGAGAGCTGTGTCCGGTTCATTGATCTAAATTATAGAACAGCCTGTAAGAATTTGCATGGATTTTCATCCATTATCCAGAGCCCTACCTTGAGCTCGTAGGCAGGGGATACAAACCCTGCCGCTCCCATACGTCTCAAGAGGAACACACCATGAAAACCCGCAGGCTTGGCAAGGATCTCACCGTTTCCGCCGTTGGACTTGGCTGCATGGGCATGAGCTTTGCCTATGGCGCCGCTGACGAAGCCGAATCCGTCAAGACGCTCCATCGCGCCGTCGATCTCGGTGTCACTTTTTTCGATACGGCTGAAACCTACGGCCCGTTCACCAACGAGGAGCTGCTCGGCCGGGCACTGAAGCCTGTGCGCGACCGCGTTGTCATCGCCACCAAATTCGGTTTCAAGCTCGATCACACGAAATCTGGCCCCGCCGCCATGATCGGCGTCGATAGCCGGCCCGAGCATGTCAAGGAAGTTGCCGAAGCCTCCCTCAAACGACTTGGCACCGATATCATCGACCTCTACTACCAGCATCGCGTCGATCCGAACGTACCGATCGAAGATACGGTCGGCGCCATGGCGGAACTGGTAAGAGAAGGCAAAGTGCGGGCGCTCGGCCTTTCCGAAGCAGGCTCCGCCACCATCCGCCGCGCCCATGCGGTGCATCCGATCGCCGCCTTGCAGAGCGAATATTCGCTGTGGAGCCGCGACCCGGAAGAAGACGTGCTTGCCACCTGCCGTGAACTCGGCATCGGCTTCGTGCCCTATAGCCCGCTCGGCCGCGGCTTCCTGACCGGCGCGATCCAAAAGGCGGACGATCTTGCCGCCGACGATTTCCGCCGTTCGCTTCCACGTTTCCAGAGCGAGAATTTCGATGCCAACGCGGCGCTTGTCGCCAGATTGCAGGCGCTCGCCGAGGAAAAGGGCGTCACCGCGGCACAACTGGCGCTCGCATGGGTGCTGCACCAGGGTGACGACATCGTGCCGATCCCCGGCGCCCGCAAACTGCATCATCTCGAGCAGAACGCCGCGGCTGCCGATATCGTTCTTTCAGCACAGGAGGTGAAGGAACTCGGTGATATCATCACGCCCGAGACCGTCACTGGAAAGCGGTATTCGGATGCCGCATTGGCGATGACGAATATATGACAAATGGGCCGTCTCTTCCGCCCAAGCGACGACATCGGCCGTAAAGGCCGGTGTCATTTTGGGACCGAAAAGAAAAATGAAGCATCCTCAAGGGAATGGCCGAACATGCAAATCGCCTGAATTGCAGGCTTTTTCAAACTCCTAAGTTGATCGTCGTGGACGCGAAGCTCATTCAGAAGCTCGACGCTCGGTTGACAAACAGGCCCGAAATTTGAAGATTGCCGCCATCAAAAACGGGCAGCGTGGGGAGGACTTATGTCTAGGCGCGCGTTTATCGGCTTCTCTGCTTTTCTTCTCGCCACTTTCGCATCTCTGACCCCTTCGCTGACGGCTGACGTCAAGCGCCAGGTGGTTACCACGAAGGATGGCGATTACTTCGGCTTCGATCTGCGCACAGAGCAGAATGTGACGCTGGATCAGTGCTCCGCCTCCTGCATCGGCGACAAGTCCTGCAAGGCCTTCACCTACAATCCCAAGGTGAAGTGGTGCTTCATGAAGTCGGACTTCAACCAGCTCAATAGTTTTCCCGGCGCAATCGCCGGCAAGATCGTCGAGACGGCGGCTACCAGCGAGCCGGATATCGGCGCGGCCCCTGCCCTTTCATTCCTTTCCGACAATTTCGTCCAGAGCGCGCGTGATGCAAAGAACACGCTGACGCTCGGCAACGAGCTGAAGGGCCAGGGCGTTGAAAGCCTTATTGCGCTCGGCCGCATCGAACTGACCTCGGGCAATGTCAACGATGCGCTGAACGCCTTCCAGGGCGCTCTCTCGCTCAATCCCGACAACGGTGATCTGTGGATCGAGATGGCGCGCGCCGCCAATACGATCACGAACGAGACGTCTGTCGCCACTCGCGCCGCCTATGCCGCGCTCAACGGCTACCAGCTGACCCGCACGACGAGCAGCCGCGCCGATGCGCTCGCCGTTCTCGCCGAGGCGCTGAAGAATGCGCAGAACTATCGCCCCGCGCTCAGCGCTTACAAGGCAAGTCTCAATCTCGTCAGCTCAGCCGCCGTCCAGGCAGCCTATAACGATCTTCTGGCCCGTCAGGGCTTCCGCGTGACCGGCAACACGCTCGACAACGATAATGCCTCGCCGCGCGCCTGCGTGCAGTTCTCCGAAAAGCTGGTGAAGAGCGGCGTCGACTATACCCCCTTCGTCACCCTCAACGGCGCCGCGCCGAAGGGCGTCGATGCCAAGGACAACCAGATCTGCGTCGAAGGTCTGGAATTCGGCCAGCACTACCGTATCTCGCTGCGCGCCGGCCTGCCCTCCTCGGTGGATGAAAACCTCGCCTCGCAGGTCAATGTCGATATCTACGTCAAGGATCGCACGGCTTCGCTGCGCTTCACGGGCGACAATTTCGTCCTGCCTTCGACCGCGCGCCGCGGCATCCCGATCATTTCGGTTAACGCCAACACGGCCAATCTCAAGCTCTACCGCATCGGCGACCGCAATATCGCGCAACTTCTGAACAATTCGCAGTTCCTGACGCAGGTGGACAGTTACAGCGCCCAGACCATCCAGGATACCAATGGCGAACTGGTCTGGCAGGGCTCCATCGAGATCAAGCAGGAACTCAACAAGGAAGTCGCAACCAGCTTCCCTGTGGACGAGGCGCTGCCGAAGCGCAAACCCGGCGTCTATGTGCTGACGGCGGTTGCGCCCGAGAGCGGCGGCCATGAATGGGACCCGCAGGCGACACAATGGTTCGTCGTTTCCGACATCGGCGTCACCACCTATGCCGGCACCGACGGGCTGAATGTCTTTGCCCGCTCGCTCGGCAGCGCAAAGCCGCTGGCCGGCATCCAGCTGCAGCTGCTCGCCAAGAACAATGAAATCCTTGGTACCGCCAAGACCGATGACAATGGCCGCGCCGTCTTCAGCGCCGGCCTGATGCGCGGCACGGCGGGCATGACGCCGGCCGTCATCACCGCCCAAAACGGCGATCAGGATTATGTCTTCCTCGACATGACCCGCGCCGGCTTCGATCTTTCCGACCGCGGCGTTGCCGGTAGAACCGCACCGGGCGCGATCGACCTTTTGACCTGGACGGAACGCGGCATATACCGTGCCGGCGAGACGGTGCATGCTTCCGCCCTTGCCCGCGACGTCAGCTCGACGGCGGTGGAAAGCCTGCCGCTCACCTTCGTCTTCCTGCGCCCGGATGGCGTCGAGGATCGCCGCATCGTCACCGATGGCGGCAAGCTCGGCGGCTATAATGTCGATCTGCCGCTGCAGCAGACCTCGATGCGCGGCACCTGGACGATGAACATCTACACCGACCCGAAAGGCTCCTCCATCGGCTCGCAGACCTTCCTCGTCGACGATTTCGTGCCGGATCGCATCGAATTCGACATGAAGAGCGACGCCAAGGAGATCGAAGTCGGCCAGCCGACGCCGGTTAATGTCGATGGACGCTATCTCTATGGCGCGCCGGCCGCCGGCCTCAACCTCGAAGGCGAAGTGACGCTGAAGCCGACGCGCCAGAGCGATGCCTTCAAGGGCTATCAGTTCGGCCTCGCCGACGAAGGTGCCGGCAAGGCAAACGCAAATAATGATGATGACGACAGCAGCAGCGGCGATAGCAAGGCCGAGAGCACGCAGGTGCCGCTCGAAGACCTGCAGGTGCTGGACGAGAACGGTAAGACGACCTTCAACGTCACGATCAACGACACGCCTTCGACCACGCAGCTGCTGAACGCCAATATTACGGTGCGCATGCAGGAAGCCGGCGGTCGCGCTGTCGAGCGCTCGCTGACGCTGCCCGTCAAGGCGGATGGCCCACGCATCGGCATCAAGCCGGAATTCGACGGCGATCTCGGTGAAAATTCCGTCGGCAACTTCCATGTCATCGTTGTCGATGCCAATGGCCAGAAGCAGGCCATGCAGGGCCTGACCTGGAAGCTGCTGAGCGTCGAGCGCAATTATCAATGGTATCGCGACGGCAGCAGCTGGAAGTTCGAGCCTATCATGTCCACCAAGCAGGTGGCGGTCGGCACGGTCAACGCCACGACGGACGGTGCGGCGATTTCCATGCCGGTCACCTGGGGTCGCTACCGCCTCGAAGTCTCCACCGCCGATGCGAACGGCCCGGAATCGAGCGTCGAGTTCAATGCCGGCTGGTATGTCGCCTCCACCTCGACGGAAACGCCGGATGCGCTGGAGATCGCACTCGACAAGGAAAGCTACCATGTCGGCGACACGGCCAAGCTGAAGGTCACCTCGCGCTATGCCGGTCAGTTGATGGTGACGGCCGGGTCGGAAACGCTGATCTCGGTCACCAACGCCGATATCGGCGCGACAGGCGGCGAAGTCGACGTTCCTGTAACGGCGGATTGGGGCGCCGGCACCTATCTGACGGCCACTCTTTTCCGCCCTGGCGACGCCCAGGAAAGCCGCATGCCGATGCGCGCCATCGGCATCAAATGGGCCCCCGTCGATCCCGGCGAGCGGAAGCTGCAGATCAAGATCGACGCGCCGCAGAAGACGCTGCCACGCCAACCGCTCAACATCGCCCTGCAGGTTGCGGGTGCAGGCGCCAATGAGGACGCCTATGTCACGATTGCCGCCGTCGATGTCGGCATCCTCAATCTCACGCGCTACCAGCCGCCGGCACCGGATGACTGGTATTATGGCCAACGCCAGCTCGGCCTCGAAATCCGCGATATTTACGGCCGCCTCATCGATGGCTCGCTCGGCGCGACGGGTAAGCTGCGTACCGGCGGCGACGGCGGACAGGCAGCCCTGCAGGCGAGCCCGCCGAAGGAAAAGCTGATCGCCTTCTTCTCCGGTCCGATCAAGCTCGATGCCAATGGCAAGGCGAATGTCAGCTTTGATATTCCGCAGTTCAACGGCACGGCACGGCTGATGGCCGTCGCCTGGTCGAAAGCCGGCGTCGGTCACGCGACACAGGACGTGATCATCCGCGATCCCGTCGTCGTCACCGCCAGCCTGCCGAAATTCCTGGCACCGGGAGACAAGGCGAATCTGCGTCTCGATGTCGCCAACACGGACGCACCAGCCGGCGAATACACCCTCGCGGTAACAGGCAACAGCGCCGTGACCATGGATGCAAGCGCCACGCAGCAGAAGGTCAACCTGCAGACCGGCGGCAAATACGCCATCACCCTGCCGCTGACCGGCGGACAGCCAGGCGACGGCACGATCTCGATCAAGCTCTCGAATGCATCAGGCATGTCGCTCGACCAATCGGTCGATATTCCCGTTCGCCCGTCGCAGCTGCCGGTCACCGAACGGCGTGTCATCGCGCTTGCGCCAGGCAAGAGCCTGACCGTCAATGCCGACCTTCTCGCCGACAGCGTGCTGCCCGGCGCCTCGGTCAGCGTCAATGTCAGCCGTTCCAGCGCCTTCGACGTGCCGGCGCTTTTGATGAGCCTCAGCCACTATCCCTATGGCTGCGCGGAACAGACGGCGAGCAGCGCCATGCCGTTGCTCTACTTCAGCGACATGGCCATCAAGAACGGCCTGGCCAATGACGCCGAGATCCAGAAGCGCGTGCAGGATTCGATCTATCGCGAACTGTCCTACCAGTCCTCGACCGGCAGCTTCGGCCTCTGGGGTCCGGGCTCCGGCGATCTCTGGCTCGACGCCTATGTGATGGACTTCCTGACCCGCGCCCGCGAGCAGAAGTACAACGTGCCGGATCAGGCCATGGTGCAGGGTCTCGAAAACCTCCAGAATGCACTCAGCGCCAACACCAACGTCAAGGATAACGGCAACGAGATCGCCTATGCGCTCTACGTGCTGGCGCGCAACAAGAAGGCTTCGATCAGCGATCTGCGCTACTATGCGGACACCATGCTGAACGACTTCCCGACGCCACTTTCCAAGGCGCATCTGGCCGCGGCTCTCGCGCTCTATGGGGATGCACAGCGCTCGCGCAACATCTTCGTGGATTCGCTGCAGATGTCGCAAAAGGCAGCGGTGACAAAGGTCAGCTTCGTCCGCTCGGATTACGGCTCGTCGCTGCGCGACGGTGCCGCGGTACTGGCGCTTGCGGCCGAAAGCCGCCCCGTGCCGCCGATCATTCCGGAACTCGCAAGCGTCGTCGCCAAGGATTGGCAGAGCCGGAAATATACCAGCACGCAGGAACAGACCTGGATGCTGCTCGCCGCCCGCGCTCTACAGAATGGCGATGACGGCCTGACGCTCGATGTCAACGGCGCTGCCCATAGCGGCACCTATATGGCGCAGATGAGCGGCGATGCGCTGATGGGCCACCCGCTGACCGTCACCAATACGACGCGCCAGCCGCTGTCGGCTGCCGTGACCACGGTCGCGGCTCCGGTGGCGCCGCTGCCCGCTGGCGGTAACGGCTTCAAGATCGAGCGCAAATATTACACGCTCGACGGCGAAGAGGCGAATGTCAGCCAGGCACAGCAGAACGAACGCTACGTAGTCGTGCTGCACGTGACCGAGGACAATGACTGGCCGCAGCGCATCCTCGTGACCGATCTCCTGCCGGCAGGCTTCGAGATTGACAATCCGAGCATCGTCAACAGCGCCCAGCTTTCGAACTTCGACTGGCTCAGCGAAGTTCAGCCTGCTCATGTCGAATTCCGCAACGACCGCTTCGTCGCTGCCTTCGATCAGAATTCCGGGGCAGATCGCGACATGACCTTCGCCTATGTCGTGCGCGCCGTGACCCCCGGCGTCTATGATCATCCGGCCGCAAGCGTCGAGGACATGTATCGTCCCCAGTTTTCGGCCCGCACGGCGATGGGTCGCATGGAGGTGCTGGGCGCCCAGCAGTAAGAAGCAGCCATGAAGGCGCGGTGGAAAATTGCGATCGGCTTTGGAGCCACCGTCTTGACGGCGGTGGCTCTGGTCTTCGGCCTGGAAGCCGCAGACCACGCCTATCCGCCGCCGCTCGACAATGCCCGCGTGGTGTCCGCCGAAGTGCTCGATGCCAACGGCGATCTCCTGCGCGCCTTCGCCACGCCCGAGGGGCGCTGGCGGCTGAAGACCGGCGTTGCCGATGTCGATCCGCAATTTCTGCGTATGCTGGTCGCCTATGAGGACCGGCGCTTCTACGATCACCATGGCGTCGATCCCATGGCGATCGGCCGCGCCTTCCTCCAACTCCTCACGCATGGCCGCATCGTGTCAGGCGGCTCGACGCTCTCCATGCAGGTGGCGCGCCTGATCGAGCCCCGCAGCGAGCGCTCGATGACGGCGAAACTCCTGCAGGTCGTCCGTGCCATCCAGATCGAACGGCGGCTGACCAAGGAACAGATCCTCGATCTCTATCTGACGCATGCCCCCTATGGCGGCAATCTGGAAGGCGTGCGGGCCGCGAGCCTTGCCTATTTCGGCAAGGAGCCGAAGCATCTGACGGTCGCGCAGGCTGGCCTGCTGGTTGCCCTGCCGCAACTACCGGAAAAGCGCCGGCCAGACCGCAATCTTGCCGCCGCCCAGGCTGCCCGCCATCGCGTGCTCGAGCGCGCGGCCGTGGCTGCCGTTATCGGCGAAGGCGAAGCGGAACGTGCCTCGCTTTCACCAATTCCTGCTCAGCGCCGGCAACTGCCGGCCTATGCCGCGCATGTCGCCGAATTGGCACTGCGCAAGCAGTCTGGCGTCATCAAGCATAAGACGACATTGCGACGCGATGTGCAGCAGGGTCTGGAAGCCGTTGCGGATGCGGCGGCAAAGCGGCTTGGGCCGAAAGTATCGGTCGCTATGATCATGGCGGACGCCAAGACCGGCGAGATCATCGGTGAAGTCGGCTCGGCCAATTATTTCGATTCCTCGCGTGCCGGCTGGGTCGATATGACCCGCGTGCTGCGCTCGCCCGGCTCGACGCTGAAGCCCTTCATCTACGGCCTTGCTTTCGAGCAGGGCTATGTGGCGCAGGAGACGATTATCGAGGATCGCCCCGCCGACTTCTACGGCTATCGCCCACGCAATTTCGACATGAGCTACCAGGGCGATGTCAGCGTGCGCCAGGCGCTGCAGCTGTCGCTCAATGTACCGGCTGTGCGCCTGCTCGACGCGGTCGGGCCGACGCGGCTGCTGGTGCGCTTCCGCCGCGCCGAGGTGAAGCCGAAGTTGCCGCCGAACGAAGCTCCGGGCCTTGCCATCGGCCTCGGCGGCGTCGGCGTGACGCTGAAGGATCTCGTGCAGCTCTATGCCGGGCTTGCCAATCGCGGCAAGGCCATGCGGATCGGCGATGGCGTGCAGGACGAGCCGGGACCGATCGACGGCGAGCCACTGATGGAGCCGATCGCGGTGTGGAACATCACCGACATTCTCTCCGACATCATTGCCCCGCGCGGCAGCAAGCAGCTCGGCATCGCTTACAAGACCGGAACCAGCTACGGCAATCGCGATGCCTGGTCGATCGGCTATGACGGCGCGCATGTGCTCGGCGTATGGGTCGGCCGTCCGGACAATGGCGCCGTACCGGGGCTGGCGGGCTATGTTTCGGCCGCACCCATCCTGTTCGAGGCCTTCGCCAAATCGGGCGTTGCCATAACCCCCTTCCCTGCCGCTCCGATGGGCGCCGTGCGCATCGCGCCGACCGAGCTGCCGATCAGTCAGCGACGCTTTTCCGTGACCGCCGCCGGGCTGCTGGCTGCCTCCAGCCGCGAACCGGCGCCGCAGATCGTCTATCCGCCGGAAGGTGCACGCGTCGATCTCGGCGCCAGCAGCGGCAACGATCAGATCATGCCGCTGGCGTTGAAGCTGCAGGGCGGCAGGGCGCCGTTCCGCTGGCTCGCCAACGGTAAGCCGCTGCCCGACATGTCGCGCCGCCGCACCAACCAATGGACGCCCGATGGCGCCGGCTATTCGACGCTGACCGTCATCGATGCAGCCGGGCGCGCGGCAAGCGTGCGCGTCTTCGTGGAATAGACGTCGTCAAATCACTGAGATTACCGTACCAGCGTTTTGGCAGTCGGCGGTGTCTATGATATGTTAGACATGACTCAAACGAGGAATGACAAGATGTCGGAAGAGCAGGCAATCCGCGCGGTTGTTCATCTCTACGTCGATGGCATGGCATTCGCGAACGAGCCGGCGCTGCGCAAGGCCTTCCATCCGCGAGCAGCGATCATCGGCAATTATCAAGGCGCGGTGGAATGGATGACGCGGGATGAGTTCATTGCCGCGATCGTCGAGGAAGGCAGCGCCCCGCCCGGCACCATACCGCTGATGGAGATCGAGTTGATCGACATCGAAGGCGATGCTGCAAGCGTCAAGGTCGTCGACGAATTCGCCGGGATGCGGTTTTCGGACTATCTATCGCTGGTGAAGATCGATGGCCGGTGGAGTGTGGTGAACAAGGTTTACCATCTGCATCGGTAGGTGAGGCGGCACCGAGGATGCCGTGCCCCTGATACCCCCCTCTGTCACTTCGTGACATCTCCCCCACAAGGGGAGATTGTTGGGAGTATGCGGCGCGCTCTTCCAAATCTAAGAGCTTCAGTGTCTGCAGCTTCGATAGTTGATCGAGGCGAGAAGATTCCGCGAGTTACCAATCTCCCCCTTGTGGGGGAGATGTCGCGACAGCGACGGAGGGGGTGACAGACCCTCCGCGAACTCGGCCGCAGCCGATTACGCTCTCAACACCCCACCCGTCGACTTGGTGACGTTCGCCACGATCTTCTGCGTCAGCGCCTCGAAATCCTCATCCGTCAGCGTGCGCTCTGCCGGCTGGATCTGCACTTCGATGGCAATCGACTTCTTGCCTTCGCCGAGCGACGCGCCCTCGAAAATGTCGAAGACGTTGACGCCGGTGACCAGCTTGCGGTCGGCACCGGCAGCCGCGCGGATGACGGCCCCGGCTTCCACCGACCTGTCGACCACGAAGGCGAAGTCGCGCTTGACGGCCTGGAAGGGAGAAAGCTCCAGCGCCGGCTTGGTGCGCGTGGCCTTCTTCTTCGGTTCGGGCATGGCATCGATATAGACTTCAAAGCCGGCAAGAGCGCCGGAGACATCCAGCGCTTCCAGCGTCTTCGGATGGAATTCACCGAAATAGCCGAGCACGACCTTCGGACCCATCTTGATAGTGCCGGAGCGACCGGGATGATACCAGGCCGGGCCACCCTGCTCGATCTGGATATTGCCCATCGGCAGGCCGCAGGCCTCGATGACGGCCAGAGCATCGGCCTTGGCGTCGAAAACGTCGACCGGCTTGCCGCCGCCCTTGGTGGCGTTCGACCACATGCGGCCGGCGCCGGCAAGCGATGCCGTGCCGCGGCGAATACCCCCGGCAACGCGTCGCTGTCCCTCAGGCGTGTCGTTCTCATACGTGCCCGAGACTTCGAAGATTGCGACGTCGCCATAGCCCTTGTCGGCATTGCGCTGCGCAGCCGACAGCAGGCCCGGCAGCAGCGAAGGACGCATATCGGACATGTCTGCGGCGATCGGGTTCGCAAGCTTCAGCGCGTTGGAGCCGCCGCCGAAGAGCTTGGCCTGATCTTCCGAGATGAAAGACCAGGTGACGGCTTCCAGCATGCCGCGTGATGCCAGCGCGCGCTTGGCGGTGCGCGTGCGGATCTGCAGCGTCGTCAGGATCTTGCCATTGACGGCGGCGTGGCTGCTAAGCGGCTGCGGCTTGATGTTATCGACACCGTGGATGCGCATGATCTCTTCGACAAGATCGGCCTTGCCATCGACATCAGGGCGCCAGGAGGGTACCGCGACGGAGACACGCTCACCCGAACCGGAAACCGAAAAGCCGAGCTTCGTCAGGATCGACTTGCTCTCGTCGGCCGAAACTTCGAGGCCGGTCAGGCGCTTGACTTCCGACAGCGGGAAATCGACAACCTTCGCCTCATAACCCTTGTAGCCTTCGACGCGGGCTTTGGCAGCCGTGCCGCCGCAGCAGGCAAGCACCAGCTCCGTGGTGCGCTCAAGGCCGGGCACCATATATTCCGGATCTACGCCGCGCTCGAAGCGATAGCGCGCGTCGGTGATGATGCCGAGGCTGCGGCCCGTCTTGGCAATGTTCATCGGGTCCCAAAGTGCCGATTCGATCAGCACGTCGGTCGTATTCTCGTCGCAGCCGGAATGCTCACCGCCCATGATGCCGCCGATCGATTCGACGCCGTTGCCATCGGCGATGACGACGTTGCTGGGGTTGAGCTTGTATTCGCGCTCGTCCAGTGCCAGCACGGTCTCTCCGTCCCTGGCGCGGCGGACGACCAGATTGCCTTTGACCTTGGCGGCGTCGAAGACGTGCATCGGCCGACCCTGGTCGAAAGTCATGTAGTTGGTGATATCGACCAGCGCACTGATCGGACGGAGGCCGATCGCGAGCAGGCGCTGCTGCATCCACTTCGGGCTCGGGCCGTTCTTGACGCCGCGCACGAGGCGAAGCGCAAAGCCCGGGCAAAGGCTGATATCGTCGAGCTCGATCTTGAGTTCGGTCGGCGTTTCACCTTGGACAGGAAACGTTGGCGTAAGGCGGGGCTTTAGCGTGCCAAGGCCGGAGGCGGCGAGATCGCGGGCAATGCCATAGACGCCGGTGCAATCCGGGCGGTTCGGTGTCAGGTTGATCTCGATGACCGGATCGTCGAGGCCGGCATAGGCAGCGAAGCTCGTGCCGACGGACGCATCTTCCGGCAGATCGATGATGCCGTCATGGCTGTCGGAGATTTCCAGTTCCTTTTCCGAGCACATCATGCCGCGGCTCTCGACGCCGCGAATGTTGCCGACCGTGAGCGTCACATCGATGCCGGGAACATAGGTGCCGGGGGCCGCGAAGGCACCGACGAGGCCGGCGCGCGCATTGGGGGCGCCACAGACCACCTGAACGGGCGCGCCGCTACCGGTGTCGACCATCAGCACCTTCAGGCGATCGGCCTGCGGGTGCTTTTCGGCCGAGAGAACCTTGGCGATGACGAAGGGCTTGAATGCGGCCTTGTCGTCCACTTCTTCCACTTCCAGCCCGATCATCGTCAGGCGGGCGCAGATCTCGTCGAGCGTGGCGTCGGTTTCCAGGTGCTCTTTCAGCCAGGAGAGTGTGAATTTCATGTGCTTTATCCCTTCCTTACGCGCTCAGACCGCCGAACAAAGTCGGCATATCGAGCGGGCGGAAGCCATAGTGGTTCATCCAGCGGACGTCGGCGTTGAAGAAGTCGCGCAGGTCGGGCATGCCGTATTTCAGCATGGCAATGCGGTCGAGGCCCATGCCCCAGGCAAAGCCCTGATACTCGTCCGGATCGAGGCCGCCGTAACGCAGTACGTTCGGATGCACCATGCCGCAGCCGAGGATTTCCATCCAGTCGGTGCCTTCGCCGAACTTGATGATCGGGCCGGAGCGGTCGCACTGGATATCGACTTCGAAAGAGGGTTCCGTGAACGGGAAGAAGGACGGGCGGAAGCGCATCGTCACATTATCGACCTCGAAGAAGGTCTTGCAGAATTCTTCCAGCACCCAGCGGATATTGGCGACGTTCGCCGTCTTGTCGATGACGAGGCCTTCCACCTGATGGAACATCGGCGAGTGCGTGGCGTCGCTATCCTGGCGGTAGGTCTTGCCGGGAATGATGATGCGGATCGGCGGCTTCTGCGCTTCCATGGTGCGGATCTGCACCGGCGAGGTGTGCGTGCGCAGCACCTTGCGCTCACCCTTCTCGTCCGGCTGGAAGAAGAAGGTGTCGTGCATCTCGCGGGCCGGATGCCCTTCCGGGAAGTTGAGCGCCGTGAAGTTATAATAATCGGTCTCGACATCGGGGCCCTCAGCGATCGAGAAGCCCATATCGCCGAAAATGGCCGTGATTTCGTCGACGATCTGGCTGATCGGATGGATTCGACCGCGCTCAGTCGGCGAGGAGCGGACCGGCAGGCTGACATCGACGGTCTCGGCCTTCAGCTTCGCCTCGATCGCCGCATCGCGCAGCTCGCTCTTGCGGGCGTTGATCGCGTCGGTGACGGCGTTCTTCAGCGCGTTGATCGCTGCGCCGCGTGTCTGCCGTTCTTCCGGCGACATAGAGCCCAGTGTCTTCAGCAGTTCCGAAACCGACCCCTTCTTGCCGAGCGCGGCAACCCTGACCGCCTCGATCGCCTGCTCGTCGTTCGCCGCAGCCACCTCGGCCATGAGTTGGGTTTCGAGTGTTACGAGTTCCGTCATCTGATCCTGCCTTGCGGGCGGCGGGCTTGGAACGCCGCTCATTCCGCGGAATAATGGATGAACGCCCACATCAGACTGCTTGTGGCAACGATGAGGCGCTGCAGATCACTACCCATGTGGAAGCGGCCAATCAACCGGGCAAATGACAAAAACACGCCAAGAATACGGTCCTTGGTATTTGTCGCCCGACGCGCGACCCATTTTCGAGCCTCGCCCAACAAGACAGCCTGACACGATGGAAAAGCATATGCTGCAAAACACAAAACCCGCGCCGGTTTCGCCAGCGCGGGTTTCATAATGAATTTACGAAAGACGTGCGAGGCAGCGTTAGTTAACGGCTGCTTCGAACTCGTTCTTCGTGCCGGCTTCCTTGAGGTATTCAAGTGCCTTCTTCGAAGCGACGACGAGCGCGCCGAAAGCTTCCTGCTCATGGATTGCCATGTCGGAAAGAACCTTGCGGTCAACTTCGATGCCAGCCTTGGTCAGGCCGTCGATGAAGCGGCCATAAGTCAGGCCATGCTCGCGGACGGCAGCGTTGATGCGCTGGATCCAGAGGGCGCGGAAGTTGCGCTTGTTAACCTTGCGGTCGCGATAAGCGTACTGCTTTGCACGATCGACGGCGGCCTTGGCGGTACGGATGGTGTTCTTGCGACGGCCGTAGAAGCCCTTGGCTGCCTTCAGAACCTTCTTGTGCTTGGCGTGGGCGGTAACGCCTCTTTTTACGCGTGCCATTTCATGATCTCCTTAGTCTATAGCGTTACGAATAGTCTTAGAGACCGTTCGGCAAGTAGTTCTTGATAACCTTACGGCCATCCGGTTCTGCGAGAACCATGGTGCCGCGGGCATCGCGAATGAACTTGTTGCTACGCTTGATCATGCCGTGGCGCTTGCCAGCAGCGGCTGCCTTGACCTTGCCGGATGCGGTGATCTTGAACCGCTTCTTGGCAGAGGACTTCGTCTTCATCTTGGGCATTTTGCTACTCCTTCGATGCTTCCTGGCATGCTTTGCTTAAAAGCCCTTCCCACAGATCCGGAACTGACCGGGCTGCAACAAGGTGCCGGAGCGTTTGTTGTTGAACGGCGGATACGGTGACGAACCGCTCCACCAGCATTCTGAACTGCCACGGCATGCCCTGCCGGTCAGTTCGGACGCGCGCTTATAACCGCACTTGCCTTCGAGTGCAACGGTGCCAATGCGGGAATCTTTGCAGATCGATGACAGGCATGGCCCATGCCGCACAAAAGGAAAAAGCCGTCCAAAGGACGGCTCCGGCCTCTCTACTCCGACTTGCGCCTCACTTGGGCGCAAGCACCATCATCATCTGGCGGCCTTCGAGCTTGGGCTCGGCCTCCACCTTGGCGATCTCGAGCGTATCTTCCTTGACCTGCTGAAGAAGCTTCATACCGAGTTCCTGGTGGGCCATTTCGCGGCCACGGAACTTCAAGGTCACCTTCACCTTGTCGCCTTCCTCAAAGAAACGGCCGATCGCCTTCATCTTCACCTCATAATCATGGGTGTCGATGTTGGGACGCATCTTGATTTCTTTGACTTCGACGATCTTCTGCTTCTTGCGCGCTTCGGCGGCCTTCTTCTGGTTGGCATATTTCAGCTTGCCCAGGTCGAGGATCTTGCACACAGGCGCATCAGCATTGGGGGAAATTTCCACCAGATCGAGACCGGCCTCCTCTGCCATTCTCAATGCTTGGTCGATCGGCACAACGCCCAAATTCTGGCCGTCAGCTGTAATGAGCTGAACTTTGGGAACGCGAATTTCCCTGTTGGAACGTGGCCCGTCCTTTACGGGCGCATCGGTTTTAAAGGGTCTGCGAATGGTCGTATTCTCCACGAATTGTTTCGGATAGCTGCAGCCTCTCGCTCCCCGTCGGCGCAACTGACGGAAATGTCGTAAAAGCTGTGTTGAAGTCAATAGCATGACAGCAGGAAAAAAGCACCTCCCGCGTGTCAATAGAGTGTCGCGGAAGCGCGAGATGCGCGAAGGACACAGTATCCTGCGCATTTATATAGAGAGCCCAGCCAAAAGATCGAGGATTTTTTAGGTCACGCGAGCGCGAATCTGTTTTATAGGGCAGAAAATCCGGGAGCTTTCCATGTCCGAGACCGCAACCATCCGACCGATCTTTCTTCCCGTTGGCACGGGCGACAGCGAGCGCCAAATCGCCGTCATTCAGCGCGCAGCCGGTAAGGGCGACAGGAATGTCAGCTTCGTCTGGTTGTCCGGCTATCGATCCGATATGAGCGGAACCAAGGCACTGGAACTGGATGCGCTGGCCGCGCGGCTCGGTATCGGCTGCATCCGCTTCGACTATTCCGGTCACGGCCAATCCGGCGGCAAGTTTACCAACGGCACGATTTCGCGCTGGCTGGAAGAGACACTTGCCGTCATCGACCATACCAAGCCGAAGAAGATCGTTCTCGTCGGCTCCTCGATGGGCGGCTGGATCGCGCTCAGGGCCATCCAGGAACTGCGCAAGCGCAAGAAAGCACCCACTATTGCAGGCCTCGTGCTGATCGCGCCCGCGCCCGATTTCACCATCGACCTCATCGAACCCAATCTTTCCGACGTCGAGCGGCGCTCACTGGCAGAGCGCGGCTATTTTGACGAGCCTTCGGAATATAGCCCCGAGCCGAATATCTTCACCCGCGCGCTCATCGAGGACGGCCGCGCCAATCGCGTGCTCACCGGCATCATCGAGACCGGCTGCCCTGTGCATATATTGCAGGGCATGGAGGATGCCGACGTGCCTTTTTCGCATTCGTTAAAGCTGGTCGAGCACCTGCCGGCCGACGATGTGGTGTTAACACTTGTGCGCGATGGCGATCACCGCCTGTCGCGGCCGCAGGATCTGGAGCGCATGCTCGCTGTGGCCGAGACATTGGCGCTGCATAACACACCGTAAAAACAAGCAGATACCTGCAGGCCTCTTAGTGCGCGGCCTCCTTTGGCCGCTGCCGCATGCGCGCGCCCGCATAATCACAGGCAGCAGAGGATTATGGCAACTATTCCCTTGATTGTGCCGAAATTAACCATATGAGCCGGTTCCCGCGTTAACACTTAAGTAACGATTGACTTCGCGCACCCCCCTACATTAACAATTTGTTAACAAATGCAGGGACGATACAAGGATAGTGGGCGTGCGTATAAAGGGCTTGTTGATTGCCTTCGCTGCTATAGTTGCGATGTCGTCGGCGGCGATGCCAGCACCTCAGCAGGGCGCTTCGATGACCGTCGGCAACGTGACCTCCCAGCCGATCGGGCACTACGACTTTTGTCAGAGACATACCGACGAGTGCGGCCCGACCCGCAATATCGGCCCTGTCGACATGAACGCCGCCGCCTGGGCGCTGGTCAATCAGGTCAACCTGCGCGTCAACAAGACCATCCATCCGGCGACAGACATGGAAGTCTACGGGCAGGAAGAATATTGGGAATATCCGAAAACGGCCGGTGACTGCGAGGATTTTGCCCTTCTGAAGCGCAGAATGCTGATGCAGAGCGGCATTTCCGCATCCAATCTGCTGATGACGGTCGTACGCAAGCCCGATGGCGAGGGACATGCGGTGCTGACGCTGCGCACCAAGCAGGGCGATTTCATCCTCGACAATCTCGAAGACGAGATCAAGGTCTGGAACCAGACCCCCTATTCGTACCTGAAGCGCCAAGCGAGCTTCAATGCCGGCCGCTGGGTAACCATCGAGAACGGCAACGACGTCCTCGTCGGCGCCGTCAAGTAAGAAAGCCAAACTGTTAAACGCAGATAGGCCGGCCCCTCGGACCGGCCTTTCGTTTTTTCATCATGTATGAAAACGCGCCTTACTTTCATGCAAGGGCGAATTGGTCATCACCACGAACGTCAGCTGTTTTTATGGCTCTGCTGGCCTGCCTTGACGTGTTGCTCGTGCGTGCCGCCGCGCGAGCCGCCAGAGTGCTGCTCGCGGGAGCCGCTGGACGAAGCATTCCTCGTATTGCCGTTGTCCATATTCTTGTGGCTCTGTTGGCCAGCCTTCACATGCTGCTCGTGAGTTCCACCTTGGTTTGCCATTGGATTATCTCCTTTGGTTTGCATACGAGGCCAAGAGCGGCCTCGTATTGCTAACCAATGGCAGTGGAAGGCGTTCCGACTTTTAACATTTCGTGATCTGAGAATGTCCTCGCCCTACCTCACCCATTTCCGATCAGAATGCCGGCACCCAGCACAAGCGAGCCGCCGAGGACGACCTGGAAAGCAGCCCGCAGAAACGGCGTTTCCATATACTTGTTCTGGATGAAGGCGATGGCCCAGAGCTCGAAGAAAACAACCACGGCCGCAGTAATCGTCGCGGTCCAGAAATGCGGAATGAGATAGGGCAAGGCATGCCCGAGGCCGCCAAGCGCCGTCATGATGCCGCAGGCAAGGCCGCGCTTGATCGGCGAACCGCGGCCGGAGATCTTGCCGTCGTCATGGGCCGCCTCGGTGAAACCCATCGAAATGCCGGCACCGACCGACGCCGACAGGCCGACAAGAAAGGTCTGCCATGTCTGCTGCGTGGCAAAGGCGGCGGCGAAGATCGGTGCGAGCGTCGAGACGGAACCGTCCATCAGCCCGGCGAGACCCGGCTGCACGTAGGTCAGCACGAACTGGCGGCGTGCCTGTGCATCCTCCTCGTGCTTGACCTCTTCCGGCGTATGCTTCTCGCCCAGCATGCGGGCGACGTCTTCGTGGCCCTGCTCGGCAAGCGCAAGATCGCCGAGAAGCTGGCGTGTCGAGGCATCGGAGACCTGCTTGGCCGCCTCGACATAGAAATTATAGGCCTGCTGCTCCATCGCCTCGGCTTCGTTGCGCATGGCATCGAGGGAGAGGTTCTTGCGCAGCCAATCCGGCTTGCGCTCGTAAAAGCCATGCACATGCTCGCGCCGGATCAGCGGGATACGCTCGCCAAAGCGGCGGCGATGCATATCTATCAGCGTCTTGCGATGGCTGTCCTCGACCTCGGCCATATCCTCGAAAACCTTGGCGGACTCAGGATAGTGCGGACGGAGCGTATCGGCATAGGCAAGATAGATGCGGGAATCATCCTCTTCCGCCGCAATGGCGATCGCGAGGATCTCCTGTTCGGAAAGCGAGGTGAAAGGACGTTTGGACGGGCGAAACAGGCCGAGCAGCATCGGGGGCAACCTCATGACTTTAGAATTATTCTAAATCTAAAGTCAGTGATTGCGCTGGTCAAGCGCGGATGTGTCGCCGTCTGGGCTGCGCGCCGAAGAATTCACGGTTTATCGCGACAACATCAGCAATCGCGAGATGGTTTGACAGATTGCCGCAACATTCCGATGACGCTTGGCCTAGCCGGCAAATTACTTACATAGATGGAGACAGATGCGGCTTGCGACGACGCCTAGCCCGAGCCAGGAGACTATTATGGAACAGGAACTACAGGCCCGCGCAGCTCACCTCGCCGGCATTCGCGAGAAAGCCGAGGCGGAAATGGCGCGCATAGGCATCGATGCTACCTTCATCGACAGGCTGGTCGATACATTTTATGGACGCGTTCAGTCACATCCCCGGCTCGGGCCAGTCTTCGAGGGACGCCTTGCCGGACGCTGGCCGGATCACATGGAGAAGATGAAACGCTTCTGGTCCTCCGTCGCCTTCAAGAATGGCGCCTATGGCGGTAAACCGGTGCAGGCGCATCTCGGCGTCGGAGGAATGAGCGCCGATCTCTTTCCTGAGTGGCTGGCGCTTTTCTCCGAAACGCTTGGCGACATCGCACCTTCGGCGGAGGCCAAAACCTGGTTCATGGCGACAGCCGAACGCATCGCCAAGAGCCTGACGCTCTCGCTCTTCTATAATCCTGCGCTGGACGATCCCGCGAGGACGACGGCTTAAGGCAGGCCCGCGAAAATACGGAATTCGACAGCAGATGCCGACGGGCACGCGATCGATGAAGTTCAGAACTTCGTCGGCATCAACTGCGGCATTAGTGATCGATACGATTCTCTTGACGGCGGCAAGCCGCTTCAAACCCGCCGCCGCCAGATCAGGCAGCACCTATGCATGTGCTTTGCGATAAGCTGCGACCGCAAGCCAGATTGCAGAAAGCAGGAAGTAGAAGGCTCCGAATGCCGCATAGGGAACGATATCCAGAATTGTCGGCGCGACGGTGCCGAGGGATCGACTGAGCATGAAACCGCCGGCAAGCGCCGACTGCGCACCGCTCAAGATCATTACCCATTGAGCGCCATAGATACGCCAGCGCCTTACGCCGGTGTAGAGTTGCAGCAGGCCCGAGAGGATCGCCCAACCCCCAAACACGGCCAGAACGGCATAGGTGCTATTGTCGGTGGCTACCACAACGGCGAGCGCCGTGATGATGCTGACGAAAACATTTAACGTTTGGGACGGATTGACCTTCAGGCCGCCGTTAACCCGGGCGTCGACCAGATTGGCCAGGGCATCCCACACAGGATAGATAACCAGCAGAAACGCGACGGATGGCGGTTTTGCACTGAGGAGGATCGCGGCTGCAATCCAGGCGATCGAGAACAGGGCACGTGTAAAATAGTAGGACTGCAGCCAGTTGGGCTGGGGTGAAATGCGGCTTTGCATCGGAAGGCTCCTTGTATTTCTCTACCTACTAGTAGGAAGAGAAATTTGTCGAGTCAACATTGGCTCGAACACCATTTCGTGAGAGCCGGAAGTGGTGTGGCTATCTTGACAATTCGCCTACTAAAAGGTAGGCAGCGACATGAAATCAATAGCTTCGACTTCAGAAAAAATTCTCGACATCGCGCAGTCTCTTATCGTGGCCGGAGGCTACAACGGCTTCAGCTATGCCGACATCTCCGCCGCGATCGGTATCCGGAAGGCAAGCATCCACCATCACTTTCCGACAAAGGCCGAACTGGTTTCGGTGCTCGTGGGCCGTTACAGGCAGCAGACGGAAACGGGTCTGAAGTCTTTGCGCGAGGGGATCTCGAGCCCTGCGGAACAGCTGCAGGCCTATGTGAGCTACTGGCACTCATGCATTCGGGACGCCTCGCTGCCCTTCTGCGTCTGTGCGATGCTCGCCAGCGAGATGCAGATGCTGCCGGAGGATGTCGCATCCCAGGTACGTGGCCATTTTCATAGCCTTGCCGGATGGCTTGCGTCGGTGCTGCGGGCTGGAACCGAGAATGGCTTCTTCCAGCTGGACAAGCAACCCGAGGAAGAGGCGCAAATCCTGATGGCCTCGGTTCATGGGGCAATGCTCTCGGCGAGAGCTTTCGGCGATCCAGGACTGTTCATCGCAATCGTTGCACCCCAGATCGCCAGGCTTCAAGCCCCGGATTGACGGAGAGTTGCCGGGACCAAACTCAAAGCGACGACGGCTTACGCCCACCAGTCTCAGGCTTTCGTGGCGAAAACGGTCGCCCCGATACTCGCGGAAACCACGAGCGCGGTGCCGAACATCTGAGACGCCGTCATCGGTTGCGACAGAATGACAAAACCGGCGACAGCGCCGATGGCGGGTTCGAGGCTCATGAGGATGCCGAAGGAAGATGTCGGCATGCGTTTAAGCGCCACCATTTCCAGCACATAGGGCAGCAGCGGCACGAGCAACGCCAAGCCGGCTATTTCAAGAAGGCCGAAGGCCGTCAGATTAGGGACCGCAGAGGCATAGCCGAAGGGCGTGGAGACGACCGCGGCGATCAGCAGGGACATGGAAAGACCCTCGAGTCCCTCAAAGGCATTGCCGACCTTCTTCGTCAAAAGAATGTAGCAGGCCCATCCCGCTCCGGCACCGATGGCAAAGAGGATGCCGGGAAGATTGCCGACCCACTCTTCGCCATCATAGGCCAGCAGCAGAACGCCGATTGCCGCAAGGATCGGCCAGAGAAGCTGGCGGCTGAGCCCGAAGCCGAGGGTCGCGACCAGCAGCGGCCCGAGAAATTCGATAGCGACGGCAAGGCCCAAGGGAATGCGCGCGATTGCCGAAAAGAAGGAAGTCGTCATCAGCGCCGATACGGTGCCGAGCGCCAGCACGCCGAGCCATTGCGAGCGGCTGTAGCTCATGATCTTGGGCCGGACGATGATTGCCAGCGCGATGGAGGCGAAGACGAGCCGCAGCCAGGTCGCGCCCGCCGGCCCATAGGCATGGATGATCGGGGAGGACAGTGCCGAGCCGAACTGGATTGACGACATGGACATGACGCACATCAGCACGCCGGCGGCAACGCCACCGGTCGATGGCGCAACATCCGGATGCGGCATCAAGGCCGCGCCGCCATCCGTGCCACTCTCGACAAGCTTCTGTTCCATAACCTCTCCCATCCGGCGAGGCTTTTAGAAGCTTAGACTTATGCTGACAAATTCAAACTTTTCATCCTGCAATCAGGCAGTTTGATGCAAGCATCTCAAGCCTCGAGACCCTTCAGCACATTTGCAACGTTGAGGCCGATTTCGGGCACGCCATAACCGCCCTCCATGCAGACGAGGACGGGCAGCCCGGCGGCCGCGATGCGCTCACCCATGCGGACGAAATCCTGCGAGGTCAGCTTGAAGAAGGAAATCGGATCGCGCTCGAACGTATCGACGCCGAGCGACAGCACGATCGCCTCCGCGCCGAATAGCTTGATGCGGGCGAGCCCATCGTCGAGCGCCGCCGACCAGACTTCCCATGGCGTGCCGCGCGGCATAGGGTAATTGCGGTTGGCGCCCAACCCATTGCCCTCACCCTTCTCGTCGGCATGACCAAGGAAATAGGGAAAGGCATGGATGGGATCGCCATGGAGCGACGCTGTGAAAACATCGCCGCGCCGGTAGAATATGTCCTGCGTGCCGTTGCCGTGATGGAAATCGACATCAAGCACGGCAACCTTGGCGGCGCCATGATCACGTAGGCGCTGCGCCGCGACGCCGGCATTGTTGATGAAGCAATAACCGCCGAAGAGATCGATGCCAGCGTGATGGCCGGGCGGGCGGCAGAGCGCAAAGGCAAAGCGATGGCCGGCGTGCAGCCAATCGGCGCCGGTCAGGGCGCAGCGCATGGACGCGAGCGCAGCCTCATAGGAGCCTTTGGTGATGGAGGTATCGGCAGCATTGGCATAATGGCCGATCATGCCGACGATATTGTTAGGCACGCGTTGGCTGGTGCGCCTGACGGGAAAGGAGTTGGCGATCGCTTCGCCCTTGTAACCAGCGGCGACCCAGCGCTCCCAGACCACACCGAGAAAATCGAGATAGGCCGGATCATGCACCTTGCGCGCCGACTCCAATCCATGAGCATCAGGCGCAACCACATCGGTAAAGCCGGCTTCCTTCACGGCGGCCAGGATCCATTCGGCGCGGAAGGGCGCTTCGAAGGGCGTGACGAGCTGGCCGTCATGCAGCTCGGTCTTGGCATCCCTCAGCTTGTGATCCTCCGAATAAATGACGCGCATCGTCCCCTCCTCCATCGCCGGCATTGTTCTGCAGATGACACGAAGGCTTACATGCATCGCGCCCCGGAAAAAAGAGCGGGATGTGGCCTTGAATGCTGCTGCAAACAACTGCACCTTCCGCCCACGTTCGAGGAATTGGAGGCGGCGGCATGAAACTCCTGATGGTCGATGTCGACGGCGTGCTGGTGCATGGCCGCCCGGGTGACGGACTGCCGCTGTTCACCTATCTGGAGCGCGATCTCGGCTTGCGGCTTGGGGCGCTGCAAGAGGCATTCTTCAAAACCTGTTGGCCTGACATCGTCACCGGCCGCGATGCGCTGGAGCCGAGGCTTGCTGAGGTTCTCGGGAAGATTGCGCCCCACGTTAGCGCCCGAACCCTGATCGACTACTGGTTCGAGAATGACTCTCGCCTCGACCACGGCCTGCTCGAGGACCTCGCCGCACTGAGGGCCGGGGGAACGAAGATGTTCCTCGCCACCAATCAGGAGCATATGCGCGCCGCCTATCTGATGGAGAATCTCAGGCTCTCCGACTATTTCGACGGCATTTTCTATTCCGCGATGCTGGGTTACCAGAAGCCGGCGCCGGAGTTCTTCCAGCTGGCGACCGAGCGCGTCGGCATCGCGCCCGGCGACATCGCCTTCATCGACGATTACCCCGCCAATATCGAAGCCGCCCGGCAATTCGGCTGGAAAGCAATGCATTGGGCGCCAGGCTCGAAGCTGGAAGATGCGCTCGCGGCCTTTTCGCGCTGAAATCACAGGGAAATCCGCTTGTAGAAGATGGTCGTGTCGCACAACCCGCCCTGCGGCCACAAGGCGTAATCGGGGATGACGCCGACGCGCTCCCAGCCGAGGCGGGGGTAGATGGCTTCGGCGTCGCTGCCCGTCGCCGTGTCGAGCACCAGCAAGGTCTTGCCGATACGCGCGGCTTCGCGCTCCGCCGCTTCCATCAACAGCCGAGCAAGCCCCTTGCCTCGCGCAGAGCGGTGCACCAGCAGTTTTTTGAGATCTCCGCGATGCGGCTGGTTCGGCATTTGCGCCGCGCCCACCTGTACTGTGCCGACAACCCTGCTCTCAATTGCGACGGCGAAAAGCAGTGTCGCGCCACTTTCGACGCTGTCGGCCACGCCCTGCCAATACGGCAATGCGTCGGCTGCCCCATAAGGCTGCATGAAGCCGACGGAAGCGCCGCCGTTGACGCAATCGGCGAGCACATCGCAAAGATCCGGCAGAGCAGCACGAGCTTCGGCGGCGGAGAGAAGACGAATATCAGGCATGAAGAGATCCTTGGGTGTTATGAACGGCCGCGATCGAGGATGACGCTGTAGCGCGCCGGCACCTCGCCGGGATTGTGGAAGGCGTGGCCGTCGCCGACGCCCATGAAGAGACAATCGCCGGGCATGAGATGATGGGCGACATCGCGATGCGTCACCTCCATCTCGCCCTCGAACAGCCAGACATGCTGGGTCATGCCGGCGCTTGCCGTATTCGGCGGGAAGATAACGCGCGCGCCGGCGGGGAAGATGACCTCGACAACATCGACCTTCGAACCCGTTGCCGGCGGCGAGACGGCGCGTCTGACATAGCCGGTTCCGGGGTCGCGCCAGATCGCCTGCTGCGCATGGCGGGAAAGCGGCGACACCTCCTCGCCCTCCTCGGCAAAGAAGGCCGAGAGCGAAAGGCCAAGCGCTGCGCAAAGCCGCGACAGCAGCGAGGCCGTCGGGCTCGCCTCCGCCCGCTCGATGCGCGAGATCATGGCACGGCTGACGGCCGAGGCATTGGCGAGTTCATCCAGCGTCAGGCCGCGGGCGATGCGCAGCTCCTTGATACGCGCGCCAATCGCCATTTCCAGATCATCAACCGCCATTCTCTGTGTCTCTCATCTCGAAATTCTATTATATGAGAAATACACGTTCTTATGATGGAATCAAGTGCGCGTCGGCGCTCCCTTGTGGCGGGGCCGGAAAGGCTAACATAACGTGAAGATAGCCACCAAAACCCTGCTTTTCCGCTTTGCGGCGCGGGGCGGCGCTGCTATATGGCGCGCATGAGCACCAATTCCACCACTCCGCTTTCGCACATCCGCAACTTCTCGATCGTGGCCCATATCGACCATGGCAAATCGACGCTGGCCGACCGCCTGATTCAGACGACGGGCGGCCTTGCCGAACGCGAGATGTCGGAGCAGGTGCTGGACAATATGGAGATCGAGCGCGAGCGCGGCATCACCATCAAGGCCCAGACGGTGCGCCTGCACTACAAGGCGAACAATGGCGAGACCTATATCCTCAATCTGATCGACACGCCCGGACACGTCGACTTCGCCTATGAAGTCTCGCGCTCGCTGTCGGCCTGCGAGGGATCGCTGCTTGTTGTCGACGCCTCTCAGGGTGTTGAGGCGCAGACGCTCGCCAACGTCTATCAGGCGATCGACAATAATCACGAGCTCGTCACCGTCCTCAACAAGATCGACCTGCCGGCCGCCGAGCCCGACCGCATCAAGGATCAGATCGAAGAGGTCATCGGCATCGATGCCTCCGACGCCGTTTTGATCTCGGCGAAGACCGGCCTCGGCATTCCCGACGTGCTCGAAGCCATCGTCCACAAGCTGCCGGCGCCGAAGAGCCCGGGCGGCGAAAAGGCACCGCTGAAGGCGCTGCTGGTCGACAGCTGGTACGACACCTATCTCGGCGTCATGGTTCTCGTGCGCATCATCGATGGCACGCTGACCAAGGGCCAGACCATCCGCATGATGGGCACGGACGCGAAGTACCAGATCGAGCGCGTCGGCGTTCTCACGCCGAAGATGGTCGCCGTCGACAGCCTCGGCCCTGGCGAGATCGGCTTCATCACCGCCTCGATCAAGGAAGTGGCCGACACTCGCGTCGGCGATACCATCACCGAGGACAAGCGCCCGACCGCCGAGGCCCTTCCGGGCTTCAAGCCGGCGCAGCCTGTCGTGTTCTGCGGCCTCTTCCCGGTCGATGCCGCTGATTTCGAAGACCTGCGCTCGGCCATGGGCAAGCTGCGCCTCAACGATGCCAGCTTCTCCTTCGAGATGGAATCGTCTGCCGCTCTCGGCTTCGGCTTCCGCTGCGGCTTCCTCGGCCTGCTGCACCTGGAAATCATCCAGGAGCGCCTGGAGCGCGAATTCAACCTCGACCTGATCGCGACGGCACCTTCCGTCGTCTACCAACTCACCATGACCGACGGCACGGAGATCGAGTTGCACAACCCGGCCGACATGCCTGACGTCGTCAAGATTTCCGAATTCCGCGAGCCGTGGATCAAGGCGACGATCCTGACGCCGGACGATTATCTCGGCTCGATCCTGAAGCTCTGCCAGGACCGCCGCGGCATCCAGACCGAGCTGACCTATGTCGGCAACCGCGCCATGATCACCTACGACCTGCCGCTCAACGAAGTCGTCTTCGACTTCTATGACCGCCTGAAGTCGATCTCCAAGGGCTATGCCTCCTTCGACTACAGCCTGACCGACTATCGCGAGAGCGATCTCGTCAAGATGTCGATCCTCGTCAATGCCGAACCGGTCGATGCGCTCTCCATGCTCGTGCACCGCTCCGCCGCCGAGAAGCGCGGCCGCGTCATGTGCGAGAAGCTGAAGGACCTGATCCCGCAGCACATGTTCCAGATCCCGATCCAGGCCGCCATCGGCGGGCGCATCATCGCGCGCGAGACGGTGAAGGCACTGCGCAAGGACGTGACCGCCAAGTGCTACGGTGGCGATGCCACCCGCAAGCGCAAGCTGCTCGACAAGCAGAAGGAAGGCAAGAAGCGCATGCGGCAGTTCGGCAAGGTCGAAATCCCGCAGGAAGCGTTTATCGCCGCGCTGAAGATGGGGGATGAGTGAGGCTTAGCCTCACCCCTGCTCCATATATTCCTTCGTCAAACCCTCATACTCTTCCATCGCCGGCAGTGCGGCGTAGCTGTGCTTAGCCGGCGTCGTCACCCATGGCAGCTTTTCGCTCGTCCAGGTCTCGATGAAGGGCGTGAACCAGCTGACGTTATCAAGCATGGTGGCGCGGACGTTGACGAACCAATCGACCCCTTCGAGCTTCGTGAACAGCCAGCTCATGCAATGCGGGCAGAAATAGTGATGGATGACATCGCCGTGCAAGCCGCCGATGACGGGCTCGCCTTGCGTCACCTCGAAGCCCTGAGAGGGAATGGCGGCGCTCAGCGAATAGGGGCCGCCGGTCATGCGCTGGCAGCCGGTGCAGTGGCAGGCCATGGTGAGTATCGGCTTGGCATTGATCTTCAACCGCACCTGTCCGCAACGGCAACCGCCCTCGCTCGGTAGTTCCAGCGTGCTCATGATGTCATTTCCTCCTATTTCAAAACTGCCGATATAGGGCACGTCGCCATCGGATTGATCGAATGTGCCCGATCATCGGCGATCCTCAAGCCTCCGCCGCCTGCGGAAGCTCCGCTTGCACCTTAATCGTCCGCACCCAGGCGCGAGCGATAGCGAGACCTGCCGTTTCCGCCGCCGCGGCATGCTTGGCGACGAGCTCCGGATACCGCTCCAGCCAGCCGGGCTCCTTGCGCTCGATGGTGTCCTTGAATTCGCCGCGCCAGCGCTCCACTACGGCGGCATTGGCTTCGAAGTGGAACTGCGTGCCATAGGTGGCGCGGCCGATGCGGAAGGCCTGGTTCGGCGTGACGCCATTGGCGGCAAGGCGCGTGGCTCCATCAGGCAAGGTAAAGGTGTCGCCATGCCATTCGAAGATGGTGAATTCATCTCCGACATCGGCAAGCAGTGGGTCTGCCTTACCCTCTTCCGTAAGGCCGACCGTCTTCCAGCCGAACTCATGGGCGGTGCCGAGAAGATTTTCCGCCTCGTAGGCGCGCGCCAGGATCTGGCTGCCGAGGCAGATGCCGAGCACGGCCTTGTCCTCACCCTCGAAACGACGCATCAGCTTCGCCAGCTCCGGCAGATAGGGATGGGTGTCGTCGTCGCGGGCGCTCTGCTCGCCACCGAGCACGGCCAGCGCATCATAGGACGACGTCTCCTTCGGCAAAGCCTCGCCGCTCCAAGGGCGAAACCAGTCGAGCTCGGCTCCGGCCTCCTCAAGCGCTATACCGAGAGCGCCGAGCGGGGTGTTCTTCATATTCTCGATGATGGCGACGCGCATACCGTTGATTCCCGAGCGATGTTACCACCAGAGATGAGCATGAGGCGGCGGGAGAGGCAAGTGGCCAGAGCGCGTCAACATTCCACGGAAATGCCGAACGACTCCGGCCATCTAATCCTGGCGCAATTCCGAACGGAAACCGCATGGCACTTTTCCTGGAATTGCTTTGGCTTGCAGCAGACTAAAGTTGAGCCTAAACCTCAGCAAACAACGAAGGATCAGGACGATGAGCGACAAGCCCCGCATCACCATTCTCTATTGCACCCAATGCAACTGGTTGCTGCGCTCCGGCTGGATGGCGCAGGAGCTGTTGCAGACCTTTACCGACAGTCTCGGCGAAGTGGCGCTGATCCCCGGCACCGGCGGCGTCTTCGAAATCCGCATCGACGGCGAGCTGTTGTGGGAGCGCAAGCGCGACGGCGGCTTTCCCGGGCCGAAGGAGTTGAAGCAGCGGGTGCGGGATATCATCGACCCCGAGCGCGATCTCGGCCATACCGATCGCGGATCGCTGGAAAGCTAGGCTCTGCTGCTCAGGCATCAGTCGAAGGGCGAACGGCAGGGCTTGGTTCCATTATTGATCGTCGTATAGCTGTTGGTGCCGGGATTATAGGTGCGATAGCGCTCGGCACACCAAGTCTGGTGCTGCCTCAGCTTCTGGGCCGGCGAAGGATAGAGTGCCCTTGGCGGCGGTGCAGAGGTTTCGCGCGGGAGGATATGAACGCGCGGGCTGTCATAGCGATTGAGGCCTCCGGTATAGGGCGGTGTGACGGGAAGCGGCTGGCCGGGCCGGGTGTAGAATTGCCGCTGTCCGAAACCAAAGCAGCCACGGGAATCGCAGATGACGGTGTTGGTGCGCGGCGGAGTGATGAGTTTCCGAGAATCCGAGGCGGCGGCAACGAAATCCGCCTGCGACAGCGAGGCGAGTGTGAGAGCGCAGCCAAACGCGATCCTATGAAAAATAGCCATGACAAGTTCCTGTTCCGGACGCCATGAACCGATGAGCAGCCGCAGCGTCTCCACCTTATTTGGGGTCTGACAGTGGCAAAACCAGTGTTGCCGCAACCGGAACGCTTCGACCCACGATGAGTTGATCGCTGCCGCCGCTTGCGCCATAACAGCCCAACCATTGCAAGGGAGATTGCCAGTGAGCAGCTTGAAATTCGGCACCAGCGGCCTTCGCGGCCTGTCCGCAGACCTCACCGGTCGGGCATCGGCGCTCTATGCGACGGCCTTTGCCCGCCATCTGCTGAAAAACGGCCATGCCAGACCGGGCGATTTCATCCTCGTCGGCCGCGATTTCCGCGAATCGAGCCCGGCGATCTCCGCCACCTGCATCGGTGCGCTGAAGCGGGCTGGCCTGACGCCGATCGACTGCGGCACATTGCCGACGCCGGCGCTGGCGCTTTACGGCCTGCAACTGAAGGCCGCCTCGCTGATGATCACCGGCTCGCATATCCCAGCCGACCGCAATGGCATCAAATTCTACCGGCCGGACGGCGAGATCGACAAGCGCGACGAGGTGGCGATCAGCGAGGAGGCGCTTGCGATCGGGAATTCCCCACTCGACGAAACCCCCGCCGAGGCGGAAAGCCGCACGGCGGAGACTGAGGCGCTGTTCCTGGAGCGCAACAAGGGCCTGCTGCCATCAGGCAGCCTCGCCGGCCTCACCATCGGCGTCTATCAGCACAGCACGGTGGCGCGTGATCTCTTCGGTGAGGTGCTAACCCATTACGGCGCCCGCGTCGTGCCGCTCGGCCGCTCCGAGAGCTTCATTCCGGTGGATACGGAAGCGGTCTCAGCCGAGACCATCCGCCTGATGAAAGCCTGGGCGCCGGAACACGGGCTGGATGCCATCGTTTCCGCCGATGGCGACGGCGATCGGCCGCTGGTCGCGGACGAAACCGGCGAGCCGCTGCGCGGCGATCTGATCGGCCTCATCGCCGCAAATTTCCTCGGTGCACAAGTGGTCGTTACGCCTGTTACCTCCAATTCGGGCATTGAGGCCGCCGGCTCCTATGCCGTCACTCGTACCCGCGTCGGTTCCCCCTATGTGATCGCCGGCATGGACGAGGCCATTGCGGCAGGCAAAGCCAATGTCATGGGCTTTGAGGCCAATGGCGGCACGCTGACAGCCAGCCGCTTCACCGTCGAGGGAAAACCCTTCGAGCCGCTGCCGACACGCGACAGCTTCCTGCCGATTCTCGCTACGCTTTATGCCGCCGCCAAGGCAGGCAATCCGCTCTCGGCCGTCGCCGGTAGCTACCGCCTGCCCTTTGCAGCCGCCGACCGTCTGGAGAACTTCCCCGTGGAAACCAGCGCAGCGCTGATGGCCTATCTGCGCGCCTCCGATGCCAATCTCGCGGATTTCCTGAAGCCCGTCGCCGCCGTCGCCTCGAAGAGCGACATCGACGGCCTGCGAGTGACACTTGTGGATAACCGAATCATCCATTTCCGCCCCTCCGGCAATGCGCCTGAAATGCGCTGCTATGTGGAAGCGTCGAGCGAAAACGAGGCAAAGGCCCTGCTGGAACAGGGACTTGGCCTGATCAGCGCATGGGCCGCAGCCCGGGCTTGACCCGGGCTTCAACCGCTTTTTTCGCGATTGACACTAAAACTTCAAAAACCCTGTTGACACCGGACGGCCACCCCCTTACATGCGTGTCCGTCGCCCAGATGGCGGAATTGGTAGACGCGCCAGCTTCAGGTGCTGGTACCCGAAAGGGTGTGGAGGTTCGAGTCCTCTTCTGGGCACCATTCCATTTTGAGAAACGCGGATTTCTCAAAGATTTCAAGACATAGTAGATGCTTACAATACGCATTCCGGTTCGCCGGAAGCGCGTTCGCCTCTCGTCTTGAAACATTATGGCAGCCCGCTCTGAGGCCGTCTTTAAATCATTGACTACCGAAGAATAGATCGACCTAATAGAGCAAACCTCGAGGGATTTTGGATGGATCACAAGAGCGACTGGTACGATCTGATCGTCGGCAACGGCAACGTCAATGAAGGGCTCGGGAGGATAATAGGTTTCATCCTCGCCGTGATCGTGATTCTCAGCCTGATCTTTTGGATGATCTGAGCGCTCCCGCTGTGGGTGGCCTGGCCGCGTCGTCGCGCCCTCTGGTACATATCGATCTAGTGAAGGCTTCCAAGATCCGGTCTGACGCTAAGCCCCGCCTCTTGCGCCGCCTCCAGAAAAGCCTTCCGCGATTCCTCGGCGGAGGCCATTCCAAGCACGGCATCGAGGCATACGAGCACAGCCTCATCCACAACAGGTCCGCTGACAACAGGCCATTCCTCGCTCATGCAGTTCGCCGCATCGAGCGCATTGGTTATGATCGCATAATGCCCTGCGCCACCGAGATCGACTAGGACGGGATTGTTCCAATCGCCATATTCCATCGTCACGCCTCCTCAATGTTGAGCGCGACCAATGCTGCAATCAGAAGCGATCCGGTGCCGTCCCATGCAGCCGCTGTCCTAGAATAATGCATGAAATCAACTCCTCGCTGACGCCATGAGGCGATAACGGCAGCGGCGGCGAGATGTTCCCGTCCGCGGATCTGCCGCCAGTTTTTCTTGAGCCTCATCGGATCCGGCCCGCTCACCGAAAGCCTCTTGCCATGCATCGGCGCCGATCACTCCTCCTGCGCTTCGCGCTGTGCGCAAACCTCCATCCCATTACGGCGCTAGCTTCCCCGCTTCCAACTGGTTAACTTTTGAAGCAGGGAGGTGAGACGAATAAGGGGAACAACAAAATGGACCACGTCTACAATCTGCTCTGGCTTGCTTTCAGCGTCGCTCTTCTCTTCGCCGCATTGAACCGGCGGCTGGCCGGAGATTTCGTCACCATGTGGTATCTGCTCGTCATCACAGCTGTGACCGTGATGGCCTGGGCGGGCTTCCTCCCGACCGATATGGCGAACCTGCGGGCCGGCTGATCTGCAGGCCGCAATCCCATGCCGACCGCTCGCAGCACCACCTCAAAGCGTCCCAGACGCGAAAAAACCGCCGAAAATCTCTTTCGGCGGCTTGGAGCGTGATCGAAGGACGGAGCCGCGCGTCGCGATCTTTCAGATTCGCTTCCCGCGCTTTAGGTCTTTCATTTTGCGCATGTCGTTGTCGCAAAGCCGCTGCACACTTTTGCGCGACATGCCCTAAAGCTTCGGGCTCAGCGGCACGATGGCGGCAAAGCGTAGCCAGTCCTTCTGCGCCTTGGGCGTCCAGGCTGCCTCGGCGATGGCCGGCAGGCGCGGGAAGACGAGGCGGTTGAAATAGTCGCGGGAGATGAAATTCTCCTGCCAGATGCAGGCCTGCACGCCCTTCATCAGGTGCTTCAGCTCATCCGGGAAATCGCCCTCGGCCTCGTAGGCATAGGTATGGGCCGGCGGCACCGTGCCTGCCCAACTCGCGCCGGGTTCCTGCCAGGCATCGGCCTGCACCATGTCGAGATAATAGGCCTGGCCCGGGGTCATCACGACTTCATAGCCTTCGCGCGCCAGATCGATGCCGACCTCCGGCTTTTCCCAGGCCATGAGCAAAGTGCCTTCCGGATCGACGCCGCCGCCATGGGCGACCTCATTCCAGCCGGCAAGCTTGCGCCCGCGGGCGGTGAGCATGGCCTTGATGCGCTTGAGGAAATAGGACTGCAGCGCGAATGTCCCCGATATGCCCTCCTGCTCCATGAGCTTGCGTGCGAGCGGTGAAGCGAGCCAGGAACCATTGGCGACCTCGTCGCCGCCGATATGGATATATTCGGACGGAAAGAGCTCGACCATTTCGTCGAAAACTTTGGCGAGAAACTCGTAGGTCAGCTTAATGGCGGGGTTCAGCGCATTGTTCGGGAAGCCCTGAACGGAATGATAGCTGTCAGGAGCCTCCTGCCCGTCCGTCAGGTCGGGCAGGGCGACGAGGGTGGCGGTGCTGTGGCCGGGAATGTCGATTTCCGGGATCACCTCGATGCCGAGCGCCGTGGCGTGGGCGACGATCTCGCGAACATCATCCTGCGAATAGAAGCCACCGACCGGCTCGGCTGCATTGCCAAGCTGCGGCAGCAGCGGCTCGTCCGGCCCGCGCAGCACGCCCGTGGTGGTCAACTGCGGATAGGCGCGGATCTCCAGCCGCCAGGCCTCGTCATCGGTCAGATGCCAGTGGAAGATATTGAGCTTCAGCCAGGCGAGAATGTCGAGCAGGCGCAGGACGTCGTCCTTTGGCGTGAACTGCCGGGAGACGTCGAGATGGCAGCCACGCCAGCCATAGCGCGGCCGATCGGCGATCACGCCAGATACGGGGAAGCGGAACTTGCCGGGCTCGCGCCGTGCGCCATCGAGAAGCTGCGCTAACGTCGTCAGACCGTAGAGGCGGCCTGCCTCGGCAGAAAAGGAAAGTACCACTTCATCGCCGGAGAAGGAAAGCTCATAGGCCTCCCGGGCCAGTGCCGGCCGTTCGACAAACCGCAGCGCCCTGCCCTGTGGCGCGGCGATGAGGCTGAAGGGGATGTGATTGGACGGAAAGAGGCGGCGGAAGAGCGCCTGCGCCGCAGCCAGTGCCTTGATGCTCGCGGCATCGGAACCCTCGGCCGGGTAGAGCGCAACCGGAAAATCTTCTCCCGGCTTGACGTCGATCTCCGCCGGCCACGGCTGGATCGCGTAGGGAAGCTCCAGCCTGCCTCCCGGCAGCAGGACCGGCGGCGGCTCGCTGACGCGATCGGCGAGCAACAGATCCGAAGTGAAGACGGTGACATGAGTGCCGTCTTCGAGCGTCACGTAGGCGGATTTGGCGCCGTCGGTGCAATGGCGCGCTATACGGTGAAGTGCCGAGACGGTGAACGTCCAGCTTCCTCCGGGTGCGATGGAGAGGCCGGCCGGCGGCGCAAACTCATGAAAATTGGCATTGCGGCGGACGAAGACGGCGTTGTCGCAGGCTTGGGGATCAACGAGGCGCGTCAGGGTCGTATAGGCGAGACGGAAATTCTCAAGAGGTGCATCCGAGAAATTGAAGAGGGTCAGTGTCAATCGACCATGCTTCCCGCCTTCGGGCGACCAGGTGTTTTCGAGATGATAGGAGGACGGCTGCATGATGTTCCCCTTTGCCGGCGTGCGTCAGTAATGTTCGGATTGCGAGAAGGTATGGGCGAGCTCCGCCTGCCCCGCCGTCAGGCCGCAATCGACAGGCAGGCACACGCCCGTGATCGCCGCGGCGAGCGGGCTTGCGAGGAACGAGACGGCGTTGGCGACATCGACGGGATCGACGACGCGCTGCAGCGCATACCAGCGCTTCGCCTCTTCAAAGACATTCGGATTGGCTGCAGCGCGGACTTCCCAGGCCTGAGTACGAACGGTGCCGGGCGCGACCGCATTCGAGCGGATGCCGAACTTGCCGTATTCGACGGCAACCAGCCGGGTGAAATGCAGGAGCCCGGCCTTGGCGGCGCTATAGGCCGGATGGCCGAAGACGGCCATGCCGTTGACGGAGGCGATATTGATGACCGACCCCTTCGACGCCTTCAGCATGTCCTCGACGGCGCGGAAGCAGAGGAAAGCCGCCTCTAGATTAAGGGCATTGTCGGCGCGCCATATGGCAGGCGTCGTATCATGAAGACTGACGGCGCGGGCAGCACCGGCATTGTTGACCAGCGTCCTCAATCCGCCCAATCCCGATGCCGCCTTGGCCATGGCGGCAACATCGCCGTCACTGGTGATATCCGCCTTGAATGGCATGAAACGTTCCGCAGGGCCGAGAGCCTGCGCCGCCGCCTGCACTGCTGCCTCGTCGATATCAACGAGCAGGATGATGTCATGGTCATCTGCCAGGCGTTTTGCGATGGCACGGCCGATATCGCCGGCCGCCCCTGTGACGATGGCAACAGATCTGCTCATATGGTTTCCTCTAATTCGTTCCCGAGCGGAGGTTGCCGCCCCTTGCCGTTGTTTGCCGGTAGCTCCAGTCTAAAGCGCGTCGCGATCTTTCAGATTCGCTTCCCGCGCTTTAGGTCTTTGATTTTGCGCATGTCGTTGTCGCAAAATCGCTGCACACTTTTGCGCGACATGCTCTAGTCCCCCAGCAGCTGGCGATCGTCGCCGTCGCGGTGAGCGACGAGCTGCTGCTTGATGCGGCGCAGCGTCACCGTAGCCTGCGGCTGGATGCGATAGGCGACCAGACTGGCGAGAATGTCCACCACGGCGAGATAGGCGATGCGGGTCGATGTCGGCCGATAGATATTGTCACCTTCCGGAAGATCGACGGGCAACGTGATTTCCGCGGCCTGGGCGACCGGGCTGTTGCTCTGCGTCAGCGCTATGGTCGGAATCTTGGCTTCGCGCGCCAGCGTGAAGGCGCGCACCAGCTCGGCGTTACGGCCTGAGAAGGACGAGCCGATCAACACGTCCGTCGGCTTGGCGGCAGCCGCCATCATCAGCTGCATGCTGTGATCGGAGCTTGCGGTAATGCGGAGACCGAGCCGGAACAGGCGGTTCTGCAGCTCGGTCGCAATCATCGAGGAATTGCCGCCGGAACCGAAGGCATAGATCATCTCGGCGCCGGCAAGCCGGTTTGCCGCCCGTTCGATCGCCGCGACGTCCAGACCGCGATGCAGCAGGAAGAGTGCGTTCTGCGCCTTGGTAATAATGTCTTGTGCGACGTCGGCCGGGGCAATGCTCTTCGGCTCGGGCTTCAGATAGCGCATGCCCACATAGGCGGTACGCGCGAGCTGCACCTTGAAATCGGAAAAGCTCTCGCAGCCCAGACGCCGGCAGAAGCGCGTCACCGTCGGCGGCGAGACATCCGCCTTGCCCGCCAGCTCGATGATGGAAGCATTGACGGCGAATTCGAAATCATTGAGGACGATATCGGCGATGCGGATTTCCGATTGCGAAAGCCGCCCCCTCTCGTCCTGCATGGTCGTGAAGATATCCATCAGCCTCCCCTTTGTCGCTGGTTCACCCACGTTTGACACGTAGTCAGCGACGCGATCCATCTCAATCTTATCGAATCCGCCGGCGCCTGTGGACTGGCGTGGGCACAGATGGGGCTTGTCATTCGTTCCCATTTCGCCGGAACCGTGACATGCGATGGCCGCCATGCGGTTCATGCAAATTATTTTCTTGATACGTTGACAAATGACCATAGAAAGCAGAATTTGACCAGTGAAAATCGCAAATTATGAAAAGAATTTAAATGACGGCGGATACTATGCGTGATCCTTTCAAGAATCCCTTCCCTGCCAGCGATACCGCCAGGCATTCGATCTGGGAGATGCTCGTTCCGCGTGACATCGATGCCTTTCTTGCCGCCGACTGGTCGAAAGTCGCGGGTGATTTCGTCGAGGAAGGCTTCATTGGCATCGACGGAAAGCGCGAGGTCAGCCCTGATAAATGGCGTCTCGCCTTCCCGACCTTGTCGGCCTATCGTGACGAATGGCTGCGCCAGGCGCGCGACTTCGCCACGCAATCTTTCGCGGAAGATCCGCGCACGGCCATTTTCACCACCACGACGCTCGAAGACATCGAAATCGAAGGCGATATGGCGCTGGTGCGCAAGAAGTTCGACGGCAGCCTGAAGAAGTCGGACGGCGGCATCGACCTTCTGAGGTGGCAGACACTTTATTATTGCCGCCTGCATGAGGGACACTGGAAGATCTGCGGCTTTACCGGTTACCTGCCGAATCCCATGGAATAGAGGCGACAGCGTTGCGCATTTTCACCGCGGCCCTTGCGACCGAGACGAATACCTTCTCCCCCATCTGCGTTGATCGGCGCGCTTTCGAAGCCTCTCTCTATGCGCCTCCCGGCATGCACCCGGAAACGCCGACGCTGTGTACGGCGCCGATCACCGTCGGTCGTCGCATCGCGGCGGAAAAGGGCTGGGAGGTGATCGAGGGCACCGCCACATGGGCCGATCCGGCCGGGCTTGTCAATCGCCGTACCTATGAGGAACTGCGCGACGAAATTCTCGAGCAATTGCGCGCGGCGATGCCTGTCGATGGCGTGGTTCTCGGGCTGCACGGCGCCATGGTTGCGGATGGTTATGAGGATACGGAAGGTGATTTCCTGTCGCGCGTGCGCGAGATCGTCGGCCCGGATATCCTGGTGTGCGCCGAGCTCGATCCCCACAGCCATCTGACGGCGAAGCGTCTCGCCGCCGCTGATTTCTTCGTCTATTTCAAGGAATTCCCGCATACGGATTTCGTCGACCGCGCCGAGGACCTCTGGCGGATCGCCATCGATACGCTGGAAGGCCGGGTCAAGCCGGTCATGTCCGTCTTCGACTGCCGCATGATCGATGTGTTTCCGACCTCGCGCGACCCCATGCGCTCCTTCGTCGACAAGATCATGACGATGGAAAAGAGCGATGCGGACATTCTGTCCATCTCCGTCATTCACGGCTTCATGGCGGGCGACGTGCCCGAAATGGGCACAAAGCTGCTCGTCGTCACCGATAATAAGCCGGGTAAAGGCTCTGCAATCGCCCGCGATCTTGGCCTGGAACTCTTTTCGAAGCGCGGCACCTTCATCATGCCGCAGATCGATGAGAAGCAGGCGGTGAGCGAGGCGATGGCTGCGGCCTCGGGTCCCGTCGTCATCGCCGATCTCTGGGATAATCCCGGCGGCGGCACGGCAGGTGATGCTACGGTCATCCTGCAGGAACTGCTCGACTGCGGCGCTACCGATACGGCGATCGGCACGATCTGGGACCCAATGGCCGTTCAGATCTGCATGGCGGCCGGCGAAGGTGCGGAAATTCCACTGCGCTTCGGTGCGAAATCCGCGCCGGGCACGGGTAATCCGATCGACGGTCTCGTCAAGATTGTTCGTATCGTCCCGAATGCCGAAATGCGTTTCGGCGAGAGCTTCGCTCCTTTTGGCGATGCCGCGCACATTCAGCTCGACGGTATCGACATCATCTTGAACTCGACGCGCGCGCAGAGCTTCGATCCGAGCCTGTTTTCCGTCATGGGCATCGATCCCGGAACGAAGAAGATCCTGGTCATCAAATCGACCAATCACTTCTACGCATCCTTCTCCAAGATCGCATCGCAGATCCTTTACTGCTCCGCGGGAACGCCTTATCCCAACAATCCGGCGCGCACGCCTTATCGCCGCGCGCGAAAGGATATCTGGCCGATGGTGGCGGACCCCTTTGCAGAAGAACGGAGAGATGCCTGACATGGCTTCCAGTATCGCTCATGACATCGCCTTGGAAATCGGCCCCAAGCCCGGCGACACGATCGACAGCCTCTCCACGCCGCGCCCGATCATCGACGAAGACCGGCTGGCTGCGAACATTGCTCGCGTGCAGTCCTACATGGATGCGCATGGACTGAATTTCCGCCCGCATATCAAGACGCACAAGATCCCTGCACTGGCGCATGCCCAGGTCGCCGCCGGCGCAAAGGGCATCAACTGCCAGAAGATCACCGAGGCGGAAGTCTTCGCCAAGGCAGGTTTCGAGGATATCCTGATCACCTTCAATATTCTCGGGGCGGAAAAGCTTACACGGCTTTCGGCTTTGAACGACCGCATTGCCAGCCTCAAGGTCGTGGCGGATAGCATGGTGACGGTTGACGGACTCTCCGACTGGTTCGCCGTCCGCAAGCCGCTGACCGTGCTGGTGGAATGTGACACCGGTGGCGCGCGCTGCGGTGTGCAATCGCCCGCGCAGGCGGCCGCTCTCGGCAAGCATATAGCCGGCAAGCCCGGTCTCGTCTTCGGCGGCTTGATGAACTATCCGAAGCCGAACGACGCCGCCGCGACACAGGCTTTCCTCGTTGAAGCGGTAGCGCTGCTGAAGAATGATGGCATCGAATGCCCGATCGTCAGCAATGGCGGCACGCCGAGCCTTTTCGAGGCGCATCTCGTCACGGCCGCCACCGAGCACCGCGCCGGGACCTATATCTATAATGACCGCTCCATGGTGCGTGCGGGCCATTGCCGGGAAGAGGATTGCGCCATGCACATTCTCGCCACCGTCGTTTCGCGCCCGACCGAAGACCGTGCCGTCATAGATGCCGGCTCCAAGGCTCTGACCTCAGACCTTCTTGGTTTTGCCGATTATGGCCAGGTGGTCGGCTATCCCGAAGCCGTCATCAAGGGGCTATCGGAAGAACATGGCGTCATCGACCTGTCGAACTGCATCGGCCCTCGTCCTGAGATCGGCGACAAGATCCGCATTATCCCGAACCATACCTGCGTCGTTTCCAATCTCTTCGACCAGATGGTGTTCCATCGCGATGGTGTGGTGACGCGCGTCGAAGAGGTGGCCGCTCGCGGTTTGGTCTGGTAGGGCGGCTCTGCCATCCGCCGATTGCTTCCGGGCCACCTCCCGTCAGGAGGCGGCCCGGTTCAGCAGGTCCATGTCGATTTCGGCCAGTTCCACCCGCCGCTCGAAGGCCTGGCCATTCTCGTCAAACAGGTGGCAATCGCCGAGGCGGATGCCGGTCTTGAGCGGGGCGTCCATGCGGATAGCCGCACTGCCCTCCAACGTCGCACAGAAATTCTCATCGATGCCATCGGCCGTGGCATAGGCGACCGTTTGAGCGCCGAGCCGCTCCACGACCGTCGGCACGATTGTCAAGGTCAGATCGCCGTCCCCGAGCTGGACATGCTCCGGGCGGACGCCGAGTGTCAGCGGCTTGCCGGCAAAGCCGGGACGCGGCGTCACCGGCAGCAGGGCCTTCTGCCCCTTGTAGTCCACCTCCACACCCGCATCGCTGACGCCAGTGCAAGTGACAGGCAGGAAGTTCATCTTCGGATTGCCGATGAAGCGGGCAACGAAGGTATTGGCCGGCTTATGATAGAGTTCCAGCGGCGCGCCGACCTGCGATATCTCCCCGGCGTTCAAGACGACGATCCGGTCGGCCATGGTCATGGCCTCGACCTGATCATGCGTCACGTAGATCATGGTTGCCTGCAGCTGGCGGTGCAGCTTCGCGAGCTCGATGCGCATATCGGCACGTAGCGCAGCATCGAGGTTCGACAGCGGCTCGTCAAAAAGGAAGATCTTCGGCTCGCGTACGATGGCACGGCCGATGGCGACACGCTGGCGCTGGCCGCCGGACAATTGGCCCGGCTTTTCCTGCAGGCGTTTATCGAGGTGCAGGATGCGGGCAGCATTCTCGACCTTGGCCTTGAGCTTGTCCTCCGCCATCTTCTCCACCCGCAGCGGGAAGGCGATGTTCTCGAACACCGACATGTGCGGATAGAGAGCATAGGACTGGAAGACCATGGCGATGCCGCGCTTGACGGGCGGCAGATCGTTGACGCGGGCACCATCGATCTTGATGTCGCCGCTGGTCACATCGTCGAGACCGGCGATCATGCGCAGCAAGGTCGACTTGCCGCAGCCGGAGGGGCCGACGAAAACGATGAATTCACCGTCATTGACGTCGAGCTCCACGCCCTTGATGACCTCGAAATGACCGTAAGATTTTTTGACCTGATTAAGGTGCAGCTTTCCCAAACTCTGTCTCCGCGCGGCGCCGCCAGGGGCGGGCAGGGCTCCAAAGGCCGCGCGCGATGCGCGCGGCCCGGTGACTTGCAGACTTATTTATACTGCTCGAGATCGGCCGCGGCCTTCTTCAGCGCATCCGCCGGCTGGGCCTGGCCGGTCACGACTGACTGGACCATGGCGATCATGGCGTTCTGGAAGCCCTTATAGTCCTTGAACAGCGGCTCCGGACCACCATAGGCGATGCCGTCGATAAACGGCTTCCAGGAAGGGTCCTTCTTGACGAACTCGTCAACCATCGGAGACGGGCGTAGCGGCGTGAGGCCGGCACCGCCCTGGAGTTCGTATTCGCCCTGCGGGCCGGGAGAGGTGATGAATTTGGCAAATTCGATCGCCTTGTCCTCAACGCCAGACCCCTTGAAGACGGCAAGGCTGTCGGTGATGAGCAGCGTGCCCGGACCCTTGGCCGACGGGCCGAGCGGCAGCGGTGCCACACCCCAGTTGATCTTCGTTTCCTTGAGGCGGTAGGCAGCGCCGGAACCAGCCTGGAGCATGCCGACCTTGCCATCGAGGAAGATAGCGCGCATTTCGTTCTGCTCGTAGGCCGTCGGTCCTTCGACCGAATAAGGTGTGATGTCCTTGTAGGCCTGGAGAGCTGCCAGAACTTCGGGACTGTCGAGGGTGATCTTGTCGCCGTCGATCACCTTGCCATTGTTGGTGTAAACCCAATGCAGGAACTGGTGCATGGTGTTGTCGAAGGTTTTGGCCGAGAGGCCGTATCCGGGAATGCCGGTCTTTTCCTTGATCGCCTTGGCGTCGGCGATTTCCTCGGCCCATGTGGTCGGCGGCTTCTCGGGGTCAAGGCCGGCCTTCTTGAAGAGGTCCTTGTTCCAATAGAGCGCCTTGGTCGAGAAGGCGATCGGCGTGCCCCACTGCTGTCCATCGATGGTGACCGTATTTACGATCCCCGGATAATAGGCCTTCTTTTCGTCGTCCGTCATCGGGATCGGAACGATCAGATCGTTGTCAGCGAATTGCTTGAGCGTGCGGGAACCGACATAGGCCATGGCGACCGGCGTGCCGGCTGCAGCGAGTGTTGTCGCCTTATCCTGGCACAATTCCCAGCCGACGAGCTCTGGCTTGACGGCCCAGCCCGGATTCTTGTCTTCCCACTGCTTGATATACTTCACATGGATCGGATCGATGCTATCGCCGCAATAGATCCAGCTGATTTCCTTGTCGGCCGCCTGGGCGTTCACGGCGCCAAGCGCGGTGGAGCCGAGCAAAGCAAGGGCGAGAAGCCCTGTCTTGAAATGGAATGTCACGTTTAAGCTCCCGTTCTCTCTGGTGGTTGATTTGATTTTATTGCTTCACCGCGCCGGCGGTCAGACCGCTGACGAGATACCGTTGCAGGAAGAAGATCACGACCAGAGCCGGCGCGATGCCGACGAAACTTGCGGCCATGAGTTCATTCCAGACGACCTCCTGCCGGCCGAAATAGGCAAAGAGCCCAACCGGCAGCGGCATGTATTCCGTCTTCGAATTGAAGGTAAGAGCATAGATGAACTGCTGCGCGTAGGCCTCGATGAACGAGGAAATCGCAACGACGACGATGCCGGGCATGGCGATCGGCAAGATGACGCGACGCAGTGTATAGAGCTGGCTTGCGCCATCCACATAGGCCGCCTCATCCAGCTCGCGCGGAATGCGGCGGATATAGGTGTGCAGCAGCCAGATTCCCGTGGGAATGATGAAGGCCACACCCGGCACGATCATGGCGAAATAGGTGTTCAGCACACCGAAGGAACGCATAAGCCGGAACAGCGGGATGAGCAGCACGGCGCCGGAAAACATCTTGACCGCAAGGAACGCGCCCAGCAGCAGGCCGGATCCCTTGAATTCAAAACGGGCGAAGGCGTAGGCGGCCGGCACGACGAGGATCAGCACGATGATGGTGATCGATCCGGAAACCAGAAACGAGTTGAAGATATACCAGCCAAAACCCGGCACGCTCGTCCACATCGTGCGATAGGCCGTAAAAGAGCCATTCTCGGGGATGAAGCGGTAAGGCGACGAAAAGAGCTGGCTAAGCGGCTTCAGCGACACCAGGAACCCTTCGATGAAGGGCGCCAGCACGAAAGCCAGAAAGAGCAGGATTCCGGCATAGATGCCGATAAGCTCATACCACCTGTAGCGATGGATCATCGAAGGGTGGCTCATCGCTGCTTGGCTCCCGTGGAAAAGCGGCTGGTCAGGCGGAAATAGGCAAGGCAGAAGAGCGACAGGAAGATGCAGATCAGCACCGCACGCGCAGCGCCCTCGCCATATTTGTAGGAGCCGATCGCCGTTCGGTACGTGTCGATGATCATCGTCGTCGTTTCGCCGTTCGGACCACCGCGGGTCAGGATCCAGATGATATCGAAGGAATTGAAGGTCGAGATCAGCGAGAGCATCGACATGGTGACCAGAGACGGCACCAACAGCGGCAGCGTGATGCGGCGGAAGCGATAGAAGCGGCCGGCGCCATCCGTCCAGGCCGCCTCGTAGAGATCGTGCGGAATCGCTTGCATGGCCGCCAGCATGTAAAGAGTAACCATGGGCACACCGATCCAGACGTCAGTGACGATCGTCGCCCAGAAGGCCGTACTGCCATAGGCCAGGAACGCGACGGGGCTGTCAACGATGCCGAAGCGCTGCAGCAGGCCGGAAATCATGCCGAACTGGCCATTATACATCCAGCCCCACATGAAGATGCCGATCGCCATAGGCACGATCCAGGGCGGCATGGTCAGCACGCGGAAGAGCGCGCGGCCCGGAACGGCCGAGTTCAGGAGCGCGGCCCCTAAAGTGCCGATGATCATCTTGATCGACACGGAGAAGAAGGTCCAGATGAAGGTGCGGACGATGACGCCTGCGAAAGTGTCGTTGAAGATCTTCGCGTAGTTCTCGAACCCAACCCAATTCGTCACCTTCTTCAACGACGCATCGGTGAAGGATAGGATTATCGTGTCGACCAGCGGATAGGCGACGATGACGGTGACATAGAGGAGAGCCGGAAAAAGCAGGAGCCAGGCGAAGATGACCGTGCTGCGTTGAACACCCATCCCGCGCCCCTCCCTAGGCGGCTCTTGAATGAAGCGCTTCGTCGAACTCGTCCCAGATCGGTCGGAGATCGACGACAGCTCTCTTCATGCGCGCCTCGTCCATCGAGAGCGCCAGAATGCCTGCCTCCAGCGCATTCTGGGTCGACACAGGCAGGTGCAAGCCCGTCTTGACGTGCGTGATGATATCGGCGGCCATCTGCTCGTCGGCGCCATAATGCTGCGAAAGCGTGGTGGCCGCGTAAGTGTTTTCGATCACCTTTTTGCCGGTCAGCATCTCGTGGACATTGAAGTAACCGCGGATGAAATCACCTTCGGCCATGCCGCGCGAGCCCATGATGGCAAAACGGCGGAACTGGTCCGGCACGTTCAGATTGGTGTGGAAGTTCATGCCGACGCCATTGGCATATTCGACGATCGCCACCTGGTAATCGATGATGTCGCCGTCGCTGTCGAAGACCTTGTCCGATCCCATCCAACCGCTCGGCTTGCGATGGAAGAGCTCAAGATCGTTGATACCTTCCCGCGCCGGGTCGTTTTCCGGAATGAAGCTCTTGCGGCCGCCGAAGCTTGCGACCCGCTCCGGCCGCGCACCGACCACGCCATTATAGAGATCGAGGTCGTGGCAGCATTTTTCCAGCATGAAGCTGCCGGAATAATGTTCGTAGCGGCGCCAATCACGCATGAAAAAGGCGCCATGATAGGGCTCGATGTGCTCCGCCGCCTCGATCGAAACCACATGGCCGAGCTTTCCTTCGGCCTGGGCTGCCAGGAGATCGCGATACATCGGCGAATAACGCAGCACCAGGCCCACGTTCAGGCGCTCATGGCCGAATTTCGCCATCAGGCGGGCGAGCTCGATACTGTCCTTGATCGTCGTGACGATCGGCTTTTCGCAGAAGATCTTGAGGCCGGCTTCGAGGCCGACGCGAATGTGATCGAGATGCATGTGGTTCGGAGAGCCGATCATCAGGAGATCGATCTTCTCGTTGGCAATCAGCTCCTGGGGCGTCGCATAGGCCTTCCCCGCCGATATGCCCCGTTCGGTCAAACCGGGCAGGCCCGCCGGCGCCGGATCGACATAGCCGGCAATCTCGAAGCTCTCATCGATCGCCTTGAAGACATAGCCCAGGTAGCCCAGGCGGAATCCCAGCCCAATGATTCCAACGCGCATGCTTTTAAGTTCCCATTACGTAATTTATTTTCGTAAGCTTGGGACAAATTTTCGCATTCGTCAACGACGTTCGCGCATTTTACGAGAAACATGAAATTTATTTTCAGAAAATGACAAAACTTGCGCGACATTGACGCGCAAGCCACGCTCGCTTTGATTGCGATGGCGCTCGACGCTGCTGCTTAAATCGGCAAAGTGCCTGCGACTTATCTGTCCGGGCCGTTATACTGCCAATATTGGTAGTTCGGTTTTCTGGTGCTGCTGGAAATGACGCCATTCTGCTCACAAACGTAACCGAGGCGCGGCAGGCCACGATAGAATGGTCCTTCGTGAAAATAATCCGCGTAGACAGTGGCAGTATGACATTGAAACTTCTCGTCATCAGCCATTTTGGGCGCAGTAACTCCAGGAAGGTCCTTGTAAGGATAGACGGGAGCGACATATGGCTTGGGGAGGAGCGGATTGTCGGCAAGGGCGACCGCCGGCATCAAGGCTGCAAAGGACAGGGCAGCAATGGCGATTTTCGATTTGACCCACATGAACTGCTACGCTCCTTTGCAGATGCGAGCGCAACGATCATACGCCGCATACAATAGATATAATGGGGCCGCAGTCATGCGCCAACGGGTTCCCGGATCAAAATCGCGCATAAGCGGCGGTTTCCCTCCAGCCGCGGCCGGCCATTCACGCTACGTTACACCAAAAAAAATGCTTTTATCTGCAAATACAACACAGACGTGCGGCAGCCGTTTGCGACAAGTAATAAGCATGTTATATAGTACGGAAATTGTCATCTCAGTTGCAGTCGCCGCGATTTCTGTTTGCAGGAGTAACAGTCATTCTCGAACAGATTAATCGTGTTCCTCCCTTCCCTGATCCCGGGACCGCTGACGATATCGCTCAGCAGGTTTGCATCTATGTCATCAACCTCGATCGCTCGCGTGATCGGTGGGAGCGGCTCTGCAAGCAGGCTGTCGAATTCGATCTGCATATTACCCGCATTCCCGCTGTCGACGGCCGCGTCATCGCTGACGCGGATCGCGTCGATTTCCACCCCCCTTCATTCATGTATCATAACGGCCGTAAGCTCCTGCCGGGAGAATACGGATGCTATCGCAGCCATCTCATCGCCCTTGAGCAATTTGTCGCCAGCGGCGACAGGATGGCGATCATCATCGAAGATGACGTCGAGCTCAACGAAAGGCTGATACCGCGCGCGATCGCGGCGATGGACGGCGCCAAAGGCGCCCGTCTCGTTAAACTCGTCAACCATCGTCTCGTCGGCTTCAAACCGATCCACGAAACCAGTGAAAATGACGTTGTCGGCCGCTGCATGCATGGTCCGCAGGGCTCAGCTGCCTGTTACATCGTCAACCGCAAGGCTGCCAAGAAGCTGCTGACGACGCTGAAGCCCATGCTTCTTCCCTATGACGTCGCCCTGGAACGCGGTTGGTCCACCGGCGTCGAGACATTCACGACCTTTGAAAATCTTGTCGACTTCAGCCCCCATCGCGCCGATACCACGATCGGCAAGCGCGTGCATTACCGCGCCGTAAAGCGGCACCCCCTGTTGCGGCTGACGGCACATTGGTTCCGCACCTGCGATCAGGTGCGCCGCTGGAACTACGCCATCGCGATGAAGCGGTAGCTGCGGCGCCAAGCCGGACCGGAAAACCGCTGCGCACTTTTCCTGGAATTGCTCAGGAGGCGCCGGTATCGTGACAGGGCACGCGTCTATAGCTGCGCGACGTTATCAAGGTTCGGTTGGTCGATCGTCAGATCCGTCTCGCGCTCACGATAGACGAGATCGACCACTTCGCTGCTCGGCGTATAGCCGGAAACGAGATTTTGCAGCAGGGTTCTGGCCAGAGGAATGTCGTTTTCATCCAGCGCCGCCTCAAGTGCGGCAAGCCGCTTCGACAGCTCCGGCCATGGGAGAAAGTCTTCCTTGGCCTGCATGATGCGCGGATGACTGGTCGGCTGCGGGTTGTCGCCGATCAACAGCTCTTCATAGAGCTTCTCGCCCGGCCGCAGGCCGGTGATTTCGAGCTCGATATCGCCGTCAGGCTCGTCTTGATCCCGCACGGTCAGACCGGACAGTTCCACCATGCGGCGTGCGAGATCGGCAATGCGCACCGGTTCGCCCATGTCGAGCAGGAATACGTCGCCGCCGCCCGACATCGCGCCCGCCTGGATCACAAGCTGCGACGCCTCGGGAATTGTCATGAAATAACGGGTAATATCGGGATGCGTGAGCGTGATCGGCCCGCCGTCGCGGATCTGCTGACGAAAGAGGGGCACGACCGAACCGGAGGAGCCTAGCACGTTGCCGAAGCGCACCATGGCGAAATTGGTACTGTCGGTGCCGGGCTTGCGATCGGCGTCCATCGCCTGCAGCACCATTTCCGCCAGCCGCTTGCTCGCACCCATGATGTTGGTCGGGCGCACTGCCTTGTCGGTGCTGATGAGGACGAAATTTTCGACACCATGATCGCGCGCAGCCTCGGCCGCTATCTGCGTTCCCTGCACATTGTTGCGAATGCCTTCGGCGGGATTGTATTCGACGAGCGGCACATGCTTGTAGGCGGCGGCATGATAAACGGTCTTCGGCCGCCAGGCCTGCATGATCTGCCTCATCCGCTGGCCATCCCGCACGGACGCCAGGAAGGGAATGATCCGTATATCGGCATAACCGGCGGAAGCGGCCGTCTTCTCCAGTTCGCCATGGATGGCATAAAGGGCGAACTCGCTCTGCTCGATCAGCAGCAGGGCGGACGGGCCGTTCTTCAGGATCTGGCGGCAGAGTTCGCTGCCGATCGAGCCGCCGGCGCCGGTGACCATGACGACCTTGCCGCGAATGTTCTTCTCGATCAGACCGCGGTCGGGAGCGATCACGTTGCGACCGAGCAAGTCTTCGATATCAAGCTCGCGCAGATCCGAAACCGCGACGCGGCCCTGCGCAAGCGCCGTCAGATCGGGCATGGTCCGCACGGTGACGCGGGCCTTGCGCATGTCTTCGAGGATTTCGTTGCGCCGCTGCCGCGTGGCGTTCGGCAGGGCGAGCAATACGCCCTTGATCTCGCCCGAGACAACGAGCGCCGGCAGATCGGCAGGATCGTAGATCGGCAGGCCGCCCATGATGCTGCCGTGCAGATTGCGATCGTCGTCGAGATAACCGACAACGTTCAGTTCGGCGCTGTTGGCAAGGGCGCCTGTAAGCTGGCGTCCCGAAGCACCCGCGCCGTAGACCAGCACCTTGCCAAGCTGATTGCGGTTGAGAAGGCGCTGATAGGCGTTACCGAGCCAGTAGCGCGTCCACATGCGCGACAGGCCGATCGCGATCAGCAATAGCAGCGGCTGCAAGATACCGACCGTGCGCGGCACGCCCGGCACGCTGATCGCGGTGAAAACCGTCATGAAGGCGAGCGCATAGATCGCCACCGCCTTGACGACCGTCACGAACGCCGAAAGACCGGCATAGCGGAAGATCGCACGATAAAGGCCGAGAACGATGAAGATCGGAATGGCGAGCAGAAGGGAGACAATGGCCGGCAGCCACTCGACGCCTTCGAGAATGACCCAATCGTCGAGGCGGAGACAGTAAGCAAACCAGACCGTTAGCACGCACAGGCTGGCATCGACCAGCAGCGCAAGCGCGCGCTTGGTAGAGCGCGGCAAAGCCAGAAACGGCAGAACGAGTTTATCCGCGGGCACCATCGGTCAGTTTTCCCTGGCGCCAGTCATCGGAGCAGCGCACCGCTTTTCTCGCATAGATTGTCTCACAAAGTATCATACAACGCGTAATGAGCAGATCGCGCTTCTATTAGCAAGATCCGATCATCTGCAGCGCCGATTTACATTTAGAACAGTCGGCGCGCAATTGCATCCTCAATGCTGAAAAAGCCGCCGAAACGAAAAGATGGAACGGCGGTCACTTGCCGAAATAGCTGCGGATAACCGGATGCCGAAACAGACCGATGAGAATGGCAAACGCCATGCCGAGACCGGCACCGAAGATCGCTCCGGCGATAAGACCGGCCACCATCATTACCTTGCGGCTCGGCCCATCGGCCTTCAGTGGCGCTTCCGCCTCGGAGATGACGCGGATGTTGCTTTGCGACAAATCGTGAGCATCGCTCGCCTGTCCGGACCGTTTCAGAAGCGATTCATAAAGATCGCGCGCCGCGGTCGCCTTGCGCTGCAGCTCGTTCAGGCTGACGAGCTTGCCCGAGGTATTGACCTGCGAGGCCTTCTGCACGGCAAGTTCCTTGGCGATATCCTGCTCGGCCTTCTGCGCCTGCTCGTAATCGGCGCGGGCCGAGGTCATCTGCCGTTGCAGCTCCGCCCGGATTTCCGCGGCGAGGCTTTCCAGCGAGGACTTCGCGGCGAGCAGGCGCGGGTGGCGTGCGCCGAGCAGGCTTTGCAGGCTTCCGACATTGGCTGCCATCGTCGCATATTGCTGCCGCAGACTGCTCAATGCGGTCGACGTCACCCCCGACGAAGGATTGTTGGAGACGACTTCCTCGAAACTGAGCTTTCCGGCTGCATCGGCTCGGGCTTTCGCCTCGATCGTCTTCTGCTGGCTGGTGATAAGCAGGTCGTTCAGCGCGGTCAGGCGCTTGTCGGAAATCAGATTGCCCTCGACGGCCACCATATCGTTGTCGGCGCGGTAGGTCTCGACAGCCTTTTCGGCTGAGAGCACCTGCTGGCGCAGATCCTCAAGGCGGCTATCCAACGCCGTATTGCTGCTCTTGAAGCTATTCGACGCCGCCTTGCTCTCTTCCTCCAAAAAGGAGGTGATGAGCTGATTGGCGATTCCAGCCGATTTCTGCGGATCGCCCGTCGTCACTTTCGCAGTCACGACATAGGTGCTGGATTCGCGGGCGATCTGAATGGCTTTCGCCAGGGCGGCCGTGGCCACATATTTTGCCGCCTCGCCGGTGGCGCCGCCATTGAATTTCGGGTCCTGATCGAGCCTCAATGCATCGACGACGCGGCCGAGCACCTTGCCCGAAGACAGGATCTGCGTCTGGCTTTCGATCATCGTGGTGATCAATTCAGGCGGCGTCGGCGCCTGCTGGGCGGAATCGGAGCCTCCGACCGGGCGGGGGTCGAAATAGAGGCTGGTCTCGGCGGTGAACTTCTGCGGAATAAGGGGAATGACAGCGCCGCCCAGTACCGCGCCGGCGCCTGCCAGGGCAAGAACCACAAGCTTCTTCGCCCATATCGAAGCGATGGCCGATCGAAGATCAAGTAATGGCAACTTTGCCGCCAGAGCAGCGGCAGACACCGGAGGAACCACAACCTGCTCGACGGTCGGCATCGCCACAGCAACAACCGGCTCGGCAATGGGGCGCGGTACCGCCGGCTCCTCTCCATCGGATCGCTTCGACGGGCTTTGCGAAACAGCGGCGTCCGCGATAGGCGCCTTGGGCTCTTCGGAATTTGCTACGGGCTCGCCTGCGACAACGAAATCCCGAGGGCGCAAGATAGGACTGCGCAGGCGCACGCCATCGCGCCGTCCATCAGACGGCTCGGTGTCGCGCCAACCCGCAAGTCGGTCCGATCGCTGGCTTCGTTCCATTGAGCTCATTGCAGACTTTCAGTGCTTCGCAGGCAGATTCCACGCAGCAGACGCCTGAAGTTTAGAAAGGTTTGGCTAACGGAACATTAAGGACGCTTCCAGGAAATCGCGCCGCGGGCGTCAACGCAACCCATCCTTTCATCATTGCTCAACACCATACTTCCTATGAAGAGCCATAGCCGCACGGAAGACAGGGACATGCCATGACCGCATCGATGAGGAAATCTCTGCGACGCCTGCTAGCGGCGGCCGTCATGCTTGCTTTCACGACGGACGCTGGAGGTGCATTCGCGGCGACGCAACTGTGTTATCGCGGCGTCAATCTCTCCGGAGCGGAATATGGCGAACGCGGCGGGGTCATCAATGTCAATTACACCTATCCGTCCGAACAGACCGTGCGCTACTTTGCCGAAAAGGGCATGAACACGATCCGCCTGCCCTTTCGCTGGGAACGGCTGCAGCCGGTGCTCGGGGCCTCGTTTGACGGCGACGAGCTGAAGCGCCTTAAGGATGCCGTCGACCTCATCCAGAAGCACGGAATGGCAGTCGTTCTCGACCCGCATAATTATGCCTATTACGACAAGACGCAGCTCAAGCAGCCTCCCGCGACGGATCTCGCATTCGGTGATTTCTGGGCGCGGCTCGCGGTCGAGTTCTCCAACCGCAAGGGCGTGGCCTTCGGCCTGATGAATGAGCCGCACGATATCAAGGCTCCCGACTGGCTCGAACTTGCCAATACCGCGATCCGCAGCATCCGTACCGTCGGCGCACGCAATCTCATTCTCGTACCCGGAACGAACTGGACGGGCGCACACAGCTGGTCGGCCGATGTGCTTGGCGGTGGCGCAAACGGAACGGTCATGCTCGGCGTCAAGGATCCGCTCGATTTCTACGCCTTTGAATTTCACCAATATCTGGATTCAGACAGTTCCGGCACGCACCCGGTCTGCGATGGCACCGACAATGCCGTGAAGGGCATGAACGACGTCACCGACTGGCTGCGCAAGAACGGCAAACGCGGATTTCTGGGCGAATTCGGCGTCGCCGCCAATGATGGTTGCCTCGATGGCCTGAGGCAGATGCTCGACGTCATGGACGCCAACAGCGATGTCTGGCTCGGCTGGACCTATTGGGCTGCCGGTGACTGGTGGCCGCCAGAGGAACCACTCAACGTCCAGCCGCGCAATGGTCGCGACAAGCCGCAGATGAAGGTTCTTGCCGAGGGGCTCAATCGAAAAGTATCGCTGGCGACCTCATGCGCGCTGGTCAGGCCGGCGAAATGACCGCTGATGGGCAACCCGGCCCTTTGTCGCGAATCATCGGGCTGATATGTTGCCGCGGCCAGTGAAGACGCCACGACCTCGGATATCTCATGCAACGTTCAGGCGAAAAGCAGCCGATCAATTTCGTCATTCTCACGATTTCGCTGCTGGCGGTCTGCTATAACTGCATCCTGGCCTTCATCAATCACAATATCACGCCGTTGACGCCGAGCGCGGTCGTCTTGTCCGAAATATTGCTGCAGGTCGCCGCTTTCACCTATCTGCTGACGAAGGGCATATATGAGGAAGACATAGCGCCGCTCCTTTACCTGCTGCTGACGATCGTGTTGACGATCTTCGTTATCGCCATCAACAAGCAGGCCTATATCGATCATCTCCGCAATGTGATGATCATCTTCGCCTTTTCGATCATGGGGCGGCTGGCCAACGAGCGCACCGTCAAGCTCGCATTCAAGATTTCATGCTTCATCGTGCTTGCCGTGCTTGTCCTGGAAATCGTTTCGGTCAAGGAATATGTCGCGCTGTTCCATCCGGCCGAATATTTCCAGAATACGCGCGGCGTGCCGCCGGCGACCTATAGCGATATCGGCCTTTTTCGCGGCGCGCTCGGCTTCGAGGGCCGGTTCTCCTTCGGCCTGATCGACCACCGATCATCCTCCATCTTCCTGGAGCAGGTCTCGCTTGCCAATTTCTGCGGCGTGATGGTGCTGTATCTGATCAGCTTTTCCAATCGCCTGGGATTATTCGACCGTCTGCTATTCTTCTCGACGGTCGTGCTGATCCTACTGACGAATGACACGCGCACGATGCTGATATTCAGCCTCGTCTGCGTTGCCGGCTATTTCATCTATCCATGGCTTCCCAAGACGCTCGACCTGCTGACGATGCCCGGGATCATCGTAGTCGGCTTCGTCATTCACGCGCTCGAGCCGAGCGTGACGGGCGATAATTTCGTCGGACGCATCAATGGCACGGTGAAAGCGTTCCTCGGTATGGACCTGCAGAGCACGATCGGGCTGCAACTCGATCAGGTCGGCATCTTCTTCGACAGCGGATATGTCTACATCATCTATGGCGCTACCATCTTCGGCCTGATCTTGTTCTGGCTCTACGCCTCGCTCTATCCGGGCGGCGAAACGGTCAATCAGCGACGCCTCGGCCATGCGCTTTCCCTCTTCCTCTTCCTCAATCTGATGATCGGCTCGACGGCGATCTTCTCCATGAAGACGGCCGGGCTCGTCTGGCTTCTTGTGGGATTCCTGAAATTCAACGAGGGAAGTCTGGCGAAACGGCCACAAGAGCTTTCGCTGGCACCCAGCGGCTAAGGCGGGGATACGCCGTTCGAAGACGCAACGGGAACGGCTTTTTGCCCGTCATCCTGCCTAAATATCCGTCGAAACATGACTGGGGGGAGGTATTTCCCAGACCTCCGATTTCATCTAAGCAGGCGGACATCCTCGGGATAGAAGAGAAGAGACATGACGAGCTATGTATTGACAGTTGCGTGCAAATCGACGCGCGGGATCGTTGCGGCGATCTCGAACTATCTGGCCGGGCAGGGCTGCAACATCGTCGACTCCAGCCAGTTCGACGATCTCGACACCGGCATGTTCTTCATGCGTGTCTCCTTCATCTCGGAAGAAGGTGTCGGTGGACCGGCGCTGGCCGAAGGCTTCAAGCCGATCGCCGAGAAGTTCGCCATGGACGTCGAGATCCACGATGCCAAGAAGCGCATGAAGGTGCTGCTGATGGTGTCGCGCTTCGGCCATTGCCTCAACGACCTGCTCTACCGCTGGAAGATCGGTGCCCTACCGATCGATATCGTCGGCGTCATCTCCAACCATTTCGATTACCAGAAGGTGGTGGTCAATCATGACATCCCCTTCCACCATATTCCGGTGACCAAGGCCAACAAGCCGGAGGCGGAAGCCCGGATCATGGACGTGGTCGAGCAGACCGGCACCGAGCTGATCGTGCTGGCGCGCTACATGCAGATCCTGTCGGATTCCATGTGCCAGAAGATGTCGGGCCGTATCATCAACATCCACCATTCCTTCCTGCCGTCGTTCAAGGGCGCGAACCCCTACAAGCAGGCCTATGAGCGCGGGGTGAAGCTGATCGGGGCGACGGCGCATTATGTAACGGCCGATCTCGACGAGGGTCCGATCATCGAGCAGGACACGGCGCGCATCACCCATGCGCAGTCGGCCGAGGACTATGTCTCGATCGGCCGCGATGTGGAGAGCCAGGTTCTCGCCCGCGCTATCCATGCCCATATCCACTATCGCACTTTCCTCAACGGCAACCGCACCGTCGTCTTCCCGGCAAGCCCGGGTTCCTATGCCTCCGAGCGCATGGGGTGAGGCACCGAGGCTCGATTTGGGCCACCTTTCTTTCCTTTTCGCTCCGGCGCGCGATTTGATATCACCGCTATCGAATCGCCCGGAGACTAAGGAGAGGACATGTCATTCTACCGCAATGGAACGCTGCTGCTCGCGGCGTTCCTTTTGAGCGCGCCAGCGTCGCATGCAGCAACAACGCAAGATGACCCTTCCAAGATCGATCTCGCCAAGCTGATCGAATGCACGAAATACGACGTGCCCAGCTACAATAATTTCGCTCTATGGCTGACCGGGCCAGAAAGCGCCAAAGCCATGAAGCAGTTCGGCATGAGCGAGCTGCCGTCGGACAATCCCTTTCTGCGCGAATTCCAGCTTTCGTTGCCTGTGACCGTCTTCGGACGGCGGACGAACAGGATCGTCTTTACCTCCACAGGCCCCCTCGCCGTGCTGGATGAGGCAGATTCTCATTCGCTGGCCAAACAGCTTGGCGTGACAGCCTCGGTCGATCAGCCGAACAAGTTTCTTGGCGAGAAGGTCGTCCTGTCACACAAGGATCAGCAGGCAAATTCGGACACCGTGTTGGAAACGCGCATCTCGCTCAACGTCTCCACAGTCGATACCCATCCCGGTAAGACGCTGGCCGGTTGCAGCTATTCCATCGAGGTCGAATAGGCCCTTACGGCTAGCCGGCTGCATTCCGTGGCCTATCTTCCGTCCCATCGCTCGACAGCCCTATCTGCTTTGGGTAATTTTCTTTAATATGGAATGGTTTAGTGTCGATGCAAATGAACCATCCGGGGGGATGCCATGGCCGACGCCACGCTCGTGAACCGTATGCAACTGCCGAGACCGGACGTGACGCCGGACGAGGCGGCCGAAATCCTGCAGATGCATTACGGCCTGAGCGGGACGCTGACCGAGCTCGGCAGTCAGCAGGACCGCAACTACCGCATCGATGCCGGCGATAATGCCTATGTGCTGAAGATCTGCCGGGCGGAATACGAGCTGGTCGAACTTGAGGCGCAGAACGCCGCGATCCGTCACCTACACGCCAAGCCGGACGCACCGCGCGTGCCTGAAATCGTGCCCTCTCTCAATGGCCGCGATATTCTCACCGTTACCCTTCGTGAACAGGATTATCTCGTTCGGCTGCTCGGCTTTCTTCCGGGCCAGACGCTGACGCGGCGCAAGCATCTGCCGCCTGCCGCAGCCGCAGGCTTAGGCGCGCTTTCGGCCCGGCTTGCCCGAGACCTTGCTGATTTCGACCATCCCGGTCTTCATCGAAACCTGCAATGGGACCTGCGGCGCGCCGGGCCGGTCGCCGTGCAGCTGCTGTCGGCGATCACAGACCACGAGGCGCGCGATCGCATCGCCAAGGCAATGGTGGCGGCCGTCAAGCGCATCCAGCCGCTGGCAAGCGAATTGCGCGTGCAGCCCGTGCATCACGATGTCACCGACGACAACGTCGTCAGCCATCCGGATGCGCACGGGCAACTCGTGCCCGATGGCGTCATCGATTTCGGTGATATCATTCAGGGCTGGCTGGTCGGCGATCTTGCTGTCACCTGCGCATCATTGCTGCACCATGCGGACGGCAATCCCTTCTACATCCTTCCCGCCATCAAGGGCTATCATGCGGTCTATCCGCTGACGGAGGCAGAGGGTAAGGCGCTTTGGCCGCTGATCGTCGCGCGGGCCGTCATCCTTGCTGCCAGCAGCGAACAACAGCTCGCCATCGACCCCGACAATGAGTATGTGCGCGGCAATCTCGATTTCGAACGCGAGATTTTCGATGTCGCTACCGGCGCACAGCCGGATGTGATGGAAGCCGCGATCCTCAAGGTGATCGGCTTCGATGTCGCACCAATCGCGACTGACGGCTGGGCGCCGCTGCTGCCCGACATCGATCCCTCGCAGATTGCCGCCATCGATCTTTCCGTCACCGGCCCCGACTTTATCGACGGCAACTGGCAGAAGCCGGATATGGACTGGCGGCTGCTTGCCCAGACGGCAATCGCGTCGGGGACTGCCGCAACGCGCTACGGCGAATTTCGCCTCTCCCTTGCCGCGCCGCTTAACATGGTACAGCCGCAGAATTTCGCCCTGCATTGCGATATCTGCCTGCCGGCTGGGGCGACGGTTGCGGCTCCCTTCACCGGCCTTCTGCAACGGCAAGGCCAGCATTTCGTGCTGGTCGGGGACGAAATGAGCCTGCATCTCGATGGCATCGAGAGTGCTCTTGAGGAAGGAGCGGCCATCGAGCAAGGAGCTACGATCGGGACCATCGGCAGCGAGGGCTCGGCAATCGGCGGATTGCGCATCCAGCTTTGCCGCGTGCCCGGCCTTGTGCCACCGCTCTTCGCGACGGCGGATCAGGCGGAGGGCTGGTCAGCCATCTCCCCCTCGCCTGCTGCTCTCTTGAACCCGGCCTGCGAAGCGCCGCGGCCGGATCCATCCGCGCTGCTGTCATTGCGCAACGCCCGCTTCGCCAAGCCGCAGAAGCACTATTACGAGTTCCCGCCGCAGATCGAGCGCGGCTGGCGCGAATTCCTGTTCGACACGCAGGGACGCTGCTACCTCGACATGGTCAACAACGTGACGACGCTTGGCCACGCCCATCCGCGCCTGACGGCAGCGATTGCCCAGCAATGGTCTCGCCTCAATACCAACTCCCGCTTCCACTATGCCGCTGTCGCGGAATTCTCCGAGCGGCTGGCGGCGCTGGCGCCTGATGGACTCGACAGCGTCTTCCTCGTCAATAGCGGCTCGGAAGCCAATGATCTTGCGATCCGCCTTGCCTGGGCGCACACGGGCAAGAGGAACATGCTTTGCCTGCTGGAGGCCTATCACGGGTGGACCGTTGCGAGCGATGCCGTCTCCACCTCGATTGCCGACAATCCTCAGGCGCTGACGACACGGCCGGACTGGGTGCATCCCGTCCAGTCTCCCAATACCTATCGCGGCCAATTCCGTGGCCCGGATTCGGGGATCGACTATCTCAACGACGTGACGGCCAAGTTGCAGGCCATCGATGAAAAGGGGGAGGGCCTTGCCGGCTTCATCGCCGAGCCGGTCTATGGCAATGCCGGCGGTATCGCGCTGCCGCATGGCTATCTTGCCGGCGTCTACGATGCAGTACGGCAGCGTGGCGGCCTTTGCATAGCCGACGAAGTGCAGGTGGGCTACGGCCGGCTCGGCGAACACTTCTGGGGCTTCGAAACCCAGGGTGTCGTGCCCGATATCATCACAATCGCCAAAGGCATGGGCAACGGCCATCCGCTCGGCGCCGTCATCACCCGACGCGAGATCGCCGAATCGCTGGAAAAAGAAGGCTATTTCTTCTCTTCCGCCGGCGGCAGCCCGGTCAGCTGCGTCGTCGGCCTCACCGTTCTCGATATCCTTAGGGATGAGAATCTACAGGAAAATGCCCGCGTCATCGGCGACCGGCTGAAGGCCGGGCTGATCGCTCTCATGGATCGCTTCCCACTGATCGGGGCCGTGCATGGCACGGGGCTTTATCTCGGCGTCGAATTCGTGCGCGACCGCGAAAGCCTGACGCCGGCCACCGAAGAGACGGCTGCGATCTGCGAGCGCCTGCTCGATCTCGGAGTCCTCATGCAGCCGACCGGCGATCACCTGAACGTGTTGAAGATCAAACCGCCTCTATGTCTCACACCCGAGAGCGCCGATTTCTTTGTGAAGGCCCTGGAAAAGGTGCTGGAAGATGGATTTTGACGATCCCGGCGCGCCATTAACCATTTAGGTGTTTTAGCGGCGGGTGAATTTTACTGCGTCGGGGCATTGTCGAATCTCGCGGCAGTTCCTATCTCTGTCCCGGTGATCGGCGAGCCTTACCGGCACGGGTGGCAATGCGAAGGCAATTAAGACAACCTTCCCTGCAACCTCCGCGGCTCGGAATTTTATTTTACCGATCGTCGATATTTTGACATCTTTCGGAATATGTTTCTGAAGATGCAACTGCTATTATCTACTAATATAGTGGATAATAGTGCACTCACCGGGTCTCTGCTACGGGGGCCCTAACAAGTACAACGCCAATTGAGGAAGTGACATGCTGAATAGAAAAGTCATTGCTTCGTTCCTTGGGCGGCCCGTGCTTGGCAATGACCGTTCGGGCGCGCTCTCCCGCCCGTGCTGTCGAATGTGACGTTCGTCCTCCTTCCCGGAATAAGACAGTCAATTCGCCATGTCTGCGCCGTGCGTGCGCAGAGGGAGTCTATTTATGAAGAAGCAAGTCATCGAATACGCCGGCGTTCCCGTCGGCATCGTCGTTCCTGATCAGGATCGGCTCAAGTTCATCGCTGTAAAATATCATGTCCATGATCTGGACGAGCAGCATTTCAGAAATGCGGACGAAGTGAAGCTTGCGATCCGCGATCTCCTTTCCCGCCAGCAGGCCAAGCCGATCCATGTTTGATGGGTCGGATTACCTGCGCTTTTACTCAATCCCATCCCCAGCCCTCACCCTTTGATAGAATCAGGGGTGGGGGCTTTTTATTTGAGGCCATCGCGTCGCTTCCTCCGAAGGAAGCGTCCGCCGGCTCCTTGTAAAACACTAAAGCTCCAAAGCCTTCAGTCCCGGACCGCTTGGGTTGAACAAACCCACCTTGTGTTTTCCGCCTCTTTACGGTCCTATCGCCATGACGACCTCGCGTTGTGAGCGGCGAAGGATTTTTTATTGGCTGACCTCCTCAATCTCCTGACCGATATCGAAGGCGTCGCTGTCGGTCACTCCACCGATCTTGCGCTCGGCTCCGGCGTCACCGCCATCGTCTTCGATGAGCCGGCAGTTGCCTCATGCACCGTTCTCGGCGGCGCGCCAGGCGGACGGGATACCGCATTGCTGGACCCTGCAATGACGGTCGGCACAGTGGATGCTCTCGTGCTCTCGGGCGGATCGGCCTTCGGGCTCGATGCCGCAGGCGGCGTGCAAGCAGGCTTGAGGGAAATCGGTCGAGGCCTAAAGGTTGGCGATGCGCTGGTGCCGATCGTGCCGCAGGCGATCCTGTTCGATCTCATCAACGGCGGCAACAAGGATTGGGGGCTGCACTCGCCCTATCGCGATCTCGGCTATGCTGCCTTCAAGGCCGCAGATAAAGGACCGTTTGCACTTGGAAGCGTCGGCGCCGGTACAGGCGCCACCACGGCAACGGTCAAAGGCGGCCTCGGCTCGGCAAGCGCCGTCAGCAGCAGGGGATACAGGATCGCCGCGATCGTCGCCGTCAATGCGCTCGGTTCCGCCACCATCGGCGACGGCCCGCATTTCTGGGCGGCTCCCTTCGAGCAAAATGGCGAATTCGGCGGCCTCGGCATGCCGCAGGTGGCCGATTCGCGCTTGCGGCTGAAGGGCACGAACATCACCGCCACGACCATCGGCGCAGTCATCACCGACGCCCAGTTGACCAAGGCAGAGGCGCATCGCCTCTCCATCTCAGCCCATGACGGCTTTGCCCGGGCACTCCTGCCGACGCATCTGCCGCTCGACGGCGATACCGTGTTTGCCGCCTCTACCGGCAAGCATTCCCGCAACGATATGCCTGGTTTCATGGAGCTTTGCCACCTTGCCACTATTGTCATGGCGCGCGCCATCGCCCGCGGCGTCTACGAGGCGACGGCGCTGCCGGTCGAAGGCGGGCAAGCGGCGTGGCGGGACCGCTTCGCCAAAGCCGGCCTCTAGCGGGAGATTCGGCGCATGCAGATCCGCGCGCTGATCTATTTCGACGAGCTGGTGCGCACCAACTCGATGCGCCAGGCGGCTGAAAACCTGAACGTGGCGCCGACGGCCATCAGCCGTCAGATCTAGAACCTCGAATATCACTTCGGCACTCAGTTGGTCGAGCGCAGTGCCCGCGGCATCAAATTGACGGCTGCCGGCGAATTGCTGGCGGAGCGCGCCGGCCGGACGCTGCGCGAGCTCGACCACGTTCACCAGCTGATCGAAGATCTGAAAGGCCTGCAGCGCGGGACGGTCAGCATCTATGCCAATGGCGCGTCGGTCGCCAGTATTCTTGCTCCAGCGCTGGCCGAGTTCAGTCTGCGCTATCCGCGTCTGCGCTTCGAAGTGACGATCACCAGCGCCCGCGGCGCCATCGAAGCCGTCAGCAATGCCGAGGCCGACATCGCAGTGACGCTGTTTGCCCCGCCGCTTTCCGGCACAAAGGTGCGCCTGCGTTCCGAGCTGGTCTATGACGTGATCGCTGCCGCCTCTCATCCGCTTGCGAGCGCCAGCGAGATCACGCTAAACGAAATCGCGTCACAGGCGCTTGCCGTCCCCGATCGCTCTTTTGGCGCAAGGCAGGCCTTCGACGCGCTTTTCGAACGTGAGGGCCTCAGGCTCGATCCAGTCTTTGAGACCGGTTCGCTGGAAATGCAGAAGGAGCTGGTGCTGCGCGGCGCGGCAATCACCATGCTACCGGCACTTACCGTTCAAAGGGAGATCGAGGCAGGGCAGCTTGTCGCACGGCCCGTTGCGGGCGGCATGGGGGTGCGGACGCCAGTCGATCTCTGTGTCGTGCCCGATCGCCAACTCTCCTTCGCAGCCGGCAAGCTGCTTGATTTCATCGAGCGCTTCATGCATCAGCAACTTTCCGCCAAGGGGAGGCAGGATTGAATCCAACACTGTAGAAGACAAACCAGTGTAGCGATTTCGGCTACACCGAGCACACATTTTCGGAATTGTGTGTGCGCCTATGAGATGACACTATCCTGAAAAAGACCGCATGCCGGAAGGGAAGCCGGACATGCGGGCAAAAAGCAAGGGAACCGACATGACCAAGTTTTCACGCCCAAGCCTGGGCGACGTCGCGCGCCGGCTTGCCTATGGCGCCGCAGTTTCTGCCGGCCTGCTGATGACGGGCCTGACACAGGCTGAAGCCGCGAAGACGACACTCAATCTCGGCATGAGCGTCGAGCCGACGGGCCTCGATCCCACGATCGCCGCGCCTGTCGCGATCGGCCAGGTCACCTGGCAAAACATTTTCGAAGGATTGGTTGCCATCGACCAAAACGGCAAGATCGTGCCGCAGCTTGCCAAGAGCTGGGAAATCTCGCCTGACGGCCTGACCTATACGTTCAAGCTGCAGACCGGCGTGAAATTCCACGACGGCGAAGCCTTCGATTCAGCTGCCGCCAAGTTCACGCTCGATCGCGCTCGCGGCGCCGATTCCGTCAATCCGCAGAAGCGCTTCTTCTCAACGATCGCCTCGATCGACACGCCGGATGCGGAAACGCTTGTGCTGCATCTGTCCTCGCCGACCGGCAGCCTGCTCTATTGGCTTGGCTGGCCGAGTTCCGTCATGGTCGGGCCGAAATCCTCGGCAAACGACAAGACGACACCCATCGGCACCGGCCCGTTCAAATTCTCCTCCTGGACGAAGGGCGACCACGTCGACCTCGTCAAGAACCCGGACTACTGGAACAAATCGGTCGACGTGAAGCTCGAGAAGGTAACCTTTCGCTTCATTTCCGATCCACAGGCCGAAGCCGCCGCGCTGAAGGCCGGCGATCTCGATGCCTTTCCGGAATTCGCCGCGCCGGAGCTCATGAGTTCGTTCGAGGGCGACGCCAGGCTGACGACCAAGATCGGCAATACCGAGCTGAAGGTCGTGGCCGGCATGAACAATACCCGCAAGCCCTTCGACGACAAGCGCGTGCGCCAGGCCCTGATGATGGCGCTCGACCGCAAGACGATCATCGAGGGCGCATGGTCCGGCTTCGGCACGGCGATCGGCAGCCATTACACGCCGAACGACCCCGGCTACAAGGATCTGACCGGCACACTGCCCTATGACGCCGCCAAGGCCAAGGCGCTGCTTGCCGAAGCCGGCTATCCGAATGGTTTCACCTTTACCATCAAGACGCCGCAGATGGCCTATGCACCGCGCAGCGCCCAGGTCATGCAGGCCATGTTCGCCGATATCGGCGTGACGATGAACATCGAGCCGACGGAATTCCCGGCGAAATGGGTGCAGGACGTCTTCACCGGCCGCAATTACGACATGACCATCGTCGCCCATGCCGAGCCGCTGGATATCGATATCTATTCGCGCGACCCCTATTACTTCAACTACAAGAACCCGGCCTTCAACGAGTTGATGAAGAAGATCCAGCTCACCGCCGATCCCACGGAACAGAACAAGCTCTATGGCGAGGCGCAGAGCATTCTTGCCGAAGATGTGCCCGCCCTCTTCCTCTTCGTCATGCCGAAGCTAGGAGTGTGGGACAAGAAGCTGAAGGGTCTTTGGGAGAACGAACCGATCCCGTCCAACGTGCTGACCAACGTTTCCTGGGAAGACTGAGTTCTTTTGCCTGCAGGCGCGGATGGGCGGATCGCTTCGCCCGCCGTAAACCATTTCGATGCCCACCATTTCGATGCCGGGCAAGATCGGCCATGGACTTGCTATGATCGTACTGCTCACCCGCCGGATTTTCGGACTTGTGCTGACGCTGATCGCGGTCTCGCTGCTGCTCTTTGCCGTCATGGCGCTGCTGCCGGGCGACCCGGCCGCCATCACGCTCGGCACCTCGGCGACGCCGGAAACGCTGGCCGCGCTCCGGCATAATATGGGGCTCGATCAACCGCTGATCGTGCGCTACGGGCATTGGCTCGCCGGCGCGCTGGCGGGTGATCTTGGCACGTCCTATACCTATGGTGTCCCGGTCGCAGGTCTCATTGCCGAGCGGCTTGCCGTCACCCTGCCGCTTGCGCTGCTTGCCATACTGTTGTCGGTTCTTGTCGCCGTACCGCTCGGCGTTGCGGCAGCGGCAAGACGCGGCGGCGTCTTCGATATCATCGCCACACTGTTTTCGCAGATGGGCATCGCCGTGCCGGGCTTCTGGGTCGGCCTCCTGCTGGTGCTTGTGTTTGCCACATCGCTCGGCTGGATGCCGGCCGGCGGATTTCCCGGTTGGGAGAGTGGATTCTGGCCTGCCGCAAAGTCGCTGGTGCTCCCGGCCGCTGCCCTTGCTCTGCCGCAGGCGGCGGTGCTGACCCGTGTGACGCGCTCGGCCGTGCTCGATACGCTGCATGAAGATTTTGCCCGCACGGCGATCGCCAAGGGCCTGTCGCGCAGCCGCGTGCTCTGGGGCCATGTGGTGCCGAATGCGCTGGTGCCGGTGCTGACCATTCTCGGGCTGCAATTCACCTTTCTCGTCGCCGGCGCCGTGCTGATCGAAAATGTCTTCACCCTGCCCGGCCTTGGCCGCCTCGCCTATCAGGCGCTCAGCCAGCGCGACGTCATCGTGCTTCAGGATGTCGTGCTGTTCTTCGCCGCCCTCGTCATCGTCGTGAATTTTCTGATCGATCTCTCCTATCTCGTCATCGATCCGCGATTGCGAGCAGGAGGTGCGCGATGACTGCAGTCGAGACCAAAATTGCCGCGCCGTCTTCTCGCCGTCGTTTTCGGGCGCTGCGGCGGATGAATCTCATCGTCGGCGTCGTCATCATCCTTGCACTCTTCTGCGTCGCTCTCGTCTCGCAGTTCTGGACGCCAGTGCCGCCGGCGAAGATGCAAATCCTCCACAAGCTGCAGCCGCCCTTCGGCTTCGGGCTCCTCGGCACCGACCAGATCGGCCGCGACGTCCTGTCGATGCTGATGGCGGGCTGCTGGAATTCGCTTTCCATTTCCGTATCATCGGTCGCGATCGGCGGGACGATCGGAACGATCATCGGTGTCGCCGCCGCCGCCCAACGAGGGCTGTTCGAGGCGCTAGTGATGCGGGCCTGCGACGTGATCTTCGCCCTGCCGCCAATCCTTTCGGCCATGATCCTCGGCGCATTTCTTGGTACCGGGCGCTCAACGGCAATTATCGCCATCGCGGTTTTCATGGTGCCGGTCTTTGCCCGTGTCGCGCTCGGTGCGGCCTTGCAGGCGTGGAGCCGCGACTATGTGCTGGCGGCGCGCGCCATCGGCAATACGCAGCTCTCCATCACGCGCCGCCATGTCCTACCGAACATCATGAGCATCATCATCGTCCAGGCGACGATCCAGCTCGGCCTTGCGATCCTCACGGAAGCCGGGCTCGCCTTCCTGGGTCTCAGCGTGCCGCCGCCGGCACCGACCTGGGGGCGGATGCTGGCCGATGCGCAGACCTATTTCCACGTTGCGCCGTGGCTCGCCCTGCTGCCGGGGCTTGCCATCGCGCTCTCCGTGCTCGGCTTCAACCTGCTCGGCGACGGGCTGCGCGATCTCCTCGACCCCCGCGAGGCGACGCGCTGATTGAGACATAAAGAGTATAGATCATGACCGAACCTACCGATCTTTCCATCCGAGACCTCAGGCGCCAATTTGCCGACAAGAGCCTGTCCCCCAGCGAATACTGGCTGGCGCTCGAGACGCATATCGAGGCATGGGAGCCGACAATCGCTGCTCTCTACGCCTATGATCCTGAGGATGCCCGCAAGCAGGCAGCTGCCTCCACGGAGCGCTGGGCGAAGGGCGCGCCGCTTGGGACACTGGACGGGATTCCGGTGACATTGAAGGAGCTGATCGCCACCAAGGGCCAGCCGGTGCCGCTCGGCACGGCGGCCGTCGAGCTCATTCCCGCTGCCGAAGACGCCCCGATCGCCGCCCGCATGCGCGAGGACGGCGCGGTGATTTTCGCGAAAACCACCTGCCCGGACTACGGCATGCTCTCCTCCGGCCTTTCCAGCTTTCACAAGCTCAGCCGCAATCCTTGGGACCCCAGCCAGAATCCGGGCGGCTCCAGCGCCGGTGCGTCCGCCGCCGCCGCTGCCGGTTATGGACCGCTGCATATCGGCACCGATATCGGCGGCTCGATACGCCTGCCAGCTGGCTGGACCGGCATTTTCGGATTCAAGCCGAGCAATGGCCGCATTCCGATCGATCCCTATTATCTCGGGCGATGCGCCGGACCGATGACCCGCACGGTCGAGGATGCTGCCTTTTCCATGGCGACGCTCTCGCGGCCCGACTGGCGCGACAGCACCAGCCTACAGCCGAACGGGATCGACTGGACGGATCTCGATATCGACGTCCGAGGCATGAAGATAGGCCTGATGCTGGATGCCGGCTGCGGCCTGCATATCGAGGACGAGATACGCGATGCGGTCACCGCTGCCGCCAAGCGCTTCGAGGAAGCGGGCGCCATCATCATTGATGTCGCGCCGGTGCTGACGAGGCAGATGCTGGATGGGCTCGACGCCTTCTGGCGCGCCCGCTTCTGGGGCGACATGACGGCACTGAGCGAGGAGCGCCGCAACAGCATTCTGCCCTATATCTATAGCTGGGCGAAGGGCGGCGCAGAGATCAGCGGCGTCGATGCCGTTCGCGGCTTCAACCAGACCTACGAGATGCGCAAGAGCTGCGCCAAGCTCTTCGCAGAGGTGGATGCCGTGCTTTCGCCGACCAATCCGATCGTCTCCTATCCCGCCGAATGGGCTTCCCCTACCAACGACCCGGCGCGACCTTTCGAGCACATCGCCTTCACCGTTCCGTGGAACATGTCGGAGCAGCCGGCCGCCTCGATCAATTGCGGCTTCTCCCGCTCCGGCATGCCGATCGGCATGCAGATCGTCGGCCCGCGCTTCGGCGACATGCTGGTGCTACGTCTTTCCAAAGCCTTCGAGGACTGGAGTGGCGGCGTGACGAACTGGCCGAAGCTGCCGGCGTGAACGGAACTTGCAGACAGCCAGCTAGTCCAGCGACAACGGAACGGACAGACCGACCTTCACCCGATCCATCGTGACGAGCGACTTGAATTTCGTGACATTCGGATTGTCATAAAAAAGGCGCCGGGCGACGTCCTCATAGGCAGACATGCTGGTGACGACGACGATCAACACGAAGTCTGCCTCGCCGGTGACACCGTAGCATTGCTGGACTTCGGGCGCTTCGAGGAAGCTGCGCTTGATCGCATTGATTAGGTCGTAGCGTTCGTTTGCGATATGCACCTCAACGACGATGGTAATCGGCAAGCCCACGGCCGCCGGATCGACGACGGCGATATTGGCCTGAATGACGCCGCTTTGCTGCATCCGCTTGATACGCCGCTGCACGGCGGGGGCCGACAGATTGACCCGTTCACCGATCTCGCGTTGCGGAACGGTATTGTCCTTCTGAAGAATCTCAAGAATTGCCAGGTCGAACTCATCGAGATCGGCGGGTTTGCGCATTTCAATACATCCTTACCGCAATGAGGAAACAAAATTGCATGAAAGCCGTCAAAATGGAGCCAAATCCTCTTTCCTTATGTACTAGCTTTGCGCCACACATCATCTGACTTGCAAAGGCACGAGAATGTCACAGCCGGACACCGAATACGATATGCGCAGCCAGAGCCTCGGTGAAAGCGAAGATACGAAGGGCTTTCTCCTTGGTCTCGTGGCGATGATTCTCGCGGCGCTGGCCATGAGCATTTCTCCGAGCCTCGTGCGTCTTGCCGATGTCGGGCCCTTCGCCAGCGCCTTCTGGCGTGTCTTTCTGGCGCTGCCGATCCTTTGGATATGGATGCGGTACGCGGAGGTCGCGGAGCCCAATGCGCCTCGCGCCAGCTTCACGATACCGACGATTCTCGCCGGCATTGCCTTCACGGGCGACCTGTTCTTCTGGCATCTCTCGATCATGCGGACAACGATTGCCAACGCCACCTTCTTCGCAACGATGGCGCCGCTATGGGTCGTGATCTTCGGCTGGCTCCTGCTGAGGCAAAGGGTCAGTCGCGCCACGCTTCTAGGCCTCCTCGTCTGCCTTGCGGGCGGTACGGCGCTCGTCGTCCAAAGCCTGGCATTCAATCCGGACCGGGCGGTCGGCGATGCTCTCGCCATCATCACCGGCGCGTTCTTCGGCCTTTATTTCCTGGCGGTCGGCGCAGCGCGGCCAGGGACCAACGCCGCGCGCGTCACCTTCGAATTGAGCGTCATAACCTCCGCGATCCTGTTCCTCATCGCCTTCTTCTTCGAGCCGCGCATCCTGCCGCAGTCGATCTCGGGATGGTGCGTGCTCCTGGCCCTCGGCCTCATCAGCCACGCCGGCGGACAAGGCCTGCTTTCGGTCGCGCTCGGACGACTGCCGACCGTATTCTCCTCGCTCGTCATTTTCCTGGAATCGATCGCGGCCGCTCTTTTCGCCTGGTTCCTGTTCGGGGAAAATGTCACGCTGCTGCAGGCTCTTGGCGGCATCGTCATCGTTGCCGGCATCTGGATAGCACGCCCGCGCACGCCGGAAGACCGCCGCCACGGCAAATGCCGGATGGGTTGTCGCTACAGGGTTTCGGAGCGCAGTCAGTCGATGAAACGGCGATAGCCTGTCGGCCTTTCATAAAGCCAGCCGATGCGCTCGATGGCGGCGGCGAAATTCTCACGGGCGACGGTCATGGTATGGCCGTTGGCGTGGACGATGGTTTCGGGATCCTCCATGATCGCGACATGCCCCTTCCAGAAGACGAAGTCGCCGCGCTTCAACTCCTCGCGCTCGATCGGCTGACCGAGGCCGGCGGCCTGCATGTCGGTATCGCGCGGTGCGGCACGGCCCGTCATCGACAGTGCCAGCTGTACCAGCCCTGAGCAATCGATGCCGAGGCCCGAGCGGCCGCCCCAGAGATAGGGTGTCTCGATGAAGCGTAAGGCGACATCAACGAAGTCGCCGCCCTTGTTGTAACCAATCGGCTGGACGTGCTTTGCGAAGATCGCGGTTCCATCCTCCAGGACGACATAGTGATTGCCCCGCGCCTCTGCCGGGCCGGTCACATGTGCGAGACTGCCCATGGAGAGGATCGCAGCATGTGGCTTGCGCAGCTCCGGCTCGGGATAGAGGAAAGTGCGCTGCGGGACGACGATATGGGTCGGAGCCGCCGCGCCCTCCTTGATCGCCGTTTCCGGAAGATAGCCGACATAGCCGTCAGACAGAGCCTTGATCCAGCACCAGCCGTCGCGGCGCTCGAATATCGTCACCTCTTCGCCCATCAAGAGCTCGGTATCGATGCCCGAGGCGAGATCTGGCTTCGGCCGGAGCGCAACGACCGGCACGGCAACGCGCGCACCAATACCCTCGACGAAACGCTCGGCCTCAACCTTGCCCTTGAGAGAAGCCTCGGCAAGATCGGGTCTGAAAGCATTGAGACGGCGGTCGAGCATCATGGTGAAATTCCTGAGGTTACAATTTTCGGCCGTGCTCGATGATGAGATCGCCGAGTTTTTCAAGATAGAGCGCGCCGGTGACTGTTCGCTTAATGATGACATTGCGGCGATCGCGATCGTCGCGCACGCGGTCGACCAATCCCATCACGCCCATGGTGTCAAGCGCCCGGGTAATGACCGGCTTGGTGACGCCGAGCGTCGCGGCCAGGCCGCGTACGGTATGCGGCGGCGGCACAAGATAGATCTGCAGCAGAATCGCCGTCTGCCGCAGCGTCAAATCATGATCCTCGCGGCGCACCTGAGCGAGCGTCACGCCATGCCAGAGGCCGAGAGCCTGCGAGGCGGTGAGTTCAAGCGGCAAGAGCAACCCCGAAATTCGTTACGCTGCCGTTCCAGTCTCGACCAAGATCGTGGCGGTTTCAAGGGGAATTCGCCGCCCTTCCCCGTAACGCGCGGAGAAGGACCGGCAGCCACCTACCGTACGCTCTGCCTGATATAGTGATAGAGCGCCCGGATCGCCTGTGCCTCGCCGCCGCCGGGCGAATGCGGACGTTCGCTCGGTGCCCAGCCAAAGATGTCGAAATGCACCCAGCTCGGTGTCTTCGTCACGAAGCGCTTGAGAAACAGGGCGGCCGTAATGGCGCCGGCCATGCCGCCTGATGGAGCATTGGTGATATCGGCAAATTTGGTGCGGATATCCTTATCGTAGCCCATATAGAGCGGCATGCGCCACAGCGGATCATCCGTCTCCAGGCTCGCCTCGGTCAGATCGCTGGCAAGTTCGCTATCGTCGGTGAAGAAGGGCGGCAGGTCGGGGCCGAGCGCGACGCGGGCAGCACCCGTCAGCGTCGCCATGTCGATCATCAGGTCCGGCGCGTCCTCGTCGGCATAGGCAAGCGCATCGGCAAGGATCAGCCGACCCTCGGCATCGGTATTGTCGATCTGCACGGTCAGGCCCTTGCGGCTCTTGTAAATATCGCCAGGGCGGAAGGCATTGGCCGATATCGAATTCTCGACGACCGGAATGATGACGCGCAGGTCGACCTTGAGCTTGGCGTCCATGATCATCAGCGCCAGCCCCATGACGTTGGCGGCACCGCCCATGTCCTTCTTCATCAGCAGCATCGAGGACGCCGGCTTGATATCGAGGCCGCCGGTGTCGAAGCACACGCCCTTGCCGACCAGGGTGATGCGGCGATGACCCTTCTTGCCCCAGCGCAGCTCCAGAAGGCGCGGCGCATCGGCGCTCGCACGCCCCACCGTATGGACCAGCGGGAAATTCTCCTTCAGGAGATCATCGCCGATGATGACGGACATCTCAGCCTTGTAGTGCTCGGCCAGCGCACGGAAGGCGGCTTCGAGCTGTTCCGGACCCATGTCATTGGTCGGCGTGTTAATGAGATCGCGGGTGAGAAAGACGCCTGCAAGCTGGCGCTTGATATCGGCGGCATCGGCATCGCGCGGGATCATCAATGTCGGCGCCGCAGCTTTTTCGGATTTGTAGCGGTCGAAGCGATAGCTGCCGAGGCCGAAACCAAGCGAGAGCCGGTTTGCCGTCAGCGGCGCCGTCTCAATATGCCAGGCGCCGGCCGGCAGGCTGCGTGCCAGCTTGCCTGTGAGAAAGGGTTGTTCGGACGGATTGGAGCCGAGGCCGAACAGAGCTCCGCCCAGATGCCCTTCAGCGGTCGGGATCAACAACAGCGAGCCGCTCTCTGCCTTGTAACCCGCCTTGCGTGCCCAATCGAGCGCGATGGGATCGATGGTACCCGTCTCGATATGCGCCGGGGTGACGGCAAAGATCGGCAGGGTCGTGCCACCCTTCGAATTGAAAGGCGTCGCGCGCTCGATGAATTGAAAGGGGACCATGACTATCCTTTGGCGATGACTTTGAAGAATCGAGAGTTAACCGTCTGTTAGGGTTAACAGATTATTGCTGGAGCGAACATTGCGTCGAACCTTTCCCTGTTCCGATTCTAGGCCGGGCGCAAGACTATAGGAATTCAGGGATCAGCGTCATGCCCGCCGCCGCAGCTGCGTCTTCATTCAGAACCTTTCTTTTGCAGGGAGCTTCCATCGCACTTCTGGCGCTCGCGCTCGCAAGCTGCTCGACGACCGGACAGGACAGGATGACGACGGGCTCGATCCCCAAGACTTCGAAATCTGTCGATACGATGAACAGCACCGAGCTGGCTCAGGCGACCGCGACATTTGGCAAGGCCTATGATGCCAATCCCAAGGATCGCGATGCCGGCGTCAACTACGCCAATGCGCTGCGCATGAGCGGCCGCAACAATCAGGCGCTTGCGGTCATGCAGCAGGTTGCAATCGCCAATCCAACCGACCGCGGGGTGCTGGCGGCCTATGGCAAGGCCCAGGCGGCGGCAGGCCAGCTCGACGAGGCGCTTTCGACCATTGACCGCGCCCAGCTTCCGGATCGGCCGGACTGGCGCCTGGTTTCGGCGCAGGGCGCTATCCTCGATCAGCTTGGGCGCTCCCAAGATGCGCGCGCCAAATACCGGGATGCGCTGGTACTGGCTCCAAACGAGCCGACCATCCTTTCCAATCTCGGCATGTCCTATGTGCTGACCGGCGATCTTAAGAATGCGGAAAGCTATCTCCGCACGGCCATCTCGCAGCCGGGCTCCGATAGCCGCGTACGGCAGAATCTGGCGCTGGTCGTCGGTCTGCAGGGCCGGTTTGCGGAAGCCGAACAAATTGCGCGGCAGGAACTGACACCGCAACAGGCGAACGCCAACGTTGCCTATCTGCGCGGCATGCTGGCGCAGCAGAACTCCTGGCAGAAGCTTGCCGCCAGCGGCAACGGCAGGAAAGTCGCCCAACAATAGGGCCAGCGGGAGCGGCCATAACGGCTTGCCTGCGCACCTCTCACATAGATAAACCGGCCGCGCGCCAATTCAGGCGGATACCCAGCAGCTCGAGGCACTTAACGCCAGATCTGGCGCGGCAGCCCCTCGGCGACAAGCCGCGCTCCAAGGGCACCGATGACGGCACCCGCCACCCTGTCGATCCAGAGCTTTGATCCGACATAAAGTGCACGTGGGCGGTTGGAGGAGAAAGCCAGCGTCACTACGGTGTACCAGCCAACCTCGACCAGGAAGACTGCGGGCGGAACCGCAAAGAGCAGCCACGGAGCCGGCGCGGCCGGCAGTAGCGCGGCGAAGATACTGCCGTAGAAAATGGCCGTCTTCGGATTGCTGAGCTGCGTGCCCAGCGCAAAGAGGAAGTTGCGCATCACACCGCCCTCCGCCGGCGTTGCCGGCGCGTCGATGGGAAGGTCATCCGCCGCGCTGCGCCAGATCCGGATGCCGACATAGATCAGATAGAGGCCGCCGCCGATTTTCAGCGCGAGATACAGCCATTCGACCTTCATCAGCAATGCGCTGAGGCCGAACAGGGCCAAGGTTGCGAAAATGACGCTGCCGGTTCCCATGCCGAAAGCCGCGGCAAGCCCCGCCTTGCGAGAGCGCGAAATGGCGATGCGCGAAACGAGCACGAAGCTCGGACCGGGACTGACGGCTCCGATGAAGACAGCCGCCATGACGCTGAAAAATATAGCCAGGGATGACATACGAGACCTCCAAGGATGCTCGGTACGAACGACTTGCGCTTGCCTCAACACACGCCAGACGCACTCGACGACATTACATACAACTAACCATGTCTCCGCGTGGCGGGCAAGCAGGCAATTTAGAACTTATCCATCGCCTGGATGATGGCAGGGCCGAGAATTACGGCCATCAGGACCGGCAGGAAGAAGATGATCATCGGCACGGTCAGCTTCGGCGGCAGCGCGGCGGCTTTCTTTTCCGCCTCGTTCATGCGTTCGTCGCGACCCTCCTGCGCCATGACGCGCAGCGCCTGCGAGAGCGGCGTGCCATAGCGTTCGGCTTGGATGAGCGCTTGCGTCACCGATTTGACGAGATCGATCTGCGTGCGGGCGGCGAGATTGTCAAAGGCGGTACGGCGATCCTGCAGGAAGGAAAGCTCGGCCGTGGTCAGCACCATTTCCTCGGCAAGCGCCGGGGATTGCTCGGCCATTTCCTCGGACACGCGATGCATGCCCGCCTCGATTGAAATGCCCGACTCCACACAGATCAGCATCAGGTCGAGAGCATCGGGCCAGGCGCGCTTGATCGATTTCTGGCGCTTGCTCACCAGATTGGAGATGTAAATGTTCGGCGTATAGAAGCCCAGATAGGCGAAAGCGATGACCCCGAGCAGGCGGATCGGCAGAGGCTTTGCGGCGAACCAGCCGAGAACGAAGACGACGACGATCGCAACCGCGAGAAACAGGAACGGCAGCAGGAATCGCGCCACCAGGAACATGTTGAGCGCATTTTCCGATCGCAAGCCGGCGGCCCGCAAGCGATTGACGGTATTGGCGTCGACCAGCGCGTTGCGCAGGTTGAACCGCTCGACGATCTGCCTGACGTTTCGATTGTTGTGGCTGCGCAGCGATGTCTTGCCGCCTTCCGCATTCAGCCGTGCCCGCTCGCGCGCGCGGATCTGTTCACGCTCCGTCGATACGGCCTTCATGCGCTTGCTGAGATCGCCGCGTTCCAAAAGCGGTATCGCAATCGTGTAGAAAGTCGCGAAGACGGCAATGGCGACCACGACGGCAAGAAGAGTGCCGGGATCGGTTAAACGGGCAGCGAGATCGGTCATGGGCTACGCGGCTCCTTCCCGCTCAGATCTCGAAATTGACCATGTTGCGCATGATGAAGATGCCGATCGACATCCAGATGCCGGCTCCGAGCAAGATCAGATGGCCGCGCGGATCGGCGAATAGGATCATCATGTATTGCGGCGAGGTCAGATAGACCAGCAGCATCACCACGAAGGGCAGAGTGCCAATGATGACGGCGGATGCCTTGGCTTCCATCGACAATGCCTTGACCTTCGCTTTCATCTTCTTGCGCTCGCGCAGCACCTTCGAGAGATTGCCGAGAGCTTCCGACAGGTTACCGCCCGCCTGGGCCTGGATCGCGATAACGATCGCGAAGAAATTTACCTCCTGCAGGGGCATATGGTTCGAGATGCGCGCGCAGGCATCCGCCATGCTGAAACCGACTTGTTGCGCTTCGACCACCCGGCGGAACTCCGTCTTGACGGGCTCCCGTGCCTCGCCGGCCACCAGCCGAACCGCATCATTGAGCGGCAGGCCTGAGCGAAGGGAACGCGTGATGACATCGAGTGCGTTCGGAAACTCTTCCAGAAATTTGCTTTGCCGGCGCTTGATGAGGAAGCGGACGACCCAGCGCGGCAGGCCGAAAGCAGCCGCAAAGAATATGCCCAGAATGGCCAGCGGCGGGGCGCCGACAATGAAAAGAACCAATGTGACGAAAAGACCGAACAGCACGCTAAAGATGTAGAAGCGCGCCGGCGTCAACGACAGACCGGCCTGGGCAAGGCGCGCTTTCAGCGACTGCCTCTTTTTCGTGTTTTCGGACTGGCGCCGTTCCAGATCCTTCAGAGAATCCTGCACGGATTTGCGCCGCTTCGACATTTCCTGGACGCGGTCACGCGCTGCCTTGACCTTGACGCGATCGGTTTCGGCCTGCTTGACGCGATTGACACGACCTTCCGCCTTCTTCTGGGTCTCGATCCGGGAATAGAGAACGCCATAGCAGACCGCCGCGGCGGAAACCGCCGCCAGCAGCACAATCAACAGCACTATTGGATCGATACCGAACATCGTAAATCCTATTGCGCCTTCTGTTCCATTTCATCCAAGGCGGCCGCCAGGCGCCGCTCCTCGTTGTAGTAGCGGGCACGATCCCAGAAATGCGGCTTGCCGATGCCGGTGGAGACGTGCCGACCGATGATCCGGCCGTTCGCATCTTCGCCCTCGATCTCGTAGCGCATCAAGTCCTGGGTAATGATCACATCGCCTTCCATGCCGATCACCTCGGTGATCTGGGTAATGCGGCGCGAACCGTCACGCAGGCGGGCGGCCTGGATGACGACGTCGACGGAGCTGGAAATGATCTCGCGCACGGTCTTGGCCGGCAGGCTGAAACCACCCATCGCGATCATCGATTCCATACGGCTCAAGCACTCGCGCGGCGTATTGGCGTGGATGGTCCCCATGGAACCATCGTGGCCCGTGTTCATCGCCTGCAGCAGGTCGAAGACCTCGGGTCCGCGCACTTCACCGACGATGATGCGTTCGGGACGCATACGCAGGCAGTTCTTGACGAGATCGCGCATGGTGATCTCGCCCTCGCCTTCGATGTTCGGCGGACGGGTTTCAAGACGCACCACATGCGGCTGCTGCAGCTGCAGTTCGGCGGTATCCTCGCAGGTGATGACGCGTTCATCGCGGTCGATGTAGTTGGTCAGGCAGTTCAGAAGTGTCGTCTTGCCCGAACCGGTACCGCCTGAGATGACGACATTGCAGCGCACACGGCCGATGATCTGCAAAAGCGTTGCGCCCTCCGGCGTGATGGCGCCGAAACGGACGAGCTGATCGAGGGTGAGCTTGTCCTTCTTGAACTTACGAATGGTCAGTGCGGGACCGTCGATCGCGAGCGGCGGTGCGATGACGTTGACGCGCGAACCGTCGGGCAGGCGCGCATCGCAGATGGGGCTGGATTCATCAACGCGGCGGCCGACCTGGCTGACGATGCGCTGGCAGATGGAAAGAAGCTGCGAATTGTCGCGGAAGCGGATTTCGGATTCGACGGTCTTGCCGCCGACTTCGATGAAGGTCTGGCCGGCACCGTTGACCATGATATCGGCAATGTCGTCGCGGGCGAGCAGCGGCTCCAGCGGGCCATAGCCAAGCACATCGTTGCAGATATCCTCGAGCAGCTCCTCCTGCTCGGAGATCGACATCGCGAAATTCTTGATGGTGATGATATCGTTGACGATATCGCGGATTTCCTCGCGCGCGGCTTCGTTGCCAAGCTTGGAAAGCTGCGAAAGGTCGATCGTGTCGATCAGCGCGGAGAAGACCTGCGATTTCGTATCGTAATATTCTTCGGTGCGCGCCACGCGACGGCGGCTGGGCGTCTGCATCGAGGGAGGCACGACCTGCTGACGCGGCTGCGTGGAATCATGGGACGGCTCAATCAGCACGGCCGGTGCCGTCGGACCATTGCCAGCGGCTGGCACGCGCGCCGGCGGCGGAGACATCGCGCCGCTCTTTGCAGGACCTTCATTTCCGCGCTTGCCAAACATCTTCTGATCCAATTCTAATGCTGCTGCACGGCCTCCATGAAAATCGGCCTTCGGAAGCCCGTGCGAAATCAAACGATCACTTTCGCTTCAGAAGGCCCAGCAAACCGCCTTTTCTGGCCTTCTTCAAAGCGACACGTCCGGTAACGATGTGCGATATCTGCGAGAAAGTCTCCGCGGTCGGCGACTTCGGATCGGTTTCGGCGATCATCTGCCCGCTGTTGGCGGCATTGCCGAACAGGTTGATGTCGAAAGGGATGATGGCGATCGGATCCGTCTCAAGCGGTGCGCAGAACTCCGAAGGGTTGATCTCCGGACGCTTCGGCATGCCGACCTGATTGAGAATGAGGTGCGGCGCCTTGTCGTTGGGCCGCAGCTTGCGCAGAGCGTCGATCAGATTCTTGGCGTTGCGCAGATTGGCGAGATCGGGCGCGGCGCAAATGACGACCTCGTCTACCGCGCCAAGTACGGAGCGTGTCCATTCCGTCCAGACATGCGGCACATCGAGAACCGCGACCGGCGCACTGCGCTGGAGGACGTCCAGCACCGGCAGGAAAGCCTGCCCTTCGAAATCATAGGCGCGATCCAGCATCGAGGGGGCCGCCAGCAGCGAGAGATGCTGGGAACATTTGGTCAGCAACCGGTCGAGGAAGACCTCGTCAAGCCGCTCAGGGGCATAGACGGCTTCCGCGATACCCTGCGCGGGATCCTGGTCGAAATCGATATTGGCGGTGCCGTAGGGCAGATCGAGATCTGCAAGAATGGTTTCGGTGGAGAAAAGGCTGGAAATTCCGAAGGCGCAATTATGGGCGATGGTCGATGCGCCTACCCCGCCCTTGGCGCCGATAAAAGCGATACTGCGCCCGAGCGGCTCGGCATCGGGATCGATAAAGATCGCCGCCACCGCAGTTAAGAGATCGACCATGTCGGTCGGCTGGACGATATATTCGGAGATGCCGTTGCGGATGAGTTCGCGATAAAGGCCGATATCGTTGTGATAGCCGACGACGATGACTTTGGTGCTCGGATCGCAGACGGCGGCGAGCGGTTCGAGTTCCGCCAACAGGCCGCGCGGACCGGCGCGCGTCTCCAGGATGATCAGATTAGGGGTCGGCGCCGAGGCGAACATGTTCGCTGCAGCTGCGACACCACCGCTGGTGATGCGGAGGCTAACCTTGGACATGCGCCGATCGTTGGCACACTGATCCATCACCTGCTGCAGCTGCTCGCTTTCACAGAAAGCATGTATGGAAATACGCGGCAGCGGCCGCAGATTGTCGAGATTGGCCGAGCGCGAAACCTCCTCCGCTTCCGGGGCAGTCGAGCCGATATCATATTCGATGGCGTTCATGATTTCATCCTGTTCCGCCGGCGCGTAACTCTCATGTTCATTGGCCCGAGCCGCCGGAACCACTGAAACCGCCAACCGTGGCGGTACTCGTCGGGACCGAGCCATTGCGATAATTGTCGATCACCTTGCTACGCTGATCGGTATCGATCGGCGACACGGCGCGCGGCGAGATCAGATCCGTCGGATTGGCGACTTGCGCCGCCAGATTATGCTGTGTGGCGCAGCCGAAATTGTAGTAGTTCTGGTTGTCGAAAGCGTTGTCCGAAAGATCGTCCGGCCATTGACCGCATGTGTTGGTGAGCGCCGTCGTCGCTGTGAAGCGCAGGCGAATCGGAGCCGCATCGCCTGGGTCGCCAGCCCCATAGTAGCTGTCGACGATGCGGGCCGACGGAATGCCGTTCGCAACCAGCTCCCTGCGGATCTGCTGACGCAACGCAGATGCCGCCAACGAATTCATCGATCCCCTGGGGGCAAGGATTTCGACCGTTCCGCTCGCACGAGTGCGGTAATCCTGGACAAACCCGCGGATGGTATCGCGCATTCCCGTCGTCAGGCGACGGTCGCTGGCGGCAACCGGGATATCGAGATTGTGTTCTTTCTCCGTCAACACGATCGGATGACGTTGCCGATAATCGTCATTGATCGCGCTGGTGGTCATGCGATCACGTGAATCGGCGCAGCTGCTGATAGTTGCAGCCGTCACGATCAGGGCCGGCACCATCAGAGCCATCCTGAGGGAACGGGACCGGCCGGTGCGAGGCGCTTTGTGCTCCAGGCCGGTCAATTTTGGATCTTTCGTTGATCCGGTTGAAAAGGCGCGCGTCATGATCGGTCTCTCCTCACTTGTAGATGAAGCCGACAGTGCCGTGGAAATCGGCATCGGCGACCGGCGGCCCGTCCTTGCGGCCGTAGATCTTGTTGACACGATTCATGAAGACGCCGCTGATATCGTTGCTCGGCGAGAAGTTATCGTCGGGGCGGGCAAGCTGGCTACGGGCGACCGGCCTCACCAAATAAGGCGTCGCGATGATGACCAGCTCGGTTTCATCGCGCTGAAAGCTCTTTTGACGGAAGAGAGCGCCGAGAATCGGAATCTTCGAGGCGCCCGGCGTGCCGTTGGTGGTCTGCTGAATGGTATCGCTCAGGAGACCGGCCAAAGCGATCGAGCCGCCCGACGGCAACTCCACCGAAGTATCGGCGGCGCGCTGGTTGTAGGTTGCCGTACCGGCGTTGGCCGTGCCAACCGGATTGGAGACCTGGGTCTGCACATGCAGAGCGATTCGTCCGGCAGACAGCACGACAGGCGTGAAGGCCAAACTGATACCGTAGGTGAAGGGCGTGACCGTGACGGTCCCGTCCTTGTTCGTGACGGCGTATAGGGTCTGACCGCCCGAATTGAAGGTCGCGGCCTGGCCGGAGATCGCCGTCAACGTCGGCTCGGCCAGCGTACGGACGGCCCCAGCCTGCTCGAGAGCATTGAGGTAGGTGCTGATATCATATTTGCCGATGGCGGTCTTGAACAAGCTGGCCAGGCCGCCGCCGCCGGCCGCCGCAGTCCCATCCGCGCCAGGACTGCCGAGCTGGGCAACCGTCAAGCCGGAAGAATTCCTGACGAGATTGTCGAAGCCGATCTGCTTCAGCACGCTGCGTTTGATTTCGGCAACGGTCACCTTGAGCGTCACCTGATCCTCGCCTTCGATCTGCAGCATGTTGACGATCTGTGAGGTCTGCCGTGTTTCCGCGAAAATGGCGACCGCATTGTTGTCGCCGCTGCCCGAGGCAGTCTGGTTTCGAGTGGTCGCTTCGCCGCCTTTGAGGAAAGCCTGTGCAAGCTGCTCGGCACGTGTCGCATCTTGGGGCGTGCGCACCGTACCGGTCATGACGATGTTGTCGGAAACGATCTCGACGTTGATGTCGGAGTCCGGAATGAAGCGCTTGAGATTGGCCTGAAGTCCGGCAATGTCGCGCTCGATCTGCAGATCGAGACTGACGATCTCCTTGCCGTCGGCGCCGAAGATGAAGATGTTGGTCTGGCCGACCGTCTTGCCGAAAAGATAGATGCGGCGCGAGGTTCGCGTCACTGCATCGGCCATTTTGGGATCGGAGACGAGGATATCGTGGGCATCGGCCGGCAGATCGACGACAAGAGCCTTGTTGAGGCCCAGCTTCAATGTGCGCTTCGTGCCCAGGCCGGCTATCGTCACGATGCTGTCGGAACCGCCCGCGAAGGCCGTAGGCGTGCGCAGAAAAGCCGGTCCCAGAGGCAGCCCGGCAAAGGCAACGGAGAAGGAAAGGCTTACGCCGAGGGAGAGGCTGGCTTTGTTGCTTGTCTTGAACATGGTCTCGCCCCTTCTCACTGCGGCTTCGGCCCGGTCGGGCCGTCGGTCACGATTGCTCCGGATTTGATGACCTGGATCATGCTGCCGCCATTGTCGCCGGCGAGAAGATAATCGGCGGCCGTCGTATCGGACTGCTGCGCGTCCGCAACAGAGCGCAATGCCAGCGTCAGGCGATCGGCCATCTGATGCGCGACCGCCAGGACCTTCGTCTGGTCCGGCGTCAGCTCCAGCGTCGCGGTTGCGCCGACGACGGCCTTGCTTCCGTCCTGCTTTTCCTCGATCTGCTGATCGACTGCCAGAACGCGAACGTTGCTGAGCACGGTTTCGGTGACGAGTTGCTGCTGCGAACCCTTGCGCACCATGATGACGTCGACACGATCATTCGGAAGAATGAAACCACCCGCGCCGGTGGAGACGGAAATCTCCGTGGCGACGGCCCGCTTGCCCGCCGGCAGCAAGGACGAAAGGATACGGCTATTGGAATCGGCAATCTTTTCCTCGCGGATGGGCTCGCCCTCGAAGATCGGCAGGCGAACAACAGCGCCTGTCAGATCTTTCAGAGCGTCGGGCCGTTCGCGTTCGGTGACGAGGCCTTTGACGAGACCGCTCTCGGGCCAAGGCATCCAATGGATCGACTGTCCGTTGAGACGAGAACCGACGGGCAGATTGGCACCGGCAACGAGGACGTTGACCGTCGCCTCCTTCTCCACGACCGCCGCGATCTGCTGGGGAACGATATCGCGCGAACCCGCCAGGCGCATCGCGAGCAGACCGGCCATCCCGGCTGCGACGGCTGCCACTGCGAGTATCATTATGCGAGCGGGTTTCATGGTCATTCCTTGAGGAACAGGATTCTTCGCCCTGCAGAATGACCGGCAATTGGTGTAATTATGGTTAATGGGTGGTTACATTTATTGTTATTTAACCATGATTACTTGGTGTATATTAGGGCTCGCTTTCAAAAAAGCGCACCTATACTCCTCCGTTAAGGTTCGGAGTACTTTTAAGTCGCAGCCCCCAGAAGAACCGCTGAGGAAGGGAAAGCAAGCATCCCGCCAATCGCGATGGCGATGCCGTAAGGGATTTTTTTGGCACCCGTCAGCGAATGCGGCAAGGGCAGGCCCATAGCCATGATGGTGATGGCCTGCGATCTCAGCAGGATGACCAAAACAGTGACAGCGCCGCCGATGAACGCGACGTAAACCAAGAACTCTATGAGAGAGGAATCGAACCCGAACCAAAGCGCAGCCGCCGCAAGCAGCTTCGCGTCGCCGCCGCCCATGATGTTCAGTGCGAACAGCGTGAAGCAGGCAAAGAACACAGCGCCCGCTCCGGCAAGATGCATGGCGATTTCAACGGTCGAAAGCCCCGAGATCGGCGCCAGTACAAGGAACGAGACCGCAAGCGCCAACGACACGCGATTCGGGATCGTCATGGTCAATAGATCCGAGATCGCCGCGATTGACATGCAGAGCGGGAAAATAAATAGTGCCGCAGCTTCAAGCATGACAATGATACAGCCTGATATGTTAAAAGGTAAAATCGCTCATTTTTGCTGAACGGTTTCTTTCTCAGACATTCCGTCGCACGACTAAGATTTTTTTAATTTGCTGCCGAAGCCGTGCTCATCTTGGTCGAGATATTCTGGAAGGTATTATTCAACGTACTGCCGAGGGTGGTCGCGCCGGTGATAATGGCGACCGAGATCAGGGCGGCGATCAGACCGTATTCGATTGCAGTCGCGCCTGATTCGTCCTTCAGAAAGCACGAAAAAAGTTTGGACATGAATTTACTCCTTTCATTTTGTCGACAGCGTGTGTGCCAACTGTTGCCGTTGATTCGATGAGTGCATGGTACTCCGTGCCACTGCCACCGCTCCAGTTGCTAACCAATGCGTATGGGGGGAAGTAAACTGTACTGCAGATCGGAGATCGCGCGATTGACATGCAGAGCGGAAATATTAGTAATATCAATGCTCTAGCATTACATATCGACCGTCTACAGCGAAGTTAAGAATATTGAAAACCGCTCATTGTGCCGAGCGGCTTTCGCTGAGAAGCTCACCTAAACATATATAGGCTTACTTGTTGACCGCAGAGGCAGTGCCCATCTTCGTCGAGATATTCTGGAAGGTGTTATTCAACGTACTACCGAGGGTCGTCGCGCCGGTAATGATGGCGACCGAGATCAGGGCGGCGATCAGGCCATATTCAATTGCGGTCGCGCCGGATTCATCCTTCAGGAAACGCGAAAAAAGCTTGGACATAAGTTTAACTCCACTTGTTGACAGCACGTCCGCCAACTGTTGCCGTTGATCGGATGAACTGCACGGTAGCTGCCCGCCGTTTCCATCGCTTTAAAGAATTAGGTTAATGCACAGTAAATACAAAAGCGAAAATAGAATAGTTAACGCAAGTTTTATGTTCTTCTTTCCGTTTTAAAGAAGTTTTTCAACCAAATGGAAATTATTAGATGCGCGAATATTAGCGCGAGATACGATTTGTCTTAAAACAATACACGATTTTCGCAATGATAGGATGATATGGTGGTCGAATGAGACATTAGAGCCATAATCGAACGATACCGGATTAGCTTAATCGTTCATTCACCATTCTTTCCCATTCTATCCGGAATTCTTTTCGCCATAGCGTTCCAAGAGGCCAAGCCATGCCAGTCGGCGGCAGAACAGCATTCCTTGCCTGCATTGTTGCCGTGGCCGGCATGATGCCGCAGCTTTCCCACGCCGCCGGAGAAAGCATGCTGCGCGTCTATATGGATCACGCGCGCGTATTGAAGCTGGACCGCCCTGTCAGCAAGGTTATCGTCGGCAATTCGCAGGTTGCCGATGCAACGGTCGCCGATCCGAAAACCATCGTACTGACAGGCCGAAGCTTCGGCACGACAAATATCATCCTGCTCGATACCGACGGCAATGCGATCGTCGACGAGCAGATCCTGGTATCGATCGACGAAGGCAATACGGTCCGCGTTTTCCGCCAGACGGATCGCGCCGTGTTGTCATGTACGCCGAATTGCGAACAGCATGCCCAGCAAAACAATACGGCGACGCCGACCGCGGCCGCAGGGCCATAATAACATTCGATAACGCAAATATTCTAAAGTACTTTCAAAGAATTATATTGCGATCGATAATCCTGGTTTCCTCTAAATATGAATAGAGAAGAGAAACGGATTATCAAGAAAGCAACTCTAGTGTCCTCCGCGTTTAAACATCGCGGATGACCTATGACGCCAGACAACGCGCTTCTCGCCAATACAAGCCCTGCACGGCAGCATGCCCGGGGTAGATTGCGCGAATTCGTGCGCTCTCGCGATGGGACGGCAGCGATCGAATTCGCTCTGCTCGCGATTCCTTATTTTCTGATCATCTTCGCCATTATCGAAACCTTTGTCGCCTTTACTGCGGAACAAGTCGTTTCGAACGCCGTCGATACTCTGTCGCGTCAGATCAGAACCGGGCAGATTACTGCGGCCAATACCAGCTCGCAGCAATTCCGGCAGGCATTCTGCAATCAGATTTCCGTGCTCATTACCTGCTCATCTTCCGAACTACAGACGCCCACAAACCTTTACCTCGATGTGCAGAGCTATTCGAGCTTCGCATCCATGCCGACAACAATCCCTCGCAAATCCTCAACCGATCCCTATTCCGACCTCAGCACCACAGGTTTCGCCTTCACACCGGGCGGGGCCAAGTCGCTGAACATGGTGCGCGCCTACTATCGCTGGGGGATCATAACGGACCTGCTGCGCCCCTATCTGACCAACGTGCACCCGACTGACGGTTCGGCCTCGGTCTATCTCATCGTCGCAACGGCGGCCTTTCAGAACGAGAATTATCCGTGAGCAGGGCCGCAAACATGACCGCGAAAGAAAATGCGCCCTCGGGCATGTTGCGGCGATTCGCCCGCGACGAGCGCGGCGTGGGCGCGATCGAATTCGCCATTCTTTTTCCCGTATTGCTGATGCTCTATCTCGGTGCCTTCGAGCTTACCGTCGGCCTCAGCGCCTCGAAACGAGCCAGCCGCTCGGCCGGTTCGATCGCGGACATCGTCTCGCAGCAATCGTCGATCACAAAGTCCGTGCTTGCGACAATGCCCTCGGTCGCCGGCGCCATCTTCGCACCCTATGGCACCACCGGCCTGACGCTGAAGATCACCGGCATCACCATCGACGCCTCAGGCAAGGCGACAGTCGCATGGTCCTGGGCGCAGGACGGAACCAGGCCATATACGGTTGGCTCGACGGTCACTTTGCCGGCCAACATGAACCAGGCAAGCACATTCCTCGTCCGCAGCGAACTTGCCCTCCCCTATCAGCTCCTCAGCTTTGGTGCCAATTTCCTGCCAAGCGGTACAAACCAGATCACCATCAGCCGGCAATATTACTATCGCCAGCGTGTCGGAACTTCGATCAGCTGCAGCGATTGCTGAGAACGCCGCCGCAGAGAGGCGCCTGGCGGGGCTTCTAAACGGAAAATTGCCAAGTCGATGCCTCCGTTATATGGGTGACGTCCAATGACCCGGAAGACCTCCCCGGGGTGACGGTATTGTTATCGGGTGATCTATGGCGCGCGCCTTTCTCTTCGTTCTGGATTCTTTCGGCGTGGGTGGCGGCCCCGATGCGGCAAGCTACGGGGATGAAGGCGCCGACACGCTTGGCCATATCGCGGAATTCTGCGCTGCGGGCGCAGCCGATCGGACAGGCCTGCGCCAAGGCCCGTTGACATTGCCGATCCTATCGGGCCTCGGCCTGTTGGAGATCGCCAAGGCGGCAACGGGCAACTATCCCGCGGGCATGCCGCTACCGGAAAAACTGTATGGTCTCTATGGCTGCGCCAATGAAGTCTCCCGCGGCAAGGATACGCCATCGGGCCATTGGGAGATCGCCGGAACGCCCGTCATGTTCGACTGGGGGTACTTTCCGGCCGAGGGCGATGCCTTTCCGCCGGAGCTGGTGAAGGCCATCTGCGAAGCCGCCGATCTGCCGGGGATTCTCGGCAATTGCCATGCCTCCGGCACGGATATCATTGCAAAGCTCGGCGAAGAGCACATCCGCAGCGGCAAGCCGATCTGCTATACCTCGTCCGACTCCGTCTTCCAGATTGCAGCGCATGAGCAGCATTTCGGCCTAGACCGGCTGATCGGCCTCTGCAAGATCGTACGCACGCTGCTCGATCCCTACAATATCGGCCGCGTCATCGCCCGCCCCTTCATCGGCGAGACGGTGGCGACATTCGAGCGAACCGGCAATCGCCGCGACTTTTCCGTTCTGCCGCCCGAACCGACGCTGCTCGACCGTCTGGTCAAGGCTGAACGCACGGTGCACGCCGTCGGCAAGATCGGCGATATCTTTGCCCATCAGGGCGTCTCCAGGGTCGTCAAGGCCAATGGCAACATGGCGCTGATGGACGCGACGCTGAAGGCCATGGACGAAGCCGAGGATGGCGATCTGGTCTTCACCAATTTCGTCGATTTCGACATGGTCTATGGCCATCGCCGCGACGTGCCAGGCTATGCCGCAGCGCTCGAAGACTTCGACGCGCGCCTGCCTGAGGTGCATAAGAAGCTGAAGGCCGGCGATCTCGTCATTCTGACCGCCGATCATGGCTGCGACCCGACTTGGCGCGGCACCGATCATACACGCGAGCGCGTGCCCGTCATGGCTTACGGGCCGGGCATTCGTTCCCGATCCATCGGCGTCCGTCAGACCTATGCGGATATCGGCGAGACGGTTGCGAAACATTTGGGAATTGCGGCAGGACCGCACGGGAGGAGCTTCCTTTGACATCGCATTTGAAGAAGGTGGAGCTGCACTGCCATCTGGAGGGAGCGGCTCCACCGGCGTTGACCCTCGCACAAGCGGAGAAATACGGAGTCGATACCAGCGCCTTCCTCAAGGACGGTATTTACCTTTGGAAGGATTTTGCCGAATTCCTCGTCTGCTACGACAAGGTTTCCGAGGTCTACCGCACCGAGGAAGACTATGCGCTTCTGACGGAAACCTATCTGGAAGAGCTTGCCGACATCGGCACGATCTATAGCGAACTCATCGTCTCGCCCGACCATGGCGATCGCATCGGCCTCGGCGCCGACGCCTATATGGCAGGCGTTTCGGCTGGCATCCGTGCAGCCAAGGCCAAGACCGGCATCGAGGCACGGCTGATCGTAACCGGCGAACGTCATTTCGGCCCGGAGCGCGTGGTGAAGGCGGCGGAATATGCCGCCAAGAGCGACAATCCGCTGATCACCGGCTTCAACATGGCCGGCGAAGAGCGCATGGGCCGCGTCGCCGATTATGCCCGCGCCTTCGACATCGCCCGCGAGGCCGGTCTCGGCATCACCATCCATGCCGGCGAAGTGTGCGGTGCATTTAGCGTCGCCGACGCGGTGGATCTGGTGCGCCCGCAGCGTATCGGCCATGGCGTGCGCGCCATTGAGGACATGGATCTCGTCAGGCGTCTTGCCGATCTCGGCACCGTGCTGGAGGTGTGCCCCGGCTCCAACGTCGCACTCAATGTTTTTCCGGATTTCCAGTCGCATCCACTGCGCAAGCTGCGCGACGCCGGCGTGAAGGTCACGATCAACTCCGACGATCCGCCGTTCTTCCACACCTCGCTCGAGCGAGAATACGAGCTTGCGTCGTCAGCCTTCGGCTTCAGCGACGACGAGATCGATGCGATGACGCGCACGGCGATCGAAGCGGCGTTTGTGGACGAGGCGACACGGGCGTCGCTGCTCGCAAAGCTGTAAAATGAGGGTTTTGGCCGCAGATTGGGGATGAAATCTCACAAAGCGGCCTATTTTCTTGCACCAGAGGCAATTTCCGTGGAAGAACCATCTTATATCGCGGAATTACTGGAAGGCTGAAACCATGGACGGCGTCACTGTCATCGATCACCCGCTTGTGCAACACAAGCTCACAATCATGCGCAAGAAAGACACGTCGACGGGAAGCTTCCGCCGGCTGCTGCGAGAGATTTCGACGCTGCTCTGTTACGAAGTGACCCGCGATCTGGAGCTGACCATCGAGACCATCGAGACGCCGCTGCAGCCGATGGATGCGCCGATCCTCGAGGGCAAGAAGCTGGTCTTCGCCTCGATCCTGCGCGCCGGCAACGGCCTGCTTGAAGGCATGCTCGATCTCGTGCCTTCGGCCCGCGTCTCGCATATCGGCGTCTACCGCGATCATGAAACGCTGCAACCGGTCGAATATTACTTCAAGGCGCCCGAGGATATTTCCGAGCGCCTGATCATCGTCGTCGATCCAATGCTCGCGACCGGCAATTCCTCGATTGCCGCCATCGAAAAGCTGAAGGAGCGCGGTGCGCACAATATCCGCTTCCTCTGCCTGCTGGCGGCTCCCGAAGGCATCGCCAATTTCCGCAAGGCGCATCCGGACGTTCCGGTGTTCACGGCCGCCATCGACAGCCACCTGAACGAAAAGGGCTATATCGTCCCCGGCCTCGGCGATGCCGGCGACCGCATGTACGGCACCAAGTAAATCCGCTCTAATACTTTTCAGGAAGCCCGGCAGTTATTCGACTGCCGGGCTTTTTATTGATTGCTTTAGCATCCTTTCAGCACTCTCGGCTTATAAATGGCATGGCCCGCAGGAGGGGCCTTGCCGATGCTCGTTCGCGTTCTTGCCTTTGCCGGTGTCATCGCCGTTGCGGCGACCCAGGTGCCGATGCTGGTGAGTACCTATAGCGAACATGCCGCGAAACCGGCGCCGGTCGAAGCGGTTTCGCTTGCCGCACCGAAGGCGGAAGCTCCCGTTTCCTATGGCAGCGTTCAGCTGCGCGCCAATGCGGGCGGCCACTATGAAGGCGATTTCACCATCAATGGCCGCTCTGTGCACGGGATGATCGATACCGGCGCGACCTATGTGGCAATGAACGAAAGCACCGCGCGCAGCCTCGGCTTCAGCGGCGTCGATCTCGACTATCGCTACACGGTCAAGACCGCGAATGGCACGTCAAAGGTCGCCCACATCAAACTCGACCGCCTGGAAATCGGCACGATCCGGGTCCGCGATATCGAGGCCGTGGTGGCAAAGGATAACGCATTGAGCACAACGCTGATCGGCATGAGCTTCATGACGAAGCTGAACTCCTATGGTGTTCAGAACGGCACATTGCTTCTGAAGCAATAGGATAGAAAGCCTTCCCGAGACTGTGAAGTGGCCGACTGGCGCCTTCAGATCAAATCCGTCTGAGAATGACAGGCGACAAAGCGGGCGCCGTATCCATGATGCGATAGTTAGCCGACAAAGCGACCGCGGCCTTTTGCGCGCTTGCCTCGTCGGCGGCGTGCACGGTGGCGATACGATCGCCCCTGCTCACCTTCGTTCCGAGTGGCAGAATGTCTGTGAAGCCGACGCGATGATCGATCTTGTCCTGCGGGCGGCGACGGCCGCCGCCGAGATCGATGACGCTCATGCCTATCTCCCGCGCATCACAGGCGCCAAGCCAGCCATCGGCCGCGGCGAGAACGGGCTTCTGCACCGGCGCACTCGCCAGATAGCGATCCGGGTGTTCCAGTAGATCTGCGGGGCCGCCAAGGGCGTGCACCATACGGCCGAAGATCTCTGCCGCCTTGCCGGATGCCAGAGCCTCGCGCGCCCTTCTCTCCCCATCGGCAGCACTTGCGGCAATGCTGGCTTGAATGAGCATTTCAGCTGCGAAGGCCAACACGACGGTCTCGAGCCGCGTGCCTGCCTTGTTGCCCTTCAGGAAATCCAGGCAGTTGCGAAGCTCGACCACATTGCCCGCCGCATCGGCTAGGGGCTGGTTCATGTCGGTAATCAGGGCCGAAGTCTTGACCCCGCCGCCATTGGCCACCTCCACCAGCGAGCGCGCCAACGTCTCGGCTTCTTCCTGCGAGGTCATGAAGGCGCCGTTGCCGATCTTGACGTCGAGCACCAGCGTTTCCAGCCCCGCCGCCAGTTTCTTCGACAGGATGGAGGCGGTGATCAACGGTACGGAATCGACGGTCGCGGTGACATCGCGCACCGCATAGAGCTTGCCATCGGCGGGCGCCAGCGCGCCGGTCTGGCCGATGATGGCGCAGCCAACCTCATCGACCACCTTGCGGAAACGGGCGGCATCCGGCTTGATCCCGTAACCGGGAATGGATTCCAGCTTATCCAGCGTGCCGCCGGTGTGGCCGAGACCGCGACCCGAAATCATCGGCACGGCGAGGCCGCAGGCGGCGGCAATTGGGGCGAGCATCAGCGAAACGTTATCACCAACGCCGCCAGTCGAATGCTTGTCGGCAATCGGCCCGTCGATGCCTTGCCAGGAGAGGGTATCGCCGGAGCGGGCCATGGCGAGCGTCAGCGCCACCGTTTCCTCCCGCGTCATACCGCGAAACCAGACGGCCATGGCAAAGGCGCCGATCTGGCTTTCGGCCAGTTCGCCACGGCCTAATGCGCCGATAAACGCATCGATATCGGCGGCCGAGAGGGTGGCGCCGTTACGCTTCTGCCGGATGATCTCCTGCGGGATCATGGATCAATAGCCTGAAGACGCCGTCTTGGACTCACCACCGGCCAGCACGTTCAGGATATCGTCGAGCAGGCTCGATGCACCGAAACGGAAGGTCGAAGGCATAGCCCAATCAGGTGTCATGATGGTCTCGGCAAGGCTGAGATACAGAGCCGCGTCGGAGACAGAGCCGATGCCGCCCGCCGGCTTGAAGCCGACGTTGCGACCGCTAGCACGGATGGCGCGCAGCATGATGTCAGCGGCTTCGAGCGTCGCGTTGACGGCGACCTTGCCGGTGGATGTCTTGATGAAGTCGGATCCGGCATCGATCGCGAGTTCCGATGCGCGCTGGATCAGTGCAACATCCTTAAGCTCGCCTGTTTCGAGGATCGTCTTCAGAAGGACGGGGCCTTTGCATTCGGCCTTTACCGCGGCAACCATATCGGTGACGGCCTGCTCATTGCCCGCCAGAAAGGCGCGATAGGGAATGACCAGATCGATCTCGTCGGCGCCATCGGCAATGGCTTCGCGCGCTTCGGCAGCAACATCGGCCACCTCCATATCGCCGGCCGGGAAATTCACCACGGTCGCAATCTTTATGGCATGATCGACACCGAGAATGCCGCGCGCCTGTGCGACGAAACGCGGCCAGATGCAGATGGCGGCCGTATTGCCATAGGGCGATTGCGCACGGGCGCACAGCGCCTCGATCTGAGCCGGGGTGCAGTCATCCTTGAGATTGGTGAGATCGAGAAGGGAAAGCGCGACGGCTGCCGTTTCTCTCAGCGAATGGCCGGTCATTGTGGATCTCCTTCGTCCGCGATCATTTCTTTCAGGATAGCGGCAAGCCGCGCGCCGCCGACCGGAGCCATGTCCTTCGTCTCCTCATGCGAGAGCTCGCCGCCGGTCATGCCAGCACCATAGTTAGTGATGACGGAGGCAGCGGCAACCCTCAAACCGAAAAGACGCGCCAGGATGACTTCCGGCACCGTCGACATGCCGACGGCATCGGCACCGAGGATGCGCGCCATGCGGATCTCGGCCGGCGTTTCGAAGCTCGGGCCGGAAAACCACATATAGACGCCATGTGACAGCTTGATCTCGGCCTTTTCCGCCGCCTTGCGCATGCGCATGATGAGGTCGAGGTCGTAGGCGCTGGTCATGCCGACGAAGCGCCTGTCGCTTTCTTCGCCGATCAGCGGGTTCATGCCGGAATAGTTGATGTGATCGGTGATCTGCATCACCGAGCCCGGCGGCATTTCTTCGCGCAGCGATCCGGCCGAATTCGTCAGGATAAGCGTATCGACGCCAAGCGCCTTTAGGGCTTCGATTGGCGCACGCATGGCATTGGCGTCGCCCTTTTCGTAATAATGCACCCGGCCGGAAAGCATGATGACGGGGACTTCGCCGAGCTTGCCTGCGACCAGCGCGCCGGCATGGCCGGAGACGGCGCTGACCGGGAAGCCGGGCAGATCGGCATAGGGAATGCGCAGCGCGTCCTTGACCTCATCCACGAGAGCGCCGAGGCCGGAGCCCAGGATGATGCCATAGCGCGGCTTCAGCTCGCCGAGCTTCTCGGTGAGGATATCGACGGCCGCGCTCATCCGAGCACCTCCGTTTCGAAGCTGAAGGGCAACATTTCGTCCATGGTCATGGTCTTCTTCACGCCAGTTTCGTCGCAAAGATAGATGCGCGTCTCCTTGCTGGCAAATTCGGCGATCTTCTGCCGGCAGCCGCCGCAAGGCGGGCAGAGCGGCAGCTTCTCGGCGATGACGGCAATCTCGACGATCTTCTTGGCACCGCCCATGATCATCTGGCCGATTGCCGTCGGTTCGGCGCACCAGCCCTGCGGGAAGGAGAGGTTCTCGATATTGGCGCCGGTATAGATCTTGCCGTCCTCCGCACGGATCGCCGCGCCAACGGGAAACTTCGAATAGGGAGCATGCGCGAACGCCATCGCGCTGCGCGCAGCCTCGAACAGATCATGCGACATAGACTAGCGCTCCTTGGTATAGGGCACGCCACCGGCCTTCGGGGGCTTGGCGACGCCGATAAAGCCTGCAAGCAGGATGCAGGTGAGGATATAGGGCAGCGCCTGGAAAATCTGTACCGGCACCTCGCCGATGCCCGGAACCGCCTTGCCCTGCATGAAATTGGCGAAGGCGTCAAGGAAGCCGAACAGAAGGCAGGTGAACATGACCGGCACCGGCTTCCATTTTGCGAAGATCAGTGCGGCAAGCGCGATATAGCCCTTGCCCGCCGACATGTTGTTGATGAAGGCAGCCGACTGGGCGATGGCGAGGTAGGTGCCGGAAAAGCCGCAGAGAATGCCGGCTGCTATCAGCGAGCGATAGCGCAGCCATTCGACCGAGATGCCGGCGGTATCGACGGCGCCGGGATTTTCGCCGACGGCACGCAGCCGCAGACCGAAACGGGTGCGATAAAGAATCCACCAGGAAATCGGCACCGTCAGGAAGGCCAGATAAGTCAGGATATTGTTGCCGGAGATGACATTCGCATAGAGCGGCCCGATGAACGGAACGTCGCGAAGGGCATCAGCGCCGGGCAGGGTGATGCCGGAAAAACGTGCAGAGGCAGGCAAAGTGGGCGTACGGCCACCCTGACCGAACCAGGCTTGACCGAGAACGATGGTCAGGCCAGCCATCAGGAAGTTGATCGCGACGCCTGAAACGATCTGATTGCCGCGATTGGTGATCGATGCGAAACCGTGCAACAGGCCGACGACGACCGAGACAAGAATGCCCGCGCCAAGGCCGGCCCAGGGTGAGCCGCTGATCGAGGCGACGCAGGCGGCAGCAAAAGCCGAGGCCAGCATCTTGCCTTCAAGGCCGATATCGAAGATGCCGGCGCGCTCGGAAAACAGGCCCGCCAGCGCCGTGAAGATCAACGGAATCGACAGGCGGATCGTCGAACCAAGTATGCTGATGAGAAGATCATAATAGTCCATCGTCCGATCCTCACGTCCTGGCGAATGTCTGGTAGATGCGCACGAGCGCAGGTCGGAACATATATTCGAGGGCACCGGCAAACAGGATGACGAGACCCTGGATCACCACGATCATGTCGCGCGTGATGTTCGGCATGTCGAAGGAGAGCGCATCGCCGCCCTGATAGAGAATGCCGAACAGGATCGCCGCCACGATGATGCCAAGCGGATGATTGCGGCCCATCAGCGACACGGCGATGCCGACGAAGCCCGCACCGAGCACGAACTCGACCTGCAGGCGCGCTGAAGCGCCCATGACGGGATTAAGCGCCATCATGCCGGCAAGGCCGCCGGAAAGCAGCATGGCGATAACGACCGTTCGGGCATAGGGAATGCCGGCATAGACCGCAGCGGTCGGGCTGAGACCCAGCGTGCGCATTTCATAGCCGAGCTTGGTGCGCCAGACGAGCACCCATACCAGGAAGCACATGACCAGCGCGATCAGGAATGAGACGTTGAGCGGTGCCGCACCGATGGTCGAGCCGAACATATCCATCAACCAGCCGAGCTTCGGCAGCTGACCGCCCTCCAGAAAGGTGCGGGTTTCAGGGGCCATCTTGCCCGGAACGATCAGTATATGCACGAGCAGGAAGTTCATCATCGCCGATGCGATGAAATTGAACATGATCGTCGTGATGACGACGTGGCTGCCCCGCTTGGCTTGCAGCCAGGCAGGAATGAAGGCCCAGAGCGCCCCGAAGATCGCCGCGCCGATGACGGCAAAGGGCATCGTCACATACCAGGGCACATAATGGTCGAGGGTCAGCGCCACCAGGGCGCAGCCAAGACCGCCGACATAGGCCTGGCCTTCCGAACCGATATTGAAAAGGCCGGCATGGATGGCGACGGCGACCGACAGGCCGGTGAAGATAAAGCTCGTCGCATAATACAGCGTGAAGCCGATGCCTTCGCCGCTGCCAAGCGCGCCCTGCAGCAGCAGGACAAGCGCATCGAGCGGGCTCTCGCCGATGAACCAGACGACGAGGCCGGAGATCAGGAAGGCAACAATGAGATTGAGAAGGGGGATCAGACCGTAGGTGATCCAATTGGGGAGCGGAACGGACGCCGTGCTCATATACGCCTCACGCGGCAATGCCGGCCATCATCAGGCCGAGTGTTTGTTCACCGGCCTCAGCCGACTTTTCACCGACGATATGGCCGGCGAACATGACGAGGATACGGTCCGAAAGCGCACGGATCTCATCCAGCTCCACCGAAACCAGCAGGATGGCCTTGCCGGCGTCGCGCATCTCGATGATGCGGCGATGGATGAACTCGATTGCGCCGATGTCGACGCCGCGCGTCGGCTGGCCGATCAGCAGAGCCTTCGGATCGCGCTCGATCTCACGGGCTACGACGATCTTCTGCTGGTTGCCGCCGGAAAAATTGGCTGTTTTCAGCCGCGCGTTCGGCGGGCGGATATCGTATTTCTCGATCTTTTCGATGGCATCCTTGCGCATGGCATCGAGATCGAGCATGCCGCCGCGCCCGTATTTGCGGTCGCGGTGATAGCCGAGCATGGAATTCTCATACTCCTCGAACTTTAGGACGAGGCCCATGTGATGGCGATCTTCCGGAATATGGGCAAGGCCAAGGTCGCGAAGTGCCGCGGGATCGGCATTGCCGATCGGCTTGCCATGCAGAAGGATCTCGCCCGAGGCCGGCTTGCGGATACCGGCGATGGCCTCCAGCAATTCCGATTGGCCGTTTCCGGCAACGCCGGCAATACCGACGATCTCGCCCGCGCGAACGTCGAAGGAGACGTTGTCAACCATGGTGACGCCGCGACCGTCCTTGACGGTGAGATTGCGCACCGAGAGCAGAATCTCGCCCGGATTGGGTTCACCCTTCTCCACGCGCAGCAGCACGCGGCGGCCGACCATCAGTTCGGCCAGCTCCTCGACGGTGGTTTCCGCCGTCTTGCGCGTGGCCACCATCTCGCCGCGGCGCATGACCGACACCGTATCGGTGATCGCCATGATCTCGCGCAGCTTATGGGTGATGAGGATGATCGTCTTGCCCTGATCGCGAAGGACGCGAAGGATGCGGAAGAGATTGTCCGCTTCTGCCGGCGTCAAGACGCCGGTGGGTTCGTCGAGAATGAGGATCTCGGCGCCGCGATACATCGCCTTCAGGATCTCGACGCGTTGCTGCTGGCCGACGGGGAGCTCTTCGATCAATGCATCTGGATCGACTTCCAGGCCATAATCCTTCTCCAGCCGGTTGAGTTCGGCACGTGCGGCCGCTACCCCCTTGGCGAGAAGCGCGCCGCCTTCGGCGCCCAGCATGACGTTTTCAAGGACGGTAAAATTGTCGACCAGCATGAAATGCTGGTGCACCATCCCGATACCAGATGCAATTGCCGTCTGGCTGTCGCGGATGGCGATGGGATTGCCGTTGATGCGGATTTCGCCGCTGTCGGCCTGATAGAATCCGTAGATGATCGACATGAGAGTCGATTTCCCGGCACCGTTTTCGCCGATGATCCCGTGGATCGAGCCCTTGGCGACGGTCAGGTTGATATCTTTATTGGCGTGGACAGCACCGAACTTCTTGTCGATGCCCACGAGCTCGATGGCAGAGATTTGGCTCACTATAGGGGCTCCAGAAACCGGTTTCCGGATAAGAAAAGGGCGTATGACGTTTTTGTCCCGTCATACGCCCTTATTTCATATCAGTTCTTCGGGCAGGCGTTGTCGGTCAGATAATCGTGGACCTTGATGGTGCCAGCGACGATATCGGTCCGGGCCTTGTCGACTGCAGCCTGCATTTCCGGAGTGACGAGCGACTTGTTGTTGTCGTCCATAGCGACGGCGACGCCGTCTTCCTTCAGGCCGAGTTCCTGCGTACCAGGCGTGAACTTGCCGTTCTTGGCGTCGCTGAAGGCATTGTAAACCGCGAGGTCGACGCGCTTGACGACGGAGGTCAGAACGGAACCCGGATGCAGGTAGTTCTGGTTCGAATCGACGCCGATCGACAGCTTCTTGTTGTCGGCGGCGGTCTGGAGCACGCCGAGGCCGGTTGCGCCGGCAGCCGCGTAGACAACGTCTGCGCCCTGGTCGATCTGGTTCTTGGTGAGTTCGCCACCGCGAACCGGGTCATTCCAGGCAGCGCCGGTCGTGCCGGTCATGTTCTGGAAAACTTCGATCTTCGCATTGGTGGCACGCGCACCGAGCTCGTAGCCGCATTCGAACTTGCGGATCAGCGGAATGTCCATGCCGCCGACGAAGCCGATCTTGCCGGACTTCGATGCAATGGCAGCCATGACGCCGGCGAGATAGGAGCCCTCGTTTTCCTTGAACTTGACCGAGCGGACGTTCGGCAGATCAAGGCTGTCGTCGATCAGGACGAATTCGGTCTTCGGATATTCGGCAGCAACCTTCTGAAGTGCCGAGGTCCATGCGAAAGAAACAGCGATAACCGGATTGAAGCCCTTGCTCGCGAAGTTGCGCAGCGCCTGTTCGCCCTGGGTGTCGCCCGTCGGCTCGAAGTCGCGGTAAGCGATGCCGGTTTCCTTCTTGAATTTTTCGGCGCCGTTATAGGCAGCTTCGTTGAAGGATTTGTCGAACTTGCCGCCGGTTCCGTAAACGATTGCCGGCTTGATATCGGCCGCAAGCGCCGTTGCCGACATGGCAGCCAGGGCGAAAAGGGTCAAAAGGGATTTTTTCATGTGGTGCAGCCCTATTGTTTCTATCTTGTTGGGTCCTCCCGCAAGCCCGTTGACCGGGCAAGTCTGCGGAACCGCCGACCTCCCCGAGGCCAAGCTGGCGCGCATCCTTGCATGGCTGCATGAAAAATTCACGAGAAATTTTTCAGTTGGTAAAGATTTGTGGGAATTGGTGAAAACCCATCCAAACGACCCTTTTTTTAAACAATTTCGGGCCAAAACTGCAATTTTATTGGTCAGAACAGCTGCCGGTCAGCTCTCCGCAATCGCCCCTTTTGCTCACCACGGCATAGCTGCAAGCCCATCGCCAGACATTCTCCGACGTCACCAAAATCCCCAAATGGCACAGAGCGAAACGCAGCCCCTTTCAGGCGCTGAAGCGTCCGGCTGCGGGCTGACGCTTATAGGCGATCACCCACAGAAGCAGCGAGATCACCAGAAAGACCGCAAAGGCCGGCTGAAACAGCAGCCATTGCATCGCCAAGTCATAGAAGCGGGGATGAACATAATAGGCGATGGTCGAGCGAAGGCTTGCCAGCGATGAAGGGCTGACATCGTTCCACGCATCGCCCATCGGGGTCATGACCACGGCGGAAGCCGCCACGGATTGAATGGAATCGATGGTGCCCGCGATCACAGCCACCACCAGCGCGACAAGGCTGGTAAAACGCAACAGGAAACGCATAAACTCCTCCCGATACTCAACTACGTCACGCCTTTGCGGGCAGACCGGTCTTATGCCGCCTCATCCATTTCCTTAGATAAGTGGAGCGCGAAATAAGCGCAATGGGGATGAGACGCAGAGTTTTTTGTCCAGAAGTCAAAAAACTGTCAGATTCGGGTTGATCCTAGAAAATTCATCGGTATATATCGCGCCGTTCCCACAATAGCTCCTTTATCGGATGCGAAAGTGCAGATGGACAGGTGGCCGAGTGGTTTAAGGCGCACGCCTGGAACGCGTGTGTGCGTGAAAGCGTACCGTGGGTTCGAATCCCACCTTGTCCGCCATTTACAACTGTTTATTCTACACCTCCAGACAGTCCAGTAATTCAGAGATCGCGCGTTCATAATTCGCATGCTCCGGGTCCGTTGCTGCCGGCTGTGGGCCATTCGCGTCCGTCGCCACGGCAAGCGCTGCACCGTGCGTATAATCGACAAGAATATGCACCCATAGCAGAGCTTGCGACGGCGAAAGGCCAAGTTCTCCCAGCAGATCCGTCAGGTTGTCGGTGATCCGCCTTGCATGGTCTGGAAATACGGCTGGCCGGTTGAAGATCGCAAGGGTCAGACCTGGATAGCGCACCACCTTTGCCCGATACGCCTTTAGCAAGCCCTCTATTCGAGACCGAACCGCTCCCTCCGGAGGCGCGGCAACGTCGGCATAGACGCTCTCCGCCAGTGCCTTGATCAATCCGTCCCGGTCCTGGAAGTGGTGATAGATCGTCATCGGGTTGACATTCGCACGCGTGGCGACCGCCCGCATCGTCAGATTTTCAAATCCCTCGCTGCTCAGGAGAGCCAAAGCCTCCGAAAGAATTTTTGCCGGCGACACGCCGTTCTCATCGGCGCGTGGCCGGCCTCGGCTTCGCTTGGTCATTTCGCAACTGTGTAGGTCGTTTGCACCAACCCGGAGGGAAATGGACAGGTGCTCACATGCGTGAGATGAACGTCGCGCGAGAGCGGGCCGAACAGGGGGCGGCCGCTGCCGAGCAGTATCGGAACGCGCGTGATGACCAGATCGCTGATCAAGCCCTCCCGGAGGAAGGACTGGATGATCCGCCCGCCGTCGACATAGACGCGGCGACACCCTTCCGCTTCGAGCATGACCATAGCCTGCTTCGGCGACTTCCGCGTGAAACGGACCTTGCCGGCAAGCTCGGACGGAACCGGCTGTTCTGCCAGGGTGGCCGAAAGAACGAGCACCGGGCGCGTATAGAGCCATGGCTTCATGTCGCGGACTGCATCGAAGGTGCCCCGGCCCATTATGATGGCGTCGATGTCTTCGATGAAATCATCGTAGCCATGGTCTTCGCCGGAAGCGTCATACCTGAGCAACCACTCGATGTCGCCGTCATCACGAGCGATGAACCCATCCAAGCTGGTTGCTATGAAAACATGGCCGCTCATCATCGCATCTCCATAATTATACTTTGTATAATTATGGATCGTTGGCGTTGTCAAGAATAGATGATGAAAGAGCGGGCCGAGTTCGGCCGAAGAGCTACGCTTCCCCGAACCAGCGAGATGCGGCATCGGCGGCGGCTTCAACGTCCGGCTCTGTCTCGCAGACCCAGGTGACGACACCATCGGGCCGCACGAGCAAGGCACCCAAGCCAAGCCGATCCCTGACGTCACTGGCGAGATAGGCAATCCGGTCACTCCAACGATCGGCAAGCGCTTCAAGCGATGCGCTGGCATCGAAATCGAGCAGCAGGCCTCCGCCTGCTCTCAGAAGATCGCCGACCCTTTTCCCATCAGCCAATTCGAAATCAGGAGCGCTGCGGCCGACGAGCGGATGGCTGCCACCGAGATCATAGCGGAGAGAAACGCCCCAGACGCGTTCGGCGAAATAGGTTGCGCCATCACGCGTGTCGATCAGATCGCGGATGATGGCTTCGAGGGCACGCGAGCTCCGGCTCGGCCGGATGAGCGCCACCTGCGCACGTGACCAGTCGAGCACCTGCGCTCCGACGGGATGCCGCTCGCTGGAATAGGTATCGAGCAGGCTGTCCGGCGCATCGCCACGGATCACGGCGGCAAGCTTCCATCCAAGGTTCATCGCGTCGCCCAGACCAAGGTTGAGGCCCTGGCCGCCCAAGGGGGAATGGATGTGCGCGGCATCGCCGGCAAGCAGAACGCGCCCTCTGCGATAACTGGTCGCCTGGTAGGCGCGGTCCGTCCATGTGGTGGCAAGCTTGAGCGCCGTTAGAGTGACTTCGGTGACGGAGATACGGCGCAGCACCGACTGCACATGCTCGAGCGTGATCGGCTGGGTCCGGTGGAAAGCACCGCCGTCGAAGTCGACCATCGCGATCGTCGCGGGCGGCGAAAAAGTGTACATGCCCGTCGCGGTGTAGTGGCGGCCTGTTTGAAGCTTGCCCGGGTCTGCGATCTCGACGTCAGCAGAATAGCCGGTAAATTCGGGATCGGTGCCGACAAATTCGAAGCCGCCAGCCTTACGAACGATGCTGCGGCCGCCGTCGCAGCCGACGAGCCAGTGCCCACGAAAGGTCTCGCCTCCGGCGCAGACGGAGACACCTTCATCCGACTGCTCGAAGCTCTCGACGCCGAAGCCGCGGCTGATCTCGACGCCCATCGCCTCGGCGCGAGCGGCCAGGATCGTTTCGAGGCTTTCCATCTCGACCATCATGCTGGTGCCGGCCGGGCTTGGCAGGCGATAGGGCCATTTCGAGGCATCGATATTGTCATGGAAGAACTGGATACCGGCAAAATGGCCGCCGGGGCGGCCCGGCTGATGCATCCAGTGCGCAGCCGATGCGGCGCGATCGCCCGAACCGTCCTTCGGAGTTTTGGGTGCAGCGATATCGCCCAGCAGGCCGCGACGATAGAAGGCTTCGATGGTCGGCGCCGAAAGGCCGCGCATGCCGAAGGGAAGGCGCTTCAGAGGCGAGCGCGGATCCTCGGCCTGCTCCAGCACCAATACGGAGAGACCGGCGAGACGCAGCTCACAGGCGAGAAACAAGCCGACAGGTCCGCCGCCGGCAATCAGGACATCATAAATCAAGAGAATTCCTCAAGCGAGCAGCGCCGCAAGGGCGCCAGACATTCCGGCTTCCAGGAGCCCCAGCCGGCGCGAGTCGGTGGAAAAAGCCAATCTCCATTCGAGCGGGCGACGGTGCCGTCACGGGAACAGCCATAAAACCTGTGCCAATTTCACCGATTTTGTGATCGCAATATTTTTACACTCGGTATAAATTTACTTATGGTATAAATATCTTCATGTCAAATCGAATCAAACTCCGGGACCGTAAGAAGGAGATGACGCGTCAGGCGATCTCCAACGTCGCAACACGCCTGTTCGTCGAACATGGCTTCGACAAGGTTTCCGTCGCCGACATCGCTGACGAAGCAGAAGTCGCCAGGAAGACGGTATTCAACTACTTCCGCCGCAAGGAGGATCTGGTTTTCGATCGCGAGGATGAGGTGCGCGAGTTGGTGCGCAAGGCGATTGCCGACCGCGGCCGAGCGCCGCCGGTGCGCGCCTTCCAGGCGCTGATGCGGGAACTGGTGGAGACGCAGCATCCCCTGTTCAGGATCACGGAGCGGCCTATCGCGTTCTGGCGCATGGTGGCGGAGAGCCCGGCACTGACGGCGCATGCATGCGGACTGCAGGTGAGCCTTGCCGGCGATCTCTCGATAATGCTGTCCGACGCCGTGGGCCGGCCCGCTTCCGATCCAGAGGCGCGGCTCGCCAGCACCATGTTGATGGCGACGCTGGTGACCGCCTATGGCGAGGCGCTGCGCGCCTTTCGCCAGAACGGAAAGCCCGACGCCGCTCTGCTAGGCATCATGGACCGCGGCTTTGCCGGCGTTGACGCAGCACTTGCGGGCACGCCCTACATCTGACCCTTGAAATTTCCGGATCGCAGCCTGAAACGATGAAAACCCGGCCGAAGGGTCGGCCGGGTTTTCGAATACATGCTCAGCCAGACTTCGATCATCCGCGGACCGTGGCCGATGGCACCGGCATTACGCTGCGGAAACCTGCAGCTCTGCAAGATCCTGAAGCAGCGTCGGACCTTTCGGCTCCCAGCCTAGCGTCTGGCGCGTCTTGGCGCTGGAAGCCGGCATGTCATGTCCCGCGAACAGGGCGAGCCAGCCGAAATAATCCTGCGCCTCCTCCTTGGCGACGGACTTGACCGGCAGGCTCAAGCGCCGCCCGATGGTCTCGACGATATCGCGCATGGGCACGCCTTCTTCGGCGGCGGCGTGATATTTGGCGTTCGGCTCGGCCCGTTCCACGACGAGGCGATAAAGACGGCCGACATCGGTAAAATGCGCCGCCGGCCAGCGGCTTGATCCATCTCCGACATAGGCGCAGACACCCTTTTCCCGGAATATCTGGATCAAAGGCGTAATGAGCCCCTGGCTGACCGGATCATGCACCTGCGGGAGGCGCACGACCGAGACATTGACGCCGATTTCACTCGCCAATATCCCGGCTTCCTCGGTGGCGGCACGCGGATGCTTGTCGGAGCGGACGATCGGATTATCTTCCTTCGCGGGCTCGCCCGGCACCGTGTTGGCGATCGGCGTGCCCGACGTAATGACCAGAGGGCGCGCGGAACCGGCAAGCGCCGAGGCGAGCGTTGCGATGACTCGACGATCATCCTCGCAATTCTGGGCGAATCTCGTGAAGTCATGGTTGAAGGCAAGGTGGATGACGCCGTCGGATTGCGAAGCGCCGCTTTTCAGGATGGCCGCATCCTCGATCGTGCCGTGAAGGACTTCGGCGCCGGCAGCGGCGAGGGCGACCGCCTTTTCCTTCGAGCGCGAAAGGCCGAGCACCTGATGGCCTGCACCGATCAATTCCCTGACGACATGCGAGCCGACATTTCCGGTCGCACCGGTAACGAATATACGCATATGCACTGTCTCCTTATTTCGTCGGAGACAAATCTGTGCCTATCGTTTATTCTGGTAAAGTAGTGACCTTATCATAGTAAAGACACTAACAGGATGACCGATCTCATCGAAACCGAAAGCGCGCTCGGGACCTATCTGAGGGACCGCCGCGCGAAACTCGACCCATCCGCCCTGGGATTTGCCGGCGAACGGCGGCGCACGCCTGGACTACGGCGCGAGGAAGTGGCGCAGCGCGCCAATATCAGCCCGACCTGGTACACATGGCTGGAACAGGGCCGTGGCGGTGCGCCTTCCGCCGACGTGCTCGACCGGATCGCCCGCGCGCTGATGCTGACGGAAGTGGAGCGCGAGCACCTGTTCCTGCTTGGCCTCGGGCGTCCGCCGGAAGCGCGCTATCGCAAGAATGATGGCGTTACGCCGCGGCTGCAGCGCGTGCTCGATGCGCTGGAGCCGAGTCCCGCCATTATCCGGACCGCCACCTGGGACGTCATCGCCTGGAACCGGGCAGCACCCGTGATGCTGATCGATTACGGATCGCTGCCACCGGAAGAACGCAACATTCTGCGCTATATCTTTCTCGATCCGCGTGCGCGCGCCGTGCAATATGACTGGGAAAGCGTCGCCCGTTTCGCCCTGGGCGCATTCCGTGTCGATGCAGCGCGCGCAGGCGCATCGAGTGAGATCGAGCCTTTCGTGGCGGAACTTTGCCGCATCAGCCCGGAATTCAGGGCCATGTGGCGCGAAAACGATGTTCCTGGCACCCACACCGAAGCCGTCAAACACATACGCCATCCCATCCTCGGCCCGCTGGCATTCGAATATTCGGCCTTTTCGGTCGATGGCCGGACGGATCTCAGCATGATCGTCTACAATCCGGCAACGCCTGACGATGCCGAGAGGATCAGGTCGCTGCTGCCTCAGCCGTAAGTACTGCGTCGCGCGCGGGTACCTATCTATTGACAGCATCCGTGAAGCCGACCTAGATATCGTCCGTCGAAAATGGCTGGCTTGGTCTCGGTAGGCCCAGGCCCTTCTCCCTCCATGGAGAGGCTCTGTTCCGCGCTTGCGCGGATACCCCGACAGTCCCTGCGCCTCGTGCGCGTTTCGGGTCTGCGCGGTGGTAGCCATTTGACGATGCTCCCTCGGCAGACCATGTTCGAAGGAGCCGTTGTATGTCCATGATCGATCGATCCAAGCCTATCCTCGTCTATCTCGCGGCCGGCGTTCAAGGTAGCGCCGTCGTCCACGCCGCGTTGCAGCGTGGCCTCAAGGTTCGGGCGCTTGTGCGAGACCGGGAGCGCGCCGCCGCACTCTTGCCCCCTTGTGTCGAGCTTGCTGAAGGGGATCTTCGCGATGCCGCCTCGCTTCGCGCCGCCAGCACCGGCATCAGCCATGCCGTGCTGCAGATTCCGATCGGATCTCAGGGGGACATGCGTATCCAGGCCGACAACGCGATATCGGCTTCGCTCGGATCCGGCATGAAATCCATTGTGCTGAAGCTTGCGAGCGCCAGCCGACCAGCGCCTTGCGAGGAACCGAGCTTCGCCGCCAACGCCATGATCGAAGACATTATCCGCACGTCAGGCCTGCCCTTCGCCACAGTTCGCCCCACAATGTACCTCGACAATCTCTTGAAGCCTTCGGCGCGCAAGGACATCATTGAACATGGGATCTTTGCGCCACCGATTGCCGAATCCCAGCGGATCGCCTGGACCTCGGTCGAGGATTGCGCCCGTGCCGCTGTTACTGTTCTGGAACGGGGCATTGTATCAGGCGATCATCGCATCGCCGGGCCGGAAAGCGTTGATGGAAACGAGCTTGTCACGCGCATCGGTGCGGGGCTTGGTCGCCGGATTGCCTATCGCCAGCAGCCGCTCGACGAATTCGAGCGGGATGTCGATGCGGCGATGGGGCCGGGAACAGGGCGCCGCGTCGCCTCGAAATTCCGCTTCTTCGCATCGCATCCGGAACAGGCGGATGCCATGCTGGCCGAGCCCTTCAGGCCGCGAGCCGGCCTGGAGGATTTCCAGCCGACGGGCGTCGAGGAATGGGTTCGTCAGCATCGAGCACAGTTCTTCAATACGGAACAAGCGCCATCAAGTCGGGGCTGATCGGCGGAATGCGCCTTCAATCATAATAGGCCGGGGCGTGCTTGAACCGAGGCCACGCCTCGGGATCATGCCCCGTGACCACCAGCGCATCGGTCTGTTCGGCAAGCGCACGCAGCTTGCCGACGGATCGCACCGTGTCGACGGCGGACGCCATGAAGCCGGGGAGCGCTTTTTCGTTCCAATGATCGAGCGTATAGGCGGCATCGATCGCCAGCAATATCGCGCCTGCGTTCGACAGCTGCACGAGAAAGGATTGATGGCCGACGCTATGGCCCGGCGTGAAGATCATCCGCAGCACGCCGTCGCCATAGAGATCGTAGCCATCGGTCGCGTCGCCCTCCAGGAAGCGCCATTTCAAGCCGGGACGGTCGAAATCACGACGGACATAGGCACCGGTAGCGAACCAGTCCGGCGCAAAGGCATAGTCATATTCGCGACGTTGGGCGATATGGGTCGCGTTCGGGAAACGGCCGATAGCGCCACTGTGGTCGGAATGCAGGTGGGACAGCACGACGAAGCGGATGTCTTCACCGGATATGCCGATCTTTGCTAGCTGCGCGACGCATCCTTGCTCTTCGGTCATCACAGGCTGATAGCTATCGATCACATCGCCCCAATAGCAGCGCGGATCGGTCAGACCTTCCGCAGCCAGTCCGCCATCGATGACGACATTACCCTTCGGATGCGTCAGCAGAAACCAGGGAACCGGGATTTCGCAATCGGCGTCTCCACCCTGATTCATCCTGATATCGTGCGCCTTGCAGCGCTGCGTGCCCGATTGAAACATGTAAAGCCTTATATCGCTCATGAGCCTGACCTGTGGTTGCTGTTTGAGTGCCGTTTTCGGCGATCGAATGCTTCTCTACTAGAGGGCATCATCCACTTACATTTATCGGCTGAGCCGATATATTGGCGCGTATGGATCTGTTGGTGGCGATGCGTGTCTATGTGAGGGTGGTGGAAAGGGGCAGCATGTCGGCCGCCGCCCGCGATCTCGGTATGGGCCAGCCTGCCGTCAGCGAGCGCATTGATCGGCTGGAGCAATATCTCGGCACGCGGCTGCTGCACAGAAACACCCGCAAGCTTTCCGTCACTGATGTCGGCGCCGCCTTCTACGAGCGCAGCAAGCAAGTTCTCGAAAGTGCCGACGATGCCCTGACGGTCGCGAATGGCGATCAGTCGCTCCGCGGTACGCTCAGGATCGCAGCGCCGCATGGCGTCGGCGAGGTCCTGCTGCCATCGATCCTGCTGCAGATGCGCAAGCGCCATCCGCTGCTAAAGATCGAGCTGATCCTCAACGACAGGATCGTCGATCCCGTGACGGAGGGCGTCGATATCTCGCTGCGTCTCGGCGATCTTGGCGAAGGCAGCTTCATTGCCCGCAAGCTCGGCCATGTCGGCCGTGTGCTCGTGGCCTCGCCTGCCTATCTCGATGAGCATTGGGTGCCAACGATACCCGACGAGCTTGCCGACCACCCCTTCCTGCGGGTCTCCGGGCTCTTCAACGGCGGACGGCTTCCGTTGATCGGCCCGGAGGGACGGACCGAACTTGCCCCTATCGATATTGTGCTCAGCACCAGCCATTGGCGGCCGCTGCACCGCTTGCTGCTGGATGGAGCCGGCATTGGTGTCCTGCAGGAGCCGGTCTGCGCGGAGGATCTGGCGACCGGTAGGCTGATTCGCCTGCTGCCCGAGCTCACCGTGCCGGGATTCGATCTGCATACGCTCTATCCGGCAATAAGGCCGGCTCCGCCCCGGATTCGAGCGGTGCTCTCATTGTTGGAAGAGCAGCTGGGCTCGGCTTCCCCGCCGGAAAACTAGCTATTTTTGTGATCGACGCTCCGTGTCGCCACCTCAGGCGTTGCCCGCAAGGTCAGCGCCCAGAAGAGAAGCGTTGTGAAGCTTATAACCCCACCCGAGATGCAGACGCCCGTCCAGCCGGCATGAGCATAGATGATGGTCGCCGTCGAGGAGCCGACGGCGCTGCCGATGGAGTAGAAGACCATGTAGGCGGCGGTCAGCCTATTCTGCGCATCAGGCCTGACGCGATAGATCATGCCTTGATTGGTGACGTGCACCGCCTGCAGGCCAAAATCGATGACGAGGACACCGAGGATGAGCCAGAGGATCGAGCGATCCAGCATCGAGATTGGTAGCCAGGCAAAGAGCATGAGAACAAGCGCGATGCCTGTCGTGCGCTGGCCATGGCCACGGTCGGCCCAGCGCCCCGCCCTGATGGCGCCGAGCGCACCCGCGGCACCGGCAAGGCCGAAAAGGCCGACTTCGGTGTGGGATAGGGAGTAAGGCGGCGCGGTCAGCGGCAGCACGAGCGGCGCGAGCAAGGTCGTGATGTTGGCGAAGATCAGCGTGGCGATGATCCCGCGGATGCGCAGGACCGGCTCCTCGACAAGTAGGGTGCCGAGCGAGCGGATGAGACCGAAATAGGAGAGTCCGCTCCTCGGCTTCTCCTGCCGCGGCAGCGCGCGCCAGAGGAGAAGCGCAATTACCAGCGTCAGTGCGGCTGAGACAATGTAGACGGTCCGCCAGCCGGAGAGGTCGGTCAGCATTCCCGCGACGCTACGCGCCAGCAGGATGCCGAGGACGATGCCGCTTGTGACCATGCCGACGATATGGCCGCGCTCGGCAGGTTGCGCCAGGCTCGCCGCATAGGCAACGAGCGCCTGTGTGACCACGGCCAGAAAACCAACCGCGGCCATGGAGGCAAGCAGCATCGCGGCACTGGACGAGAAGCCGACGAAGACGAGTGCTGCCACACTCAGCAGCGATTGCACGATGATGAGCTTGCGCCGGTCGACAAGGTCGCCGAGCGGCACCAAGAGGATCAGGCCGAGCCCATAGCCGAGTTGCGTCGCACCGACGATGAGGCCGGCAACCGTGCGCGACAGCTTGAGATCATCGGCCATGACATCGAGAAGCGGGTGGGCGAAATAGGCGTTGGCGACAGCAAGGCCGCTCGCGACGGCAAATAGGAGAATCGTTGCTCGCGTCAGCTGCGAATTGGCCTCTCCCGAGTATTCGGCACCCTTGGACGAACCCTCTCGTGAGGAATGAGGGCGCAGAATGTCCTTCGCGCTGCCGGCCGGCGGCGCGTCCTGATCGATCGTCATTGCAAAACTCCCGATTCTTCGGTTTAATAATGAAACCAACAATCGAGTAACATCATTGGTTTAATCATGCAACCATTCCTACTAGCAAAAGACTGGAAGGGCTAAGGCGATGGTCGCGCGGAAAAGCCTGAAGGGTGATTATTGTCCGAGCGCACGGTCGCTCGACGTGATCGGCGACTGGTGGTCGCTTCTGATCGTGCGCGACGCCTTCGACGGGCTGACGCGCTTCGGCGAGTTTCAAAAGAGCCTGGGGATCGCCAAGAATATTCTCACCGAGCGCCTGCGCACGCTTGTCGCGAGCGGCATCCTGGAGCTTGTGCCAACAAGCGAAGGCGGCACGCGCATGGAATATCACCTGACAGCGATGGGAAAGGATCTCTTCCCGGTGATGGTGGCATTGCGGAAGTTCGGCGAGCGCCATCTCTTTGCACCGGCCGAGGAACATTCGCTGCTGGTGGATCGCGCCACGGGACAGCCGGTGCAGCTCGACATCCGGGCACAGGACGGCAGGTCCATCGGACCGGATGAAACGGTTATCGTGAAGGTGCCGGAAGGCGAATAGCGCAAGTATGTCTTCCGAAACCGGGCTTAGAACACCAGCGAACGATGCAGCTGCGCGCCCGCCCAGGCACCATCGCCGACCGCGAGCGACACCGAATGCGGGATACGGGCAGCGTCGCCACAAGCGAAAGCGCCTGAGATAGTCGTTTCTTTCATGGCATCCGTCTGGATCTGGGTGCCGAAAGGCGTTTCCTCGATCGCGCAGCCGAGCCGCTCGGCAATCGGGCTCGAGGGCGACACGCGCGATGCGGTAAAAAGGCCGGCAAACGGCAGCAGCCGTCCATCGGTTAGCCGAACATCGGCCTTTCCTTCCAGCCTTGCGATGGGTGCCGCCTCGATCGTGACGCCGCGCGCGGCGAGATCGGTACGCTGTGCCCCATCCGGAACAAAGCTGCCGTTGAGGAAGAGCGTCACCTCGCCCCATTCCGGCAGCAATTGCGCCTGATGCAGCGACATCGGGCCGGTGGCGATGCAGCCAATACGGCCCTGACCGAGTTCGTAGCCGTGACAATAGGGGCAATGGAACACGCTCTTGCCCCAGCGTTGGCCGAGGCCCTCGATCTCGGGCAAGGCATCGGAGACGCCGGTCGCGAAGAGAAGGCGGCGGCCATCATGGCGCGTGGCATCTGCCATGGTCACGACAAAGGCATCCTTCTCGCCCTCGGCCTGTTCGGCCGTGCCCTCGACCCAGGTCAGCGTCGGATAGGCGGAAAGCTGTTCGCGCGCCTTGCGGGCGATCTCGCCGGGGTTGATGCCATCCTGGCCGAGAAAGCCGTGGGATTCCTCGGCGAAACGATTGCGCCGCTTGCCCGCGTCGATGACCAGCACCTTGCGGCGGGCACGGAGAAGCTGGAGGGCGGCCGCCATTCCGGCGTAGCTGCCTCCGATGACGATGACGTCGTGGCTCATGACGGGGTCCTTTCTGAGCGCCACTGCGCATGACGCCGCGCAAATTCGCCGGCGAGATCGGCCAGCGTGACGTTTTCGAAGCGCTGGAGGAGCAAGGCTTCGGCTTCGGCAAAAGCATCATCGAGGACGGAATTGACCGATTGCTCGACCAGACATTCTGGCGTCTCGTTGCGATTGCCGATGGCAAAGACGGCAGGCTCGCCGAGCGCTTCGTGCAGCTGGCGCAGCGTGACGCTTTTGAGATCGGCCGCAATAGTCCAGCCGCCGGTATGCCCCTTGGCGGAACGGACAATGCCCACCTCGCGCAACAAGCCCATGGTGCGGCGCACGACGACCGGATTGGTGTGCATGCATTGCGCCAAGGTTTCGGAGGTCAGCGGCCCCTCCTGCTCGGCCATATGGAGCAGAGCGTGGAGAACGGAGGAAAGTCGGCTATCGCGTTTCATGTAACTTCAATTATTACGATTCGACGCGACATTCAAGAGCGGCCTGCATTGATGAGGCGAGACCTGCGACTAAGCCCGCTCTTTGAAACGAACCTCGCGTGCCGAAGCGCAGATCTTGATCTCGTCGCCGAGCGACCATTCCGCCGCCCTTGCCGCCATGGCTGCGGGCACGCCCTGCGAACCCGGCCCAGCGGGAACATCATAGGTGGCGTGCGCATCATGCGGCAGCAGCACGCCATAGCCGCGCTCAAGCGCCGCCCGCGCCGTTGCGGCAACGCACATTTCCGAGAGCACGCCGCATATCACCAGATCCTTCACGCCGAAGGCTGTGAGAATGGCGTCAAGATCGGTGCCGTCGAAGCCGTCATCCTCCGTTTTCCTGATGACCACTTCGCCTGATAGTGGTGGAAAATGGAGTTTCCATCCCGACTGAAACGGCTCATCCAGCGCGCCCGCCGGACCATCATTCTGCAGGAAAATCACGGGGGCCCATGCTGACCGCGCCTTGTGTAGCAAGACCTCCACCGCCGACCTCAACATGGCGTAGCCCGGAACTGCACTTGGGCCTTGTACGAAGGCCTTCTGGACATCGACGACCAGCGCGGCATCGGCCAATGGATTGTTATCGGAAATCTCTCGCTGCTCTTCTTCCATCAATCCTTCAGATCCTGCCATGAAACAAACTCCATATGGGTGCGCACCGGGCAGCCCGGCAAGACTGCCTCAGAAAGAGGCCTTCATCACCATCTCTGCGCCAAGCACCAGCAGACAAATCAGAAACCAGCGGCGGAAAGTGGCAGGACTGACGCGATTGCGAATGATCTGGCCGGCCCACATGCCGGCAAGTGCCGGGACGACCGCGAGGGTAGAGAGCGCGAGATTGTCGATGCGGAAGGCGCCGTGCCAGGCAAGCGCTGCGGCCAGTGCCACGGTGGACACGGTGAAGGAAAGGCCGAGCGCCTGAACCAACTCCTCCTTCTCCAGTCCGAGCGACTGCAGATAGGGTACTGCCGGCACGACGAAAACACCGGTCGCCCCTGTGAGCAGACCGGTGACCCCGCCGACGAGCGGCGATAGCAGTGGCTCGAACCTTGCGGGCACATGCAGTTGACGGGCGAACAAAGCATGGCCGGCATAGACGATGAGCGCCGCACCCAGCGCAGCGTTCGTCGGACGCGTATCGTCGGCGGCAAGAAAATATGAGCCGGCGAAGGTTCCGATGACCACGGCAAGAACCAAGAGAAGGAAACGACGGGCAAGTGAACCAAAACTAGGGCCGGCCAGCAGCTGCCAGGCATTGGTAACGGAAGACGGGACGATCAGCAGGCTGGCCGCGACGAGCGGCGAGATCAGCGCGCCCAGCACGCCCATCGCCACGGTCGGCAGCCCCATGCCGGTGACGCCCTTGACAGTGCCGGCGACGAAGAAGGTCGCGAAGATCGCCGCGACGAGCCATATCGAATGATCCATCATGCCTTTTCAGTAGCAGAGACAAAGACCGGCACAATGCGGATGATGCGAAGCCAGCCTTCGGCTTTTCCGAAGGCTGGAGATGCGATACTCTTCAGCCCATGCGCTTTGATCTGACCGACCTTCGCCTGTTCCTCGCCGTCGTCGATGCCGGCAGCATCACGCATGGAGCCGCCGATGTCGGGCTTTCGCTGCCGGCCGCCAGCGAGCGGCTGCGGGATATGGAGGTGAATGGCGGCGTAAAGCTGCTGGAGCGCGGGCGACGCGGTGTGAGCCCGACGCCCGCCGGCGAAGCGCTAGCCCATCATGCCCGGTTGATCCAGCGGCAGCTCACGCAGATGCGCGGCGAGCTTGGCGAACATGCCAGCGGCTTGCGCGCTAGCGTCCGGCTTCTCGCCAACACCGCGGCGATTGTCGAATACCTGCCGCCGCGCCTTGCCGGATGGATGGCCAGGAACCCGCGAACGGACATCGATCTCAAAGAGCGCCAGAGCATCGAGATTGCCCGGGCCGTTTCGTCCGGGCTGGCCGAGATCGGTATCCTGTCGGACGCGGCCGATACCTCCGGCCTGATATTGCGGCCCTTCGCGATCGACAGGCTCGTGGTGGTGATGTCTCGCGACCATGCGCTCGCGCCGTCAAAGCAGATCGCTTTTGCAGAAATCCTGCACGAGCATTTCGTCGGGCTCGCAGGCGGAGCGCTGCAGGATCATATCGACGCGCAGGCCGCCCGACTCGGCAGCCGATTGAAAATGCGGGTGCGGATGCGGACATTTGAGGCCATTTGCGAGATGGCAGGCCGGCGCATCGGCATCGGCATCGTACCCGAAACGGCAGCACGACGCTGCAGCCGATCCGCGAAAATTGCGGCCCTCCGTCTCACCGACCGGTGGGCGACGCGTCGGCTTTCGATCTGCGCCCGCTCCCTCGAAGAGCTGCCATCGCCCGCCCGCGATCTTTTCGAGCACCTAGCAACGATATGACCGTAGCCTGTTGAAAAGACGCGCCGGCATCGACTAGTCTCGCCGCATGGCTGTCAAGAGGAGACGGCACAATGGGAGGTGGGTATGGAATTTCACGATGATGAGCTTCATCGCTTCGAAGCCGAAGGGGCCGCGCCCTTGCCGCAAACCGAGGTGGAAGGCCATGTCGATCATGATGGCGCGCGTATCTGGTACGCTTCCTATGGCAGCGGCGCACCGGTGATCCTCCTGCATGGCGGGCTCGGAAACAGCGGCAATTGGGGCTATCAGGTGCCGGCGCTGATCGACACAGGCCATCAGGTTATCGTCATCGACAGCCGGGGCCATGGCCGCAGCACACGCGACGAGCGACCATACACGTATGAGCTCATGGCCTCCGACGTTCTCGCCGTCATGGACAGGCTGAAGATCGACAAAGCCGCCATGGCCGGCTGGAGCGACGGCGCCTGCATCGGCATGGTGCTTGGAAAAACCCATCCGGAGCGCGTTTCCGGCGTCTTTTTCTTTGGCTGCAACATGGATCCGAGTGGCACCAAGGAATTCGTGGCGACGCCGATCATCGAGCGCTGCTTCTCCCGCCATACGAAGGATTACGCAGCTCTTTCCGCCACGCCGGATAGGTTCGATGCCTTCGTCGAGGCTGTCGGCCTGATGCAGCGGACCGAGCCGAACTACACCATCGCCGATCTCGCCGAGATCAATGTGTCTGTTGCCATCGTGCACAGCGAGCACGATGAGTTCATCAAGCGCGAACACGCCGATTATCTTGTCCGGCATATTCCCGGGGCAAAATTGATCTTTCTGCCCGGCGTCAGCCATTTTGCACCGCTGCAGCGGCCGGCGCAGTTCAACGCAGCTCTGCTCGCCTTCCTCGCTCGGACTGCCGCCTGAGATCAGATTCAGTTGCGCATGTCCGATCGTTGGAATAAATGATGACCATCATCTTATTCGAACTCCCGAGACCGAATCGCCGCTGACAGGCCCTTCCGCCCCGGGGAGCAATTTGGCTCCAGGCAGGAGAATTTTATGACAGCCACTTTGTTTTCGCCTCTTTCCATTGGTCCTTACGAACTCGCGCATCGCATCGTCATGGCGCCGCTGACCCGCATGCGGGCGAGCCAGCCCGGCAATGTGCCCTCGGCTTTGAATGCAGAATATTATGCGCAGCGCGCCAGCGAGGGTGGGCTCATCATTTCCGAGGGCTCGCAGATTTCACGCGCCGGACAGGGCATGCCGGCAACGCCGGGCATTCATACGGCCGAACAGATCGCCGGCTGGAAGGCAGTGACGGATGCGGTTCATTGCAAGGGCGGCAAGATCTTCCTGCAGCTCTGGCATGTCGGCCGCATCTCCCATTCCTCGCACCAGCCTGATGGCGCTCTGCCGATTGCTCCTTCGGCCATCGCCGCTCAGGGACAGGCCTTCACGGCCTCCTTCGAGCGCGTGCCCTTCGAGACGCCACAGGCGATCGATATCGACCTGATGCCGCTTTTGATCGACGTCTATGCTCAAGCCGCCGCCAATGCCAGGGAAGCCGGCTTCGACGGCGTCGAGATTCATGGCGCCAATGGCTATCTGATCGAGCAGTTCCTGCAGGCGCGCACGAACCAGCGCACCGACCAATACGGCGGCTCGATCGAGAACCGCACGCGGTTGTTGCTCGAGGTGGTCGAGGCGGTTTCCGAAGTCTGGGGGTCGGATCGCGTCGGTGTCCGCCTCTCGCCCTTCGGCATCGCCAATGACAGCGGCGAGGACGATCCCTTACGCCTCTATGGCCATGTCATTCGCGAACTGGACCGGCTCAACCTTGCCTATCTGCATCTGATCGAGCCGCGCGCCAGCGGTGCCGGCCAGGCCGAGGTCGACCATAAGAACGTGCCGTCGGCTGCGGAATTGTTCCGGCCCGCCTGGTCCGGCACGTTGATCGCCGCGGGCAATTTCCGGCCTGATACGGCTGAAGCGGCACTTGCCGCGGGCCATGCCGATGCCATCGCCTTCGGTCGCCTGTTTATCGCCAATCCCGATTTGCCGGAGCGCATTCGTCGCGGTGCTCCCCTTAATCCCTATCATCGCCCAACGTTCTATGGCGGCGGTGCCGTGGGTTACACCGACTATCCGACGCTGAAGGCCAGGGAGGCTGCCGAATGAGCACGCCAAGCGCAATTATTGTCGGAGTGGGTGCCGAGCAGGGTCTGGGTGCGGCGCTCTGCCGGCTTCTCGCGGACAAGGGCTATCATGTCGTCGTTGCAGGCCGGACCGCAGCGAAGATCAATCAGGTGGCCGCTACCATCCAGGTAGTCGGCGGCAGTGCCGAGGCGATCGAAACGGATGCGACGGATGAAGCCGCGGTCATCCGGCTATTCGAGCACGCCTTTACCACTCGGAACGACATCGCTCCGCCCGATCTGGTCGTCTTCAACGCTGGCATCAATCGCCAGATCGGCTTCCGCGACCTGACGGCCGCCCAATTCGAAGAATTCTGGCGCATCTGCTGTTTCGGCGGTTTCCTCGTCGGGCGCGAGGCTGCGCGGCATCTGGCGCCGCTTGGCCGTGGCACCGTGATCTTCACCGGCGCTTCCGCCAGCTTGCGCGGTAAGGCAGGCTTTGCGCAATTTGCCGCCGCCAAGGCCGGTCTTCGCATGATCAGCCAAAGCATGGCACGCGAATTCGGTCCCCTCGGCCTTCATGTCGCTCACACCATCATCGATGGCGGCATCGACGGGGAACGGCTGCGCTCGCGTCGGCCGGATGTGGACGCCGATGGGCTGTTGAATATCGACGCCATCGCCGAGAGCTACTGGCATATCCATCGTCAGCATCCTTCGGCCTGGACGCAGGAGCTCGATCTGCGCCCTTACAAGGAAAATTTCTGAGGCTCGAAATTTCGCGCGCTCCATGGCGTAGCTCTAGCAATTCCGCGACAAAGCCTTGGCGATCGCGAGAAACTTCGGGTCTTCTAGCCCATTGCGATGCCGGATCTCGGCTTCGTTTTCGGTGTCAGACGCGTCGCTCGGAATCGTAAAGGACCATGCCGAGGGATGTTTCCGGCGGCGGCGGAAAATGTTTGCCAGTCGACCCAGCAAACCTTGCCGGCCGGCCCCGCCCTTGTCCTCCGGTGAAGGCGGCTCGACTGCATCCGGATTGCCCGGATCGCCCCATCGATCATCATAGAGATCCTTGAAGAGATAATTAGTCAGCATCGGTTTGCCTTTCATTTTGAATCGATTCAATTATAGCTTACTTTGCCTTCTTGAATCGGTTCAATAATAGACCTTAAAACTGCACCGTCAAGAAGAATTGAACCGATACAACTTCGTTGCTAGTATCCGCCGGAAACATAAGGAGCATTTCATTGGCTAAGGGCACCATCAGGCTCGCGGATGTCGCTAAGGCGGCAGGCGTATCGCAGGGGACCGCCTCTAATGTTTTCAACCGGCCCGAAGTGGTGCGCGAGGAAGTGCGTGAGCATGTGCTCGCGACAGCCAAGCGGCTCGGCTATGCCGGGCCGAGCCTGACCGGCCGGCTGCTGCGGGCGGGAAAGGTCAATGCCATCGGCGTCGCCGCGGTCGAGCCGATTGCCTATTTCTTCAATGACCCTTGGGCCAGGGCTCTGCTGGCCGCGGTTTCCCGCGTGTGCGATGCCAGCGGCACCGGTTTGGCTTTGGTCTCGGCCAAGGACCGGCAGACGGTGGACTGGAACATCAAGAGCGCATTGGTGGATGGCTTTATCCTGCTCTGCGTAGAGGGCGGGGAGAAACTGGTGCAGTTGACGCGCGAGCGGCAATTGCCCTTCATCGCGCTCGCCTTGAATGACGAGGACCCGTCGATCCCTTCGATTAGCGTCGACAACGTGGGAGGCGCGGCCGTTGCGGCGCGGCATCTGGCGGAATTGGGCCACAGGCGTTTCGGCGTGCTCGCAACAGAACTTTCGGACGACAATGTGGGGCCGGTCGGAATTGCAGAGATCGAACGCGGGATCTATTCCACCTCCCGCAATCGCGCACTCGGTTATTGGCAGGCGCTCGAAGCATTCGGGATTGGCCGCGAGGACGTGCCGATCTATGAGACGCTCAACGACAAGCCAAGCGTTGAAGCCGGGCTGAACTACCTGTTTTCCCTGCCCGAACCGCCGACTGCGATCCTCGCCATGTCCGACAACATCGCGCTTCTGGCGATCAACTGGCTGCGGGCGCGAGGTCTCTCCGTGCCGCAGGACGTCTCCGTCATCGGCTTCGACGGCGTGCCGGAAGGCGGCATGGTAGAGCCCGGCCTGACGACGATGGCCCAGCCCTTTGCCGAGATCGCGGAACGCGCGGTGCAGGCCGTTCTTCACGATGCCGTGCCGGCCGAGCGCGAGATGATCGGCGTCACGCTGATCGTGCGCGGCAGCACGGCGGCGCCGAGACCCGACCGGATCTAACCTGCCTGCTGCGCGCCATCCACATTTGCCGCCCGCATCTCGATAAGCTGCCGGGCAGCGGCGGCAGCGGCGTCCTTGTCGCTTGCCACCTGCACGGTGGGGAAGGCGAACTGGATGCCGTTTTCGTCGAAGGACTGCTTGATTAAGGCCAGCGCGCTGCGGCGGATGACGGAGAGCTCGTCGGGCTTGGCGGTGATCGCCAGCCTGATCTCGATCGCGAAATCACCGAACTGTTCGACGCCTTTCATCTTCAGCGTCTGGATGATGCTCGGCTTCAGGTCCTCGTCTTCGAGCAGGCGTTGGCCGATATCCTTGACGACGCGCTTCAGCTTCACGAGATCGGTATCGTAGGTGACCTTGACGATGATCTTATCGATCGCCCAGTCGCGGTTCATGTTGTTGACCGCACCGAGCGAGCCGAAGGGGATCGTCGCCAGCGGGCCGCGCTGGTGGCGCAGCTTGACTGAGCGCAGGCTGAAGGATTCCACCACGCCCTTGTAGTGGCCGCTTTCGATATATTCGCCGATACGGAAGGCATCGTCCCAGAGATAGAAGACACCGCTGATGACGTCCTTGACGACGGTCTGCGCACCAAAGCCGACCGCCACGCCGACGACGCCGGCGCCGGCGATCAGCGGCCCGATCTGAACACCGAGGCCCGACAGCACCATCATGACGGCGATGATGCCGATGACGACGGCAAGGATGTTGCGGAAGATCGGCAGCAGCGTCTGCAGCCGGGCGCGGCTCGCCCTCATCTCATCCGATTCGCCGGCGGCCGGCAGGGATTGCATGACTTTGCCGTCGATATAGGTTTTCGCCAGCTGCCAGACGAGATCGGCAACCAGAAGGATGATGATGCCGCCGAGAATGCCACGAGCGATACGGCCGACATTCGATTCACTGCCGCTCATCATCGCATGCGCCTCGACCCCCAGCATGTGGCCGAGCCATAAAGCCGCAAAGGTAATGATCAGCGCCCGCAAACCGCGGTCGAGCAGCACAGCCGCGATCTTGCCGGCACCGAAAATACCGTCGGCCGCATCATGCAGAGCCCCGATCGCCTGCGTGGATATCGACAGGACGCGCGGCAGCAATATCGCATAGATGCCGATCCACAAAAGGCCATCGAAGCCGGCCACCCAGAGACACCAGAGCACCACGAAGAAAATCGTCAGCAACCAGGAAATGGTCTTTGCCCCACGGCTTTCCGCCGGGAGCGGCCTCGACCACACGGCAGCCGTGGCGATCAGGAACAAACCGATGCCGAGCGTGTAGCCGATGAGGTCGCGCGCACCTGCGGAAAAGTCCAGCGACGTGACGGCCTGTATGATCGCCCAGCCGCAGGCGAAATAAATGGCAAACAGTGTGCATCGCCGATACCAATATGATGCGACGCGCCGCCGCTCGGCGATGCGGGCGGCCCCGCCGTCCTCATCCAAAACATCATTGGCGCGGCGCATGGCGATCAATTCCATCACAAGCTTGCCGATGGAGATCGCCAGCCTGATCGATACCATCGCGATGACGCAGGCGATGGCGAAATTTTCGATGACCGGCGGCCAATCGAAGGCAAGAAGCGGAACGAGTGTCACCAGGCCATGGATGATGGCGGGCACGACGCCGCCCAGAAACTGGAAGCGCGCTGCCTGCAGTTCCGTCTCGGTACCGGCAGCCCTCTCGGTGCGCTGCATATGCCTGGTGTTGATGAAACGGGCAACGGCGAGTTCGGCCACCAATCCGAGGAAGAACAGGAGGACAATCTGAACGATGATGCGCACGAGCCCGACCGACTTGCCCTCTCCCTCCAGCTTTTCCGATGCGGTCATGACCTCATAGGGCAACGTCATCGCAGCGCCGGAGACCAGCTCGAGGTGATGCCGCGTGTGGCCGAGCATGCCCGACAGAACCGACATCTGATTGCCGTCGGCGGGAGCCGGATCGGTGGCGGGTGCGGGTTTATCGCTGGCGGACGCAGGCTGACTGTTGAGCTGCGTGGTAAGCCACTGCCTGACATCGGGCTCGTTCAGCAGCTGGATCAGCTCGCGAACCTTGTCGGGCGGCGGAGTTGTCGGCTGCGGTGCGGCCGCATTCTGAGCGAAGACCGCCATGGGCACAGCCAGTACGAAAAGACAAAAAAGCAGGCCTCCGATCGTCCACCTGCCGCCCCTGACATTCCTCATCTGCGCTGCCCTTCTTGCCATCGGACCATCCGGCCCGCTCCTGCAGACTATACGCGTTTTTGACACGGGCAAGCAGGCACTTACGGCTCCTAATCCTGATCATGCCGCCATTGCCCCGCAACGGCTGTCGCGCTAGGTTCTGCTGCAATACCGTTCAGGACTCGGGGATGCGCGTGTTCAATTTCCTGAAAAGTCTCTTCGGCAGAGGCGAGCAGGCAGAGGTGCGTACCGGCCAAACCTCCCCGACGCGGGAGCCGGAGAACACGGCCGCTACCAAAACCCTCGATCTCAACATTCCCGATGAAGCCTTGCAGGACGAAGCGGTTTTCGCCGCCTATCTGCAGGAACGATTGCCGTTCTTCGGCGACCTGATCCGTGCCGATTACGATCCTGCCGTCGGCAGCCTGACGCTGCACAGCCGCAACGGCGATACGATGACAAAATTCCTGAGCAATGCGCTGCTGGCACTGCGGGAAAAGCGTGGGCCGGCGCGCGCGCAGGCGCTCCTCAACTATCTCAACATGACGGAGGCCATGGTCGACAGCGGCGATCTCGCCAAGGTCCTGCCGGTGCTGAAGGCGCGCGATTTCGTCGAGGTTGCGCGCCAGCAGATGATGCAGGCCGTCAAGGACGAGCCAAATCCGCCGCAATTCGTCTATCTGGAGGAAGCCGAGAACCTGATCAAGCTCTTCGTCGTCAACGGCGAAACGGCGGTCAACTACGTGATGGCCGAAGCACTCGACGATTGGGGCATCGATGCCAGGGAACTCGCCGAAACGGCGCAGGCCAACCTGCAGAAGTTCCTTGCCAAGACCGGCGTCCAGATCGCCAAACGCAGCCGGTTCCAATATGTCGAGGTGGACGGCCAGTTCGAATCCAGCATTGCCTTCCTGCCGAATTTCTGGGCGCAGGTGCAGGAGCAATCCGGGGGCGCCGCGCCGATCGCCGCCTTCCTGTCGCGCGACAAGGTGTTCTTCACGCATGAGAACGACATTGAAGGTCTGCAGCTTCTGGAATTGATCAGCGCCGATCTCAGCGACGTGCCCTACGTTATTTCGCCGGATCAATATCGCTGGGAAAATGGCCGCTGGACGCTATTTCGCCGCGTCACCCGGATAGAAGCGGCCATTCGCCACTAGACGTTTTACGCATTCCGGACGGAAAACCGCTAGGCATTTTTCCTGGGAAACGCCTTAAACCAGCACTTCCTGATCGACGCGATCTTCCGCGCCGAAGAACTTCAGATAGCGCTCGACTTCCGCAGGCTCACCCGTCGCCTTCTGAGGATTGTCCGAGAGCTTCACGGCCGGTCGGCCGTTTACCTCGATGACCTTGCAGACGATCGAAATAGGGTTAAGGCCCTTGAGTTCGGTCGGGGCGCAGCCGGCGAAATCGTTGGTGAGATTGGTGCCCCAACCAAAACTCATGCGGACGCGGCCATCGAAATGCTTATAGGTGTCGATGATGGCATCGACATCGAGGCCGTCAGAGAAGATCAGCAGCTTCTGACGCGGATCGCGGCCCATCTTCTTCCACCATTCGATGATCTTCTCGCCGCCTTCGATCGGCGGGGCGCTGTCGGGACGGAAGCCGGTCCAGTCGGCCACCCATTCCGGAGCGTTGCGCAGGAAGGAAGCCGTGCCGAAGGCATCGGGCAGCACGACGAGCAGATTGCCGCCATAGAGACGGTTCCAGTCACGCAGCACCTTGTAAGGCGCCTTTCCGAGCTCTTCATCATTTTTCGCAAGGGCTGCGGCGACCATCGGCAGCTCATGGGCATTGGTGCCGACGGCTTCAAGATCGGAATCCATGGCGAGCAGCACGTTGCTTGTGCCGGTGAAAGCGTGCGGCACGCCTTCCTTCAGCGCCTCGACGCACCAGCGCTGCCAGAGGAAGCTGTGACGGCGGCGGGTGCCGAAATCGGAGATGCGCAAACCCGGCAGCTCGCGCAACCGCTCCACCTTCTCCCACATCTTGGCCTTGGCGCGGGCATAGAGCACATCGAGGGTGAATGGACCGAGCGCCTTCAGTGCCGTTCGCGAACGAAGCTCGTTGATGATGGCGAGTGCGGGGATTTCCCACATCGTCGTGTCCTTCCACGAACCGTGGAAGTCGAGAATATACTGGCCGTCGCGCTTCGAGAGCTCATATTCCGGCAGCTGGAAATTCGACAGCCAGGCGAGGAATTCCGGTTCGAAGATCTGTGCGCGGCCGTAGAAACTGTTACCCGCCAGCCAGATCATCTCCTTCTTGGAGAGGCGGAGCGTTCGGGCATGGTCGAGTTGCTCGCGCAATTCCTTCTCGTCGATCACTTCGGCAAGGCGAACGCTCTTGGTGCGATTGATAAGCGAGAAGGTGGCATCGACATCCGGATAGAGTTTCCAGATCATCTGCAGCATCAGAAGCTTGTAGAAATCCGTATCGATCAGGCTGCGGATGATCGGATCAAGCTTCCAGGTATGGTTATAGACGCGGGTGGCGATATCCGTCTTGGTCATGTCGTTCCTGCCCCGTCTCCTGCCCTACGGACGTCATGCTAACCGCCGACCATCCTGCCGTCATGCGGTTGTAGCGCCTTGTTATCAAAAAATGTTGAGCGAAAGTCCAGTCGCTGAAAGAAAATTGATGTGAGGGCAAACGCGCCACATTTGACCGTCGGAAGCGAAGCGCCGCAACTTCCCCCGCATCCTACCGGATTTAGTAACCCCGGTTGCGATCTACCAGATGCTGCAGCGGTTCGCCGCGTTCGAAGCGGGCGATCTGCTCCTCGACATGGCGCATCAGCGCCCTTTCGTCAGACATGGCGGAATCATGCGGCGTGATGATGACATTTTCCAGGTCCCAGAGCGGATCGTCCGCAGCCAGAGGCTCGACGGCGAAGACATCGAGGGAGGCGCCGCCGAGAATGCCGGTACGAACAGCCGAAGCGATATCGGCCGCAACCTGGCTCTTGCCGCGGCCGGCATTGATGAAAACCGGCTTGCCGAGCGGGCCGTTGCGATGCAGCCTGGAAAAAAGCGAGGCGTTGTAGATACCCGTCGTCTCCGGCGTCAGCGGCAGGAGGCCGACCAGGATGTCCGTGCGCGCCAGGAATGCATCGAGCCCGGTGGCATCGAAGGTTTCCATGCCGTCGATCTCTTTTTTGCTGCGGGACCAGCCGATGACATTGAAGCCCATGATCTTCAACTTGGCGGCGGCATCGCAGCCGAGAACACCGAGGCCCATGACGCCTACGGTAACTTCGGCGGCTTCAGGGCCATTCTGCTGCGCCCAGACGTGCTGGCGCTGATTCCTGAAATGCCCCTGCACATCGCGCAGATGCATGAGGCACTGCATCACGACCCATTCGCTCATGCGCACCGTCAGGCTGCGATCGACGAAGCGGACTATCGGGATGTCAGGCAGGCCGGCAATCGACATCATCGAATCGACACCGGCGCCGCCCGAGAAAATCACCTTGAGATTGGGCGCTCTCTCGAAAAGATCGGCATCCGGCTTCCACAAAAGCGCGTAGTCGACATGGGAGAGATCAGTGCCTTTATTGGCGGGATCGCCCAGATTGATGCTGCTGCGATCGGCAAAGGCCGCCTCAAGCGCCTTAGCAACGGACACAGGATCGAATTTGAGGTCGACGAGAATGGGGCTTTTGGCCGGCATGATGGTGGTCTCTATTGCTGGATCGCGGCGGTCGGCACCGCCTCGATATTGAAGGCGGCGGCAAGCAGCGCCCTGGTGTAATCCTCTTTCGGCGCCCGGAAGATATCGACGGAGGCGCCCTGCTCGACGACCTTGCCGAAGCGCATGACGATCAGCTCGTTGGCGAGCGCTTTCACCACTTTCAGATCGTGGCTGATGAAGAGATAGGCAAGATCGTGCTTCTGCTGCAGGTCGCGCAGCAGATCGACTACCTGCGCCTGCACGCTCATATCGAGCGCCGAAGTGGGCTCGTCGAGCATGACGAAACGCGGCTTCAGCACCATGGCGCGGGCAATGGCAATGCGCTGGCGCTGGCCGCCGGAGAATTCGTGCGGGAAACGCCAGCGGGTGGACGGATCGAGGCCGACCTCCTCCAGCGCCCAGCAGACGCGCTTGTCGCGCTCGTCGGCCGAAAGCGAGCGCTCATGCACCTTGAGCCCTTCAGCGATGATCTCGCCGACCGACATGCGCGGGCTGAGTGATCCATAAGGGTCCTGAAAGACGACCTGCAGCTGGTTGCGGAGAGGCCGCATCTCGCGGAACGAATAGCCGGCTATATCCTTGCCGACGAAGGCGATACGGCCCTTGGAGGAAATGAGCCTGGCGAGCGCCAGGCCGAGCGTGGTCTTGCCTGAGCCGGATTCGCCGACGACGCCGAGCGTCTGGCCGGCGCGGAGCTTCAGATCGATGCCGTCGACCGCCTTCACATGATCGACGACCTTGCGCATGAAGCCGGCCTTGATCGGGAACCAGACGCGAATATCGCTGCCTTCCATGACGACGGGCTTGTTCGCATCGCTTGCCGGCGGCTCGCCGCGCGGCTCGGCGGCCAGCAAATGGCGGGTATAGTCATGCTGCGGTCTCGTGAAGACGTCCTCCACCGTGCCGGTCTCGACGATCTTGCCCTTGGTCATGACGCAGACACGATCGGCAAACTTGCGGACGATGCCGAGATCGTGGGTGATGAACAGCATCGACATGCCGTGCGCGCCCTTGAGATCGCGCAGCAATTCCAAAATCTGCGCCTGCACGGTGACGTCGAGCGCAGTCGTCGGCTCGTCGGCGATCAGGAGTTCGGGGCGGTTAGCGAGCGCCATGGCGATCATCACGCGCTGGCGCTGGCCGCCGGACAGTTCATGCGGATAGGCCTTGAGACGCTTTTCCGGCTCGCGGATGCCGACCTGGTTCAAGAGTTCCAGCGTACGGCTGCGCGCGGCCTCGCCCACGATACCCTGATGCAGCGCCAGGATTTCGCTGATCTGCTTTTCGATCGAATGAAGCGGATTGAGCGAGGTCATCGGCTCCTGGAAGATCATCGTGATGTCGTTGCCACGCACCGCGCGCAGCTCGTTGTCCGATGCCTTCAGCAGATCCTTGCCCTTGAACAGGATTTCGCCGGAGGGATGGCTTGCGGACGGATAGGGCAAGAGCTTCAGGATCGAATTGGCCGAAACCGATTTTCCTGAGCCGGATTCGCCGACCAGCGCCAGCACCTCGCCCTTATGGATATCGAAGGAGACGCCATCGACGGCGATCGAGGTCTGCCCGCCCTGATGAAAGGCGACGGAGAGGTCGCGGACGGACAGCAGCGGAGTGGAGTTTTCGCTCATCGGAACGTCTTCCTCGGATCGAAGGCGTCGCGCACGGCCTCGCCGATGAAAATCAGCAGCGACAGCATGATCGACATGGTGAAGAAGGCCGAAAGCCCCAGCCAGGGAGCCTGCAGATTGGATTTGCCCTGGGCGATCATTTCACCCAGCGACGGTGAGCCGGGGGGCATGCCGAAGCCCAAGAAATCCAGTGAGGTCAGGGTGGTGATCGAGCCCGACAGGATGAAGGGCACGAAGGTCAGCGTCGCGACCATCGCGTTCGGCAGCAGGTGGCGATACATGATGGTACGGTTGTTGACGCCGAGCGCGCGGGCGGCGCGCACATATTCGAAATTGCGCGCCCGCAGGAATTCGGCGCGCACGACGCCGACGAGACCGACCCAGGAAAACAGCAGCAATATGCCGAGGAGGATGAAGAAGCCGGGCGGCAGCACCGAGGCGATGATTAGCAGAATATAGAGCACCGGCATGGACGACCAGATTTCGATGAAACGCTGCATCAGAAGATCGGTCCAGCCGCCGAAATAACCCTGTATCGCACCGGCGCAGACGCCGACGACGGCCGAGCAAATGGTGAGCGCCAGGCCGAACAGCACCGAGATGCGGAAGCCGTAGACCAAGCGGGCGAGCACATCGCGGGCCTGATCGTCAGTGCCGAGCCAGTTGAAATTGCTCCAGTTGCAATTCGGATCGGCAACACCGCCGGGATAGCCCGAGCAGCTCGTTTCCTTGCTCATCGCCCAGAAAGGCGGCGTCGGCGCCGACATTCCTTTAGGCAGATTGGAGTTGGCGGTCTGATAGGAATAATGGATCGGCGGCCAGATCATCCAGCCATTGGCATTGATCTCATCCTGAATATCCGGGGCGCGATAATCCGTCTGCGCCAGGAAACCGCCGAACTTCTCCTCGGGATAATCGACAAAGACCGGCGTCAGAATCTCGCCCTTGTAGGAGACGAGGATCGGCCGGTCGTTGACGATGAATTCGGCGCCGAGGCTGAGGACGAACAGCACCAGGAAGATCCAGAGCGACCAGTAGCCGCGACGGTTCGCCTTGAAATTCTCCCAGCGGCGCACATTGGTCGGCGAGAACAGGCCCTTGCGCGGCGGCTTCACCGTTGTTGGGAGCGTCTGCTGATTGGCTGCGTCCATCACACGTCCCTCCGCTCGAAGTCGATACGCGGATCGATCCAGGTGTAGATGAGGTCTGAGACGAGGCTGACGACGAGGCCGAGCAGCGAGAAGATGAAGAGCGTGGCAAACACCACCGGATAATCGCGTTGGACGACGGAGAGATAGCTCAAGCGTCCCAAGCCATCGAGCGAGAAGATGTTCTCGATCAAAAGCGAGCCGGTGAAGAAGGCGGAAATGAAGGCGCCGGGAAAGCCGGCGATGACGATGAGCATGGCGTTGCGGAAGACATGGCCATAGAGCACGCGCCGTTCGGAAAGCCCCTTGGCGCGGGCGGTGATGACATATTGCTTCTTGATCTCCTCGATGAAGGAATTCTTGGTGAGCAGCGTCGTCGTGGCGAAGGCGGCGAGCGACAGCGAGATCAGCGGCAGCACAAGGTGCCAGAGATAATCGAGGATCTTCTGCCACCAGGTGAGGTCGGCGAAATTATCCGAGACGAGGCCGCGCAGCGGGAACCAATCGAAGAAGGAGCCGCCGGCAAACAGCACGATCAGCATGATGCCGAACAGGAAGCTGGGGACCGCATAGCCGACGATGATAATGCCCGACGTCCAGACATCGAAAGTCGATCCGTCCTGCACCGCCTTGCGGATGCCGAGCGGAATGGAAATGGCGTAGGAGAAGATCAGGATCCAGATCCCGAGCGAGATCGACACCGGCAGCTTCTGGGCGATGAGGTCGATGACGGTGGTATTGCGGAAGAAGCTCTCGCCGAAATCGAAGCGGATATAGTTCCACATCATCTGGCCGAAACGCTCGAGCGGCGGCTTGTCGAAGCCGAACTGCTTGTCGAGCTTGGCGATCAGCTCGGGATCGAGCCCCTGCGCGCCGCGATATTTCGAGCCGCTGTCGTCGAAGGATTGCTGGGCAGCCAGGTCCGTACCGCCACCCGACAGGCGGCCGTTGGCGTTATCTCCCTGCCCGGTCAGCTGCGCGATGACCTGCTCGACCGGGCCGCCCGGCGCGAACTGCACGATGGTGAAGGAAATCGCCATGATACCGACGATGGTCGGGATCATCAGCAGGAGGCGTCGCAGGATATAGGCGCCCATCAGTCCGCCGCTCCCTCGAAGAGGGGTATGTTCCGCCTCGCCTCAATCCGTCCGTCGATCAAATCACATTCCCTTCCGCCGGATCGAGACCGGCGCAGTCATATCAGCTTGAAACTATCCGAATCAGCCTTCTGCATTTGGAGCCAGCAGGCCCCTCATTGCAAGAGAGGCTCACTTTCCGGCGCTTTTCGACCACCAGACATCGGGGAAGCCGATGGAATATTCGGGCAGTTGGGCCGGATGCGCGAACTTGTCCCAATAAGCGATATGGAAGCTGGTGGTGTAAAAGAGCGGAACCACGTAGTGATGGGCGAGCAATACACGGTCGAGCGCCTTGGCGGTGGCGTCCTTCTCCTCGACGTCTTTAGCGAAAATGACCTTGTTGACAAGAGCATCGATGCCTGGATCAGAAATGCCGGCAAAATTACGTGAACCCTTACGATTGACGGACGCAGATCCCCAGAAATCAATCTGCTCGTTGCCGGGATTCAACGTTTGCGCCCAAACCGTCCAGATTATGTCATAGTCGAAGTTCTGAACGCGATTGATGTATTGCGATGAGTCGACCGTGCGGACGGTAGCGTTGATGCCGATTTTCTTCAAATTCTGGGCATAGGGTAGAACCCATTTTTCCACGAAAGGACTGCCGAGCAAAATCTCGATCGAAAAGGGCTTGCCCGTCTGAGCATTCACCATCTGGTTGCCCTTCAGAACGTATCCCGCCTGCTTGAATAGATCGAGCGCTTTACGCAGATTGTCGCGGGCCTTCTGCTGATCGCCGCCAACCGGGTTGGTATAAGGCGTCGTGAAGACTTCAGCCGGAACCTTGTCCTTCACTTCATTGAGAACGCCGAGCTCTTTACCTTCCGGTAGGCCCGACGAAGCGAGCTTCGTGCCGAAAAAGAAGCTATTGACGCGGCTGTACTGGTTGAAAGCGATGGCGCGGTTCAGCTCTTCGAAATCGAAAGCATAGTTCAGCGCCTCGCGAACACGCTCGTCCTTGAACTGTTCGCGACGCATGTTGGGCACGAGCGCCTGCATAACGCCGGTGGCGCGAAGCGGATTGGGCACTTCCTCGCGCTTGATACGACCGTCCTTGGCGGCGGGAAAATCGTAGCCGGTGACCCAGCGGCTTGCGACGTTATCCTGCCAATAGTCGATAGTGCCGCCGCGGAAGGCCTCGAATTCTACATCATTATCGGTGAAGTAAGTGTAGGAGATCGACTTTAAATTGTTCAAGCCGACATTGACGGGCAAGTCCTTGCCCCAATAATCGTCGCGCAATTCGTAACGGATGGTGGAACCGGGCGAGACGGAAACGACCTTGTAGGGTCCGGATCCCATAACGGGCTCGAGTGTGGTGCGGGAGATATCTCGCGGTTTACCGTCCGGCCCCGTACCTTCCCACCAGTGCTTTGGCACGATCGGGAACTGGCCAAGAATCGACGGCAGTTCACGATTGTTCTTCTCGTCGAAATAGAAGGTCACATCGCGCTCGCCGGTCTTTTCGGCGCGTGTCACATGGCTGTAATAGCTGGTGAAGAGCGGATTGAGTTCCTTCGCCTTGTCGAAACTGAAAACGACATCCTCTGGCGTCACCGGCTGTCCGTCTGCCCACTTTGCTTCGGGCCGCAGGCGGAAAGTAGCATTGGAAATATCGTCCGGATAGGAAACGCCTTCGGCGAGCAAGCCATAGGAGGAGGAAATCTCATCATCTGCCGATTTCAGCAGGCTGTCAAAGACGAGACCGGCTCCTAACGAACTTATACCTGCTACCGGATTGCCCTTATACAACACCGGATTCAGCGTATCGAAGGTGCCATTGCTCGACAGCTTCACCTCACCGCCCTTGGGCGCCTCCGGATTGACATAGTCGAAACGCTTGAAGCCGGGTTGATATTTCAAGTCGCCAAGAATAGCCGTGCCGATGCGGAATTGCGGCTCTTCGGCTTTCGTGGATAGAGGCATTGCCAGCAGGCAAAAAAGAGAAACGACCAAGCCTGCTTTCAACCGCGACAATGCCATTCATGATCTCCTGATGATGTCTGAGGAATCAGCATACGGCAAATGAGGGCAAAAAGCAGGACGCAACAACTCATCTCGTTGCAAAGGCTGAAAACCGTGTCCGAGGCTCAGTTTTTTGCCGTAGCATCCTCAAGACGTTTGCGCAGCATCAGCCGCAGTTCCGCAAAGACGCGCCGGTCCTCGGCGGCATCCGGGTCGCTGGAAACGACGACGGCAATGCGCAGCAATTCGAGCACGATGCCCGCCATCAGAACGATATCGTCCGTGATCGGCGGATGGGCCTGCCGCAGAAAGGCGGCAATCAGCTCTCGCAACTCCGCGCGCGAGCGCGCCTTGCGGTCCTTGGGAATATCGCGACGCCCGGCTAGTACGGGAAACTCGGGATATTGTTCGATGAAAGCGGCGAGTGCATCGAAGATTGCCTCACCGCTACCGGCGGCGGAAAGCCCTATGCTCCGTTCCGCCATGTCACGAAGCCCCGCCTTAAGGCGCTCCAGGCGATCGATATGCAGCGCCTCAGCGAGCAGGGGCTTTGTCGGAAAGAACTGATAGAGCGAGCCGATCGACGAATGCGCCTCCGCCGCGATCTCCGTCATCGTTGCCGCATCGTAACCCCTGCGCGCAAAGACTTTTGCCGCCGCTTCGAGCAGAACGGCAACGCGATCGTGGCCTCGCTGCCGCTTCGGCGCGCGCGTCTTCAATTCTTCACTTGATTTTTGTGAGGCCATCCTCATATTTTCCATTGTGAGGATACCCTCATGTTTTCTCGGAGCCCCAGATGTCACTTTACGATCCCAAAACCACCGCTCTTGTTTCCATCGACCTGCAAGGCCTCGTGCTCAGCCGCCCGCTTGCGCCCTACTCCGCCCAGCAGATCGTCACCAATACGGTCGCCATCGCAAACAAACTGAAGGCCGATGGCGGAACGACCGTTTTCGTGACCGTCGGATTTTCCGCAGACTATGCCGACGCTGTCAATCAGCCGACCGACGAAAGCTTCCCGGTTCCCCCAGGAGGCTTGCCGCCGGCCGCGCTCGAAGCTCCGGCCGAGATGGCAGCGCTGACGCCCGATGTCACCATCGTCAAGCGCCAGTGGAGCGCCTTCTACGGCACGGAACTCGATCTGCAGCTGCGCCGCCGTGGCATCAAAACGCTGATCGTGACTGGCGTCGCCACCAATTTCGGTGTGGAAGGCACCGTGCGCGATGCCCACGCGGCAAATTACGCCGTCATTGTCGCTGAAGATGCCGTGACGACCCTTTCGCAGGAGATGCAGGATTTCGCCTGCACGAAAGTGCTGCCGCGGCTGTCGCGTATCCGCAAGACGGCGGAAATCCTGGCGAACTGATCTGTAGTAACGACGGCCATGCCGGCAAAGGCGGTCGGCCGTAGCCACCGGCGATTGCCGCGGATTCACTTCCATCCTGTTTCAGGATAATCTCCCAGCAAATCACTTCGGCTAATGCCGACCGCCTTCAAGGATATGCATGGCTTCACTTCTGGCTCGCGCCTTTCGAACGATCGGCAAATTCTCTCTCGCAACCTCGATCGGGATGGGCCTTGTCGCCAGCGATGCGCTGGCGCAGCAGGCCACACCTTCGCCCGGCAGCGCAAAAGCGGTCTTCGGCGCCGTGACGTTACCGACGCAGGGGGTACCGCAATCGATCGGCTTCTATGCCAAGGGTTGCCTTGCGGGCGCGGTGGCTCTGCCGGCCGACGGCCCGACGTGGCAGGCGATGCGCCTGTCGCGCAATCGCCGCTGGGGCCGGCCGGAAACGATCGGCCTGCTTGAGCGCCTGTCGCGCGACGCGGCGAAGAATGACGGCTGGCCGGGCCTGCTTGTCGGCGATATCTCGCAGCCGCGCGGCGGTCCGATGATCAACGGTCACGCCTCGCACCAGATCGGCCTCGATGCCGACGTCTGGCTGACGCCGATGCCACGGCGCAAGATGACGGCGGAAGAGCGCGAAGCCCTGTCTTTCACCACGATGCTCGCCAAGGACAAGTTTCTGACGATCAATGACAAGGTCTGGACGCCGGCGCATGCGCGCCTGCTGATGCGCGCGGCGAGCTATCCCGAGGTCGAGCGCATCTTCGTCAACCCGGCCATCAAGAAGAAGATGTGCGAGACATGGACGGGCGACCGCAGCAATCTCGGCAAGCTTAGGCCGGAATACGGGCACGACTCGCATTTCCACATCCGCCTTCGCTGCCCTCCCGGCTCGGTCGGCTGCACGGGGCAGGCCCCGGTCGCCGCCGGCGATGGCTGCGACAAGTCGCTCGCCTGGTGGTTTGGACCCGAGCCCTGGGCAAAGCCGAAGCCCAGCACCAAGCCCCCGGTCAAGCCACGCGAAGTCATGGTTGCCGATCTGCCCAAGGCCTGTCAGGCCGTGTTGGCGGCACCTTCGGCTGCTTCCGCACGCTCGGCTGCCTCCGGCGATAAAGCTGCCGGCGTTTCGGCGGAGACGGACGCAATGCCGGTTTCGGGTGATACGCCGCCAGGTCAGATTCCACAGCAATAGATCCTGCACCCGTCCTTGCCCGAGGCGTCTTTCAAAACGCGCCCCCTTGGTATAGAAGGCGGATAAATCGATTGAAAGCATCGGGCGGAGCAAGGATTTCATGGCCGGCAGCAAATGCATCGCATTGATCGCGCATGATCAGAAAAAAGATGCGATGGCAGAATTTGCGCGACGCAATGAGGCCGCCCTTGCCAATTGGAACATCGTCGCCACGGGCACGACGGGCGGCCGCGTGCTGGATGCCTGCCCCGACCTCAAGGTCACCCGTCTGAAAAGCGGCCCGCTCGGTGGCGACCAGCAGATCGGCGCGCTCATCGCCACCGGCGAGATCGACATGCTCGTCTTCTTCATCGATCCTCTCACTCCGCACCCTCACGACGTCGACGTCAAGGCATTGACGCGGCTTGCCGTTCTCTACGACATTCCGATGGCGCTCAACGAATCCACTGCCGAGCGGCTGATCAAAACACTGAACCATTAATCCGCCTTGCCGGCGGCAGACCACGGACCTGGCCATGCCCGAGCTCAATCACAGCGATGCCCCCCTGCCTTTCCCAATCCTGATCGGCGATATCGGCGGCACCAATGCGCGTTTCTCCATCCTCGTCGATGCGGACTCCGAACAGGAGCATTTTCCGGTCGTGCAGACGGCGAATTTCGCCACGATCGACGACGCAATCAAACTCGCGCTTGAAAACAGCAAGGTCCGACCCCGTTCGGCAATTCTTGCCATGGCGGGTCCCGTGCAGGGTGACGAGATTCCGCTGACCAATTGCGATTGGGTGATCCGTCCGAAGACGATGATCGCCAATCTCGGCATCGAGGACGTGCTCGTCATCAACGATTTCGAGGCGCAGGCGCTCGCGATCGCCGAGATTTCCGACGAGCATCGCCAAACCATCGGCCAAGCATCCGGGAACATGACCGCATCGCGCGTCGTGCTCGGGCCGGGTACCGGGCTTGGTGTCGGCGCCCTGGTTCATACCCAGCATCAATGGGTGCCTGTACCGGGCGAAGGCGGGCATATCGATCTTGGGCCGCGCACGGAACGCGACCTGCAGATCTGGCCGCATCTGGAACCCATCGAAGGCCGTATCTCGGCCGAACAGGTGATCTGCGGCCGCGGCCTTCAGAACCTCTATCATGCGATCTGCGCGGCTGACGGCATCGAACCGAGCCTCAAGGAGCCGGCCGATATCACCAATCATGCACTCGCCGGCACCAACAGGCAGGCCGAGGAGACATTGACGCTGTTCGTTACCTATCTCGGCCGCGTCGCCGGCGATTTCGCCATGGTCTTCATGGCGCGCGGCGGCGTCTATCTCTCGGGCGGCATCCCGCAGAAGATCCTGCCCGCGCTGCAGAAGCAAGAATTCCGCGCCGCCTTCGAAGACAAGGCACCGCACACGGAATTGATGAAGACGATCCCGACGCACGTGGTCGTCAATCCGCTGGCAGCGCTTTCCGGCCTGGCGACCTATGCTCGCAAATCCACGAGCTTCGGCCTTGCGACGGAGGGCCGTCGCTGGCGGCGTTAACCGCTTGCCAAACAGCTCATGGCGCGCCAAAACAGCCGGCGCGCCTCCTTTTTGAAGAGGCCGCCTTCCTCTATAGTGATTGCGGCTCCGCGATCGGCCTTAACCAGCGCGGCACGCCATGTCTAGCCAAAGCCGTGCTAACTCTTTAATAGAGCCGCGAAAGCACGTGCCAGATGCGGCTCGCTTGGTTCAAGACAGGAAGCCGATTATTGAAATTGCCTGACCCGAAAAGCAAAAACGTCGACAGCGAAGCCATCACCGGCATGCTGAAGCGCATTATCGCCGAGAACGGCCGCGATCATATTCGCGGCTACGCCATCGCGATTACCTGCCTTATCCTCGTTGCGCTTTCGACTGCTTACATCGGCTACATCGTCAAATCGGTCATCGACAGCGCCTTCATCGCCCGCAATATCGTCGATGCCTGGAAAATCTGCTTCAGCATCTTCCTCGTTTTCGTGGTGCGCGGTTTTGCCGGGTATTTCCAGTCGGTCATTCTGTCGAAGATCGGCAATAACATCATCGCTCGCTACCAGCGCCGGCTCTATTCGCATCTGATGACGCTGTCAGTCGGCTTCTTCAGCGAAGCGCGCTCCGCGCAGCTCGCCGCCCGCATCAGCCAGAACGTCTCGGGCATCCGCGATGTCATGAACCTGACGATCACGTCGACGGCACGCGACCTTCTGACCTTCGTCGCCCTGCTCTGCGTCATGGTCTTCCAGGATCCGGTGCTCAGCATCGCATTCGTCGTTATCGCACCGCCGCTCTTCTTCGCGCTGCGCTATATTTCTAAGCGCCTGCGCGCCGCCACGCGCGATGCGATCGTCCTGAACAGCCATGTACTCGGCGCGATGCAGGAGACTATTCAAGGCGTTTCCATCGTCAAGGCCTTCACGATGGAAGAGGAGCTCGAGCGCAAGATCAACAAGCTGATCACCGCCGCCGAGCACCGGCAGAACCGCATCGCCCGCCTTTCGGAGCGCAACGGACCGCTGATCGAAACCGTCGCCGGTTTTGCGATCGCCAGCCTCTTTGCCTATGCCGCTTATCGCTCGATCTACGACAATGTCTCGCCGGGCGTGTTCTTCTCCTTCGCCACTTCGCTGCTGCTTGCCTACGATCCGGCCCGCCGCCTTGCAAAGCTGCAGGTGCAGCTGGAGCGCGCGGTCGTCAATGCACGGATGATCTACGAGCTGCTCGACATGGAGCCGCGCCAGCGCGACCTGCCGGATGCCAAGCCGCTTAACGTGACCGACGCCCGCATCGAGTTCCGCGACGTTCATTTCGCCTATGGTGATGAATCCGTACTTTCCGGTGTCAACTTCACGGCCGAGGGCGGACAGACGACAGCGCTCGTCGGGCCTTCTGGCGCCGGCAAGTCCACCGTCATCAATCTGATCCCGCGCTTCTACGACCCAAAATCCGGCAGCATCTTCATCGACGGGCAGGACATCGCGCATGTGACGAAACAGTCGCTGCGGGAACAGCTCGCCTATGTGTCGCAGCAGCCCTATCTCTTTGAAGGCACGATCCGCGACAATATCCGCTACGGCCGCCCGAACGCGACGGATGCCGAGATCGAGGAAGCAGCGCGCCTCGCCTATGCCCATGATTTCATCGAGGCGCAGCCGATGGGGTATGACACACCGGTCGGCGAAAACGGCGTGACGCTGTCCGGCGGCCAGCGGCAGCGCCTGTCGATCGCCCGCGCGCTGGTGCGCAACGCGCCGATCCTGCTTCTGGACGAAGCAACCTCTGCGCTCGACACGGAGTCCGAAGCGGCCGTGCAGAAGGCACTGGAAGAGGCGATGAGCGGCCGCACGGTCGTCGTCATCGCGCACCGCCTGTCGACGGTCATCCGCGCCGAGAAGATCGTCGTCATGCAGAACGGCCGAGTTGTCGAAGAGGGCAACCACGAGACGCTTGCGACGGCCGACAATGGCCTCTACGCTCGGCTCAACAACCTGCAGCTACCGGCCATATCAAGCAATTCCCGCAAATAGACGATAGAGACGACATGAGCGACGATGCGATGAAGCTGGTGGTGGTTGGCGCGGCGGGCCGCATGGGGCAGGCTCTCATCCGCATCATTCATGCAACCGATGGCGTGGCCCTGCATGCCGCCGTCGCTCGTCCCGGCTCCGCCTTCATCGGCAAGGATGCCGGCGAGATCGCCGGGCTCGGCCCGATCGGCATTCCCGTCACCGACGATCCGCTTTCCGCCTTCCTTCACGCCGAAGGTGTCATCGATTTCACAACGCCGGCAACCAGCGTCACCTTTGCCGGCCTCGCCGCACAGGCACGCATCGTCCATATCATCGGCACGACGGGATGCTCGGATGAGGACGAGGCGAAGTTCAAGGCGGCGGCGCGCCATGCCCGCATCGTCAAATCGGGTAATATGGGCCTCGGCATCAATCTTTTGAGCGTGCTTGTCGAACAGGCGGCGCGGGCGCTGCCTTCGAATGACTGGGATATCGAGGTGCTGGAGATGCACCATCGCCACAAAGTCGATGCACCCTCGGGCACCGCGCTGCTGCTCGGTCAGGCGGCTGCGAAGGGCCGTGGTATCGACCTCAACGACAATTCCGTGCGCGTGCGCGACGGCCATACGGGTGCGCGTCCTGTGGGCACGATCGGCTTTGCGACCCTGCGCGGCGGCGGCGTGGTCGGCGATCACTCGGTGATCTTCGCCAGCGAAAGCGAGCGATTGACGCTGTCGCACAGCGCCGGCGACCGATCGCTGTTTGCGCGCGGCGCGCTGCAGGCAGCGCTCTGGGCGCGCGACAAGAAACCCGGCTTCTATTCCATGCTCGATGTACTCGGGCTCTCCACACGTTGATCCGAACCTATCAGGGAGAAATTTTATGAGCGGTACTCTTGTCCTCGTTCGCCATGGCCAGAGCGACTGGAATTTGAAGAATCTCTTCACCGGCTGGAAGGATCCCGATCTGACCCCGCTTGGCGTCGAAGAGGCCAAGACTGGCGGCAAGGCACTGGCGGATTACGGCATCAAATACGATATCGCTTTTACCTCCGCATTGACGCGCGCCCAGCACACACTTGATATCATCCTCAAAGAAATCGGCCAGACGGGCCTCAAAACGATCAAGGATCAGGCGCTGAACGAGCGCGACTACGGTGATCTCTCCGGCCTCAACAAGGATGACGCCCGCGCCAAGTGGGGCGAAGAGCAGGTCCACATCTGGCGCCGCTCCTACGACGTTCCGCCGCCCGGCGGCGAAAGCCTGCGCGACACCGGTGCCCGCGTCTGGCCCTACTACCTCACCGAAATCCTGCCGCGCGTGCTTGCCGGCCAGAATGTGCTGGTGGCCGCCCATGGCAATTCGCTGCGCTCGCTCGTCATGGTTCTCGATCGCCTGAGCAAGGCGCAGATCCTTGAGCTGAACCTCGCGACCGGCGTACCGATGGTCTACAAGCTCAAGGCCGATTCCACCGTCGCCTCGAAGGAAGTCCTCGGCGACATGTCCGGCGCGCATTAAGCTATTGAACGGAAGCCACCCCTCATAGGCCTGAGATGAGGGGTGGGAAATGCCGCAATATGTGTTACACTGCACTGCGTATGTAACACATGGGCCGACATGAGCGACGCGACATTTACCTTCCGAGTTGAAGAAGAGTTGAAGGCGGCTTTCAGCGAGGCTGCGAAAGCGCATGATCAGACCGGTGCGCAGTTGCTCCGGGCTTTCATGCGCGATTATGTACAGCGCCAGCAGGATGCCGCTGACTATGACATGTGGTTTCGCCAGCAGGTGCAGGCCGGTCTTGCTTCAGCCAACGCCGGCAATCTCATTCCTGACGACAATATAGACGCTGAATTCGCTGCGTTACGAGAAGAAACACGCCGCAAACTCAGCGGGCGTTCTTCGTGAAACTTGCCTGGACTCCCGAAGCAAGAGCTGATCGACGCGCCATCTATATTTACATCGAGGCCGAGAATGCCTCCGCGGCAATCGCGCTGGACAAGCTCTTCGCCAAACGGTCGAAACAGCTCATCACCCATCCGATGACGGGCCGATCCGGCCGCGTGTCCGGGACGCGAGAACTCGTCGTGCATCGAAACTATTTGCTGGTTTATGACGTCGCCGGCGAGACGGTGCGCATAATTCGCATCCTGCATGCCGCACAGCAATGGCCGCCGAACGATTTTCAGCCGACTTCGTAGCTCGGCCTTAATTCTCAATCGTGAACCGCACCCTGTCTGCGGCGAAGCGGGAAATCGAATACTGCACCGGGACATTGTCGAGATCGGCGTTCAGCGCCTGGGCGACGAGAACAATGGCGCCCGGGGATAGCTGCAGATCGGCAAGATCGCTCTCGTCGGCATGTGTCGCGGTAATCTCGGTGACGACGCGGACGTAATCGGGAACGCCAAGCTCCTTGAATGCCTTGGTGATCGAACCGGTTGTCCGATAGACCTCCGCGATATCGCCGAAACGATCCGCCGGAAACCAGCTGGTGGCGCGCGATACAGGCCGATGGTCCGCCTGACCCAGCGTCTCGAGCCTTATCAACGGCGTTCCCGTCCTGACCTTGAGCTGTTTGGCCAATTCGGTGCTGGCGGCCTCTTCGCCGGATGCAAGCAAGACGCTGCGGGTTTCGCGCACCTGATCGCCGATCCCTTGCGAAAATCGCGTACGTCTCGAAATCGGAAAACTTAGCCGCTCCTTGCGCTCGATCAGCGTCCCGCGTCCCTGCACGGCCCTGACGATGCCTTCCTGGGCGAGTGCTGCCAGCGCGCTTCTGATCGTGTGCCTGTTGACGCCGAACTGCAGCGCCAGCACCGTTTCCGGCGGCACCATGCCCGTCTCGTCGAAGTCGCCGTGATTAATGGAGGTGCGAATGCGGTCGGCAATCTGCCGCCAGAGCGCCACGCCCGTCTGCCTCTGTATCTTCTGCCCTGCCATTTCGCCCACTCGCCCTGTCACACGCTTGTCACGACTCGCTAATAGATATAAACATATCTTGTATGGTTGTCTATATCAATAGACATTTAGAGGAAGGCGCGATGAATTCAGCACAAAGGCAGGAAGCGGCGGCACAGGAGCGTCGGGAACGCAAGCGCGTCGCCGATCTCTTGGCGCAGGCAGAACGCGACGAGCTAGAGGCGGCATGGGAAGCATTGCCGAGCAAGCCGGCGGTACAGCCGGTGCGCGGCCCCGAGACCGGGCTCGTCATGGTGCGCGGCCGCATCGGTGGTGGCGGCTCTCCGTTCAATCTCGGCGAAGTCACGGTGACACGCGCTACCGTCCGGCTGGCATCCAACACGATCGGCCATGCGCACGCGCTCGGCACAGATCGGGAAAAGGCCCGGCTTTCGGCCATCTTCGATGCACTCTGGCAGCAATCGGCTACGAAAGAGTTCGTCGAAAAGGCGATCCTGCAGCCCGTGACCGAACGTATCGAAAATTATGATCGCAAGCGCGCGGAAGAGACGGCGGCGACCCGCGTCGATTTCTTCACCATGGTTCGCGGAGAAGATTGATGAGCCTTTCCAGCACCCCGACCTTCGGCAACGAAGCCCTGACCGGCGGTTTCACCGATCCGGTTTTCGACGCCCAAAGCGTCTTCAAGATGACGATGGACGCCATGGCGCGCCCGGGCACCCTGCAGACCATTACCGCCGATATTGCGCCGCCGGCTCCGCTCGGCATCGCTGCCGGCGCCATCGGCCTGACCCTTTGCGATCACGACACGCCGGTCTGGCTCTCCAATGGTCTCGCGCGATCGAGCCTGCCGGAATGGCTGGCATTCCATACAGGCGCACCCATCATATCGGAGCGGCTGGAGGCACATTTTGCCTTTCTTGAAGCTGGTATGGCGCTTTCCTCCTTCAGCCAGTTCGGCATCGGCACCCAGGAATATCCCGATCGCTCGACGACGATCATGCTTGAGATCGAAAGCCTCGAAGGCGGCAAGGAACTGGCGCTATCGGGTCCGGGCATCAAGGATATCACCATGATCGCACCGATCGGCCTGCCGGATGCGCTGCTGCGCATCTGGAACGACAATCGCGCTCTCTTCCCGCGCGGCGTCGATCTCATCCTGACGGCGGGCCGGCAATTCCTCTGCCTCCCGCGCACCACCAAGATCATCGCGACGGAGATGTGACGTATGTATGTTGCTGTAAAGGGCGGTGAAGCCGCCATTGCCAATGCGCACCGGCTGCTGGCCGACCGGCGCCGCGGCGACCGCTCGCTGCCGGCCGTTGGCATCGACCAGATCGTGGCGCAGCTCGCACTCGCCGTTGACCGCGTCATGGCCGAAGCCTCGCTCTATGACCGTACGCTGGCCGCACTTGCCGTTCGCCAGGCCCGCGGCGACATGATCGAAGCGATCTTCCTGCTCAGAGCCTACCGCACGACGCTGCCGCGCTTTGGCTACTCCCAGCCGCTTGACACATCAGCAATGAAGATCGAGCGCCGCATCTCCGCGACCTACAAGGACTTGCCCGGCGGCCAGCTTCTCGGCCCGACCTTCGACTATACGCACCGCCTGCTCGACCCGAGCCTTTTGACCGACGAACCTGTCGACGAGCCGATGCAGCGCCCGGCCGAAGACGGCCGCGTCATGCGCGTTTCCGAAATCCTCGATCAGGAAGGGCTGATCGAAGGCGACGGCACCATGCCCGTCGACCACGAGATCGGCGACCTCACGCGCGAGCCGCTGGAATTTCCGATGACCCGCGATCTTCGCCTGCAGGCGCTGGCCCGCGGCGATGAAGGCTTTCTGCTGGCGCTCGGCTATTCGACGCAGCGCGGTTACGGCCGCACCCACCCCTTCACCGGCGAAATCCGCATCGGCGAAGTGGAGGTCGAATTCGACGTACCGGAACTCGGCTTCGCCGTCTCGCTCGGCCGCATCCAGGTGACCGAATGCCAGATGGTCAACCAGTTCAAGGGCTCGGCCAAGGCGCCGCCGCAGTTTACCCGCGGCTACGGCTTGGTCTTCGGCCAGAGCGAACGCAAGGCTATGGCCATGTCGCTGGTCGACCGCGCGCTGCGCGCCGAGGAACTCGGCGAGGATATCGTTGCGCCGGCTCAGGATGAGGAATTCGTCATCTCCCACTCCGACAACGTGCAGGCGACCGGCTTCGTCGAGCATCTGAAGCTACCGCACTATGTCGATTTCCAGGCCGAACTCGACCTGGTACGGCGCATGCGCCGCGACTTCGAGGCCGCTCGCGAAAGCGGCATGGACCCCATGACGGAGGCAGCCGAATGACCGAACTCGCCACCTACAATTTCGCCTATCTCGACGAGCAGACCAAGCGGATGATTCGTCGCGCCATCCTGAAGGCGATCGCCATTCCCGGCTATCAGGTGCCTTTTGCCTCGCGCGAAATGCCGATGCCTTATGGCTGGGGCACCGGCGGTGTGCAACTGACGGCAGCGATCATCGGTCCGCAGGACGTGCTGAAGGTCATCGACCAGGGCGCCGACGACACGACCAATGCGGTCTCCATCCGTGCCTTCTTCCAGAAGGTTGCCAATGTCGCCGTGACCACCCGCACGGACGAGGCGACCATCATCCAGACGCGCCACCGCATCCCGGAGGCCAAGCTGGGGCCGAACCAGGTGCTCGTCTACCAGGTACCGATCCCGGAACCATTACGCTTCCTCGAGCCCCGCGAGACCGAGACGCGTAAGATGCATGCGCTTGAGGAATACGGCCTCATGCACGTGAAGCTCTACGAGGATATCGCCCGCAACGGCCGCATCGCCACGACCTATGCCTATCCGGTCAAGGTCGCCGGCCGCTACGTCATGGACCCATCGCCGACGCCGAAATTCGACAATCCGAAAATGCATCTTTCGGACGCACTGCAGCTGTTCGGCGCCGGCCGCGAAAAGCGCATCTATGCCGTGCCGCCTTACACCGAAGTCGTCAGCCTGGATTTCGAGGATCATCCCTTCGAAGTACAGCGCTTCGACAAGCCCTGCGCGCTTTGCGGGGCCGAGCAGGTCTATCTTGACGAGGTGATCCTCGACGACAAGGGCGGACGCATGTTCGTCTGCTCCGACACCGATTTCTGCGAAGACCGTCGTGCCCACGGCCATGTCGGCTCGATGCTGGCATCCGATGGATTGACTGGTGGCAAGGAGGCTGCCGAATGAGTGACTTACCCCTTCTGAAGGTCAAGGACATCTCGAAGTTCTACGGCAGCCGCATCGGCTGCCGGGACGTGTCCTTCGAGCTGTGGCCCGGCGAAGTGCTCGCCATCGTCGGCGAATCCGGCTCCGGCAAAACGACGCTGCTCAACTGCATCTCGACACGGCTGCTGCCGACGACGGGCAGTGTCGAATACCACATGCGCGACGAGACCTATCGCGACCTGTTCCGCATGAACGAGGCCGAGCGGCGCTTCCTGATGCGCACCGACTGGGGCTTCGTGCACCAGAACCCGGCCGACGGCCTGCGCATGACGGTTTCGGCCGGCGCCAATGTCGGCGAGCGGCTAATGGCGATCGGCAACCGCCACTACGGCAACATCCGCAACACCGCCATCGACTGGCTGGAGCGGGTCGAGATCGACGCCGACCGCATCGACGACCAGCCGCGCGCCTTCTCCGGCGGCATGCGCCAGCGCCTGCAGATCGCCCGCAACCTCGTGACCGGCCCCCGCCTCGTCTTCATGGATGAGCCGACCGGCGGCCTCGACGTGTCCGTGCAGGCCCGCCTGCTCGATCTGGTGCGCGGCCTCGTCAACGATCTCGGCCTTTCGGCCATCATCGTCACGCACGATCTCGCGGTCGCCCGCCTCCTGTCGCATCGCATGATGGTGATGAAGGACGGACAGGTGATCGAACACGGTCTAACCGACCGGGTGCTCGACGATCCGCGCGAACCCTATACGCAACTGCTGGTCTCTTCGATCCTGCAGGTCTGAGGAACAAACATGGCAACCCCACTCGTCGTTTCCGAAGTCTTCAAAAGCTTCACCATGCATCTGCGCGATGGCATTCGCCTGCCGGTCGTTGCCGATGTCTCCTTCTCCGTCGCATCAGGCGAATGCGTCGTGCTCGGCGGTCCGTCCGGCATCGGCAAGAGCTCGCTGCTGAAGATGATCTATGGCAATTATGCCGTCGACAGCGGCCAGATCCTTGTCACTCACCGGGACAGGATCGTCGATCTTGCCACCGCCGACCCGCGCACTGTGCTTGAGGTCCGTCGCCAGAGCATGGGCTATGTCAGCCAGTTCCTGCGCACGGTTCCACGCGTCGCCGCCGTCGATGTCGTTGCCGAGCCGTTGCTGGCGCGCGGCGTGACCGTGGACGAGGCCAGGGCTAGGGCGGCCGAGCTGCTAGCACAACTGAACTTGCCGAAGGAACTTTGGCAGCTGCCGCCCGCCACTTTCTCGGGCGGCGAACAGCAGCGCGTCAACATCGCCCGCGGCTTCATCACCGACCACGCCATTTTGCTGCTGGACGAGCCGACGGCGTCGCTCGATGCCCGCAACCGGGCCGTCGTGGTCGACATGATCGAGCAGAAGAAGGGAGCCGGCGTTGCCCTTCTCGGCATCTTCCATGACGAAGAAGTGCGCGAGGCCGTCGGCAGCCGCGTTCTCGACGTTTCGCAGTTCTCGCCGCGGAAGGCCGCCGCATGAGCCGCAAACTGGGCGAGACGCCCTTCATCAGCCCTTCGGCCAGCGTCAACAACTCGACGCTCGGCCGCTATACCGAAGTCTCCGACCACTGCCGCATCGATGAAGTCGAGATCGGCGACTATTCCTACATCATGCAGGATGGCGCGGTCTGGTGCGCGACGATCGGCAAGTTCGTCAACATTGCCGCCGCCGTGCGCATCAACGCCACCAACCACCCGACATGGCGCGCCACGCTGCACCATTTCACCTACCGCGCCGCCGACTACTGGCCGGATGCCGATATGGAGACGGATTTCTTCACCTGGCGGCGCGACAACCGCGTTGTCATCGGTCACGATGTCTGGATTGGCCACGGCGCGACCGTGCTGCCCGGCGTGACGGTCGGCAATGGTGCCGTCATCGGCGCCGGTGCCGTCGTTTCCAAGGACGTCGCGCCCTACACCATCGTCGGCGGTGTGCCGGCCAAGCTTATTCGCGAGCGTTTCACGCCCGAGGTCGGCGCGCGTATGGACAAGCTCTCATGGTGGGATTGGGATCACGATCGCCTGCGCACGGCGCTTGCGGATTTTCGCGCCCTTTCGGCGGAGGAATTTCTGGATCGCTACGCCGCCTGAGGACGCTTTCCGCCCAAGCCGGGCTTGCAGGAGACCGGCGGCCGCTTCAGCCTCGGGCGATCTGTCTAGCTCGAATTAAGGAGGCCTCTTAATGGCAAAGCAATTTTCCAGCGTTGACGACCGGCTTCGCGATTTCATCGCGCGGCAGCATATCTTCTTCACGGCGTCCGCGACATCGGAATCCCGGGTCAATGTTTCGCCGCGCGAAACGTTATGCCTGCGCATCATCTCCCCGAATACTGCCATTTATCTCGACCGCACCGGCAGCGGCAACGAGACATCGGCCCACATGAAGGCCGACGGGCGGCTGACGATCATGTTCTGCGCCGTCGAAGGGCCGCCGATGATCCTGCGTCTCTACGGCCGCGGGCGGATCATTCACCGATCGACACAGGAATATCGGGAATTGCTGAATGATTACTATGCGGGGGAAGAGCCGCTCGGCGCACGGCAGATCGTACGACTGGACTTCGATCTCGTACAGACTTCCTGCGGTTTCGGCGTGCCGCTCTTTTCCTACGAAGGCGAGAGGCCGAGCCTCGACCAATGGGCGAAAGCTAAGGGTCCTGATGGCATTGAAGAATATCGGCGCGAGAAGAATAGCTTCAGCATGGACGGCCTGCCGACAGGCATGTTTGACGGCTAAACTTAGCGGAAAGCCCTCAGCCGGCTAATCTTGCAAAAACGACGGGAATTGTAACAGCAGTTACATAAAACTGACATCGGAGCTTCATGAAGCGGGACTAATCGGTTGCCTTGTGATTGGCGCCGACCCCGTCGAAACTCCCTTCGAGGCAGGGGCATGCGCCCATTCTTAGCACCGGTACCGCTGAAATTTTTGCAGCCCGGCAGCCGCGAAAGGGAAGCACTATGTTCGAACTCAGGAATGTCTCGCGCCGGTTTGGAAACAAGCTCGCTGTCGATTCCGTGACTTTGGACATACCGCAGGGACAGATGGTCGGCGTCATCGGCCGTTCCGGCGCCGGCAAGTCGACTTTGCTGCGCATGATCAATCGCCTCGCCGATCCGAGTTCCGGTTCCATCCATTTCGCCGGCACCGAGGTTTCGAAGCTCAGCGGCCGTGCGTTGCGCAGCTGGCAGCGCGATTGCGCCATGATCTTCCAGCAGTTCAACCTCGTTCCGCGCCTCGACGTGCTCACCAACGTCATGCTCGGCCGGCTGAACCAGCGTTCGACGGTACTGAGCCTGCTGTCCGTCTTTTCCCGTGAGGAACGCATTGAAGCCATCGCGGCACTCGAGCGTCTCGGCATCGAGCAGACGGCCCTGCAGATGGCCGGCACACTTTCGGGCGGCCAGCAGCAGCGCGTCGCCATCGCCCGCGCCCTTATGCAGCAGCCGAAGATGATGCTGGCCGACGAGCCAATCGCCTCGCTCGATCCCCTCAACGCCAAGATCGTCATGGATGCGCTGCGCGACATCAACGAACGTGAAGGCATCACCGTCATCACAAACCTGCATACGCTGGATACGGCGCGCAACTATTGCGAACGCATCGTCGGCATGGCAGCCGGTAAGGTCGTCTTCGACGGCAAGCCAACCGATCTGACGGCAGCCGCCGTCAAAGAAATCTACGGCACCGATAAGGACGGCGCCGGCATCGACGAGAGCATGACGTCGACATCCATCAATATCGCCGATCAGGCCGCGCAAGCCGCGGCGACTGAATCTGCCGGCCCGCAACCGCTGGCACTGGCCGGTCTCTGAGAGGGACGGCCGGGATCGAAGGCCCGCGTCAAGGGCGCATTTCTTCTATCAGATCGAAGACATCCGGGGACACCGGTTAATCAGGAGACGAACCCATGTTGAAGAAAGCACTTTTTGCCGCTACGGCGCTGGTTGCGCTCGCAGCCGGCGCTGCTGCCAACGCAGCAGACCTCAAGGAATTCCGCATCGGCATTCTCGGCGGCGAAAACGAAGCCGACCGCCTGCGCAATTACGCCTGCCTTTCCGACCACCTGAAGAAGGAATTCGGTTTCGAGAAGGTTTCGCTGTTCCCGGCTGCCGACTATAACGGCGTTATCCAGGGCCTGCTCGGCGGCACGCTCGACTTCGCCGAACTCGGCGCTTCCGGCTATGCAGCCGTCGCCATCAAGGACCCGAAGGCCGTTACCCCGATCCTGACCACGCAGCAGACCGACGGCTCCACCGGCTACTACTCGATCGGCCTCGCCCTCAAGTCTTCCGGCATCAAGACGATCATAGACGCCAAGGGCAAGAAGCTCGGCTACGCCGATCCGGACTCCACCTCGGGCTACCTCGTTCCCCTCACGCAGATTCCGAAGACCACCGGCGTGCCGAACGACAAGTTCTTCGGCTCGACCCAGTTCAACGGCGGCCATGAAAACAACCTGCTCGCCGCCTATGACGGCAAGGTCGACGTCGCTGTCGACGATTCCTCGGGCGTTGGCGATTTCAAGGACGGCTTCACCTCCGGCACCTTCCGCAAGGAAGTCGACAAGGGCGCCGTGGATCCGAACAAGCTCGTCGAAGTATGGCGTTCTCCGCTGATCCCGAACGGCCCGCTCGTCGTTCGCAACGCTCTCGGCACCGAATGGCAGACGAAGCTGACGGACTTCTTCATGAAGCTCCCGACGGCCGACGCCAAGTGCTTCAACGCCATCGAAGGCGGCGACTTCAAGGGCTACGTCAAGGTTACCCCGGACTTCTACAACGCCGTCATCGACGTTCGCAAAGCTGCCATCGGCGGCTGATCCGCATTCCGATAATTGGGCGGCCGGCAACGGCCGCCCTTTTGCTATTCACAGAGGCTTGACTTCATGACGATCGCCGATACGCACCCGAACATGCAGAGCGCGCCACAGAGCGCCAAGGAGATCGGCGACGCCTGGAACAAGATGGTGGCCAAGCGCCGCCTCTACACCGGCATCGGCCTCGTGATCCTGCTCGCCGCCTTCGTCAGCTCGGTGCGCTTCGCCGACGAAAACAACGCCGGACATTTCTTTGATCGCCTGCCGCATCTCTTCGATTTCCTGAGCTGGCTCATTCCAAAGGACTGGTCGGACGTCTATCGCGCGCTCTTCGATCTGCCGAGCCCGAATGGAGCCAATGGCGCCGGCGGCGAGGAGTTCAATTTCCCGCTCGGCCGCGTCTATGTCTGGGGCAATTTCTATATCCCTGAATATTTCGAGCTGATGATCATCACGATCAACGTAGCGCTGGTATCGACCATCATCGGCGTCGTCTTCGCCGTGCCTTTGAGCTTCTTCGCCGCCCGCAACATGTCGCCATCCAATCCGATTCGTCTGGTGACCAAGCGTATCATGGAACTTCTGCGGGCTTTTCCCGAGATCGTCATTGCCGGATTGTTTTCGGCGATCCTGTCGATCGGCCCGATCGCGGCCATCATCGCCGTCGGCCTGCATACAATCGGCGCGCTCGGCAAGCTCTTCTACGAAGTGGTCGAGAACATCGACATGAAACCGGACGAGGGCATGCGCGCCGTCGGCGCGAGCTGGAGCGAGCGCGTGCGCTTTGCCGCCCTGCCGCAAGTGCTGCCGAACTTCATGTCCTACGCGCTGCTGCGTCTGGAGATCAACGTTCGCGCCTCCACCATCATCGGAGCCGTCGGCGGCGGCGGCATCGGCGAGGAGCTCAAACTTGCGATTTCACGCGGCTTTGGCGCCAAGACATTGGCGCTGGTGTTGCTTCTCTTCCTGACGATCATCGCCGTCGATCAGTTTTCTGCATGGCTCCGCCGCCGTCTGGTGGGCGAACATGCCTTCCTTTTGCAGCATTGAGGTTGACCATGTCCATCATCGACGCCAGCCGCATGCAGGAAATCGAAGCGCGCTATCCGGAGGTTCTTCACCGGTCCTTCCGCCAACGCTTCGGTGCGCTGATGATGTTCATCGGCATTGTCCTCTACGGCATTTATGCCGCGTGGTTCTTCGATCTGCCGAAAGTCATTTCGGAAGCACATTGGGAGCGCGTCGGGATCTATCTTAGCGAATGGGTGAGCTATGACGTGCAGCCGGAATTCCGCATCTCCGGCGACAAGATCACCATTAAGTATCCGCGCTTTTCGCCTTTGGGCGACAATCCCAATCCTGACTGGGTCAAGACCAACCCCGATGGCAGCATGACCGTTTCCGTCAGCGGCACGAGCCGCACGGTAACCGTAACCAAAACGCAGGCTATCGTGACTGCGCACGGCATTACGATCCCGATCGATATCGCCGGCGATGCGCCGAAGATCATCGGCTCCGAGCCCGTACCCAGCTGGATGACCGTCTATGACGACAACATCCTGGTCAATCTCGGCTTTGCCGGCGATGCCAGCATTTCCACTGATCGCGTGAAGATCCGCAAGCGCTTTCTTGGCTGGGCCAACTTCGTGTTCGACACGCATTCGCCCTTCTTCGACAAGCCGGCGAGCGAAGTCATCAGCCTCATCGTTTCGGGGCCGCGGCTGGACCCTGCCCAGTCCAACCTCTCACTGGCCTTCGACAATATCTGGAACAATGGCGCGTGGCAGCATGGCGACGTCTGGACCAAGCTGTTCCAGACCATCGTCATGGCGTTCCTCGGAACACTCCTCGGGTCGCTCGTAGCATTTCCGCTCGCCTTCCTGGCGGCCCGCAACATTACCCCGAACCGGCTGCTCAACCAGATACTGAAACGCCTCTTCGACTTCCTGCGCTCGGTGGATATGCTGATCTGGGCGCTGTTCCTGACCCGCGCCTTCGGCCCCGGCCCGCTCGCCGGCAGCGGTGCGATCTTCCTCACCGAGACAGGCACGCTCGGCAAGCTCTATTCCGAGGGGCTTGAGAATATCGACAACAAGCCGCGCGAAGGCGTGAAGTCTACCGGTTCGCCGACCATTCTCGTGCATCGCTACGGGATCATGCCGCAGATCGTTCCGGTCATCGTCAGCCAGACGCTCTACCAGTGGGAATCGAACGTGCGCGGCGCGACCATCATCGGCGCCGTCGGCGCGGGCGGTATCGGGCTCAAACTTTGGGAAGCGATGCGCACCAACGCGAACTGGGAAAACGTCGCCTATATGGTGCTGTTGATCCTGATCGTCGTCTTCCTGTTCGATGCCGCATCCAACGCCTTGCGTTCGCGGCTGATGGGTGCGCGAGCGAAATAAAAAAGATCGGGAAAAAATCATTACGCATCATCATTCTGTCACGGGAATCCGGTAGCGCAGGCCGGCAAGACCGCAGCGGTCAAGCTGGCTTTAGCCGGATTCGGACCGTTGCTGCCTTGCTGCTCTTGCGGTTTGTCGCAAATCACCCAACAGTGTCCCGCGCAGCCGATTTTTCCAAGGAATGCAGCCTTGCGCTATGCTCTCTATTTCACGCCGCCCAAAGAAGATCCGTTGACATCGCTTGCCGCCCGCTGGCTGGGCCGTGATGCATTTTCGAATGAGATTTTTTCCGACAAGGCCATGGCGCCGCTGCCGGAAGGTCATGCCGAACTGACGGCCGATCCGCGCCGCTACGGCTTCCATGCCACGCTGAAGGCGCCGTTCGAGCTAGCCGCTTCGGTGACCGAGCGAGATCTCCTCGATGTCGCCGCCGAATTCGCCTCGCAGACCAAGGCTTTCACCATTCCGGAGCTTGTACTTGGCCAGCTCGGCCATTTCTTCGCGCTCGTGCCCAGCACCGTTTACGAGCCGTTACAGGATTTCGCCTCGCGTGTCGTGAAAACCTTCGAGCCTTTGCGCGCACCGCTTTCGGACCATGACATCGCAAGGCGCAAGCCGGAAGGCTTGACGGAGCCGCAGCGCGCCAATCTGCTGCGCTGGGGCTATCCTTATGTCAATGACGAGTTCCGTTTCCACATGACGCTGACCGGTCGGGTTCCCACGGAGCGTCAACCCGAACTACAGGAAATTCTGCGCCATCGCTTCGCCGAACATACCGGCAAGCCGCTCGATATTTCCGGCCTCGCCGTCTTCGTCGAAGAAGAGCGTGGCGCTCCCTTTACCGTCCGTTCCTGGCTGCCGCTTGCCGGCGCCTAATATGAAAGAGCCGATATGACCAAAGAAACCGTCCTTTCCAACGCCCGCATCGTCCTCGAAGACAAGATCGTCGAAGGTTCCGTGCTGATCCGTGACGGTCGCATTGCCGCCATCTCCGAAGGCAAGTCCGATATCGGCGAGGATTTCGAGGGCGATTATCTGATCCCCGGTCTGGTCGAGCTGCATACCGACCATCTGGAGGCGCATTATTCCCCTCGCCCGGGCGTTCGCTGGAACAAGACGGCGGCGATCCAGGCGCATGATGCGCAGATCGTCACCTCGGGCATTACGACCGTGTTCGACTGCCTGCGCATGGGCTCGGACGAGGACGGCGGTTTCGAAAAAGGCGAGATGCGCGATATGGCCGATGCCATCCAGGCGGCCCAAAACGAAGATCGCCTGCGCGCCGATCACCTGATCCACCTGCGCTGCGAAGTCTCCTCCGACAACGTCCTTGACCACTTCCAGGATTTCGAGAAGGACCCTTACGTCCGTCTGGTTTCGCTGATGGACCATGCGCCGGGCCAGCGCCAGTTCCAGACGATGGATCAGTACATCTTCTACTATCAGAAGAAGCGCGGGCTCAGCGACGAAGCCTTTGCCAAGTTCGTCGCCAAGCGCCAGGAGGAATCGGCCAAATATGCCACGCCGCATCGCGACGCGATCTCCAAGGTCTGCGCCGAACGCGGCATAACGGTTGCCAGCCATGACGACGCGACGCTCGCCCATGTCGACGAAGCCATCAACTACGGCGTTCGCCTGGCGGAGTTCCCGACCAGTATCGATGCCGCCAAGGCTTCCCACGGTGCCGGCATGAGCGTGCTGATGGGCGCGCCCAATATCGTGCGCGGCAAGTCGCATTCGGGCAATATCGCCGCCCGCGACCTCGCCGAACTCGGCGTACTCGATGTACTTTCCTCCGATTACGTGCCGCTCAGCCTGTTGCATGCCCCCTTCATCCTCGCGGACGAAGTCGAGGGTATTTCGCTGCCGCAGGCGATCGCCATGGTGACGGCGACGCCCGCAAGGACCGTTAGCCTGAACGACCGCGGCCGCATCGCAGAGGGCCTGCGCGCTGATCTCGTGCGCGTCCGTCGCGATCATGGCGTTCCGGTTACGCGCTCCGTCTGGCGAGAAGGACGCCGGGTGGCATGAGCGCAAGCGCCAATCTCGAGCCGGCTAATCTCGGCCTGACGGATGCGACAGCGGGCACGCTCGCCGTCGTCGTCGGCCCGAGCGGTGCCGGCAAGGATACGCTGATGAATCTGGCCGCCCAGCATTTCGCCGGCCGGCCGGATGTCCACTTCGTTCGCCGCGTCATCACGCGCGACGGCGATGCTGGTAACGAAGACCACAGAAGCGTCTCCGACGCCGATTTCGATGCGATGGAACAGGCCGGCGCCTTCGCCGTCTCCTGGGAAGCGCACGGCCTGAAATATGGCATTCCGGCCGACGTCTTCGACGAGCTTGCGCAGGGCCATCTGGTGATCGCCAATGGCTCACGCTCGGCGCTGCATCACTTCCAGAGCGCATTTCCACGTCTGAAGGTCATCAACATCACGGCGACACGCGAAGTGCTGGCCGAGCGGTTGATGGCGCGCGGACGCGAGAGCCGCGAAGACGTGCTGAAGCGGCTGGAAAGAAGCTCGCTGACCGTTGAGGGCAGCTACGACGTCGCCGATATCGACAATAGCGGCACGCTCGAAGAGGCCGAGCGCGCCATTATTTCGGTGCTGGAAATGCTGATCGGCAAATAAGAGTATTTAAGCTGCCCAATCTCGCCCTTGGCGGCGAGAAAGCAATTTCACCGACTTAGGAATGCGACACCCGATATAGCCTCAATGCGCCTCATCCCAATTGTGGGCAGCGCGCGCATCGACCTTCAGCGGCACGGCCATGTCGACCGCCGGCATGGCAGCGTTTTCCATGACGGAGACGATGATCGGCGTCGTGCGCTCGACATCGGCATCCTCGACTTCGAAGATCAGTTCGTCATGCACCTGCAGGAGCATGCGCACACGATCGCCGAGCCCGGCCGCAGCCAGAGCCGGCTCCATCTTGATCATCGCGCGGCGGATGACGTCGGCGGCCGATCCCTGGATAGGGGCATTGATCGAGGCGCGTTCGTTGAAGGCGCGGACGGAGGGGTTGGACGAACGGATTTCCGGGAAATGGATGCGGCGGCCGAAGATGGTCTCGACATAGCCCTTGTCGCGCGCCGCCTGCTTGGCGCCTTCCATGTAATCGCGGATGCCGGGGAAGCGCTCGAAATACCTCTTGATATAGTCGCCTGCTTCCGAGCGCTCGATCGAGAGCTGGTTGGCGAGACCGAAGGCGGAGATGCCGTAGATGATGCCGAAGTTGATCGCCTTGGCGCGGCGGCGCACCTCACTTGGCATGCCATCTACCGGCACGCCGAACATTTCGGATGCGGTCATCGCGTGAATGTCGATGCCGTCCTCGAAGGCCTGCTTGAGCTGCGGGATATCGGCGACATGCGCCAGAACGCGCAACTCGATCTGGCTGTAGTCGGCGGAGACGAGCTTGTGGCCCGGCGTCGAAATGAAGGCGGTGCGGATCTTGCGGCCTTCCGCCGTGCGCACCGGAATATTCTGCAGGTTGGGCTCGGAGGAGGAGAGGCGCCCGGTCGTGGTCGAGGCCAGCGAATAGGAGGTGTGGACGCGCTTCGTCTCGGGATGGACATAGCTCGGCAACGCATCCGTATAGGTGGATTTCAGCTTGGTGAGCTGGCGCCAGTCGACGATCTTGCGCGGCAACTCGAAGCCGGCCGCCGCCAGGTCCTCCAGCACCTGTGCCGAGGTCGACCATTGCCCCGTCTTGGTCTTGCTGCCACCGGCCAACCCCATCTTGCCGAAAAGGATATCGCCGAGCTGCTTCGGCGAGCCGATATTGAAGCGCTCGCCGGCCAGATTGTAGATCTCGTCTTCCAAGGCGGCGGCACCCTGCGCCAGCTCGCCGGAAAGGCGGGAAAGGATCTGCCGGTCGATGGTAATGCCGCGCTCCTCCATATGGGCAAGCACTGGCACGAGCGGCCTTTCCAACCGTTCGTAGACGACTGAAAGTTTTTCTGCCGCAAGTCGTGGTTTCAGCACCAGCCAGAGGCGCAGCGTCACGTCGGCGTCTTCAGCGGCATAGGCGGTCGCGCGGTCGATATCGACGAGATCGAAGGTGACGTTGGACTTGCCGCTACCAGCGACGTCCTTGTAGGCGATCGGCTTGTGGCCGAGCCAGCGCTCGGAGAGGCTGTCCATGCCATGCGTGGCATTGGCGCCGCCATCGAGCACATAGGACAGCAGCATCGTGTCGTCGAAGGACCGCGTCTCGATGCCGTAGCGCTTCATCAGCAGGTAATCGTATTTGAGGTTCTGCGCGATCTTGAGGATGGAGGCATCCTCCAGCAGATCCTTCAATCTCGGCAGCGCATCACGCAACGGGATCTGATTGTCGGCCAGGCCGCCGCCCAACAGATCGCCGATACCGGTCTTGTGAGCGAGCGGCACATAGGCGGCACGGATGGAAGAACCCGAGGGATCGTTGCGGTTGTCGGCGATCGCCAACGAGAAGCCGACGATCTCGGCCTGCATGGCATCGAGTGAGGTCGTTTCCGTATCGAAAGCGACGATACCGGTTTCGCGCGCATCCGCGATCCAACGGTCGAGCGTGGCGATATCGCGGATGGTCACATATTTCGAATGGTCGATCGGCGCGCTCGCAAAACTTGCGGCGCGCGCCTTGGCGAGATCCTCGGGCTCTGTGGTGCCATCCAAAGCCAGACGCGCCTTGGCCGACGGCGCTGGAACCGATGCCCCTTCGGCCTCGACAACGCTGCCGGCAACAAGATCGACATTTTCGCCAACATCGAGATCGGGACCATGAGCGCCCTCGCCCCATTCGATCTTGACGACGGCGGGCTCGATTGCAGCCGCATCGCAGTCGCAGGCCTCCGCGACGCGCCGCGTCAGGGTCGTGAATTCCATGGTCTTCAGGAAGCCGATCAGCTTCGGGCCGTCCTGCGGCTCCAGCACCAGCGCGTCAAGCGCAAGTTCCAGCGGTACATCCGTCCTCAGCGTCACCAACTGGCGCGAAATGCGGGCAAGTTCGGCATTGGCGATGATGTTTTCGCGGCGCTTCTGCTGCTTGATCTCGTCGGCGCGGGCAAGCAGCGTATCAAGATCGCCGAACTCCTCCAGAAGCTGCGCCGCCGTCTTCGGGCCGATGCCGGGAATGCCGGGGACGTTGTCGACCGAGTCGCCGGTCATGGCTTGCAGATCGATCATCTTGTCCGGCGATACACCCCACTTCTCGACCACGTCGGGAATGCCGATCTGCTTGTCCTTCATGCTGTCATACATGTGGACCATGGGGGTGACGAGCTGCATCAGATCCTTGTCGGACGAGATGATCGTCACATCGGCGCCAGCCGCCTCCGCCTGTCGGGCATAGGTCGCAATGATGTCGTCTGCCTCGAAGCCGTCAGTCTCGATGCAAGGCAGGTTGAAGGCGCGAGTCGCCTCGCGGATGAGGCCGAACTGCGGGATCAGCTCCTCCGGCGGCGCCGAGCGATTAGCCTTGTATTCCGGGAAGATATCCTTGCGGAAGGTCTTCGAGGAATAGTCGAAGATCACGGCAAAATGCGTCGGCGTCACACCCACGGAGGTATCGCGCGCCGAAGTCAGCAGCTTCCACAGCATGTTGCAGAAACCGGAGACGGCACCGACCGGCAATCCGTCGGACTTGCGCGTCAGCGGCGGCAAAGCATGAAAGGCCCGGAAAATGAAACCGGAGCCGTCGACGAGGAAGAGATGATCACCTTTTTTCATGGAAGCATGGATAGCGTGACGCACTTCCAACGTCCATATAAACTTCGGTTTTGCAGGCTAGAGCGCTTCCGCTTTTCTTCGAATCGCAGAAACGCTCTATCTTCTGCTTTTATGCAATTCCGGACGGAAAACCGCGATACACTTTTCCTGGAATTGCTTTGATGAGATGACCAGATCTCTCACCGAAACGTTACTAACTTTTAATCAATCTAATCTGCGCATTCCCTTGAAAAACCGCATTCGAAACCTCAAATCCTAATCACCGGCGATTGATACGCCGCGGGTCTGACAACCGGCCTGTCCCCCGCCATGTCAGACTAGGACAAAGGCCTATCCCCTCTCCGGGCCTTTGTCCCTCTTTCATGAGCCGCCATGGCGTCCCCTCCAGGCCATGGCGGCTTTTTCATGTCAAAAAATGCAACCTGTGAAGGTGAAAAATTTACCTGAGTTGCTTATTTCAGAGGGGATCTACCCGAAGAATTGCTGATTGTCTTGCTCCTGAATTATGGGCATATTTGCAATCATGGGATTTAATCGGATGGACTCCGCCGCCTACCTTGCCAGTCAGATGGCGAAGGGATTCGCTCGCTCGCTACAACAACGCGCGGCGACGCTGGGCTTTTCCCCCGGTCAGTTTCCGATCCTGCTCGAATTGTGGTCCGAGGACGGGCTGACGCAGAAGCAGCTGCTCGAGAGGATCGACATCGAACAGGCGACGATGGCCAATACGCTGTCGCGCATGGAACGGGACGGCCTGGTGGAACGCCGCCCGCATCCTTCGGACAAGCGGGCGCAACTGGTCTTCCTGACGAACAAGGCCGCAGCCATGCAGGCGGAAGCGATCGAGGCCGCCATGGCCGCCGATACGGATCTTCTCAAGGATTTCCGGCAATTCGAACGCGAGCTGCTGCTGGAATATATCCGGCGCGTGCTGGAGAATGCCAGGCAGCTTTAGAGCAATCCCAGGAAAAGCATGCAGCGGTTTTCCGCAAAGCCGCTTCATACTTTTGCGCAACGCGCCTCAACCCTGGCCGACCACCTTATTCAAAGCCGACTGGAACTGGCTCGGCCCGACATCGGGCTTGCCGAAGAATATCCCCTGAAGCTGGGCGCAGCCTTCCTCGATGACGATGCGGCGCTGGGTTTCCGTTTCGACCCCTTCCGTGACCACAGGCATATTCAAGCTGTGGCCGAGGCCGATGATGGCGCGGACGATCGAGCGAGCTGCGGGATCGTGTTCGAGGGCGCCGGTGAAGCTGCGATCGACCTTGATCTTGTCGAATGGGAAGGCGCGCAGATTGCTGAGCGAGGAAAAGCCGGTGCCGAAATCATCCATGACCACGCGAACGCCGAGGCGATGCAGCCGCTGCAATGTCGCGATTACAGTCGTTCGTTCGCGCATCAGCGCCGCCTCCGTGATCTCCAGTTCGAGGCGCTGCGGATCGAGGCCGGTTTTGCGCAGGATGCGTTCGATCTGGTCGTAGAGGGTCGGGATCATGAATTGCAGCGGCGAGAGGTTGACCGCGACATTCGCGGGCTCGCTCCAGCGCGTCGCCTCCTGGCAGGCCTGCTGCAGCACCCATTCACCGATCGCAACGATCGATCCACTTTCCTCGGCAATGGGAATAAACGTCTCTGGATCGATCACGCCTCGATCCGGATGCGCCCAGCGCAACAGCGCCTCATAACCGCTGACACTGTCGCTGCCGACGTCGTAGATCGGCTGATATTCCAGGAAGAGCTGACGGCGCAGGATGGCTTGACGCAGATCGTTCTCAAGCTGGCGACGAGTGCGCACGGCCTTGTCCATTTCGGCATCGAAGAAGCAGGCATGACCCCGACCCGCATGCTTGGCACGATAAAGCGCCATATCCGCATTGGCGTACAGCTGCTCGGCGCTCGTGCCATCACGCGGATAGATGGCGATACCGATGCTGACGCCGACGGCCGTCGGATCCCGGGCGGTATCCATCTCCATGCCAAATTCCGAAAGAACGCGTTCGGCAAGGCGCGTGGCCCCCTCAGGCTGCTGACGCCTGGGCTGGATAATGGCGAACTCGTCGCCGCCGAGCCTTGCCACCGTATCGCCCTCCTCGATCGCACGCTGCAGGATGCCGGCAACCTTGCAGAGGATGCGATCGCCTTCCGCATGGCCGAAGACGTCGTTGATGGCCTTGAAGCGGTCGAGATCCAGACAGAAGATGGCGACTTCCCCGCCCCTGCGGTTGGCCACCTGCAGCGCTTGACGCATGCGCTGGTCGAACAGCGAGCGATTGGGCAGATCCGTTAATATATCATGGTGCGCCAGATGCTCGATCATCTGCTGCGCCTGACGCCGCTCGGTCAGGTCGCGCACGACCAATACGCTGCATTCGTGGCCGCGATAGGTGATGGAGCGACGCACGGTTTCGACTGGGATCGCGTTGCCATCATAGCCGGACAGCGTTGTCTCCAGTGGAATGGCCGCATCACTTTGGGCATCTATGTCGATCGCCAGGAAGGTTTCTGGCGGGGCACCGACCACCTGCTGCTGCGACCATCCGGAAATGGTGAAAAATCGCTCGTTGGCATCGATGACCCGGCCGTCACGGATGATGAGCAGGCCTTCGAGCGAAGCATTGGCGAAGCCGCGAAGGTCGGTCAGATGACGGTCGATGAAGATGGCGCCCAGAGCGATGAGGATCAGACCCATCGCGGCGGCCATGACGATGCCTGCGAGGATGCTTCGATCCATGGCGAGGGCGGCCCCCGGCATCCCAATTTCGGGCGTCAGTGTCACGCCGCTCATCGCGGTGAAATGCAGGGAGCAAATCGCAAGCAACAGCAGAAGCGCGCCGACCATGATGCGACTGAAGCCACGAAGGCTGCGAAACACCAGGAAAGCCAGTGAAGAGAAGACGCCACCGATGGCGACTGAAGCGACGACGCGCGGTATATCGAAGGAGAGCTTTGCCGAAGCCTCGATGGCCTGCATGCCCGTGAAGTGCATAGCGGCTATTCCAAACGCCATCAGCATGCCGCCGACTGTAAAGGAAACGCGATTGTCCCATTCGAAGGCAACGGCAATCGCGAGCCATGAGCCGAGGATGGCAAAGACCACCGAAAGCGCGGTCAGCGAAACGCCGTAGGAGATGGGAAGGTTGCTCTCATAGGCGAGCATGGCAATGAAATGCGTCGCCCAGATGCCGACACCACTGGCAAAGGCCGCAGCCGCAATCCAGTAGCGACGCTGATGAGACCCGCATTCCTGTGCACGCGAAAAAAGAAGCATGGTGGCAAGGCTGCCGATGAGGCAGATGGCCGCCGCCACGAGAATAAGCCTGAAGTCATGAGTGTCGCGAATACATGCAATTACTGAAAACATTACGCGTCTCCAGAATACTTTTCTGGATTGACGTTATTTCTAATAATCTAAAAAACTTGTAAACTACATGCGCAACTAATCACATAAGAGCAGGCCTCCATCGAAAGAGGCAAGCTACGGTAAATTTTCGGTTTTAACGCCTCGAAACCGGCTGGCCTTTGGTCTATCGTCGCTCCGAATTTCACGTAAGGAGTCGGATATGACCGATCTATCGCCCGTTCTCGACCGCGCCGATCAGAACCTTCCCTCCAGCCTCGACAACCTCTTCGAGCTGCTGCGTATCAAATCCATCTCGACGGACCCGGACTATAAGACGGAATGCCGCAAGGCGGCGGAATGGCTGGTCACCTACCTGAATTCGCTCGGCTTCAAGGCCTCCGTACGCGATACGCCCGGTCATCCGATGGTGGTCGCTCATCACGATGCAGGCGCTGCAGATGCGCCGCATGTGCTGTTCTACGGCCACTACGACGTGCAGCCCGTCGATCCGCTCGAGCTTTGGGAAAGCGATCCCTTCGCTCCCGCGATCAAGGACCTGGGCAATGGCCGCAAGATCCTGACCGGTCGCGGCACGTCCGACGACAAGGGGCAGCTGATGACCTTCGTCGAGGCGGTGCGCGCCTATAAGGAAACCAAGGGTGCGCTGCCGGTGCGCATCACCATCCTCTTCGAAGGCGAAGAGGAATCCGGCTCGCCCTCGCTCAAGCCCTTCCTTGAAGCCAATGCTGCCGAGCTGAAGGCGGACTTTGCCCTTGTCTGCGATACCGGCATGTGGGACGGCGATACGCCGGCAATTTCGGCAGGCCTGCGCGGCCTGGTGGGCGAAGAAATCGTCATCACCGCTGCTGACCGCGACCTGCATTCGGGCCTTTTCGGCGGCGCTGCCGCCAATCCGATCCACATTCTGACCGACATCCTTGCCGGACTGCATGATGAGACGGGGCGCATAACGCTTCCCGGCTTCTATGAAGGCGTCGAGGAAACGCCTGCTAATATCAAGGCGTCCTGGGAGAAGCTCGGCATGACGGCCGAAAAATTCCTCGGCGAAGTCGGCCTGTCGATCCCCTCGGGCGAGAAGGGCCGGTCTGTGATGGAACTCACCTGGGCGCGGCCGACGGCGGAAGTAAACGGCATTTGGGGTGGCTATACCGGCGCCGGCTTCAAGACGGTGATTGCCGCCAAGGCATCGGCGAAGGTCTCCTTCCGCCTCGTTGGCCAGCAGAATCCGGCGGCGATCCGCGAGAGCTTCCGCGCCTATGTGCGCTCCAAGATCCCTGGGGATTGCTCGGTGGAGTTTCATGAGCATGGCGGCTCGCCGGCCATCCAGCTTTCCTACGATTCGCCGGTACTGACCAAGGCGAAGACCGCGCTTTCCAACGAGTGGCCGAAACCAGCCCTCATCATCGGCATGGGCGGCTCGATCCCGATCGTTGGCGACTTCCAGAAGATGCTAGGCATGGAATCGTTGCTCGTCGGTTTCGGCCTCTCCGACGACCGCATTCATTCGCCGAACGAGAAATACGAGCTGCGCTCCTATCACAAGGGCATTCGTTCCTGGATCCGCATCCTTGATGCGCTAGCCAGCTAAGCGATCCGCGGGACGAACACCGCTTGCGCGCGTCCCACGACCATCCCGCCAGGGCGGCAGGAAACGCCGCCGCGCCACTTCGCTGCGACCGATGAGATAGAGTATGGGAATCTGGATCGATACCGATATGGGATTCGATGATATCGCTGCCATTCTGGTGGTGGCGCATTCGGATCTCGTCATCGATGGCGTTTCGCTCGTCAGCGGCAATGCACCCCTGTCTCATGTTAAGGCCAATGCAGCGAGCGCTGCCGCCGTCTTCAACTGGACCTTTCAGATCCATACCGGCCGCGAGCTGCCCGTTCTCCGCAAGCTGGAAACCGCGCAGAACATTCTCGGCCAGACCGGCATTCCGACCCCAGGCAGAAGCCTGCCGCCGGCCGATCCGCTTCCATTCAGCGACGCATTTACCGCGCTATGCGACTGGCTTTCCAACAGCGACGGGCCGAAACGCATCCTGGCGCTCGGGCCGCTCACGAATATTGCCGCTTTGGCATTGGCACGGCCGGATCTTGCCGCCCGCATCGACGAGCTGACCTGGATGGGCGGCGGCGTCACTGCAGGCAATCACACGGCATCGGCCGAGTTCAATGCCTTTGCCGATCCGGAGGCACTTGCCATTGTGCTGGCGCATGAGCTGCCGTTGCGCATGATCGATCTCGATATCTGCCGCAAGGTCTTGGCCTGGCCGGAGGATGTCGCCCGCATCCGCGAGAATGATGGCGAAAAGGCGCAGCTGCTCGCTGACCTGCTCGAGGGCTATGTCAACATCGCCATCAGCCGCGGCAGACCGGCCATGGCGATCTACGACCCGACGGCTGCCGCCATTTTCGTCGAACCTGACATCACCGCCCTTCGGCATGCCCGGATCGATGCGGAATTGCATGGACGGCACACGCGTGGGCGCACCGTCGTCGAAACGCGCGCCTCGCATGGGCAATTCAATGGCCATTTCGCCGCGGAAATCGATGCCGAAAGGGCACGCCGGATCATATTCGACGCATTGCTGCGAGAGGCTGAACGCTGAAAAGAGGCGGTATACCGCGGTAAGGCACGCTCAGCCCTGTCTCAACCCTCTCCCAATTCCTGCTCGACCAACGTCGTCCAGAAAGCCACACCCGACGCGATTGCCTCATCGTTAAAATCATAGGCCGTATTGTGATGCAGGGCGCCGTCAACGGCCGGGCCATTGCCGAGCCAGACATAGCAGCCGGGAGCGTTCTGGCCGAAGAAGGCGAAGTCGTCGCCGGCGGTCGATGGCGGGAAGCGGATCCGCACATTCTCGCCAAAAACAGCCGTCGCAGCCTTCAGCGCCCGCGCCGTGGCATCGGCATCGTTGATGACGGGCGGGATGCGGCGCTCGAATTGATAGTCGACGGCGATACCGAACATGGCCGCAGTGCCATGCGCCAGGCGTCCGATCTCCTCTTCCAGCTGATCGCGGACCTCCGGCGTATAGGCGCGCGCCGTGCCGCCGATCTCGACCGTATCTGGTATCACGTTCAGCGCCTTGGGATCGCCCGCCTGCAGCGAGCAGGCACTGACGACGGCCGGCTGCAGCGGATCGACGACGCGACCGACGATGGTTTGCAGCGCGGAAAGGAAGGTCGCCGCTGCCGTGATCGGGTCCTTGCCGAGATGCGGCTTGGCGCCGTGGGTGCCGGTACCGCGGAAGGTGATGCGCCAGCTATCCGATGAAGCAAGCTGCGGCCCTTCGACAACCGCCATCTCGTCGACCGCAAGACCGGGCATATTGTGAAGCCCGTAGACGGCGTCGCACGGAAACAGATCGAAAAGGCCATCTTCGACCATGCGCCTGGCGCCACCACGACCTTCTTCCGCCGGCTGGAAGATGAAATGCACCGTGCCGGAAAAGCCGCGCTTGGCGGCCAGATGACGGGCGGCACCGAGCAGCATCGTCGTATGGCCATCATGCCCGCAGGCATGCATCTTGCCCGGGATCGTGGATTTATAGGGACGATTGGCCTTTTCTGGCATGGCGAGCGCATCCATGTCGGCGCGAAGGCCGATATGGCGCGTGCCGTTGCCGACCTGCAGCGTGCCGACGACACCGGTTTTGCCGAGGCCGCGATGCACGGTCAGTCCTGCTTCCTCCAGCAAGGTGGCGACGATGCCGCTGGTGCGCTCCTCCTCGAAGCCGAGTTCCGGATGCGCATGAAGATTGCGGCGGAGCGAAGTGAGGAAAGCAAGATCCGGCTCGATCTCATGATGAAAAGACATGGAGAGACTCCTTCGGCATGGGGCACGATGATGGCGCGCCTAAAGCGCACCGCGATCCTTCAGATTCGCTTCTTGCGCTTTAGGACCTTGATTTGACGCATGTCGTTGTCGCAAAACCGCTGCACACTTTTGCGCGACATGCTTTATCTTCCCCAAAGCATCGCCTGCTTCAACTCGAATTAACGCTCAGCTATCGAGCCTGTCGAACACATGTGCCTTTCCGATGACGCTCACCGAAACCATGCTGCCGACCTCGGGGAGGCCGACGCCGGAACTCCTGATATTCAGCGTCTCGGAGCCGTTGGAGAGCACGACCGTAACAGCGCAGACGGCGCCACCGAACTCGATTTCGGTCACCTTGCCGATGCAGGCAGCACCCGCGCCGGCTTCATCGATCGCCCGGAGGCGCAATTGCTCCGGCCGCAACATGATGTCGGTGCGACCCTGCCGGTTCCCAGCGCCGACCGGGATCTGCCCCAGGACACATTTGGCCAGACCTTGATCGAGATCGGCCGCCAATATGATGGCATCGCCGAGGAAGAGTGCCGTCTCGCGATCCCTCGGGTTGAGATAGAGCGCCTGCGGCGTGCCGGCCTGTATGAGCCTGCCCTCGCGCAGGACAGCAACCTGATCTGCAAAGGACAGGGCCTCCGCCTGATCATGCGTCACCAGGACCGCCGTGATGCCGGCGATCTGCAGCACGCGGGCGACGGCCTTGCGCATGTTTTCGCGCAGGCCGGTATCGAGGGCGGAGAAAGGCTCGTCGAGCAGCATCAGCCGCGGCTTGCGGCCGAGCGCGCGGGCAAGCGCCACGCGCTGCTGCTGGCCGCCGGAGAGCTGATGCGGGCGGCGATCGAGCATGCCGCGGTCGAGTTCGACCATATCGATGAGGGCATTGATGCGCTGATCGCGGTCGCGCGCGCCGCGCTCCATGCCGAAACCGATATTCTCCGATACGCTCAGATGCGGAAACAGGGCGCCATCCTGAGAGACAATGCCGATGCCGCGCCGATGCGCGGGTACGATGGCCTCTCCATCCGCCAGCGTTTCGCCCTGAAGCACCACCTGACCGGCATCGGGAGTTTCGAAGCCGGCGATGATCCGCAGCAGCGTCGTCTTGCCGGAGCCGGACGGGCCGACGATGGCCGTGCGGCTGCCGGCTGCTATCGTGAGGTCGATATTGTCGAGCGCCTGCACGGGACCATAGCGCTTGCTGATATTCTTGATCGCCAGAAAGGTCATTGTCCGGCCGTTCGCTTTGATTGCACGTAGAGAAGAAGGGTGAGCGGCAGCGACAGGACGACCATCATGAAGGCGTAGGGCGCTGCGGAAACATAATCGATCTCGCTGGTCAGCGACCAGAATTTCGTCGCCAGCGTTTCCGTGCCGTTGGGAGAAAGCATCAGCGTCGCCGTCAGTTCGTTGGTGATGCCGAGGGCGACGAGCGCGACGCTGGCCGCAAAGCCGGGAGCGGCAAGCCGCATGGTGATCTGCCGCACCGCCTGCGCCGGCGTGCGGCCGAGCGCCATGGCGGCGCGCTCGAGTTCGACGGGTGCCTGGGCGATGCTGGCACGCAGACCGACCATGGCGCGCGGCAGAAACAGCAGCACATAGGCGAGCAGAAGGGTGGCAAACGTCTGATAGAGCGGCAGGACCAGCCGGACGGTGATCGACACCAGGGCCAGGGCGACGACGACGCCCGGCAGCGAGCCGACATAATAGTGGCAGGCTTCGAGAATGCGCTGCAGCCGGCCGGGCGCGCGTACCGACAGCCATGCCATCGGGGTCGCTGCAATGGTGGCGAGGAGGCCACCAGCAATCGCGAGAAGAATGGTCTGCAGCAAGGCCGAGCCGACCGTGTCGATCCGCCAGACGCCGGCGCCGCCGAGATAAAGCCAGCGCGCCAGGGTGACGAAAGGAACACCGAGCGTCAATGCGGCGGTGACGATGGGCAGCGCGACCGCGGGGACGACGAACCAGCCGAGACGGCGCCGATCAGCCGGCCGGGCTGCACCCGAGCCGATGCGGGCATAGCGTTCGTTGCCACGCGCCAGCACCTCGATGCCGAGCAACAGCAGGCAACAGAAGACGAGCACGCCGCCGAGCATGTTTGCCGCCGGACTGTTATAGGCCGATTGGAACTGGTCGACGATGGCGGTCGAGAAGGTGTCGAAGCGGATCATTACGTAGAGACCGTATTCCGCCAGGAGATGCAGGCCGATCAGCAGCGAGCCGCCGCAGATGGCGAGGCGAAGCTGCGGCAGGATCGCCCGGAAGAAGACGCCCCAGGGGTCGAGGCCGAGCGAGGCGGCGGCATCCTCAATCGCCGGATCGAGCCGGCGCAGGGCGGCTGCGACCGGCAGGTAGAGAAAAGGAAAATAGGCAAGCACCGACACCAGCACGCCGCTCCACAGCCCGCGCATGCTCGGCACGAGGCTGACCCAGGCGTAGCTGTGCACGAATGCGGGAACGGCAAGCGGCGCGGCGGCCAGCCACGACCAGAGCCGTGCGCAAGGAATATCGGTGCGCTCCGTCAGCCAGGCGAGCGTCACTGCCAGCAGGATGGAAAGCGGAATGGTGCAGACTTCGAGCAGGACGGTATTGACGAGGAGATCGCCGACGCGGCTACGAAAGATCAAGGCGCTGACTTCCGCCCAGCCCGTGTCGATCGTGATCCAGACGATGAAGCCGAGCGGCACCAGGCTCAGAAGCGCGACGATCGAAGCAAGGGCGACGACGGATGCATGCCGAACGCGGCTGCGCGGAGCAGCCGTCAACTGGGGCATTCGGATGGCGGCGGCCTCGCCGGCATATGTGTTCTTCTGCAGCAAATCTAAGCTGCCTTTCACGCCCTGAAATGGGAAGGCAACCGCCGCTGCCGGCGATTGCCCGATCGATCGGCTTTAAAGGCCATCCCCATGCCCCTAGCAGGGCACAGGATAGTGATGCAAGAGCCAAGCCCGTCCGAAAGCGCCCTAAAGGCGCCGCGGCACGGGGCGTTGCCTCAGATAAGGCCCGCTTCCGTCATCAGATCGGTAACCTTCTTGCTGTTCAGCTTCGAAGGTTCGACTTTCGGAGCCTGGAGGTCGGAGAGCGGCACGAGTTTCGGATTGGAAGCCTCGCCATTGCCGACGGCATATTCAAACGAGTTACCATCGCGCAGAACGGCCTGGCCGCCCTTGCCGGTGATCCACTTCAGGAAAGCCTGTGCTTCCTTCTGGTGCTGGCTGGACGCCAGAACGCCGCCGCCGGAAATGCTGACAAAGGCACCCGGATCCTGGTTCTTGAAATAGTGCAGCGAGACATTCTTGCTGTTTTCGCCGGTCTTGGCCTGATCGCCGAACCAGTAATAGTGATAGATGACGGCGCCTTCGGTCTCGCCGGCATTGACGGCCTTCATCGCGACGCTGTTGCCCTTGTAGAAGCTCGCATTTTCCTTCATCGCCTTCAGCCAGGCGCGGGTTGCGTCCTCGCCCTTCAGCTCAAGCAGCGCACTGACGATCGCCTGGAAATCGGCGCCGGCCGGCGAAGCGCCCCAACGGCCCTTCCACTTGGGCTCGGCAAGATCGAGGAGCGATTTCGGCAGATCGGCTTCCTTCAGCTTGGTCTTGTCATAGGCGAAAACGGTGGACCGGGCGGCAACGCCAACCCAATTGCCGTCGGCTGCCTTGAAGGTTTCGGGCACCTGGGCGAGCGTCGCCGCATCGACCGGAGCGAAGAGCTTGTTGGCATCGACCAGTGCCATGCCCGGCGAATTTTCCGTCAGATAAACGTCTGCCGGAGAGGCGGCGCCTTCCTGAACGATCTGGTTGGCAAACTGCATATCGCTGCCGTTGCGGATCGTGACCTTGATGCCGGTTTCCTTGGTGAAGCCATCCGCCCATGCCTGCGTCAGCGTCTCATGCTGGGCATTGTAGACGACGATGCCATCGGATTCCGCGGCATGAGCCAGCATCGGAGCGACGGCAAGACCTGCGGCAAGCGCCAGCGCGCTGGTGAGATGAGAAAAGGAAAAAGTCATTAGGTCCTCTCGCTTGGAAGCCACCGTCATCGGGCAGCGATGCGGTAGCCTATATTTTTCCTGACCGTTTTTTTCAAGTTTACGGTGGCCCCTGCTTATCACAAAAGTTTGATAATGGGAGTCAAGATTTCGTCGCGATCCCCGCAGCGAGGTCGAGCCAGGCACGATCAGCATAGGAGACCAGCCCGTCTCGCCGCCAGACTCGTGTCAGGAACATGCAGGCGAGGTGGCCCCTTCCGGCTCAAGCATTGGGCACTAATAAAAAGGCCGCGGCATCTGCATGCCGCGGCCTTTCGCTGAATTCGAAGATCGGTCTCAGTTGTCTCGCGTCTCCAGCGTCTTACTGAAGAAGATTGCGACCAGCGTGCAGACGACGCCCGACAGCAGATAGAGGCTGGTATAGACGAGGCCGAACTGGCTGGAGAGCGCAAGCGCCACGAATGGCGCAAAACCGGCGCCGATCAGCCAGGACAGATCCGACACCAGGGCCGAGCCGCTGTAGCGGTAGTTCTGGCTGAATCGGGAAGCGCTGGCGCCTGCCGCCTGACCGAAGGAGAGGCCGAGCAGCGTGAAGCCGAGAACCACATAAATGTGGCGGCCGGTCGCGCCGCCATCGAGCAGCCAGGGTGCCACGAAGGCGAAGCACGCGATGAGCACGGCGCCGATAGCGAGCTGATTGCGGCGGCCGATCCGATCGGCGAGCATACCGGAACATATGATGGCGAGAATGCCGCAGATCGCACCGAGGAATTCCACCAGCAGGAACGAACCCGAACTCTGCTCGCTGTAGAGCGTCACCCAGCCCAGCGGGAAAACCGTGACCAGATGGAAGGTCGCAAAGCTTGCCAGCGGCACGAAGGCGCCGATCAGGACGTCGCGGCCATGCACGCGCAGCAGCTCCGTCATCTTTACCGGCTCCAGCTCATGACGCTCCAAGAGCGTGCCGAATTCCTCTGTCGCCACCAGACGCAGGCGGGCGAAGAGCGCGACGACGTTGACGGCGAAGGCGCAGAAGAAGGGATAGCGCCAACCCCAATCCAGGAAGTCCGCCGTCGTGAGGCTCGTGACGAAATAGGCAAACAGGGCGCTTGCCAGCATGAAGCCAATCGGGGCGCCAAGCTGCGGGATCATCGCATACCAGCCGCGATGGTTCGTCGGGGCATTGAGCGCGAGGAGCGAAGCAAGACCATCCCAGGCGCCGCCGAGCGCAAGGCCCTGCCCAATGCGGAAGATGGCGAGCAGGATTATCGCGTAGACGCCGACTTCGGAATAGCCGGGCAGGAAGCTCATGGATGCCGTGGATCCGCCGAGCAGAAACAGGGCGATCGTCAGCTTGACGCCACGGCCATAGGTGCGATCGATCGCCATGAATATGAACGAGCCGATCGGACGCGCGATGAAGGCGAGCGAGAACACTAGGAACGAAAGCAGCGTGCCATGCAGCGGGTCGGCGAAGGGGAAGATCAGCTTCGGGAAGACCAGTACGGATGCAATGGCATAAACGAAGAAATCGAAGAATTCCGACGTGCGACCAATAATCACGCCGATGGCGATGTTGCCGGGGGCGACCGAGCCGCCCGCATGCATGCTGCGGGCATCGCTCTCCAGAGTTGAAGATGTGGGGTTCAGTGTTTCATGCGTTACGCTGACCATGCGCGGGAGCCTCCCTCTCCGAGCACGAATTCCTCCACGAACTCGCGCGTAATGAAAATGTCGATCAAACGTGCGAACATATCAAGTATCCAGCATGAAATAATTCGCAAATTAGCAATCAGTCGAGCCATTATCTGCCTTTGGCGCCGCGTTCCGGACGAAGAACAACCGCCGGTGATAGCCATTTGTTCCGATCCGGGTATATTAGCGCCGGCAAAAGCGAATTGCTCAATAGAAAACCTTCTGGATTTCTGAGGGTTTTCCCGATAGGTGGGACAGCATTCCATACCGCAATGCACTCTATCTTGCTGCGGTGCGACGAAACACCTCATATCGTTCATGACCGCCGTCCTTTAGTCGCGGTAGGGTCGAAACAAAAAGAGCTTTAAGACGTGCTAAGACTATCGAAGATTTTCAGCCGTTTGTCTGTCATCCCACTGTTTTTGCTGCTGTCGGGCTGCAATCTGGTGGTGATGGATCCCTCCGGCGATATCGCCATGCAGCAGCGAGACCTCATCATCATTTCGGTCGTGCTGATGCTGATCATCATCATTCCGGTGATCTTCCTGACCCTGTATTTCGCCTGGAGATACCGCCAGTCGAACAAGGAAGCGACCTACGAGCCGGAGTGGCATCATTCGACGCGTCTGGAACTGGTCATCTGGTCCGCTCCGCTTGCTATCATCATCGCGCTCGGCGCGGTGACCTGGATCAGCACCCACCAGCTCGACCCTTACCGCCCGCTCGACCGCATCGCCGCCGACAAGCCGCTCAGCGCCGACGTGAAGCCGCTGACGGTCGAAGTGGTGGCGCTCGATTGGAAATGGCTCTTCTTCTATCCGGAATACGGCATCGCCACCGTCAACGAGATGGCAGCTCCCGTCGACCGCCCGATCAATTTCAAGATCACGGCCTCGGCCGTGATGAACTCCTTCTTTATTCCGGCACTGGCTGGACAGATCTACGCCATGCCGGGCATGGAGACGAAGCTCCACGCCGTCATCAACCATCCCGGCGAATTCCAGGGCATGTCCGCCAACTATAGCGGCGCCGGCTTCTCGCACATGCGCTTCAAGTTCCATGGCCTCAACCAGGCCGATTTCGACCAGTGGATCCAGAAGGCGAAGAGCCAGGGCACGGCGCTCGGCCGCCAGGAATATCTAGCGCTTGCCAAGCCCAGCGAACGCGAGCCGGTACGCTACTTCAACACCGTCGACGACGGGCTCTACAACGCCATCCTCAACATGTGCGCCGATCCGAGCAAGATGTGCATGAGCGAGATGATGCATATCGACGCCAAGGGCGGCGGCGGCAAGGAAAGCCACGAAAACCGCGAGCGCCTGATCTATGACAATCGCGATGGCGCCTCGGCCGAGGTCACACCGGTCAAGGCAGACGGCGGCGCCGGCCACACCATGCAGCATGGCGACAACTCCATGCCGGGCATGGATATGGGCAACGGCTCTTCTTCCGATTCGTCGACCGGTTCGGCGCAGCATCAGGGTCATTGATCCGGTGCGCTCAATAACAAGACATTCATAAGGGACAGAGGCAATCCATGTTTTCCAACCCGGACCTCTATAAATTCATCTTCGGTCGGCTGACGCTCGACTCCATTCCGTATCACGAGCCGATCCTCGTCGTGACCTTCCTCGGCGTCGCCATCGGTGGTATCGCGCTCCTCGGCCTGCTGACCTATTTCCGCCTCTGGGGCTATCTCTGGAAGGAATGGTTCACCAGCATCGACCACAAGAAGATCGGCATCATGTATGTCGTGCTGGCGCTGATCATGCTGCTGCGCGGTTTCTCCGACGCGCTGCTGATGCGTCTGCAGCAGGCGATCGCCTTCAACGGATCCGAGGGCTATCTGCCGCCGCATCACTACGACCAGATCTTCACCGCCCACGGCGTCATCATGATCTTCTTCGTGGCGATGCCCTTCGTCACCGGCCTGATGAACCTCGTCGTGCCGCTGCAGATCGGCGCCCGCGACGTGTCCTTCCCGTTCCTGAACAACTTCTCGTTCTGGATGACGACGGCAGGCGCGATCGTGATCATGATCTCGCTCTTCATCGGCGAATTCGCCAAGACCGGCTGGCTGGCCTACCCGCCGCTTTCCGGCATTGCCTATAGTCCAGACGTCGGCGTCGATTATTACATCTGGGGCCTGCAGGTCGCGGGTATCGGAACGACGCTTTCGGGCATCAACCTGATCGCAACCATCGTCAAGATGCGCGCGCCGGGCATGACCTTCATGAAGATGCCCGTCTTCACCTGGACGTCGCTCTGCACCAATATCCTGATCGTTGCATCCTTCCCGATCCTGACCGCTACGCTCGCTCTGCTGACCCTCGACCGCTATGCCGGTACGAACTTCTTCACGAACGACCTCGGCGGCAATCCGATGATGTATGTCAACCTCATCTGGATCTGGGGCCACCCGGAAGTCTACATCCTGATCCTGCCGGCCTTCGGCGTCTTCTCGGAAGTCGTCGCCACCTTCTGCGGCAAGCGCCTCTTCGGCTACGCCTCGATGGTTTACGCCACCTGCGTGATCATGATCCTCTCCTACCTCGTCTGGCTGCACCACTTCTTCACGATGGGCTCGGGCGCCAGCGTTAACTCCTTCTTCGGCATCACGACGATGATCATCTCGATCCCGACGGGTGCGAAGCTCTTCAACTGGCTGTTCACGATGTATCACGGCCGCATCCGCTACGAGCCGCCGATGCTGTGGACCGTCGGTTTCATGGTGACCTTCACCATCGGTGGCATGACCGGCGTCATGCTCGCGGTTCCGCCGGCCGACTTCGTGCTGCACAACTCGCTGTTCCTGATCGCCCACTTCCATAACGTGATTATCGGCGGCGTTCTGTTCGGCATGTTCGCGGGCGTCAACTACTGGTTCCCGAAGGCCTTCGGCTTCAAACTCGATCCCTTCTGGGGCAAGATGAGCTTCTGGTTCTGGCAGATCGGCTTCTGGTTCGCCTTCATGCCGCTCTATATCCTCGGCCTGATGGGCGTCACCCGCCGCGTCAGCCAGTTCGACGATCCGTCGCTGCAGATCTGGTTCATCATCGCCGCCTTCGGTGCCGGCCTCATCGCTATCGGCATCGCCTGCTTCCTCATCCAGCTCGCCGTCAGCTTCATGAAGCGCGAAGAGCTTCGTGACCATACCGGCGACCCCTGGGGCGGCCGCACGCTGGAATGGTCTACCTCGTCGCCGCCACCGGCCTACAACTTCGCCTTCACGCCGATCGTCTACGATCACGATGCGTGGTGGGACATGAAGAACCGTGGCTACGTCAGGCCGACCGAAGGCTTCATTCCGATCCACATGCCGAAGAACACCGGCACCGGCATCATCCTCGGCGTGCTCTCCATCGGCTTTGCATTCGGGATGATCTGGTACATGTGGTGGCTCGCCGCCATCACCTTCGTCGCGATGATCGTCATCACGATCGGCCATACCTTCAACTACAAGCGCGACTACCACATTCCCGCCGACGAGGTCGTCAAGACCGAGAACGAGCGTACGAAGCAGCTCGCAGGACAGGTGTAAGACTATGACGACCCACTCTGCACAAGCTCCCATGGACGGCGAAACACCCGCCTTCTATCTGAAGGAGGAGCATCATCCGGAAGGCAGCACCATGCTGGGCTTCTGGATCTACATCATGAGCGACTGCCTGATCTTCGCAGTCCTCTTCGCCACCTTCGCCGTACTCGGCCACAGCTATGCGGCCGGCCCGTCGCCGGCCGACCTCTTCGAGCTGCCGCTCGTCGCCCTCAACACGGCGATGCTGCTCTTCTCGTCCATCACCTATGGCTTCGCCATGCTGGCGATGGAGAAGGACAACAAGTCGGGCACGCTAATGTGGCTGACGATCACCGGCATCTTCGGCGCCCTCTTCATCTTCTTCGAACTTTACGAGTTCTATCACCTGATCCTCGACGGTGCCGGGCCGCAGCGCAGCGCCTTCCTATCGGCCTTCTTCACGCTGGTCGGCACGCACGGTCTGCACGTCACCACCGGTATCGTCTGGCTGATCACGCTGATGGTGCAGGTTGGCCGCTATGGCCTGATTCCGGAAAACAAGCGCCGCCTGATGTGCCTTTCGATGTTCTGGCACTTCCTCGACGTCGTCTGGATCGGCGTGTTTTCCCTCGTCTACCTCATGGGAGTTCTCGGATGAGCTCGAACGCAAACCATTCGCATCATTCCGGCGACGCCCACGGCCACGATCATCATGGCGGCCACGAGGCATCACACGGCACCTTCAAGAGCTACATGACGGGGTTCATCCTCTCCGTCATCCTGACCGCCATTCCCTTCTGGCTGGTCATGGGCAAGGTCATCTCCGATCCGGCCGTCACCGGAGCGATCGTCATGATCCTCGGCGCGATCCAGATCGTCGTGCACATGATCTACTTCCTGCACATGAACACCCGCTCGGAAGGCGGCTGGAACATGATGGCGCTGATCTTCACCATCGTGATCGTCATCATCGCGCTGTCCGGCTCGCTCTGGGTCATGCATCACCTCAATGCGAACATGATGCCCATGTCGCCCGAGATGATGCGCAACATGCCGTAAATTCGAGCGGCGGGCCTTCAGACGAAGGCCCGCCCTCTTCCCGGCGCGAGAATTCGCCGGATGCTGCGCAGTGCATGCTTAAAATGCCGGAAGCCGCAGCCAAATCTTCCCGACCGCGCATGATCTTCAGCGAAGAGTATTGAACCGCCCGAAATCATGCGTCAGCGCGTCCCCGGAGACCTGCGCCATGACCGATATTTCCTCGAGCACATCTCAGGGCAAGCCGCGCTCGACGCTTAACCTTATCATCTGGGTATCGCTGCTTCTGCTCCTGACCGCCCTTCTCATCGGCCTCGGCACCTGGCAGGTGAAGCGGCTGCACTGGAAGCTGGATCTGATCGCCAGGGTCGATGCGCGCGTGCATGCGCCGGCGGTTCAGGCACCCGGCCCGGCGCAATGGGCCGATATCACGGCCGAAAACTCCGAATACAAGCATGTCCAGGCAAGCGGCACTTTCCTCAACGAAAGGCAAGCGCAGGTCTATGCCTCGACTGTGCTCGGCGCGGGCTATTGGGTTCTGACGCCGCTGAAGCTTGCAGACGGCACGATCATCATCATCAACCGCGGCTTCGTTCCCACAGAGAAGCGCAATCCGACGACGCGCGCCGAAGGCGAGCTTTCCGGGGAGACTACGGTGACCGGCCTGCTGCGTATCAGCGAGCCAAAAGGCACGCTGCTGCGTTCGAACGTGCCGGCGGAGGAGCGCTGGTATTCACGCGACGTGGCGGCCATCGCCAAGGCCCGTGGGTTGCAGAACGTGGCACCCTATTTCATCGATGCCGACGATGCGAAAAATCCCGGCGGATTGCCCGTGGGCGGGCTAACGCAGATTACCTTCCACAACAGCCATCTCGTCTATGCCATCACCTGGTATGGACTGGCTGCCATGACATTGGGGCTGGCCGTCTATCTCGTCTATTTCGAGAGGCAGCGGGCAAAAGCGGCTCACTGAGGACTGGAGCGTCGCATTTTTGCTGGAATTGGCCTTAGATCGTCATTTTCGGGAAACGAAGCTGCCAGCGTCGGCCGTCGCTCGTCATCTCGACAATCCCGAACGGCTCGACATCAACAGCCCAGAATGCTGCGGGCGGCGACTGCAGGGCCTGCAGAACAGCAGCACGAATAACGCTCGCATGGGTGATGACGACGATATGGCCGGTATCGTCGATGTGATTCCCCATCCATTCGCCCACACGCTTCATGACCGCCGACAGGGTTTCGCCCCCATGCGGCGCAACCGACGTATCCGTCATCCAGAGCGCCAGGGAATCCGCATCCCTTTCATGCAATTCGGCAAGGGATTGCCCGCGCCAATCGCCATAATCGCATTCGCGCAGGGCGACGTCCGGGATAGCATCGAGGCCGAGGACGGCGGCGGTCTGGCGGGCACGCAAAGCCGGGCTCGCCCAAACCCGGTCGATTGCCCCGAGCCCGAAGGACAAGGATTGAGCCTGCTGAACCGCCTTCGCCTCCAAGGGCTCGTCATCCGGAAAGCAGCCGTTCCGATGGGCTCGCGTCGCCCCATGACAAATCCAGCTCAAACGCGTTTTCATAAGATTCCTCTGTTTCCATCCCCTACCGCGCTCTTGTCGCGATTTCGCATCGCTGTGGCGCTTGATTGACAATCATATTTGCAGATAGCTATAAACTTGCACTTGCGGGTGTGGAAGCCGGTGGAATCCCGGCGCGGTCGCGCCACTGTAATCGATGACGGAAACTTCGCCCTCGAGAGCCAGACCCTTCCCGCAAAAACCCTTCCGCAAATGGAACGCGCTTTTCTTAACGAGGGAAATACAATGTCCGACACCACTTTCGCCCCATCCGCAGTTCCGCAGCCGATCCCGCTCGGCCAAATCCTGCCCTGGGCCATTTTCGCCGGCCTTCTGATGCTGCTCGCGATCTATTTCATCGGCGCAGAAGAAGGCGCGACCTCGCTCATCTCGGGCATGTATGTGCACGAGTTCGTGCATGACGCCCGTCACCTTCTCGGCTTCCCCTGCCACTAAGGGGTCAAGCACATGGTTGGACGTCTTTTGCTCCGCGGCATGATCGTCGGGGCCTTTGCCGGTATTTTCGTTTTTGCATTCGCCCACATCTTCGGCGAACCGCTGGTCGACTGGGCTATCAGCTTTGAAGAAAAGGCCGCGCAGGCAGCCGGCGAAGCGCCGGAACCGGAAATCGTCAGCCGCGCCACGCAGGCGGGCATCGGCCTTTTCACCGGCAGCGTGATCTTTTCGACCGCAATAGGCGGATTGTTCGCGCTGGTCTTCTCGTTCGTCTACGGCCGCATCAGCCCCTTGGGTGCGCGCGGCACGGCGGCGCTGCTCGCGCTCGCCGCTTTCGTGACGATCTCGCTCGTGCCCGACATCAAGTATCCGGCAAACCCGCCGGCCGTCGGCAATTCCGAGACGATCGGTGCGAGAACAGAGCTGTTCTTCATCATGATCGTTGCCTCCATCGTCGGCATGATCGTCGCGGTGGGCTTCGGACGCAGGCTGGCGGCGCGATATGGTTCCTGGAACGGTGCGATCATTGCCGGCATCGGCTACATCGTCTTCATCGCGCTGATCCAATATCTGCTTCCCTCGATCAACGAAGTGCCCGAGCAATTCTCGGCCGTCGTACTCTGGCGTTTTCGCATCACCTCGCTCGGCATGCACGCCATCCTTTGGACGACGCTCGGCCTTGCCTTCGGAGCCTGGGCGGAACGCCAACTGCCGCAGACACGCTACCGCAATGCCAGCTTGCGCCGGGCTTAGTGTGGTAAATAGATCGCGTCCCGCGCATGGCAACATGCGCGGGAGACGCCCGTATCCAGGCGGCGTCCTGTTTGCAATCTTCTGTCTCATCGTTGCGGGTTGGCCGGCTTCGGTTGCCGCGCATGGCGGCGGCTCCTCCGGCAGCCAGGCTGGCATTCCGATTCCCAGTCTTACCCATGGCGAGATGGCAGTGATCGCTCCCTATTACGGGCGGATCATCTCGCTTGCTGAGAGCGTATCGGATACCGACGAAACCTTCCGCCGTCTCTTGAACTTTGCGCAGATCCAACGCGCTTATTGCCTATGGGGCCTGATGCCGGGCAGCGTCAGCGACGAGGAAAGCCCATTCAACGAATGCTCCCACGCCTACCTCGCCGCGGCGAAGGCGGTGCTGCTGCAAATGCGCGTCATGAAAGTGGAGAAGGCATCGGTCGACGATCTCGTCTCCGACATCGACACGGCACTCGTGCGCAACAATCTCTCGCTCATCCTGTGCAAATTCAGCGGCGAGAGCTTCAATACGGCCGATCTCATCCGGCCGGAGCTTGCCGATATCGCGCTTCATATGAAAAGCCTTGCTGTGATCTTGTCGGCCAGCCTACTCGTTCTTGCGGGACTCTGGCTCGGAGCGCGCGCGTTACGACTGCAAGCTCAGCCTTAAAAACCGTTCTATCTTTTTGTTTTTATGCGATTCCGGACGCAAAACTGCTGCGCATTTTTATCGGAACTGCCCTCAATAAAACACCGCCGCAAGATGCGGCGGTGCTTCTGATCTCACCAGTAGTGCGGACGATCGCGCCAGCGGCCGTCGCCCCAGCCATCGCGATGATGGCGATGGCCGTGCCAGCCCCATGGCGGCGGCGGTGGCGGCCTGTAGTAACCCCAGCGCCGGGGCGGCGGACCCCAGCGATTGGGGCGGCATTCGCCCCAGCGCGTCAGGTGCCAGCCACGACCGCAGGCATAGTCAACTTTCACAATCGGCACGGAGGCCGTTGGCCCAACGGCCGGGATAGGCATTGCCTCTGCCGAAGATACAACCAGGCTGCCGAACAAGGCAGCAATGGCAATCACGGACGATCTCATGTTAATGGCCCTCTATCCAAGTCCCTTACATGGGGATTTAACCCCCGAAGGTATGAACGCCGGCTGAACCGAAAATGGCCTTTTGGAGGCAAATCAAGATCAGCCCGAGAACCTGCCGGCAGTTGAACGGGCTAGGCACTGCCCGCATTTGCAGTTCGCCGCAGCCTGTTCCCGCGTCACGAGAGTTTCATGAAGGAGGCTTACACCGACGATATCAATTGCCATAAAGGAGTTTGGGATGGTCGACCTCGCTTCAAACACATCGGAGGGTGGCAATGCCAACCATCCAATTCATGGCGCAGGCAGCTCGGCAAAATGGTTTCTGCCGCTCTTCGGCATCGTCGTCCTGGCCGGTCTCGTCTATGTCGCCTACGCTCTCGGCAGCGATCTTGCGGAGGCCGCCGCAGTTCCGTGGATATTGCTCGGGCTGGCGCTGCTGATCGCGCTCGGCTTCGAATTCGTCAACGGCTTCCACGATACTGCCAATGCCGTTGCCACCGTCATCTACACGCGCTCGCTGCCGGCGGAGTTCGCCGTCATCTGGTCGGGCTTCTTCAACTTCCTCGGCGTTCTGACCTCATCGGGCGCCGTCGCCTTCGGCATCCTGGCGCTGCTGCCGGTCGAGCTCATCCTGCAGGTCGGCTCCGGCTCCGGTCTCGCGATGGTCTTCGCCCTGTTGACTGCCGCCATCATCTGGAATCTTGGCACCTGGTATCTCGGCCTGCCGGCCTCGAGCTCACATACACTTGTCGGCTCGATCATCGGCGTCGGCCTCGCCAACCAGTTCCTGGCACCCGCCGGCTCCGCCACCAGCGGTGTCGACTGGTCGCAGGCAAGCAGCGTCGGCATGTCGCTGCTCTTGTCGCCGATCATCGGCTTTGCCATGGCCGCCCTATTGCTGCTGGTCGCCAAGGTGCTGATCCGCAACAAGGAGCTCTACGAAGCGCCGAAGGGCAATGCACCGCCTCCGCTCTGGATCCGCGGCCTGCTGATCTTCACTTGCACCGGCGTGAGCTTCGCCCACGGCTCGAATGACGGCCAGAAGGGCATGGGTCTGATCATGCTCATCCTCATCGGCCTCGTACCGACCGCCTTCGCGTTGAATAAGACGCCCGACGTGAACTATCTCGAAGCTTACAAAACTGCCTCGACGCAAGTCGAGACGGTACTCGGCAAATATGTGAAGCCGGGCGTTGCCGCACCGGCCGATCCGAAGGCCACCGTCAGCAGCGCCGTAAAGACCAAGACCTGGACGGACGCGACGACACCGGCTCTTCAAGCATATATTCATGCCACGAGTGCGGAGATCGCGGCCTATCCAAGCGTCGAGAAGCTGCCGAACGGGCTCGTCGGCAACGTTCGTAACGATATCTATCTGATCGGTGAATCGCTGAAATTGATCGACAAGCAGAAGCTGCTGCCGATGAGCGCCGAGGACCTGAAGGCCGTGACCAACTATCACGCCGCCGTCGATCACGCGACCAAATTCATCCCGCTCTGGGTGAAGGTTGCCGTGGCGCTGGCGCTCGGCCTCGGCACCATGGTCGGCTGGAAACGCATCGTCGTGACCGTCGGCGAAAAGATCGGCAAGACGCATCTGACCTATGGCCAGGGTGCTGCCGCCGAAGTCGTCGCCATGCTGACCATCGGCGCCGCCGACCATCTCGGCCTGCCGGTATCGACGACGCACGTCCTGTCCTCCGGCGTCGCCGGCACCATGGCGGCAAACGGTTCCGGCCTGCAGTGGTCGACGGTGCGCAACATGCTGATGGCCTGGATCCTGACGCTGCCGGCTTCGATCACACTGGCCTTCGTGCTGTTCATCGTGCTGCGCCAGGTCTTCTGATCGACAGCGGAGACTATTCCTGAAGACGGTGGCGCCCTGACGAGGGCGCCATTTTGTTTGCAGCATTGCGCGGACGAATTCTCACGGAGCACACAAGCAGCGCCGGTCAAGCGTGTGCGAAACGCCTGTTCCGAAATTGCTCAGTCGACGGTTTCCCTCTTGTTGCCGTTCGCACCGAGGCCGGAAATCTTGGCAAGCTCCGAACGGCGATTGGCATAATTCTGCGCCACCATCGGGTAGTTGGGAGCAAGCCCCCATTTCTGCCTGTATTCCTCGGGCGTCATGCCATAATGCACGCGCAAATGACGCTTCAGCGTCTTGAAGCGTTTGCCGTCTTCGAGGCAGACGATGTAGTCGTTCGTCACCGATTTCTTCAAATCCACAGCCGGCACCAGATTGGCGCGCTCGACGATGGAAGCCGACCCATCCAATGTTAGCAACACCTCATGAATGTCCTTGATCAGCCTGGGAAGGCTGTGGATGGGAACGGCATTATGGCTGACATAGGCCGAAACGATCTTCACGCAGCCATCGAACAAGGAAGGCTTCGGCAGAGCGGGGGTTTTTGTCTCGAAAGAATCCATGATCTTTTCCCGGATCTCATTGGTTCCTCGTGCGCCGCCCCGCTCGAATTGCATCATGTGCCATACCCGCGGACGGACATCGCACCGTTTCGATTTGCGCCCTGTTTCGGGGCGCTGTCCCGGTTCGATAACCGGGGCTCAATGCGTCCGCATCAAATGCGTACGCAATTACAGCCAGTAGCTTCCGCCTCCTATTTCGTATCCGCAGCAGACTGCGGCAGTTCGCCGGCAGGATCCGCGAAGTAGACCGCCAGCTTGTTACAAAGGGTGACGAGCGGCATGCCAAGCATGAACGCCGTGTGAGTGGGATCTCCGCCGCAATGCTGCAAAGTCTGGAGAATGAGCTTACGCTCAACATCCTCCATCGTCTGGCCCACCAGTGTTTTGACGGCGGCATCCACGGGTTCGTGCAGTGATTGGCCATCGCCAAGATGGAGAGCAATCTCCTCGAGCAATCGATTTTCACTTGCGGTCACGATGACGACATCATCGGCATGACCGCCGAGTTCACACAAGACATAGAGACCCGTCTCCGCATCGATGGTGACGCGGGCCACCGCCTCGGCGGCCTGATCGCAAATGAGGACATGTGGGCCTGCTCCGCCGACGAAAGTGGCTGACAGCTCACCGCCGCTTCCGGAGAAGACGATGCGAAGCCGGCTGACCAGGGCGCGCAGCAATGTCTTCGTCTTGAGTTCGCTCGCCGCACGCGCCGCCGATATGTGATAGGCCGATGTGAAAGCCAGTCGCTGCATCATGGCATCACCTGCAGAGCGAGAATGACAGGCTCCGGTGCGCAATTGTTCATGCCACCCCCCGCAAGACAGCTTTGCGCTTATGACGTCGAAGCCGCGCCAGGGAAACCGGCCTCGAAAGCAGGAAACCCTGGACATGCGTTGCGCCCGCCTCCTGCGCGGCATTGAGTTGAGTGCCGGTTTCAATCCCCTCGACGACGACAAAAGGAGCGAAACAGGATGCAAAACCGACGATGTGGGAGAGGCTATTGCTTCCGTCGCGGCCAGGCCTGTTATCCCAGACAAAGGCTGCATCGATCTTGACGATATCTGCAGGCACCTGCAGCAGCGATGCCGGCGTGGCAAACCCAGACCCGAAATCATCGATCGCGATACGACAACCGAGAGCACGAATCATCTTCATGCGTTCGATGGATACGCCGACGACCGGATAGCTTTCGGTGACCTCAATGACAAGCCGCGAGGCAAGTTCCGATCGGCGGCTGATTCGGCCGAACACATCGGCAAACCGATCCGAATGCGACAGGCTGGTGGCGGAGAGATTGAAACCGAGTACCAGCGTCTCATCCGCAGCCAGGTCGGACAGCACCATATCCAGAATACGCAGATCGAGATCGAACCAGCGATCCTGGCGTTCAAGGAGCGAAACGAAGGTGCCGGCCGTATGCACGGTTCCGTCCGAGTCCGTTACGCGTGCCAAGCTTTCGGCATAGAACACCTTGCCGGGATTCGCGGCATCATGAATCCACTGCGCGGCAAAACCCAGCCCGCCTTCGGCAATCGCCTTCAAGATCAGGGCTCCGTGCCCCTCTTCCTCGCGGCTTGCATTACCGTTCATCGGGCCTCCCTTTCGGGGCGAAGCGGCAAAGCATCGGGAAGCCGGAAGCAGCAGCCGCGCGCGGCGCATATCGCGTCCAAACATAGGACTTCAGATAGCTATAATCTGCCTCTTCCATCTTCCAGACACCTTCAACCTCAATCATTGAGGCTTCCCTCCATCGAGCTGGAAATATTGCGCCGAAGACCGTAGTCAACCGGCGAGGATATGCGTACGAGATAGTTATTTAATAATTGCTAATAGACTAATTAACGATCACTGCAAAAGTCAATCTCCGCGCGGCACTCTTCCTTTCAACTAAATTAAAATATTAATGCTCTTCAACAATTATTCACCATTTGGGGCGGGACCACCAGCCACTTCGCTTCGCAGACTGTAGAGCCAAACCTAAATGTGACAAATCCTTGTGCCACAATCTTTCCCATTCCAGGCTCACGATACCGCTATAGCCATCGGCGTCGAGCACCCAACGCAGCGCCGCCATCGGGAACTCGCCGGTGCCGGGCTGTACATAACTGTAGGGCAGCCTGGGCCCCGGCCGGGAAACGCTGTCCTTGACATGGAGATGGTGCGTATTGCGACGAACCTGCCTCCAGGTTTCGACGGGATCCTGCCCGCCCTTGCGCCAAGTGTGATGTGTATCCCATATCAGCGCGCAATCTGGGGCTATTTCAAGGAAGCGCGGGATGGCGTCCGGCAGTGCTAGGAAATCATGGGTTTCGATGACCATATCGGCAAGAAAGCCTTCGCGCACGGCGATCTCACGCCACCATTGCAGCGTGGCCAGCGCCTCAGCCAGCTCGCCCTCATCGGCGGTTTCACCACCATCGAAAACCCTGAGCGAACGAACGCCGGCGGCCTCCGCCCAAGGAAGATAGCGCAGGAACTCCTCCTTCGCCTGGGCCGTCGCTCCGACCAGACGCAACGAAGTATTGAAGGCGCAGACGCCTACGGCAGAGCCTTCCAGCACCTTGGCCAAGCTTGCGGGAGAGCCGAATCTGTCCGTGAAATAGGCGACGAGATCGATGGTGCTCCCAAGGGCTCGGATTTCTATCGCATCGATGCCGTGGTTTGCCGCCAGTTCGAGGGCTTCGACCAGTTCCAATTCCGCACATCCCAAAGTGGAAAATGCCGATGTTATTCGCGGCGCATGACTATCAAGTGCAATCACCAGAGCCTCCTCCGCCCTGTTGCCGGCTACCGCCGCTTAACGTGCCCGTGAACACGCCCAGCCTCCACAGCTTGCCGCTCGACATAAGTAACCGGACGGATAATTAAGAAGCTGGCTTCCACCGTCAAGCGCGGATTACAGGGCCGCCCTCATCAACCTTCTATACCGCAAGGCGGATATTCCGAATGGTCTGGCGGATATCCTTACCAGACGATCGGGTGAGTTTCGCCGGTCGCGACATTGACGAAACCTTCCGGCGCCCTTCCGGAGGGAGCGACCAGCACCCAGCGCCAGGGCGCGCAGGTGAGCGTCGCAAAGGAAAGCCGTTCGGGAAAGCCCGGCCACCAGCGCGGCGAGAACGTCGGCTCATACATCCAGTCGATCTCGGCCCCGGCCTTATACAGCGCCTGCATCTCCGCATCCAGCTCCTCGGCCGAGCGTGCGGTCATCAGACCGCCGACTTCATAGCGAACGCGGGCGACGACCTTGCCGCCCGAGACCAGCACCCAGCCGCCCTGCTGCTCCTTCAGCGCGTTGGCGACCATGGCCATGGCTTCATCGGAGGAACCGACCACCCAGATATTGTGCTTGTCATGGCCGAGCGTGGCGCCGAGCGCAGTATCCGGCGTGCGCGGGCCTGTTCCCAGCCAGAACATGCGCGCGACCTTGGCCTCGCCGGAAAAGCGGTCGACGATCGCGAATTTCGTGACGTTGCGATCATGGTCACGCTCAACGGCACCATCGCGGACCGGCAGATCCATGGTGATGAAATCATCGGCCCAGTGGAACGGTCGCAGCAGGGCAGCCTTGGCCGTGGCCTCATCTGACGGAGCGACAATGCGAAAATCTTCCGCCGTGACGATACGATCGATGCGAACCGTCTGCGTCGCCCATGCTGGCCAGTCGACCTCGGGGCGAACGCCGACGAAGGTCTTGCCTTCGGATGCCGGCTTGCCATCGGCCCAGACCTTGGCGATCGATAGCGTCTTCACATCGTCCAGCAGCACGATATCGGCAAAGCGGCCGGGCGCGATGGAGCCGACCCAAGGAGTCAGGCGCATGTGGCGGGCGGGATTGATCGTCACGCATTGAATGGCGATTTCCGGCGCCAGCCCGTTTTCGATTGCCAGGCGGACATTGTAATCCGTAGCACCGATCTTCAGCGTATCGCTGGCGCTGCGATCGTCGGTAACGAAGGCGATCTGCGACCAGTCGGACAGGCCTTTCTCGATCAGGCCCTTGATGACCTCGGGCAGGGAATGCGGCCTGAGCTCGATGAACAGGCCATGCGTCAGCTTTTCCCAGATCTCCTCCAGGAACCAGCCTTCGTGATCGGAAGCGAGGCCAGCGCCGGCAAAGGCATTGATCGACGGCAGATCACGCAGGCCCGCGCCGTGACCTTCGACCACGCCGCGCTGCTCGAACGTCGCGCGGATCATGCCCCAAAGACGATCGTAAGCCGGATTCTCCGGGTTGCTGACCGAGGGCCAGTCCATGACTTCGTCGAGGCCGGCCACCATCAGGCTCTCATTGAGAAAGGACTTCTGCTCGTCATAGCCGAAATGACCGCCGCCCCATTCGTAAGCGGTCGGCGGAACGGCCGATCCCGGCAGGGGGAATATCTTCATCGGCGAGCCGCGGCGGCGGGCCTCGAGCCAGAATTCCAGATTGCGGGTGCCATTCACGTTGGAAAACTCGTGACTTGCCTCGCAGGTCCAGGTGACACCATGCGGCATGACCAAGGCCGCTTCCCATTCCGGGGTCAGATGCGAGCTTTCGATATGCTTGTGGGCCTCGCCGAAACCGGGAACGGCTGCGAGATGCGGCTCGTGCACGCGCTCGCTCACCTCGCCCTGATAACTGCCGGCCGGGCCGACATAGGCGATCCGCCGGCCCTTGATGACGACTTCCTGATCCTCCAGCCAGCTGCGGCTATGCACATCCAAAAGCCTGCCGACGCGCAGCAGGCGGTCCGCCGGACGGCGGCCGAGCGCGGTCAGCGTCAGATCCTGACGGATCAGGACTTCGTCCGCCGCATTAATGAGCAGATCGTCGGGAAGATTTGTGTTCGGGGATGTCATGAGAAGCATGCCTGCAGGATATTCGGTCGATTGAGGGTAGAGATGACCGATCCGCGTGTAAAGCTGGCTGGCCCACCGGCAGAATAATCGCATGTGAAGTGAAGGCATTGCTGCGCTACTCCGTCTCCCGAGCAGGGAGAAGAGTTCGCGGATCTCAACGAGATTCGATGGCTAGACATCGCTGCGTGACGCAACATATTCATCCTATCAAAGGCAAAAACCACCACCCTGCCCATTTGTTGGGCTTGTAAAGCCGGTGCTCGAAAAATAGTATCCTGCAAGCTTGAAACATATGCCCGATTTCATTGACCAAAAGGATTTCGAGAATGAACGGCCTCACCCTTGCCCGTGTCGCGGGATTTGCTTTCCTTGCCGCGGCAACCGCCATGCCGGCCTTCGCTCAGGCAAAGACGCTGACCGTTTCCTGGTGGGGTTATAATGGCGAGAAGATGCAGGCCAACATCATCGAGCCCTTCAAGAAGATCTGCGGCTGCGACGTGGTCTTCGAAACCGGCAACAATGCCGATCGCTTGAACAAGCTGAAGCTACGCAGCGGCAAGGGCGTCGACGTCATCTATCTCACAGACAGCTATTCGCAGCTTGGCATCCAGCAGGGCCTCTTCCAGGAAGTCGACCGGAGCAAGATCCCGAGCCTTGCCGATCTCTACGATATCGCCAAGGCGCCGCAGGGCGATTACGGCCCGGCTTACACGATCGGCCGCATCGGTATCGTCTATGATACGGCGAAGGTGAACCCGCCGATCACCTCCTGGAATGATCTCTGGCGGGACGACCTGAAGGGCGCCATTTCGTTGCCCGGCATCACCACGACAGGCGGGCCGCTGACGGTGCTCCAAGCCGGCAAGCATGCCGGCGTCGATTCCTATGCCGATGCTGACAAGGCCTTCGACGCCATCGAGGCGCTGAAGCCAAATGTCGTCAAGAACTACAATACCGGCTCCGAGCTGGTGAACCTGATCTCGACGGGTGAGGCCAAGGTGGCGATGACGCAGGATTTTGTTCTGTCATCGTTGCGATCAGCCGTTCCGACGATGGCCTGGGCCGACTTGAAGGAGGGCGACATCGCCGTCCTCAACACGGTCAATATTCCGAAGGGCTCGGAAAACGTCGAGCTCGCGCATCAGTTCATCAACTTCATTCTATCGAAGGACGTACAACAGGCCGAAGCCGAACAGGGTGTCGATGCACCGGTCTCGACCAAGGTGGTGCTGCCGCCGGAAAAGGCCAAGCTCTGGACCTACGGCGCCGAGATGATCGCCAAGCTCAGCCGCATTGACTATCAGAAGCTGATCGAGGCGCAGCCGGACTGGGTCGATCGCTGGAACGAGATATTCGGCATGTAACAGGACATGCCGCACACTCCCGCGGCGTCCTCACGGAATTTAGTTGATGAAGCATTTTATGAAATGGGGGTTGGCGACGCCGGCGATCGTGGCCGTAACGCTGTTCCTGCTCGTTCCCGTCGTCATTACGATCGCAGCGACCTTCGGCGAACCCAAGGGGGTGCTTTCCCCCTATGTTGCTTTCTTCTCCAGCGGCTTTCGCCGCACGGTGCTTTTCAGGACGATCGAAGTGGCGCTGATCACAACGGCGATCTCGCTATTTATCGGCTTCATCGCCGCCTATGTGATTGCGCAGATGCCGGGCCGCGCCAAGAGCGTGATGATCATCGCCGCCGTCTTTCCGCTGCTGACCGGCGTCGTCGTGCGCTCCTTCGCCTGGCTGATCATTCTCGGCAAGAACGGCATTCTCAACACCATCCTCCTGTCGATCGGCGTCATCAGCGAGCCGCTCTCGATGCTCTACACCGAGGGCTCGGTGATCGTCGCGATGGTCTATCTCTTCGTGCCCTTGATGATCCTGACCCTTGTCGGCGTGCTTGAGGCCATACCGCAGGATTTTATCCAGGCGGCGACATCGCTGGGCGCCACGCCGGCCGCAACCTTCCGACAGGTCATCCTGCCGCTTGCCACGCCCGGCCTTATCGTCGGCGCAGTGCTGGTTTTCACCGGCAGTTTCACCTCCTACGCCACGCCGCAGCTGCTCGGCGGCGAAAAGCAGATGATGATGGGCACCTTCCTCTATCAGCGCGCCATGGTCACCTTCGACTGGGTCGGCGCCTCGACGATCGCCGCCATCATGGTTGTCGTCACGATCGGCATTGTCGCGATCATGAGCCGTCTCGCGCGACGGCTGAACCCGATGGCGGTATGATCATGACAAGAACGGCCCATCCCGCGCTCATCGCTTTCACCGCCCTCGTCTTCCTCTTCCTGCTGGCGCCACTCGTCATCATTATCGGCGCCGCCTTCAGCGACACGACCTATCTCACCTTCCCGCCGCAGGGCCTGACCCTGCACTGGTTCGCGAACATCTTCCGGATCGAGGCCTTCCGCACGACGGCAATCACCAGCCTGGAGCTCGCCTTCCTCGGAACGGCACTTTCGCTGCTGATCGGCATTCCCGCCGCCTATGCCATCAGCCGCTACAGGGTCGAGTTGCCGCGCTGGCTTTCGACACTCTTCGTCCTGCCGATCCTCGTTCCGGAAATCGTCTTCGGCTTTTCGCTGATGAAATCGATCACGATCGGGCTCGGGCTGCCGATCTTTCCGAGCCTCCTGATCGGCCATGCGCTGTTGGCGCTGCCTTATTCGGTGCGCGTCGTCAGCGCCAGTCTCGCGAGTTTCGATTTCTCGATCGAGGAGGCTGCCATCAGCCTCGGCTGTCCGCCGCTGAAGACCTTCCTGACCGTTGTGCTGCCGAACATCCGCGCCGGCGTCATCGCCGCCTTCATTCTTGCCTTCATCACCTCCATCAACGACGTCTCCGTCTCGGTCTTCCTGACGGGGCCTGGCATATCCACCCTTCCGATCCAGATCCTTGCCCATATGGAACAGTTCTTCGACCCGACCATCGCCTCTGTTTCCGTGCTGCTGATGCTCGTGACCGTCGCCGTCATGGCGATCGTCGAAGCCACCCTGGGGCTCACCTTCCTGACAAAGTAGCCGCTCGTGACCGTATCGCTCTCCATCAATTCCATCAGCGCGCATTACGGCAAGACAGCCGTCTTGCAGGATCTTTCGCTTTCGGTCGCGGCTGGTGAACTGGTCTCGCTGCTCGGCTCCAGCGGCTGCGGCAAGACGACGACCTTGCGGCTGGTCGCCGGTTTCCTGCAGCCGACCAGCGGCACGATCAAGCTCGGCGACCGCGACCTGACGACGCTGCCGGCGCATGCCAGAGATATCGGCCTGGTATTCCAGAACTATGCGCTGTTTCCGCATCTGACGGTACTCGAGAACGTCGCCTTCGGCCTCAAGCAGCGCCGCATGCCGACGAGGGAGCGCCTCGCGAAGGCCGGCGCCATGCTGGAGCGCGTCGGTCTTTCCGGCCTCGGTGACCGCCTGCCCGGCGCCCTCTCCGGCGGCCAAAAGCAGCGCGTCGCGCTCGCCCGCGCCCTCGTCATCGAACCGCCGCTCCTCATGTTCGATGAGCCGCTGTCCAATCTTGATGCGAAGCTCCGGGTCGATATGCGCGTGGAAATCCGCCAGCTGCAGCGCGCCAACGGCACGACCTCGCTCTACGTCACGCATGATCAGGAGGAAGCCTTCTCGATCTCGGATCGCGTCGCCATCATGAATGCCGGCCGCATCATGCAGCTCGATACGCCCGAGACCCTCTACCGCAAGCCTGCCAATAGCTTCGTCGCCCGCTTCGTCGGTTTTGAGAATCTGCTGCCGTTGCGTGTTGTTGAGCGAGAGAGCGCCGTCGTCATTGCCGAGGCTGCAGGCGGCGCAAGGATCACGCTGTCTCAGAAAGATTTCGGTCCGATTCCAGACAGCTGCATTCTTGGCTGCCGCGCGGATGGTCTTTCGGTTCGGCGCGAAGGCAACGGCCTGCCTGCGGTTCTGGGAACACGCACTTATCTTGGCCGCGCCTATCAATATCAATGTGAGACGGCGGCCGGCGCCATCGTCGCCAATGGCCCCTTATCGGAGCCGATGACGGCTGGAAGCAGCGCGGTGCTCGTGCCGGTGCCGGAGCAATGCTGTATCCTGGAGCCCGAAGGATAAGATGCACGTTGATCTGGGATCTCGAGGTACGATTGGTTTCCCGCCCACGATATTGTTCTTGGGAAGGATGCGCTTTGTTTTGGGGCAGGCTTTAGAGTTTTGTGCCTTGCGGGGTGTGTTTGGCCGCTTTTGGGCCGCTGGCGAGGCGTTAAATGTTCGATGCGTTACCAAACACAAAAAGCCCGCTTGAGGCGGGCCTTTTTGTATTTGGTTTTGTAGGCAGGCTTTGAACCGTTCGCGTTGCTCGCCCTTCCGGTTATGGTCCTGAGGCGGGAGGATCTAGCATCGCCATTGAAGCTGGGTCTTCGCGCGAGCGATAGAGTATGTCCAAGATTTCGCAAATAGGAGGGAAGGAAGGACTTGGTTGCGGGGGCCTGATCACACAGAAACTTGTAAAGTCTCAAGCCTCGGAGTGGTTGTAAGGAAATTATTTCCGCTTTACGCTGATCGTCGAAGAACTCGACGGATTAGCCCCCATTCGCCCGTTTCGGTCTTTTGGACGTGGTGTTGACCGCCCTCGGAATCGCCCTACTTTTGCCCGTGCTTATGATGATTTGGCAATAGAAGCGGACAGGTTCAGTGCACCTGCGATGTGATTGCCACCAAAGGCGTGAGGTTCACACCTCAGTGGCCATTCAGCGGGAGGACCGATCATATCGCCTGAGGCACGAAGTCGCTCGCAGCCACAGGCATTACGCCCTTGAGGAGTGCGATAGACTTCTCCAGCCCTTCGAGGCTGTTAAGCAGCACATCCTCGTGCTCGACCGACAGCCAACCGTCGTAGCCCGCCATCTTCAGGTGATAGCAGAATTGGCGCCACCATTCCTCGCCATGACCGAAGCCGAGCGTGATGTAAGACCAGCTACGGGCCGGGATGTCCATCAATGAGCCGTTTTCGAGAAGCGACGTCGTCGCCTGAACAGGACCGTTCAGCATCGTGTCCTTAGCATGCACGTGATATACGGCCTCACCCAGAGCCAAGGCCGCGACAAGCGGATCGGCGCCCATCCAGAACAGATGCGATGGATCGAGGTTTGCGCCAATGACCGGACCGACGGCGGCGCGCAGTTTCAGAAGCGATGGCACGTTGTAGACATACTGGTTGCCATGCAATTCCAGTGCGATGCGTGCGACACCGTTTTCTCTCGCGAGGGCGGCGATCTCCGTCCAGAACGGCAGAAGCTTTTCCTCCCACTGATAGCGGAGGATGGCCTGCGTTTCCGGCGGCCATGAGGAGACGACCCAATTTGGCATCAGATCGCCTTCACGGCCGGCGGGCAGGCCGGACATGGCGCACACCGTCTTGATTCCCATGTCGCCAGCGATACGGATCGTGTCCTTCAGGCATTCGCCCTGCTCCGGCTGGGTGGGATGCAAGGGGTTGCCGTTGGCGTTGAGGGCGATAATCTCCAGACCGCGATTTTCGAACGCTTTGGCGAAGTCGCGGCGCGAATCGGCGCTCGCCTTCATCGACTGCAGATCGAAATGCGGCGCGGTCGACCAGCCGCCTGTATTGACCTCGACACCCGAGACACCAAGTCGGACGGCGTTGTCGAGAAGCGCTTCAAAGGACATGCCGCCGAGGCTGTCGGAGACGAAGCCGAGTTTCATGAGTGGATCCTCTTTTGTCAGTGGTAGAGAGACGGCTTGTCCATCTTTGCGATTGTGACGCGCCCACCCTTCCGGAGCGCCTCGACGCCAGCTTCCGCGGCAAGAGAGGCGCAATAGCCGTCCCAGGCATCGGAAGCGATAGCCGGAAATACGCCGGTTCGAACGAAGTTCAGGAACGCCTTGTTCTGCAGCCGATAGGCTTCCGCGAAACGAGGACGCCAATCGGTTGCATAACGCTCGTACGCCATCAGTTGACCGTTCTGGCGGATATAGACCGGGGCATTGAGGAAGATCGATCCCTTCTCGCCGACGAGTTCGCCGCGCACGTCATAGCCATAGGCCGCATTGTTGTTGATTTCGATGTTCACAAGCTGGCCCTTGTCGGTTTCGAGGACCATGAACACCGGCGCTCCCGTCCTCGATGCATTAATGCCGGCCGGCTGAAAGACCGAAATTGCCGTGTAGTCGGCGCCCAGCACAAAGCGCGCGACATCCAACTCGTGGGGTGCGGAGTTGGTGATCGCCATCTGCCCGGTAAAATTCGCCGGCGCTTCGACGTTGCGGTGGAAGTTGTGCATCATGATCGCATGGCCGAGCGCGCCATCGTCAAGCCCCGCTTTCATATCGCGATAGGACGGATCAAAGCGGCGCATGAAGCCGAGTTGAACGAACTGGCGGCCGCGCGACACCTCCGCCTCGATCACGACCAGGCACTCCTTCGCGCTCTGTGACAGTGGCTTCTCGCACAGGGCCGGCTTTCCGGCCTCGATCGCGGCGAGCGACAGCGGCGCATGCGTTTCGTCGGGGCTCGCGATCAAGATGGCATCGACATCGCCTCGCCTTATGGTTTCGACAGGATCGGAGGCGATATCGGCAGCACCGCATTCGTCCGCTATCTTTCGGGCGCGCTCCGGCGCGGCATCGCAGACCACCTGCAAGGTTGCTCCCGGCAGATCTTCGGCGACAATCCGGGCATGGTCCGCCCCCATGATGCCGGCACCGATGATCGCTATTCTGACTGACATTCCGATATCCTTATTTCTTGAGAGCCCATTGGCGGAGGGACCGGTCGCCGTAGGCTGCGAGCACCACGATCACCCCCAATATCAGGATGAACCACTGCGGCTGCACACCCATGACGACGAGATAGGACTGGATGGAAGAGAGCACGAATGCGCCCATCAGTGCGCCGATCAGGGAAATGCGCCCGCCGGCAAGCAAACAGCCGCCCAGCACGCACGAAGCGATCGCCTGGAGTTCCATGAGCCGCCCCATCGAGCCATCCGCGAAGCCGAGCTTGCCGGCTTCCAGCGCTCCGCCGAAGGCGGCGAGCATGCCACACAGGACGAAGGCGGATAGTTTGATACGATCCACCCGGACGCCGCGGGAATGAGCGCTCTCGGCCGAGCCGCCGACGGCGAGAAGCCGGTTACCGAACGGCATCGCCTTCAACATCACCCAGAGAACGACGAGCACCACCATTAGCCAGTAGAAGGCTGTGTTGAAGTTGAGGAAGTCACCCCCGCCGAGCACGACGTAGGTCCAGCCCTTGCGCGCCGCATAGGGAATGGAGAACGAGAATCCTTCCGTTAACGCGATGGCGATGCCGCGGAAGATCATCAGCGTACCGAGCGTGATAATGAGGGATGGCGTACCGGTCCGCGTAACGAGCAGCCCGTTGATCAGGCCAATCGCCGACCCAACCAGTATCGCGGCCATGACGGCGACCGATGGATCGACCCGCGCCGCAAGCCAGAGATAGGCGAGCGCGCCCATCCCGAACGTCGATCCGACCGAGATATCGATCTCCCCGGTTCCAATCACCAGCGCGACGCCAAGGCTCATCAGCCCCAGGGTTGCCGTGACCTGCAGGATCGTCCCGATATTGTAGAGATTGGCCCAGTTGCCGTCCGAGGTGGCGGCGAAAATGACGACCAGAACGAGGCCGATCAGAAAAATGCCAAGCTCCGTATGACGCCGAATGAGCGGTTTGGCGGCCGACAGTGCCATCAGACCACCTCCTTCTTTTCAACGACGCGGCCGCCCTGGCGGATGACGTCCTCAAGCGCTTCGGCGGTCATGGCATCCGTGGATGCGTCAGCGACCTTTTCGCCGTTTTCCATGATGACGATGCGGTCGGCGAGCTTGTGGACCTGGAAGATGTCGTGGGTGATATAGATGACGAGCAGACCCTGCTCCTTGAGCTGCACGGCAATCTCGTTGACATGCTCGCGCTCTCGCACCGACAGATGGTTGGTCGGCTCGTCCATGATGATGACGCGGTTCTTGAACTCGACGGCGCGACCGATCTTGACCGACTGACGCTCGCCACCGGAGAGCCGCTCCACCTCGTCATCGGCGGAGACATTCTCGCGCAGGCCGAACTGCCGAATGACTCGGGCGGATTTTTCGCGCATCTTGCCGAAGTCGAGAAAGGGGATGCCGAGGATGCGTTTGACGGGTTCTCGGCCAAGGTAGAAATTGCGTGCAATCGACAGGTTATCGCAAAGCCCGACGGATTGCTGGATCGTCTCGATTCCCTGGTCGATGGCAAGCTTGGGGTGAAACTTCTCGACTTTCTTGCCGTCGAAAAAGACCTCTCCGGATGTCGGAGCATGGATCCCGCAGAGAACGCGGATCAGCGTCGTCTTGCCGGCGCCGTTGTCGCCGACCAGACCGACCAGTTCGCCGGCATGAAAGTCGACCGAGACATTTTTCAGGGCATGGAAGGCGCCGAAATAAAGGTCGAGGTTCTTGACCTGAATGAGCGGGTGATTGTTTGTCATTTGAGCGTCCTCCCGCATCAAACACTGTGCCCGAGGAAGCGGGCCAGTTTCTGGTTGAAGATGATTGCGATGATGAGCACGGCGCCGACGAAGGTGATGTACCAGGATGATGGCGCGCCGAGCGCGATCAGTTCGTAGCGCAGGCTGACGACGATGAGCGCTCCGAGAATGGCGCCAAGGATAGAGCCGCGTCCGCCGGTCAAGAGGCAGCCGCCGATGACGGCGGCGGCGATCGCTTCGAGCTCCATGTTTTCGCCGAGCGTTACGTGGGTTTGCGGCTGGTTGCACAGGGTCAAGATGCCGGCGAAGCCCGCCAGCAGGGAGCAGAGGATGAACGTTGCGATCTTGATGCGATCGGTCTGGACGCCGCGCGATTCCGCGCTCTCCCGGCTGCCGCCCGTCGCCAAAAGGCGGTTACCGAACGGTGTCAGCCATAACACAAGGGCAAGAACCGCAGCGACCAGGATCAGCCAGTAGATCGCAGCTTCGACGCCGAAGAGGCTGCCGCCCAAAAGCAGCGTCAGCGGATGGCTGCGCGCATCAGGCGAGAAATTATGGACCGAGCCGCCGGTCCATACATAGATGATGCCGCGCGCCGTAAAGAGACCACCGAGCGTGACGATCATCGATGGCAATTGTCCCTTGACGACCGCGATACCCTGGACGAGGCCTGCCGCCGCCGCAATGACCAGCGCCAGGACAAGGGAGCCGGGCACGCCGAGCGCCGGCTCCATGGTGATAAAGGCGACCCCGGTGAGGCCATAGACCGAACCGACCGAAAGGTCGATCTCCCTGGTGATGATGATCAGAGCCTGACCCATGGCCACGAAGGCAAGGATCGCCGTGAATTGGGTGACGTTCGATACTGTCTGAACGGTCCACCAACCCGAGAAATCGATCCCCGTGAAGACGGCAAACATGACGACGACACCGACGATTGCGCCGAGGCCCTGGTTTCGCAGAAGATGCTTCATGAGACTTGGACTCGCTGATTAGAACTGCGCTTGAGGCGCAATCGAAGGAAGGCAGCCGAGCCTTCAAGAGGCTCGGCTGCCCGGCTTCGGGAGGAACTCCTACCAGGTGTTCTGTTCGTTGTAGGCCTTGTCGCCGAACACGCCCCGAACCTGCTTCGCCCACTGATCGGCGTTGTCCTTGTCGATGATGATCGGGCCGGTCAGGATGTCGCTCTGAGGCGCATATCCGAACTCCTTGTTCCAAAGGAGCCATTCCATCGGCGCGTAGCCCTGCAGCCAAAAGCCCTGGCTATTGGTCGCGAGGATATGTCCCGCGCGCACGCCTTCGATTGAGACTGGACCTTCGTCGACCGTGAGGATTGTCATGCCCTTGTCGTCGACGTCGGGATCGAGCTTCATGTCGTTGGCGACACCCCAGGCCCAGGGCGCAGACCAGCCGGCAACCGTAAAGATGTAGTTGGTGTCCGGATTGGCCTGCAGGAAGGATTGCAGTGTGTTGCGCGCCGTCGCCGGCTCTGCGCCGATGAACAATTCGTCGAACTTGGCACCAACCGTCGCCATGGCGTCCTGCATGCCTTTGCAGCGTGCCTTCAGACCCTGGTGAGCGGAATCGTGGCTGGCGCATACGACATGCTTCGGCATTGGAACTTTGCCTTCCTTCGCCTGTTCGATGGCATATTCGCCAAGCTTCTTGCCTGTGAGGTATTCATCGCCGCCGACATAGGTCAGGTAGGGAATGCGCTCGCCTACGGGCCGACTGTCGGGAATGTTGAAGGCGACAACCGGGATGCCTTCCTCGATTGCCTTGCGCAAGGGCGCTTCGAAAGCGTCGGAGCTGACGATCGGCACGGCGATACCATCGGGATGGGTGGCGATCGCCTGTTCGAGAAGACGAACGTGCTCCTGGACCGAATAGTTGTTGGTTGAAATATACTCGGTCTTGACGTTCGGATACCGCTTCTCGAACTCCTTCAGCGACGTCGTCAGCCAGTTCATGTTCGGATCGTTGGACCCGATATGAGAGACCATGACGAAACGATATTGCTTGCCACTATCCTGAGCGTTGCTTGCGCTGCTCAATGCGGTTGCAACCAGCAAGCTCGAAAGCACAATCCAATTTTTGAGTTTCATGAGTTCCTCCTCCTCAGTTGGACGGTGCGATTATCTGGATTGCTTTTCCATCACTCAAGGGCTTTTAAGCTCATTTTATGATGGCATTACCATCAGTTCTGCCGCATTGTATAAATTGAAGCTAACCAGTTAGAAATTCAGAACTTGTGTGCCAAGTTCTTCTGTCATATGATGGCATTTACATCACGAATGGAGACAGCCTTGAGCAAGCGCCCCTATAACGGTACCTGGAAAGGTCCGACGGTCCACGAAATCGCCCATCTCGCGGGCGTTGGCGTGGCGACGGTCGATAGGGTTCTCAACAACCGAAGCGGGGTACGCGATAAAACCAGAGCGCGCATTCTCGCTGCGTTGGAGAAGCTCCGAAACGAAAACTCGGACAGGGACGTGCCCTTGCAGATTCGTCTCTTCTGCGAGTCCGGCGAAACCTTCAACGCGGCGATGGCGGGCGCCGTGACCGACGTGAATCGGACGCTTCCGGGCATCAAGATCGAGGGCCTCTACGTGCCGACGAGCGAACTCGACCCCATCGCTTTTGCGCGGAACATCGAGCAGGAGGGTGGCGACGCCGACGGCGTTGTGGTCATCGCGAGAGAACATCCCGCCGTCAACCGCGCCATCCGCAAACTGCGAACAGCCGGGATTCCCGTAGTTTGCCTGACGACCGATTTGCCGAGTTCGCGTCGGAGCGCCTTCGTCGGCAACGATCAGTATGCGGCCGGAAGCGTCGCTGCGCTTTTGATCGGCAATGCCCTGCCGAAAGAGCGCAACAGCATCCTGATCGTGATGAGCGTTCCCTTCCGCTGCCAGCAGGAACGTGAAATGGGGTTCCGCAGGGTCCTCCGCTCGGACTTCCCGCATCTCAGGATTGAAGAGCGCGTGATCTCCGACGAGCGGCCCGATAACACGTGTGAGCAGCTGCTTCGATACTTCGAGGCGAATGGCCATCCGGCGGCGATCTACAATGTCGCCGGCGCCAATCGCGGCGTTGCCAAGGCTCTCGAACACATAGGCAAGGCTCAGGAGACCGTGTTCGTCGGGCACGAACTCTCCAACCATTCCCGCGCGTTGCTGGAATCGGGCAGCATGGATTACGTCATATCGCACGACTTTGCCGGTGAGCTGACCTCGGCGGCGCGATGGATAAGAGACAATCTGAACGGGGTATCGACGGAACCACCTCATTCGCAAATCCTTCTTCATACGCGCTATAATTGCGGTCTTTGAAAAGGCGACCCTTCAATGGATCGTCCTCCAAGGGACATTGTCGCCGGCGGCGACGCGGTCCATCAGACCGCGACCGGCCGAATCCATGGTTGGATCGTTGCTTCTGCGCTATCGACCACAGCCTCAACGAAGGCGACGCCCTTCAAGCCGTCATAGGCGAGCGGCACATTCCGGCCGACCACACCTGGCTCGCGCTTTTCCTTCTGTGCGCGGATCGCTTCGGCGAAGCCTGCATAGAGGTTCGCGAAGGCTTCCAGATAACCTTCCGGATGGCCTGGCGGGGTCCGGCTGCGGACCTTCGCGTCTTCCGACAAGTCATCGGCGCCGCGCTTGATGATCTGGACGCGGCCTTCCAATGGCGCATAGATCAATTCGTTCGGCTGTTCCTGGAACCACTGAAACGACCCGCTGGAGCCGAAGACGCGCAACCGCACGCCGTTCGAGTTCCCCAAAGCGACCTGCGAAGACCACAACAGGCCTCGCGCACCGCCCTGATAGCGCATCATCACATGGGCGTTGTCGTCCAGCGCCCGGCCCTCGACAAAGGTCGCGAGATCGGCGGTGAGCGAGTCCAACTTGAGCCCCGTCACGAAACCTGCCAGATGATAGGCATGGGTACCGATATCGCCTATCGAACCACCCCGGCCGTTCTTCTTCGGGTCGGTACGCCATGCCGCCTGTGCGTTGCCCTTCTGCTCGATCGCGGTCGCCATCCATTCGAGCGGATATTCGACCTGCACGGACCGCACTGCGCCGATCTCACCACGCGCAACGCGCACGCGCGCCTCATGCACCATCGGATAGCCCGAATAGGTATAGGTCACACCGACAAAGCGGCCGGATTCGCGGGCGAGTTTTTCGAGCGCCACGGCGTCTTCCAGCGTCGCCGTCAGCGGCTTCTCGCAGATCACATCGAAACCCGCCTCGATCAGCGCCTTGGCGATCGGATAGTGGGTGAAATTCGGCGTGCAGATCGCCACCGCATCGACGCGGTCCGCGCGCCCGACCTCACCTGAGATGAGATCCTGATAAGAGCCATAACTGCGCGAGGGATCTAGGCCCTGCCCGATCGCGAATTCGCGGCCGCGCTCGGGGTCCACGTCGAAGGCACCGGCCACGAGCTGCCATTGCCCATCGAGCCGCGAGGCGAGGCGGTGGATGTTGCCGATATAGGCACCCTGCCCGCCACCCACCATGCCAAGACGCAAGGGTCGTTGAGCGCTCATTTGCCCTCCAGTCCGAGCATCGCCCGGTTAGCGCTGCGATTGGCGCCGGATTTCACGAAATCGTCGAAAGCCCGGTCCGAGACCCGGATGATATGATCCGCGATGAAACGCGCGCCTTCGGCCGCGCCGTCTTCCGGGTTTTTCACGAAGCATTCCCATTCGAGCACGGCCCAGCCATCGAAGCCGTAGGTGGTGAGTTTCGTGAAAATCGCGCCGAAATCGACCTGCCCATCGCCGGGGCTGCGAAAGCGCCCAGCCCGCTTCGACCACGGCTGGTAGCCGCCATAGGCGCCTGACTTGCCGTCGGGGCGGAACTCGGCGTCCTTTACATGGAAGGTCCTGATGCGTTCATGGTAGTGGTCGATGAAGGCGAGATAATCGAGCGCCTGCAGCACGAAATGCGACGGATCGTACATTAGGTTAGCGCGCGGATGCTCGCCCACCTTATCGAGGAACATTTCCCAGCTATGGCCGTCGTGCAGGTCTTCACAGGGGTGGATCTCGTAGCAGACATCCACGCCATGCGCGTCGAAATCGTTGAGGATCGGCGTCCAGCGTTTGGCAAGTTCTTCGAACCCCTCCTCGACCAGCCCCTCCGGCCATTGCGGATAGGGATAGAGATAGGGCCACAGCAGCGCGCCGGAAAACGTCACATGCCGGTCGATCCCGAGCCGTTGCGAGGCGCGGGCGGCAAAGCGCAACTGCTCCTCGGCCCAGGCCCGCCGTCCGGCCGGATTGCTGCGCACATGTTCCGGTGCGAAACTGTCCATGATCGTGTCATGAGCCGGATGCACCGCCACCAGTTGCCCGGTGATATGCGAGGCGAATTCGGTAATCTCAAGCCCGTGGTCGGCCAGCATGCCCTTCAGTTCGTCGCAATAGGCATCGCTTGTCGCCGCCTTCTTCATATCGATGAGACGCGTATCCCAGGTCGGGATCTGCACGCCCTTGAAGCCCTTGTCCGCTGCCCATTTCGCAAGGCTCGGCAAGGAATTGTAGGGTGCGTCGTCGGCCGCGAACTGAGCGAGAAAAACGCCTGGTCCCTTGATCGTGCGCATCGCTTACTCCCCGAGCCGCTTGGCAGGTGCCGGAGCCTGGCCGTCATAGCCGCCCCAGACAGACTGATCGTAGTGAATCACCGATCCCGTCATCATCCCGCTATCGCCGGAAGCCGCCCAGAGCACGGCAAGTGCGACCTCGGCCGGATCGAGCAGGCGTCCGAAAGGCAGTTGCGCTGCGGCCCGGTCGATCGCTTGCGGATCTCCGGTTTCCGCCGCCTGCAGGGCGCGCTCGTGGTCGGAGTTCATCCAGCCGATGTCGAGCTGGTTGACCCGGATCCGGTTGCGCATCAGGGCGAAGCCGGAATTGCGCGTCAGCGTCGCAAGCGCGCCTTTCGAAGCGCAGTAGGGTGCGATGAACGGCTGGCCAGCGTGCTCCGAGGCCGAACCGATGTTGACGATCGTTCCCTCGATCCCTTCCCGGATCATGATCTGCACAGCGTCTTGCATCAGGAAGAACGGCGCGCGCACGTTCACGGCAAAGATCCGGTCGAAAAGGTCAGGCGTAGTGTTCAGCAGATTGCCCCGATCGGTCAGCGCGGCGGCATTGACCAGGATATCCACCCGGCCGAACCGTTCGTCCGTTTCGGCCAGCACACGTCGCACGTCTGAGATGTCGCTGAGATCGGCTGCCACGACCAGCACCGGGGTCCCGTGCTCGGCCGTGATCTGATCCGCCACCTTCGCGCCCTTGGCGCCGTCGCGTCCAACGATCACAAGGCCTGCCGCGCCGGCTTGCGCAAAAGTTCGAGCGATCGCTGCACCCAGCCCCTGCGTGCCGCCGGTGATGACGGCGATCTTTCCATCGATACGATTCATTTCACGACCTCATAACCAGCGGCGTCCATGACGCGCAGCAATTCCTTGTGCCCCTTGCGAGCCATCGCGAGTGGTGGGTTCTTGACCGGATCCTGTTCGGCTTCGACCACGAACCAGCCCTCGTAGCCCTTCGCGGCCAGCGCCTTGACGATTGCCTCGAAATCGAGGCTGCCATCGCCCGGTACGGTGAAGGCGCCCTTGATGACCGCGTCGAGGAAGCTTTCCCTGCTGCAGTCCAGCCCATCCACAACCCCACGGCGGATGTCCTTGGTGTGAACGTGGGTGATCCGGTTGTGATGGTTCTCGATGACCCGCATGACGTCGCCGCCGGCAAAAGCCATGTGGCCCGCATCGAACAACAGCGGCACCGAAGAGTGCTGCATCAGCAGGTCTAGTTCTGCCTCCGTCTCGACCGCCGCCGCCATGTGATGGTGGTAGGAAATCGGCATGCCCTGCCTGGCGCACCAGTCGGCGAAATCCGAAATCCTGCGGCCATAGGCCGCCATCTCCGTCTCGGAGAGCTTCGGCTTCGTCGAAAGCGGTGCGGAGCGGATGCCCTGGATGGAGCGCGCAGTTTCGCCATAGACGATGCAGGGGGCGCCCGCCGCGATGAAGAACGCCATCTGCTGCGCGATGCGCTCCTTCTCGGCCTCGATGTCGCCGTCGAGCAGCAGGCCGGAGAACCAGCCGCCGCAGACGGAAATTCCAAAGCGGGACAGGATCGGCCCCAGTTCCTTCATGTCCATCGGAAACCGGCGGCCCGTTTCCATGCCGGTGAAGCCGGCCTCGGAAGCCTGCCGCAGGCACTCGTCCAGGCTGACGTCATCCGAGAGCTCCGCAAGGTCGTCGTTCCACCATGCAATCGGAGCAATCCCCAGTCTTGCCTTCATATCAAACACCCAAACGCTGCGCTTCGCGGATTTTCTCTTGTGCCGCGCGGGCAGCGCGGACGGTTTCAAAGCTCGATACGCTCGGAACGCCGACGTCCCAGTCGGCATCGCCCGGCACCCACTTCCAGGCATCCGAAACGATCGAGATCACGGTCACGCCGTCATTGCCCTGAGCCCATTTCATTGCGCCCTCGAGGTCGGCAAGGCTTTCGGCCTTGCGGGCCTTTGCGCCCATCGCTTCCGCATGTTTGACGAAATCGACGTGGAGTGGATTTTCCCGGTTCTGCACGCGGGAATCGGTGAGGAGATTGTTGAACCCGGGAACGCCCTTGGCTTGCTGCAGGCGGTTGATGACAGCAAAGCCGCCATTGTCGCAGACGACGATGATCAGCTTGTGTCCCGTCAGCGCTGCCGAATAGATGTCCGAGTTCATCATCATGTATGTGCCGTCGCCGAGCATGACGATCGGCGTGCCGCCCGTGCCACCGGGACCTTCTTGCGCCATGGCGCAGCCCCAGCCGGCGGAGATCTCGTAGCCCATGCAGGAAAAGCCGAATTCGCAATCGAAGGTGTTGGGGTTCTTGACCCGCCAGCCCTTGACCACCTCGCCGGGCGTGCCGCCGGCGGCCGAGATCAGCGTGTCCTCCGGGCGGGCGACCTTGTTCAACACACCGACGACCTGCGCATAGGAGGGAACCGATGCATTGGTCGGGAATTGATGCTCGTCAAGGAGCTTATCCCATTCGGCAAACAGCGCCTTGGCGCGTGGCATCAGGCCCGCCTCGGCCTTATAGTCGCCGAGTGCGGCATCGAGCTCGGCCACGGTTTCCAGCGCATCGCCGACGACGGACAGGGACCGATGCTTGACCGCATCGAAGCGCGCCGCATTGATCGAGATGAACTGCGCCTCTTGGGAAAAGGCCGTCCACGATCCAGTGGTGAAGTCCTGCAGGCGCGTGCCGATCGCCAGGATCACGTCCGCGTCTTTCGCGAGCGCATTGGCGGAGGTAGAGCCCACAATGCCGATCGGCCCGGCATGCACCGGATGGTCATGAGTCAGTGCACCCTTGCCGGCGATGGTTTCGACAATAGGGATTCCGCGTTTCGCGGCAAATTCGGCGACCGTCTCCTCGGCCAGCGAATAGCGCACGCCGCCGCCGGAAATGATCAGCGGACGCTTCGCGGTCCTCAGCAGTTCGACCGCCGCGATTACCGTATCGCGGTCGGGGCGCGGGCGCGGAATCTTCCAGACCTTCGGTTCGAAAAACACTTCCGGGTAGTCGAAGGCGACTTCCTGGATATCCTGTGCCAAACCTATGAAAGCCGGGCCGCAATCCGCCGGGTCAAGCATCGTTGCGACCGCCTGCGGCAGCGATTGCAGGATCTGTTCCGGCAGCACGATCCGGTCCCAATAGCGCACGACCGACTTGAAGGCATCGTTTGCGGTAATCGTCGGGTCACCGAAGTGCTCGACCTGCTGCAGCACAGGATCGGGCAGGCGGCTGGCGAAAGTATCGCCCGCAAGCAGCAGCACCGGCAGGCGATTGGCCATGGCGACGCCCGCGGCGGTCACCATATTGAGCGCACCCGGTCCGATCGACGTTGCCGCCACCATGATCTGGCGGCGGCGCTTGGCCTTGGCAAAGCCGATGGCGGCGAGCGCCATCGACTGTTCGTTCTGGCCGCGCCATGTCGGCAGCGTGTCCTGCACGGTTTCCAGCGCCTCGGACAGGCAGGTGACGTTACCGTGACCAAAGATCGCAAAGACGCCGGCAAAGAGCGGTACGCGCTCGCCCTCGATCTCGGTGAACTGATTGCAAAGGTAACGGACAAGAGCCTGAGCCATGGTCAGGCGCACAGTCTTGCGGGTCATCTCGCCTCCTCCTGCGGATGGGAATGTTGCGTTGTTCCGGAATACATATTGACAAAAATAACAGTTTGCAATGATTATTGCATAACACCTCGGGAGGAATTTGAATGCTGAAAATTGCAGTGCTTGGCGTCGGCCGCATTGGTCGCATGCATGCGGAAAACATCGCGGCCCATCCACGCGCGACGCTTGCGGGCGTCTTCGATGTGCATATGCCGGCAGCCGTGGAAATATCGGAGAAACTAGGCGTTCGGCGCTTCGATTCGGCCGATGAGGTGTTCGCATCCGCTGACATCGATGCCGTGTTGATCGCGACGTCGACCGCCACGCATGCGGACCTGATCGAACAGGCCGTGGCGGCCAAAAAACCAGTCCTGTGCGAAAAGCCGATCGACTTGTCGCTCGATCGCGTCAATGCCTGCGCAACAAGAATTGCGGGGAGCGGCGTACCGGTCATGCTCGGCTTCGTACGCCGCTTCGACGCCGGACACAGCGCATTGCGCCAGGCCGTCAAGACGCGTGAGATCGGCGAGCTACATCAGGTCATCATCACCTCGCGTGATCCCGGCATGGCGCCCGATGCCTATATCGAAGTCTCAGGCGGCATCTTCCGCGACATGACGATCCACGACTTCGATCTGGCGCGGTTCATTCTCGACGAAAAAGTGACCGAGGTCTCCGCGACGGGTTCGCGCCTCGTCGATCCGGCGCTGATGGAGCGCTGCAACGACTACGACACGGTGACCGTGGTGCTGAAAACCGCATCGGGGAAGCAAGCGATCATCAACAACTCCCGACGTGCAGTCTACGGCTATGACCAGCGCGTGGAGGCGTTTGGCAGCGGCGGCATGGCGATTTCAGAAAACCACCCGCTCAACAATCTGCGCCTCTATACCGACTGCCATACCGATCAAGGCGCACCGCTGATGAATTTCTTCATCGAGCGCTATGGCGACGCATTTGCCGCAGAGATCGGCGCCTTCGTCGATGCAGTCGAACAGAAAACGCCGCCTGCGGTTAATTTCGAAGACGGCCGCCAGGCCCTGATCCTCGCCGAAGCGGCAATCCGCTCAATCGCCAAAGGGCGAACCGTAAACACCAGCGAAATCGGGTGAACCATGTACGAACAATTCGGACTTTTCATAAACGGTCGCTGGGTAGCCGGCACCGTTACGGGGGAGATCATCTCTCCTGTTACTGAAAGAGCGCTGGGCACCGTGCCCCTCGCGACTGTCGAGGACACCCGCTCGGCGCTCGATGCCGCCGCGACCGCCCTGCCAAAACTGCGCGCGATGGGCGGCTTCGCCAGGGCCGGTGCGCTGCACAAGGCCGCCGACGAGATGGTCCGTCGCGCCGACGAGGCCGCAAGAATGATCTCCGCCGAGACCGGCAAGCCGCTTGCGCAGGCCGGCCGCGAATGGGGGCTCGCCTGCGATCAGTTTCGCTGGTTTGCCGAGGAGGCGCGCCGTATCTATGGCCGCATCATCGACAGCCGCGTGCCCGGCGGGCGCTTCGAGGTCAGCCGCGAGCCCGTCGGCATCGTCGGCGCCTTTACGGCCTGGAACTTCCCGGCGGCCCTGCCGGCGCGCAAGCTGGCGCCCGCCCTTGCGGCCGGATGCCCGGTGGTGCTGCGGCCTTCGTCTCAGACGCCGGGCGTGGCGATGGTGATGGTCGACTGCCTCAGGGCGGCCAACCTGCCTGACGGCGCCATCAACCTCGTCGTCGGCTCGACGGGCAATACCTATGCGCCAATCATGGCCGACAGCCGCGTGCGCAAGGTGTCGCTGACCGGCTCGACCCGTGTCGGCCAGCAGATGATCCGAGACGCTGCCGATACGGTGAAGAAGGTGTCGATGGAGCTCGGCGGCAATGCCCCACTGATCGTCTATGACGACGCCGATCTGCAGACGACGCTGGATCTGACCGTGCCGACGAAATTCGCCAATTGCGGCCAGGTATGCGTCACGCCCGACCGGATCTTCGTCCACGACAGTCTGCACGACGCCTTTGTTGATGGTTTCATCGCGCGCACGGCCAAAATCAAACTCGGCGACGGGCTCGACCCCGAGACCGGCATGGGACCGCTGATCAATGCCGGCCGCCTGCAGGAGATCGAGGCCATCGTTCAGGACGCCGTCCGCGCCGGCGCGACGATTGCCCATGGCGGCAAGCGTCCTGCCCATATCAATAGCGGCTTCTTCTTCGAACCGACCATTCTCGTCGGCGTCACAGACGACATGAAGGTCTTCGCAGAGGAGAATTTCGGACCGATCGCCGCGATCACCCGGTTTTCAACCGAAGACGAAGTGCTGACCCGCGCCAACGCCTCGGAAATGGGCCTTTCCGCCTATGCCTTCACCCGCTCGCCCGATCGCGTCAGGCGCACGGTGGCGGCTCTGAAATCGGGCATGGTCGGCATCAACAGCTTTGCTTTGGCGGCTTCCGAAGCGCCCTTCGGCGGCACCAACCATTCGGGCATGGGCAGAGAGGGAGGCATCGAGGGAATAGATGACTATCTCGATACCAAGCTCGCCCAGATCGTATTCTGAGGACGCGGCCATGTTCACCAACAAGCTCAAACAGCAATGGTCCGAAGGCAGGCCGGCCATCAACGGCTGGCTGTCGATCGGCAACTCCTTCACCGCAGAGATCATGGCCGCGCAGGGCTATGACTCAGTGACCATCGATATCCAGCACGGCGCCCTCGACTATTCTTCCGTGCTGCCGATGTTTCAGGCCATGCGCGCTTCAGGCGTCACGCCGATGGCGCGTGTGCCGTGGCGCGAGCCCGGGATCATCATGAAGGCGCTCGACGCCGGCGCGCAAGGCATCATCTGCCCGATGGTGAACTCGGCAGAGGAGGCGGCGGAATTCGTCAGCTATCTACGCTACCCGCCGCAGGGACAGCGCAGCTTCGGCCCGACGCGCGCGGCCTTCGCATATGGCACCTACGGACTTGCCGCAAACGACGAGATTCTAGCGCTGGCAATGATTGAGACGCAGCAGGGCATCGACAATCTGGATGCCATCGCCGCGACGCCCGGCCTCGACGGGATTTATGTCGGCCCCGCCGATCTGACCCTCGGCACGCAAGAGGGCCGACTGCCGCCCGGCTTCGACCGCGAAGAGCCGGAAATGATCGACCTCATCAAGCGCATTCTCGCGGCCTGCAAGGCGAATGGCATCCGTGCCTGCCTGCATTGCGGCACGCCGGACTACGCCGCTCGCGCGATCGGCTGGGGCTTCGATCTCACCACCGTTTCGGGTGACAGCCGCCTTCTGGCCGCTGCTGCTGCCGCCTCGGTCAAAACATGGCGCGACCTGACTGGCTCAGCCCTCATCCAGGCCACCAAAGGAGCATATTGATGCCGCACCTTCTGGCCGCCGGGAAACTCCACCCCTCTGGCGAAGCCCTGCTGCGCGACCTTGAGACACGAGGCTTTACCGTGGATTATATCGAGGAGGTCTCCGAACCGTCCTACGCGCCGCTGATTGCGAAGGCCGACGCGCTGGTGATCCGCACGCAGCCGCTGTCGGCGGCGACGATTGCCCAGGCGGAGCGGCTGAAGGTCGTTTCGCGTCATGGTGTGGGCTACGACTCGGTCGACCTTCCCGCGCTCAACAGGCGCGGGATCGCTTTGACGATTGTCGGCGACGTGAACTCCGTGTCGGTCGCCGAGCATGCCATGATGCAACTCCTCGCCGGAGCAAAACGCGTGCTGCTCGCCGATCGGGCCGTGCGCGAACCGGGCCAATGGGGCTGGCGAAACAGGCTCGAGCAGCAGGAGATCTCGGGCAAGAACCTGTTGATCATCGGTTATGGCCGGATCGGGCGTCATCTGTCGCGCATGGCGTCCGGGTTCGGGATGCAAATCCGCGCCTATGATCCCTTCCTGGAAAAGGTTGGCTGGCCCGAGGGACCGGTCAGGCCCGTACCGCTTGACGAGGGACTAGGATGGGCCGACTGCATCTCGGTCCATATCCCGAAAGCCGACAGTCCTGCGATCGGCGCAGCCGAAATCGCCCGCATGAGGCGGGGGGTCGTCCTCGTCAACACCGCGCGCGGCGGCGTCGTCTGTGAACAAGCGCTGGCCGACGCGCTCGCCTCCGGCCAGGTGGGTGCCGCCGGCGTGGACGTGTTCGATGACGAGCCGCCAGCGAATGGTTCTCCGCTCTTTGCCCATCTCAACGTCATCCTGTCGCCCCATATCGCCGGGCTGACGGCCGAATGCGGCGAGCGCATGGCCATCGCCGCGATTGAGAATTCCGTCAATTTCCTCGCGGGCACCATCGACCCGCAGCTTGTCGTCAACCCGGATTTCGCACGTGTCTAAAAAACCCCTCCTCCGTGTCGGCCTGATCGGCACCGGCTTCATGGGCAAGGCCCACGTCTTCGGCTTTGCTTCCGCGCAAAAGGTCTTCGACCTGCCTTACCGGCTGGAGATGCACACCGTCGCCGATATCACCGAAGAGGCGGCCGCCCGCGCAGCAGGCGATTTCGGCTTCGCTCATGCCAGCGCCGACTGGCGGACGTTGGTGTCCAACCCCGAGATCGATATCATCGACATCACCGCGCCGAATGCGCTGCACAAGGAGATGGCCCTCGCCGCCATTGCCGCCGGCAAGCATGTCTATTGCGAGAAGCCGCTGGCACCGCTTTCCGCTGACGCACGCGAGATGGCCTTGGCTGCGGAGGCGAAAGGCGTCAAGACGCAGGTCGGCTTCAACTATCTGTGCAATCCGATGCTGCGCCTTGCCCGTGAAATGATCGCTGCCGGCGAACTGGGCGAGATCCACGGCTATCGCGGGCTTCACGCCGAAGACTATATGGCGGATGCGTCCTGCCCCTTCACCTTCCGCCACGATCCTGCAGGCGGCGGAGCGCTGGCCGACATCGGCAGCCATGCGCTTGCAACTGCTGAATTCCTGCTCGGCCCGATCAGTGAAGTCATGGGCGACTGCATCACCATGATCAGCGAGCGACCCGACGGCAGGGGCGGCACACGCAAGGTGGAAGTCGATGACGTCGGACGCGCCTTCGTGCGCTTTGCCAACGGCGCACAGGGCTCCATCGAGGGCAACTGGATCGCCACCGGCCGCAAGATGCAGCATGATTTCGAGGTCTACGGCACGAAGGGCGCGCTGGCATTCACGCAGGAGCGCTTCAACGAGCTGCATTTCTATTCGAACGCGGATCCGGCAGGCCGGCGTGGCTTCCGCAGGATCGAGGCCGCACCCGACCATCCTCCCTATGGCCATTTCTGCGTCGCTCCAGGGCATCAGCTCGGCTTCAACGACCTGAAAGCAATCGAGATCGAGGGCTATATGCGTGCGATCGCCGGCGAAATCCCCGAACCCTTCGGATTTGCCGCCGGTTCGCGCATTCAGCAACTGGTCGAGACGATCCAACGCTCGTCATCCACGCGTCAGTGGATGAGCGTTCTCGCCTGACGGAGCCGCGCCGCCACCCTGCTTTCCGGCGTCCGGTTTTCCTCCGGACGACCACCCGCTCATGAGGAACTTGATGTCTCCGAAAATCCTCATCGCCAGCCTGGGCAATCCAATGCGTCCATTCATTTTGTTTGCGTTTTGCAGTAATTATTGCAAGATCCGGCCATGAAGCACCAGACGCAATCAGACGATGCCCCCAAGGACTATGAAGAGCTGATCCGTCTGATCCATGAACGTCATGCTCAGATGAGCAAGACCTACCAGCGGATTTCGGTCTATCTCACACAGAATCCGAATGAAGTCGCGGTGCAATCGGTCAACACGATTGCCGAGCGCTGCGGCATGCACGCATCGAGTTTCGTGCGTTTCGCACAGGCGCTCGGCTATAACGGTTTCAAGGAACTCCAGCTCCTGTTCCAGAGACGTCTAACGACAGCCGCGCCGGGCTTCGAAGCCAGAGTGCGAGCGCTCGGAGACGAATTGCAGAACCGCGAGGATCGGTCCGAATATGGTTTCCTGCACGATCTCGTGGTGCGCGACATCGCCTCCCTGCAAGAATTGCTGGAGCGCATCAGCGCTGAGGACCTCGCAATCGCAGCGGATGCGATCGAAGGGGCCGAGACGGTCTACCTGATCGGTCAGTTGCGTTCCTCGCCGGTCGTTGATCTGCTGCGCTATATCCTGACCATGCTTGGTAAGCGCTGCATCCTGCTGGATCCGGGCGGCGGGCTGGCCACACATATGGCGCGTACGATGCGGATGGAGGATATCCTCATTGCCGTCTCTTTCCGCTTCTACGCGACAGAAGTCGTCAACATCGTCGAGGAGGCGGCAAAGTCCGGTGTGCCGATCATCGCCATTTCCGACAGCACGCTTTCCCCGCTCGCCAAATCGGCGAAGATCCTGTTTGCCGTGCCCGAGCATGACTATACCTTTTCGCGCTCGCTCGCGGCGCCGATGTGCCTGGCGCAAGCGCTAACGGTCGCCGTGGCAGCTCGCGTCCAGCAGAACGAGACGGCGCCGCGCATTCCGACCGTTACTGGGACCTGACGGAAACCTCTCATCAAGCCCGCTGATGTCGCTCAAGATTCACTTCACAGTCGACCAGAGCGCGAAACATAGGCGACAGGTGAGCAACCGCACTCACCGCGGATCGGATCTCATTGAAGCTGGATTGAACGAAGGGTGGTTTGTCTGGCACAATTGGGATTGGCGGCGATCTGCTGCGGCAGGGTGAAGACGACGTGGAAATAGCCGCGCGGCAGAACGTCGGCCTGCCGGGCGGCAAAAGCCAGTCATGGCTCGGCTGTCATCGCATCTCGGTGATTGCTGCTCGCCAGCGAAAAGACAGGACTCACGGCCGAGCTTTCGAGACATCCGATTCAAAACCAAACGGCGCTTGATGATGTAACCGGGGAAAAAGTTTCCTTAGATGGAAACGCCGTCTCTGGACCCCCCAACCGGCGTCGTTATACTTCTCGACGACACCATCGAAGGGCTCGTACGACGCCCGTGCATCGAAGCCCTGGGCGTTCGGTTTCTCAACGAGCGCATGCTCGAGCCTTTCCAGATGCCATGCCTACCGGCATCAAGATGCCCGACGATCGACCAATGGAGCAGCATGGGAGCGACGTCGTCCCGGTCCGGCCGTCGCTCGGCCTGTGCTGCGCCCGAAGCTCCCGCTGCCGGTCCCTTTGACCTGATGGAGAAGCGTAAGCGCTGTCTCCCTCGCACATTGACCAAGAGCGTTGGCTCGTTTCGAGCACTACCGCGCGATAGAGATTGCAACAATGCGCCAACTACGGTGATTGCAGGACTACTTGCCACGGTTTACTGAAAGACTGCCCACTTAACCGGACGTCCTCATGCCCTCCCGCCTCACAAATCGTTTTGAAGGATATAGAAGGCTTCAGCCTGCGAAATTCCAACGGGACGCTGCTCTTTTAGAGCTTGTTCAATCGCTCGGCATAGATGGCTCCGTCTTTCATATCCTGAACGAGATACCCGAACAGGGCGAGGACCTCTTCACACTGCTATGCGACGACCAACTTGTTGTGTCGTTCGAGGTTCCTCGCGGAAAGATACCGCTTTACGCCGCAGACATTGTTAAAGTTTCCATCGCGGAATATCGCAACAAGATCGGACAAGGGAAACACCGCATACGTCTCGATGAGACGTTAAAGAACGCGCGAGTTCTGCTGGGCAGGTAGGAGCGGTGCCCGTAATGGGCCGACAGTAGACCTCAGCCGTGTGTTCGCTGCGCGTAATTCCACGGCAGCAGTTCATCGATCCGGCTTTGCCTGTGACCGTTGACGATGGCGGTGAGCGTAGCGGTCAGGTAGGTCAGCGGTTCGACAGCATTGAGTTTGCAGGTCTCGATGAGGGAGGCGACGGTCGCCCAATTCTCGGCTCCCGCATCGTGGCCCGCAAAGAGGGCGTTCTTCCGATTGAGGGCAATCGGTCTAATGGTCCGCTCGACGCTGTTGTTGTCGATCTCGATGCGGCCGTCGGTCAGGAAGAGCTTCAGACCATCCCAGTATTTGGCGATGTAGGCCAAGGCTTCGCCGAGTGGGGACTTCGTCGCGACACGGGCACGGTGACGGGCGAGCCAGGCCTGCATGTCTGTGACCAGCGGCGATGATCGTTCCTGCCGTCCGACAAGGCGAGCCTCGGGATCAAGGCCGCGCAATTCGCCCTCGATCCGATACAGTTCACCGATCCGTTTGACGCCGTCGGCGGCGATGGGTGCTGAGCCGTTGCGGGTGATCTCCACAAGCTTGCGACGGGCGTGTGCCCAACAATAGGCAAGCCGAATGTCCGGGCCGACACGCTCAGGTGCGATCAACCTGTTGTATCCGGCATAGCCATCGACCTGCAGGATGCCGGAGAAGCCCTGCAATATCCGTTCGGCATGAACGCCCCCGCGACCGGGAGCATAGCTGAAGGCCACACCTGGTGGATCACCGCCGCCCCAACGACGATCATCCCGCGCGAGCGCCCAAAAGTAGCCGGTCTTGGTCTTGCGCGTGCCGGGATCGAGCACTGGCGCACGGGTCTCGTCCATGAAGAGCTTGGTCGACCGCTTCAGGTCGGCAATCAGTGCGTCGAAGACGGGGCGCAATTCGAACGCTGCCCGACCGACCCAGTCGGCAAGCGTGGAGCGGTCGAGATCGATGCCCTGGCGGCTCATGATCTGGGCCTGCCGATAGAGCGGTAGATGATCGGCATATTTGGAGACCAGGACATGGGCAATGGTCGCTTCCGTCGGCAGGCCCGCTTGGATCAGGCGTGCCGGAGCCGGGGCCTGAACGACACCGTCGGTGCAGGAGCGGCAAGCATATTTAGGACGACGAGTAACGATGACACGGAATTGCACCGGGATGACATCCAGCCGCTCGGAGACGTCCTCGCCGATGCAATGCAGGCCGCCGCCGCAGGCGCAGATCAGGCTTTCCGGTTCGATGATCTCCTCGACACGAGGAAGATGAGCGGGCAGAGAGCCGCGATTGACGGCACGGGGCTTGGGCTGCGGCTTCCCAGAGGGGCTATCGGCTTCGTCTTCGGCATGGACGGCAGCAATGGCCGTTTCCAGGTCTTCCAGTGCGAGATCGAATTGTTCAGGATCGGCCTTCTCGGATTTGCGGCCGAAGGCCGCCTGCTTGAAAGCCGCGACCAGCTTCTCCAGCCGCTCGATCCGGTCATCCTTGCGACATTCACGCGCTTGCGCCGCGATCAGCATGGCCTTCAGCGCAGCAATATCGTCTGGAAGATCGGCGGCGTCCAACATGACCGAAGTCTATCAAAACCAACGTCGCTTCGCCGTCGGAATTTACCGCCCGAGTCATCGTGCCGCATCTATTCGATGGCGTCCGGCGGTCTCGCTTCCACGGAACGCACACGACGCCAGTCGAGGCCTGCAAACAACGCCTCGAACTGTGCGTGGGCCAAGGTCATCAGGCCGTCCCTGACGCCCGGCCAGGTGAAGATGTGCTCTTCCAGCCGCTTGTAGGCCATCACCAGTCCGCTACCGTCCCAATAGATCAGCTTCAGCCGGTCTGCTTTCCGTGACCGGAATACGAAGACCGTCCCTGTAAAAGGGTCCTTGTGCAGTTCGCTCTTGACCAATGCCGCCAGTCCATCGTGGCCCTTGCGGAAGTCGACGGGCTTAGTGGCCACCATGATCCGAACCCGGTTCGATGGAAAGATCATGCCGGAACCGCGCAGGCACGCGCGACAGCGGCGATGCGGGCGGCAGACGCGCCTTCTTCCAAACGGATCGTGAGACCGCCAATGATAATCTCTGGACGGCTGGATTTTTTGATCGGCGGTTCCGCAACGGGTGGATCGACGATGACGGCTGCGAACTCTACCGTATCCACGGGTGCAGGGAGTACAAGCTTGCCTTTCCGCGCCATCGTCCGCCAGGTGGACAGGTGGTTCGGCTTCAGGCCGTGTCGCTCCGCGACCTCACTCACCATTGCGCCGGGCCGAAGGCTCTCCGAAACGATCTGCGCCTTGACGTCATCCGGCCAGCGCCGGTGAACCTCACGTCCAGGCCTCCTGGTCGTGAGAACCTCCAATGTAGTCTCCATGGAGAAACTCCCGTTGCTCGCCCATGGAAAAGCGATCACAGATTAGAAAGACGAGGACAATGTGGAGGCAGAACACCGGTTACGGAGAAGCTGGCATCCGGCGAACTGCATAGGGCGGCCAAGCGCAAAAAGCTCCTCGGCGATTTGGGTCTTTGCGCCCGCGATAGTGGTTTTGGAGATGGAAGATTGGTTGCGGGGGCAGGATTTGAACCTGCGGCCTTCAGGTTATGAGCCTGACGAGCTACCGGGCTGCTCCACCCCGCGTCACCAGCGCAAACCGCGTTGCGGTTTGTCGCGAGTAGCAAGCCGCGTTTCGGCTTGCGTCATCCGAGCAAATTGCTTTAGCAATTTGTCA